>NZ_JAHXPT010000041.1 GCF_019431045.1 Clostridium weizhouense | reverse complement strand
CTTTTGTTTTAACTTGTCGCCCTCAAGCGACTTACTCAGTATATCACTTGTTTTTTTCAGTGTCAACAACTTTTTTTCAAGCTTTCAAACTCTTTTTTCCAAAGGTTTTTCTAAACTTATTTTTAAGTTGTCCCCGTCATCAGCGACGTGTTTTATCTTAACATATCTTTTAAATATAATTATTTATATTTACATTGTTTACCCTAATTAAACCCATAATACTACATTTTTCTTATATTTCCGCAAAATTCTTATCATTGATACGCTAGGCAAAGTATTACTTAATATTCATGAATACTTATGTGTTTATATCGTTTTTTAGTGATAGTTTTTAGATTTCATTTACTACTATTATTCATATCAGACAAATCTTTTATGTATTTTAGTTAGATATGCTAATCCTACTAATATTTTTACGCTCAATAAGATCTCTATAATCCCTGTATACTAGTTAATATTCTACATGTAAAAAAAGATATCATAAAGCTTTTATGATATCTCTCTATAAAAATTGATTAAAAAATTTTTACATTCTATTTTATTATATATTTATATTAATAACATTCCGTCTTAAGCACATTAAATATAATAATATGTATCATTCTAAATTCTATTTAAAAGTACTTTGCACCAGATTTAAACAGAACTTTAATAAACACTTTAACTATTATACTTATTAAATCATATAATTTTATATAAAACACTAATAAGGTTTATACGATAATAATCACTAAATAAATATGATTTTAAGTTACTATTTCTATGTATATATGTTACAAAGAAAAAACTTCAATAATAAATTTTCAAACCATAGATTATAATTTAAGTTATACCCATTCGAATTATGAAATGCCATGAGTTGATAAAAATAAACAATAATAATCTTAAATAATTAAAAATACGCTACACAAGTTTCTTTTAGGAAAAATTTAGAATTATAGATTTCAAGCAATTTAAAGATCTTGATTTTTGGAAGATAAACAAAAAAAAATTTACTCATCTTAAGAATGCTCGTGTGAAATTAAAATGTAGGGGTAAATTATTGCATAATATTTTTATATTTAGCTAATTATTTTTTTATACTAAAAAAAGATAGTCATAATAACTATCTCTTTTACACTTACCTGGCAACGTCCTAATCTTCCACACAGTCTCCCATGCAGTACCTTCGGCG
>NZ_JAHXPT010000040.1 GCF_019431045.1 Clostridium weizhouense | reverse complement strand
GCTTATCGCAGCTTATCACGTCCTTCATCGGCTCCTGATGCCAAGGCATTCACCATGCGCCCTTTGTAGCTTGACCTTTTACTCGCTTATTAGTGCTTATTGCTTCGTCAACTTCAGAATTTATTCATTCACGTACCAAAGTACTTCTCATTTCATAAATTCTTTGTTTCCTTGCACTAATCACTACTAAACTTCGTAAATTGTTTATTTATTATCACTAATTACTTAGTCAATAAACTTCACAATTTGCCAATAATTACTTGAGTAATTATCTAGGTAATTAATATTACAAAGAATATATTCTTGGCTTGTTGTATTATATACAATATACTTGTTTATTAAATCTTATTACTTCGTCATCTACATGATTTTTCACTCACGTATGAAATACGTTCGTTACAAAAATCATCTGATTCCTCGTACTAAGTTTTACTAAACTTCGTATTCTTATATGCAATTTTCAAAGAACTTTTTTCTTTTATTTGTTGTGTCACCTCTCAGCGACAAGTATTATTATATAAACTTATATTATTTATGTCAACACTTTTTTTTATTTTTTTGCAAATATCGATTGATTCTTGTTTTAAAGACATTGTAAATGTTTACATATTATATGACTTATAGAAAATTTTAAATTATTATTTAAACTATTTTAGGAAAATAGATTTGTATCTTAAATCTGTTTTCCTAAAATATGATTTATTCTTACATTATATATGATATATAAGCTTCTATATCAAAGTTACGCTTTAATAAAAATAACTTAATATGAATAATTAATTTTTATATATATATTATTCACATTTTTTTATAATACATATGTTGATAATGTGGATATCTTTTTTCTTAATTGTTGATATCTTTTTATATTAATATATAATAATAAATAAACCAACTAATAAAAAATAGATTAAAATTAATTTAAATTATCTACGCTTAATTTAATTGTTATAAAAAAATTTATTCTATATATTTATACATATTTCAAAATATCTCATTTACATTAAATTTTATTAGCCTTTTAATATTAAGAAATTCTATACTTTCATAGACATCAAAAAAACGTGTAGAGTATTCTACACGTTTTTAAATCTCTCAAAATTGAACAGAATAATTAACATTTAAGTTAACTTTAATTACTTTTAAGTAAGACTTTTAAAATATTATTACTAGTTAAACATCATGTTAACTAGATTTCTCCATAGAAAGGAGGTGATCCAGCCGCAGGTTCTCCTACGGCTACCTTGTTACGACTTCACCCCAA
>NZ_JAHXPT010000003.1 GCF_019431045.1 Clostridium weizhouense | reverse complement strand
ATACATTTGAATACTTTTAATTATTCATTTACATATTAATTCAGTTATGTAATAAAATTTCATTATAAGAATAAATCGAAAACCATAATAATCAATTTAATCAATTATTATGGTTTTATTAAAATTTATTACAAATAACTGTCTGTAGGTCAGATGGACACATCCTTTTTTAACTAAATATTATTTTACTTAGTTCGACTTAATGTGTCCACTACTTTATACTAACACCACTATCTATATCTTTTTCAGAAAAATAGCAAGAGCGAAGAGAAAATCTAATATCTTCATAAGATTTGTCCTCAATAGCAATTTTCTTAATTTTATAATCCACAAATAATTTAACTTGAACAGCTATAAAAACAGAATGATTTTTAGAGTACTTATGTAAGTAGGTGCTCTTTTTATAATATACAATTACAATCTATACTTCCACAATATATATATTGACAGGTAAAAAATGATGTTATATATTTGAATTTATTGATGAGAATTAAATATATAAATAATTATTCATATAAATATAAAAGGAGAAGATTATGAACAAAACTATAAGAATAGACCTTGAAATAATAATATATAGTATTGTTATGGGAGGAATGGTAGGTTTTTTAACTTGGTTATTTCTAAGTGTGGTTAATTTAGGGATTCACTTTATGTGGAATACATTACCTAATTATTTTAATACAAATTATTGGACTTTAATCATTGGAATAATAGGTGGAATATTAGTAGGACTTACTCAAAAATATTTTGGAGATTATCCTAAATTTATGAATCAAACTTTAGGTGAATTTAAACAGAATAAAAAAGTAGAGTATAAATCAGTACCAAAAGCTACTATTGCAGCACTTACTGTTTTATTTTTTGGAGCTAGTTTAGGTCCAGAAGCAGCACTTACAGGGATAATTGGTGGTATTATTACATTTGTTGGAGATAAGATGAATGAAAAATTTAAGAAAAATAATATTATTAATGAGTATGCAGATGAAATAACTCAATCTAGTATGCAAGCAAGTATAGGTATGATATTTAATGCACCTTTATTTGGAGTATATACTCTTGGAGAAAATAGTGATAAAGATAAAAGTTTAATAAAAAAGATAAAAACTATTATATATACAGTTACTACGATTGCTGGTTTTTCAGTTTTTATATTATTATCACAAATAGATAATAGAGAGGGTTTTATAGTTAAATTTGGAGAATGTAAAATAGGTAGGCGTGAAATACTATTTGGAGTGATACTTCTATTAATCGCTATATTAGTAGGTATTATTTATAAAATGTATGGCAAAGTACTTCATAAATTATTGAAAGCCTTTGAGGATAAAAAGATTGTAAAAGCAATAATAGGGGGAATATCAATAGGAATAATAGGCACATTATTACCTTATACATTATTTTCAGGTGAGCATGAATTAAAAAAGTTGGTTTTTGAATGGAACAGTATAGGGGCATATATGTTAATTATTATAGGATTAATTAAGTTATTATTAACAGAAATTTGTTTATCAACTGGATGGAGAGGTGGACATATTTTTCCTATAATATTCTCAGGAAGTTGTATTGGATATGGATTATCAATTTTATTTGGAATTGATCCAGTATTTAGTGTAGTTGTAGTGACTACATGTTTTGTGAGTAAAGCTATGGATAATATGGTTATACCTATGATATTACTTATATTCTTTTTTCCATTAAACACTATATTACCAATGATATTATCAGCTGCCATAGGAAAGTTATCTAATAATGTTATTTAAATAATTTAGAAAGAGAATTAGAGAGAAAAGAGGAGGTTTCAAAAAATATATTTGAAATATCCTCTTAATTTTATATGTTTTAAATTTAGAATCATTCAAAACTTTACATATAAGCACAGAATATAGTACAATTAATATAATAATTACCAAATTTTAGAAAATATATGTAAAGAGGGAGTAGAAATGCAACTTAATATAGAACAAAAAAGAATAATTGAGAGTAAACCAAATGGTCATTCATTAATAAAAGGTGTAGCAGGTTCTGGTAAGACTACTGTTGCTGCAAACAAGATACCACTACTATTAAGACACTATTGCCCATATAAAGATGATAGTGTACTTATGGTAACTTATAATAAAGCACTTCAAAAATATGTATCAGTTATATATGATAATATTAAGGATGAGATTAATGCTCAAGCAAATTTATTTGATGAAGAAAATAGTAGCAAGTTGTATATTAAAGCAATAAATTCAATAATGTATATGTATTTTAATAGGTATAAAAATCAGCATAATGAGAAATTAACTATCGCATCACAAAAAGAGTGCAAGAATGAATTAATAGATGCTATTAAGTTTATTAGCAATAAATATGAAAACGTTGAAGTAATTAATTCTAAATATCTTCAATTTATTAAAGAAGAAATTATATGGATTAAGGCTTGTAATTATATGGATCTCCAAGAATATCAATGCGTTGATAGAATAGGGAGAGTTAGTAATATCAATAGTGATGGACCTCAAAAACTTAGAAAAAAGTCTAAACAAAGAAATGCTATATTTGATGTTTTATTAAAATATAATGATAATTTAAAAAAGATAAATAAAGTGGATCTTCAAGATATGGCATTAATTGCATTAGAGGAAGCTAAGAAATGTCCCATTCAAAAATATACTCACATTTTAATAGATGAAAGTCAAGATTTAACAAGGGTTCAATTAGAATTTTTAAAGACATTATATAATAAAAAAGTTTATTCTAGTATAACATTTATTTCAGATGTTGCTCAGAGTATATACTCTCAAGCATGGCTAATTAAAAATCGTTCATTTACTAGTCTTGGATATGATATGACAGGTAAATCTAATGCACTTACTAAAAATTATAGAACAACAACACAAATAGCTGAGGCGGCCTTTAGTTTAATTAATAGTAATAAAGACTTGCTTCAGGATGATAATTTTGTTAAACCTAATTTAATAGACAAGCAAGGCGATTATCCAACATATAGAAATTTTAAAGATGCAAATGAAGAAGGTTTATATATAGGTAATTTAATAGTGGAAAACCTTATGGAAGATTATAAATTAGAGGATATAGTTATAATTGCTAGACAAAAAAGACAGCTAGAAGAATTTAAAATTTGTTTAGATAAGTATAATATACCTTGTTTAATATTTGATAATGCCAATAAACTTGATTTTCATAAAGAATGTGTAAAACTTGTAACAATGCATTCTATTAAAGGTCTTGAATTTAAGATAGTAATAATTGCAGGAGTTAACTCTACAGTAATGCCATTATGTCCAGTGGAAGTTGAAGAAGAGGATATGGATATGTTAGAGTTTAGAGAAAGAAAGTTACTTTATGTTGGAATGACAAGAGCTACTGAAAAATTATTTATAACATCTAATGGTATACCTTCTAAATTTATTAAAGATATAGATTGTAAATTTTTAAAAGTAGAAGAAGATACTGATATCCCTCTAAATAAATTCAATAAAGAATTAAATCTTGATATGCTTAATTTAGAGCGTGATCAATATTCAATAGGGGAAGATGAGGATAAATCTGTTATTACAAATAAGGAATTATGTGAATTAGATGATATATCCAAATATAATTCTTATGAACAGATAATGTTTGATGAAAATAACTTTGGAATTTCAGAGTTAGCTATTGAAATTACTAATAGCAATAAATAGAAAGATAATTACATTTTATAATATGTAATTAAAAATAAGAATGCTTAAAAACTCTATTAATAATTTGATAAGAGTTTTTAAGCATTAGTTGTTAAATATTTGTGTTTTCATATCTTTTTTTATTAAAAGATATAGATTCTATTAATTCTTTTGGTTTAGTGCCCCATTGGCGGTTTCATCTAATTCTTCTTTTTTCTTATCTTTCATATAATAATATATACATCCAATAGAGACAGCAACATATGAAAGTAAATCAAATCCTATTTCCATCCATGCATCTGCACCTTCATGTTTTGTAACTTGATGAGATTTGCTAGATTTAGTTATAATACCAACCTTGGCTACATATTTCACATATCCACATACGCCTGAGGTGCCAGTTTCAGATTCAAGAAATTTATCTGCAAGAGCTTTAGTCTCACTAGTGTCAGTTAAGTTTTGTTCTATTGCAAGTTCTTTACCAAAACGAACATAGTCTCCATAAGTATGAACCATATATACTGAAGTTCCTACTAAAAAAGAATAAATGATTGCTATAACTATATTCTTAATTTTACAAAGACTTAATACAATTATTATTAAAACCACTGAAACGATAGCACCACCAAGAGCAATGTAATTTGAATAGTTTGTCTTTGTAGTGATAAAATTTACTACAGAACCAGCTATTAGTGCAATGATTGGAATAGATATTAGCATTAGTAATAAGGAACTAAAAGATTTTTTTGAATTCATAATAATTCATCTCCTTTACATTTAATTGTTTAGGAAGAAATTATATCATATTATGGTATAATTATGCTACTAATAGTAAACGGTTTTATGAAATAAATTGTAGAAAAATGATGAATTTGAAATAAAAATTGAAAAAAATGAAGAAATAAACAATAAAGATTTAATTTGTTTAATGAAAATTATAATATTTATTATAATTTTGGATGTACATATGTGTTATTTATAGTAATTGAAGATAGTAATGGAATTTAATTTATTATATAATTTAATTATTAGAAGAATTTTAATATATAATAGTTGGAAATATAGATATATAAGTTCTGAGGAGTTTGTTTATTTATATAAATTAAAAAATATTTATAAATAATATGATTTATCATTATGGTGAGGAACTTATATAGAAAATTTATGATTTTAAACGTATTTTGTAGGAGGTAGTAATATGAACATTGGAGTTGTAGGAACAGGTGGTATTGTAGAAACTTTTTTACAAGCCGTATCAAAAGTTGATGGGGTAGAATGTATAGCATTATGTTCAAGAAAAATAAGCAATAGAACAGATGAGATGTCTAAAAAGTATAATATAAAATCTGTATATACTGATTACAAAGAGATGCTTGAAGATAAATTAATAGATTTTATTTATATAGCATTACCTAATAGTCTTCATTATAGTTATGCATTAAAAGCTTTAGAAAACAGAAAACATGTAATTTGTGAAAAGCCATTTACATCTACTATAAAAGAGAGTGAACATTTAATAAAAATAGCTAAAGATAATAATCTATTTTTATTTGAAGGAATTACAACAATATATTTACCTAATTTTATTGATATTAAAAATAAAATTAAAGAGTTACAAAACATAAAGTTAGTTCAATGTAATTTTTCTCAATATTCAAGCAGGTATAATTCGTTTATGAATGGAGAAATACCTAATGTATTTAATCCTAAATTTTCAGGTGGAGCTTTATATGATATAAATATTTATAATTTACATTTTGTTATAGGTCTTTTTGGAAAGCCTGTAGATGTAAGATATTTAGCTAATATTGCAGAGAATGGAATTGATACATCAGGAATAGTTACATTAAGGTATAAAGATTTTGTGTGTGAATGTGTTGGAGCAAAAGATACGATGAGTCCAAGTTTTGTATATATACAAGGTAGGAATGGATATGTAAAACTAGATAGTTCAACTAATGAGTGTCTTTCTTTTGAAACTTGTATAGATGGGAAAATAGAAAGTTACAATAACCAAGAAGTGTCTAATAGAATGGTATATGAATTAAAGAATTTTAAAGAAATTTTTAATAATGATAATAAAGATATGTGTTATAAATTATTAGAGCATTCTTTAAATGTAGTTGAAACTGCAGTAAAAGCTAGAAAAGATGCAGGTATAGTATTTCCAGCAGATAATTAAATCTTAAACTATATTTTAAGTGAATGTTGGTATTATAATATAAAGCTCATGGACAGGGGAATTTACTTTAAGAACTCTAAAATAAAGCTTAGTCCAATTAATGCATGCTCCCAATCACAGATTGTTGACAAGCAATTAATTGTAAGACTAAAAGGAAACTCGACTCATGTACATTCGCTGAGTAAGTTCGAGTAGCAAAATATAAAATTTTGACTCTTACTTAAGAGTTCTAAAAAGCAAATTCCAATGCCAGTTCGCCATTATACTATAATATCAACATTATTAAAAAATAGTAAAATATTAATAAAGTCAGTTTAGTGTTATTTATTATCAAATTATTGCAAGTAAATATTTATATTATTAAATATAATATAACGAAGTAGAGATAAAAGTAAAAATTAAGGGGGATCATAAGGGGGAAAAAGAATAGATGTTAAATGAAGAGTTATCTTCTTTAATACATAAGAAGATAGAGGAAAATGGGAAAGTAGTAATTGGAATAAGTGGCATAAGCTTAAGTGGTAAAACTACTTTTGCTAATAAACTAAAGGAATTTTATGAATCTAATTATGATGTTTCTGTAATTTCTTTAGATGAAAATGAAGATATATTTAAAGAATCTTTTAATGATAAGAATCCATGTAAGTTTTATTATGAAAATGCCTATGATTTTTATAATTTAAAAAGAAAAATTGAAGAATGTTACAAAAAAAGTGATATAGTTATAGTTGAAGGATTATTGTTATTTAAAAACACAGTAGATATTAATTTTGATATAAAGGTATGGTTAGATTGTACTTTTACATCATCAATAGAAAGAAGCAGTAAAGATAAAAAGGAATTATACGGAGATTATTTTATGTGGCTTCAAAGGCAACATTTTTCAATAGATAATCCTAAGGGCAAAGTGGATATAATAATAAAAAATGATAAAGTGTTAGAAAATGATCCAGAAGTTTTTGTTGACTTATTAAATAACAAGGAATCATTAAATAAGATGAAGTGGTTATATGAACCATCAGCATGGGAATTTAGAGAAGATGGTATTTTTGTAAAGACTGATAGAATAACAGATTTTTGGCAAAGAACTCATTATGGTTTTAGAAATGATAATGCTCATATGTTATATATAGAAACTGAAAAAGACTTTATAATGACAACAAAGGTTAAGTTTAATGCAATTCATCAATTTGACCAATGTGGATTAGTAGTAAGAGTAGATGAAGATAATTGGTTAAAAACTTCTATTGAATATGAATTAAGTAATCCACCAAAGCTAGGTGCAGTTGTAACTAATTTAGGATATTCAGACTGGTCTACAGAAGAATTAGATTCAGAGGTAAATGAAGCTGAATTTAGAATTA
This sequence comes from Clostridium weizhouense, assembly GCF_019431045.1. Taxonomy (GTDB): domain Bacteria; phylum Bacillota; class Clostridia; order Clostridiales; family Clostridiaceae; genus Clostridium; species Clostridium weizhouense. The sequence goes on along the minus strand of NZ_JAHXPT010000003.1, from coordinate 386,006 downwards.
GTAGAGAAGGAAAAGATTATAAAATAGAAGTTAATGTTTTAAATAGAGGATGGAGACAACTAAGAATTTGTCACCTTCATAGTGAAGAAAAAATGGTTAAATGCGGAATATATTGTTGTAGCCCTATTGATAATGGTTATGAAGTATTATTTACAGATTTAAAAATAGAAGAGAAGTATTTTTAAAAAGCAAATTCCAATGCCAGTTCGCCCTTATACTACAATATCAATACTGTTTTAAAACATAGTAAAAAACTAAATAACTGATAAATATTAAATAGGCTAGATTAATTTCTAGTCTGTTTTTTAGTATGAAAAATAAAAAATATACAATAGGGTAATTTTAAGATTAAACATACGCATACTATTTACATAATATAATTATTAAATTTACGCAGAGTTTGTTTATTAGATAAAGTAGTTAGGAGAATACTTATGAGGAAATTATTATTACCACAAAGTGCAAAGGTAACACCAAAGGAAGTATTAGATGAAATTAACAAGTTTGAATATATTAATAAAAGTCCATATAGTTTAAGTTATTATAATGTACCAGGAGTTTCTTGGGATTATAAACCTGAAGGAAGTTTAAGAATATCAGATCATTGGAATTTTATATCTCATGGAAGTAAGCATTGTATTTTAGCAGATACAGAAGAAGAAATACAAAATAATTGGATGTTAGCAAAATATATAGATGGTCAATATCATATTTTAAAAGAGTTTGGAGGAAATGTTCCAGGATATAGATTTATTGAATTAAATAAAAATGAATTAGAACTAATTAAATATTTATACAGTAAGGGTGGTATAGTTAGTTCAAAGGAACTATATAGAAAGTATCAAGAGAGAGCTAAATTAGTAAAAGAAGGTCATACAAAAAATAAAAAATCATTAATAAAAAGTATAGGTGATGAGAGATTTAAAAAGTTTAAAGAGGGAAATAAAGAAACAAAAAAAGTAGTTTTTATTGAGGAAAAGAATATGGATATAATTAATAAAGCGTTAACAGTATATGAAAAAAGCAATGAGCTTGATGAATTTTGCAAAATAGAACAAGGTATTAACGAATTGATTAACACATATAAAGCTTATAAATTTAATAGCAGTGATATTGAATCATTTGAAGAAATATTTATTTTAGTATTAGATAATGGAATGGCAATTAATTATAGATATGATTTTTTATAAAAAGTATTAAGTTAATTAGACGTATATAATATAGTAATGATATCTAAAAATCAATATATATATATATTGCAATTTAAAATCTACATTTGTTTAAACAATCTTGTTGAAGATAATTTAAAATTAAGTTTAAAATTTGATTGTAGAAATCATATTACAACATATATATTCTAGAAATTTAGAACATAGAAATTTAAAAATATTTAATTAAGTTATTAAATAGTATCTAATATTTAAATATAAATTTGCAAAGTATACGATATTAAAACAATTATTTATAAACAAAATGTTATTATAAACCTTTATTTATTATAAAATTAACAAAAAAATATTTAAAGTATTGACGAATTATAAAATACTTGATATTATAAATAACAAAGAAATGAAGGGGAGGAAATATTATGAATTCAATAAAAGCAAAATTTGAAATAAAATCAAAATTTAATAGAGTACTCTTATTGTTAGCCGAATTACTGTAGCAATTGTGTTTATGATTTGATGAATTTATATTTATTACTGTCATAGATGCAATTGCTGTTTAAAGTGAGTGTATCTATGATGGCTAATTTATATTTTATAGATGAAATAGCCTCATAGAGTATTATGAGGCTATTTTTTGTATTATTTTATATATCAAAAAGTCTCATAGATTAAGTATGAGGCTTTTTTATATCCTAGGTTAAAAAGTCTCATAAATAACTATGAGATTTTTTTATTATAAATATTCTAAATTTGGTTTATGTTTTAAAAGTAGGTTTATATCTAATAGAAACATTTAATCAAAATATAGCAAATAATTAACTTAGGAGGATTTAAAAATGGAAGAAAATCGAGAACAATGGGGGACAAAGGTAGGATTTATACTTGCAGCAATTGGATCAGCTGTAGGGTTAGGAAATATATGGAGATTCCCGTATGTAATTTATTCAAGTGGAGGAGGAGCATTTTTAATACCATATTTTTGTGCTATATTCACAGCAGGAATTCCTCTTTTAATATTGGAGTATGGAATGGGACATAAATTTAAGGGTTCTACACCTCTTGCTTTATCAAGAGCTAATAAAAAATTTGAATGGTTTGGATGGTGGTCAATAATCAGTTCATCAATTATATTATGCTATTATTCAATGATATTAAGCTGGGCTTTAAAATATTTAACATTCAGCTTTGGAAAAGTATGGGGAGAAGATTCTAATGAATTTTTTTATAAGGAATTTTTAAAGTTATCTGATTCACCTATGAATATAGGTGAGATGGTATGGCCTATATTAATTGGAATAGCATTAATTTGGATAATAAACTGGTATATTTGTTACAATGGAGTAAAATCAGGAATAGAAAAGACAAGTAAATTATTATTACCATGCTTATTAGTAATAATGATAATAATAGTTATAAGAGGGATTACTTTAGAAGGTGCTACAGTTGGATTAAACACTTTATTTACACCAGATTGGGATAAGATAAAAAATCCTCAAATTTGGATTTCTGCGTATGGACAAGTCTTTTTCTCATTAAGTATAGGGACTGGAATCATGATGACATATTCAAGCTATCTTCCTAAAAAGACAGATATAAATAATAGTGCATTTATGACAGCTTTTGCAAACTGTGGATTTGAATTTTTATGTGCTATTGGAGTGTTTGGGATTCTTGGAGCAATGGCAACAAGCCAAGGAGTAGCAGTTGAAGATGTTGCAACAAGTGGAATTGGATTAGCATTTATAGCATTCCCTAAGATATTTACAATCATGGGAGTATGGGGAAATGTATTAGGAGTTTTATTTTTCGTATGTTTATCATTTGCTGGGATTACTTCATCAGTTTCTTTAGTTGAAGCAATATCAGCAGCTATAATTGATAAATTTGGATGGAAACGTAAAAAAGTTGTTACAACTCTTTCTATAGTTGGATTTTTAATAAGCACAGTTTTTGCAACAAATGCTGGCTTATATCTATTAGATATTATGGACAATTTCATAAATAATTATGGAATAGTTGTAGTTGGATTATTAGAGGCATTTGTTATTGGATGGATAGTTAAACCTAAGACAATAAGAGAACATACAAATTCTATGTCTTATTTTAAAATAGGAAAATGGTGGGACGTGATTATAAAGTTTGTTACACCTACATTATTAACAATAACATTAATTCAAAGTCTTATAAAAGAATTTAAAACTCCATATGGAGGATATGATTTAATACCGTTATTATTATATGGATGGGCAATTATAGCTTTAGGAATTATAGGTGGAATATTAATAAGTAAAAGATCTTGGAAAAATAAAAGTGAAAATTGATATGTTTTAAAATAGTGTTTATATTGTGATACAAAGCAAATTTCAGTCTCATTGAGTCATTATAATACAATATAAACGTTTAATCAAAACATAGAGTGGGAAATAGGAGGTAGTATACATGACAGGACAAGCTGTATCGTTTTTATTATTAGGAGCAACAATTCTTTGGGGAGGATTAATGCTAACTTTAGGAATAACTATTAAAAATGAAAAAGTAAGATAGTAGTTATAAAGTCCTTAGTAAGTTTTTAATTTAGAAACTTATTAAGGACTTTAATCGTATTGGCAGCAATACAATTAGATATAGTCATATTTGTGTAAGAAAGATAGAGTTTAAGAATAATATCAATGTTTTGATTACTGAAAATATTTTAGCAAGGGAATGTTACTATATTGTAGGAGTGATTATAAGCCAAAAAGTAAGTTAGTAAAAATTATCTATGGAATGCTTGATACAAAAATATAATTATGATTTTAGTTTATGAAAATTACTAAGTAGGCTATAATATAAATATATTTTAGGTTACATTAAAAGGAGTGTTATGTTTTGGATTTTAAAGCGTTACCTATAGGGATAGACAATTTTGAAAAGTTAATAACTAGAGAATATTATTATATAGATAAGACATTATTAATAAAGGATTTAATTGATAATAAAGCAGATGTGAACTTATTTACAAGACCAAGAAGATTTGGAAAAACATTAAATATGAGCATGCTTCAATATTTCTTTGAAAAAAGAGAAGAGAATAATTCTTATCTTTTTGAAGGATTAAATATAATGCAGGCAGGAGAAAAATATACTTCTCATATGGGACAATATCCTGTAATTAATTTATCATTAAAATCTGCAAAACAACCTAATTTTGAATTAGCTTTTAAGTGCATAAAAGAAGAGATAACTAATGAATTTAGAAGACATGAGTATATTCTACAAAGCGATGAATTAACTAATGAAAAGGAACAATATTTGAGAATTGTAAAAGGTGATGATGAAGAAGGACTTTATATAACATCATTAAAGTTTTTATCTCAATGTTTAGAAAAATATCATAAGAAAAAAGCAATAATATTAATTGATGAATATGATGTACCACTTGAAAATTCGTTTTTTGAAGGCTTTTACGACAGAATGATCTCATTTTTAAGATCACTTTTTGAATCTGCATTAAAAACAAATTCTTCTTTAGAATTTGCAGTAATAACAGGTTGTTTACGTATTTCAAAGGAAAGTATTTTTACTGGACTTAATAATCTAGAAATAATATCAATTTTAAATAAATCCTATGATGAGTATTTTGGTTTTACTCAAAAAGAGGTAAATAAAATGCTTGAAGATTATAATTTAATGGATAAAGAAACCTTAATAAAAGATTGGTATAATGGTTATATTTTTGGTGATGCTAAAGTTTATAATCCTTGGAGTGCTGTACGTTTTATAAAGGATTTGAAAATAAATACAAATGCATTCCCAACATCTTATTGGGCAAATACAAGCTCAAATAGTATTGTTAAAAGTTTAATTGAAAAAGCAGATAGTGTAACCAAAAAGGAAATTGAGCTTTTGATTGAAGGAAATACTATAGAAAAAAGAGTTCATGAAGATATAACTTATGATGAAGTTTATGATAGCATGGAAAATCTTTGGAATTTCATGTTCTTTACTGGGTACTTTAAAAAAGTTGGTGAAAGAATGGATGAAGAAGACAATCATTATATAAGCTTAAAAATACCTAATAAAGAAGTTAAATATATTTTTAAGAACAAAATTCTAAAATGGTTTCATGATAAGGTTAAAGTAAAAGATTTATCTAAAATGTATGAAGCTTTATTAAATAGGGATGTTGAAACCTTTCAAAAGGAATTAAATAATATGCTTATACAAACAATTAGTTTTAATGATGCCTATGAGAATTTCTATCATGGCTTTGTACTTGGAGTTTTAGCAAATATGCATGATTATATTATTAAATCTAATAGGGAAGGTGGAAAAGGTAGAAGCGATATTTATATAAAATCTTTATCTATCTTTAAGCCCGCAGTAATAATAGAACTAAAAGTATGTGACAAGCCTAAAGAAATATTCAAAAAATGTGATGAAGCATTAGAACAAATAGAACGAAATAAATATGACTTAGAACTTATAGATGAGGGATATGAAGATATAATAAAATATGGTATCTCATTTTATAGAAAAGATTGTATAATAAAATTGAAAGAGTAATTGTTTATATCAAGTATATTATTAAGTTTTTCAGTTAGAAATTTATTAAGGACTTTAAGAAAAAACAAAAAAGCATTATTAATCTTGTGGGATTAATAATGCTTTTTTGTCCTATCTAAATAGGGAATGACTCTAAGTAAAACATTGTGTTTTAAAATTTATTTTAACTTGCTGTGTTAAGTTGAATGGTATCAACTTACTTATATTATAGTTTAAAATTATAAAGGAATCAACAATTATATGAAATGTTTATAAAGAATATGGTAAAAATATGATATTATGTATTATGATTATAATAGTATAAATAAGTTTTAATATATAGAATTGGAGGAATTATGAGAGATTACAGTATAGGGATAGATTTAGGAACAAATTCTAGTGGAATTTCAGTAATAACTGATGATTTTAAGCTTCTAAAAGTTAAAAACAAGAATCTTTGGAGCGTTGTTAAGATTACTCAAGGAGAAACAGCAGAAGCTAGAAGAATTAAAAGAGGAACTAGAAGACTTTTAACTAGAAGAAAGTGGAGAATTAATAATTTCAGAATGCTTATTGAAGAAGAAATAATGAAAAGTGATCCAACCTTTTTTCATAGATTAGAAGATTCTTTTAAGCATAAGGAAGATAGAAGAGATAAAAGTTACGATTTTAATTTGTTTATAGAAAAAAACTTTAATGATAGAGATTATTTTAGAAACTACCCAACTATATATCATTTAAGAAATAAACTGATTGAAGATAAAAGAAAATATGATATTAGACTTATTTATATGGCTATTCATCATATCATTAAATACAGAGGTCATTTTTTATATGAAGGAGAAGATTTCTCTAAGGTTATTGGTAATAATGAAGATTTAATTGATGAATTAATAAGTAATTGTTCAACATATTTAGATATTAGTATTAATAACGCTGAAAAAAATATTTATAAAATTTTGGAGGATAAAAATAAAAGTAGAAAGGATAAAATAAATGAAATTTTAACTTTAGAAAAGTACATTAAAGAAGATAAGATAGTAGTAAAAGAGATATTTAATGGCATCTTGGGACTGTCTATGGACATAGGTAAATTATTACCTGATATTGATTTTGGAGAACTTAAAAAAATTAATATGTCAGATAGCGATATTGATGAAAAATTTGATACATTGTCTAATTTAATGGGTGAGAACTTTGTGGTTTTAGAAACGGTTAAAAAACTTTATAGTGGACTTAAACTTAAAGATATTTTAAGTGGAACAGATTATGTATCAGCTGCTATGATTGGAAGATTTAACAAGTTTAAATATGATTTAAATCTATTAAAAAAGGTTATTCGTGAAAATTGTACTGAAAATGTTTATTTTGATATTTTTAAAAGTATTAAGAAAGATGAGCCTAATTATAATAACTACATTAACAATAAAATAAAAGCTAATGGAAATAAGAAACGTGTTGAAGATAAAAAGAAGGTTTTCTATGATAAACTTAAATCAATTTTAAAAGATGTTGAAAATCAGGAAACAGATTATATATTAAGTGAAATTGAAAATGAAAATTTTTTAATTAAGCTTAATACTACGATAAATTCTATTATTCCTTATCAGCTTCAGTTGAAAGAGCTTGAGGAAATTTTAGAAAATCAAGGAGAATTTTATCCTATTTTGAGAGAAAATAAAGATAAAATAATTAAGATTCTTACATTTAGAATTCCTTATTATATTGGACCTTTGGATAAAAATCAAAATAAAAAATATGGCTGGATAGAAATGAATAAGGGAAAAGAAGGAGAGAGAATTTTTCCTTGGAATTTTAATGATGTTGTTGATATAGAAAAATCAGCAGAAGGTTTTATAACTAGAATGACTAGTTATTGTTCTTATTTACCTAGTGAGAAAGTTTTGCCTTTTAATTCAATACTTTATACAGAGTATCTTTATTATAATGAAGTAAATAAAATTAGATTTGGTGATAATACGCTTGATTCTACAGAAAAAGAAATACTTAAACAGGAATTATTTATGAATTATAATAATGTTAGTGAACAAAAGCTTTTAGGTTGGTATAAAAAGCGTTATCCAGCAGCTGGAAACATTAAAGTAACAGGATTTATAGGTGATAAGAAAGCTAGTGTAACTTTAAAACCAATTAAAGATTTTACAAGAATATATGGAAAAATAACTAAAGATAATATAGAGGAAATTGAAAGAATAATTTATTATCTTACAGTTTTTGAAGATAAGAGAATCATTAAAAGAAAATTAAATACTGAATTTAAATTAAATGATAAAGCTAAAAAGGAAATTTTACAACTTAATTATTCAGGCTGGGGAAGATTATCAGCACAATTATTAAATGGTATTAAGGTAAGAAATGGGAAATATATAAAAAAGAGTATTATAGATATTTTAAAAGAAACTAACCTTAATTTTATGCAAATAATTAATGATAGTAATTTAGGCTTTAATAAAATTATTGAAGAGAAAAATGGTTCTGATAAAATAGAAAAAATTAATTTTGAGGAGCATATAAAAACATTACAAGGATCACCTGCTATAAAAAAAGGAATTTATCAAGCTGTTAAACAAATAGAAGAGGTTATAAAACTTACTGGAAAATATCCCAAAAGCATTTATATAGAAGTTGCAAGGGAGGATGGAAAATCAAAGAGAACTTTAGCTAGAAATAAGAAGCTTTTAGATCTTTATGAAGGAATAGAAGCTTTAGAAGATAAGGACAAGGAAATAATAAAAAAGCTTAAAGAAAAAGGCTTTAAGATAGACAATGAAAGATTATATCTTTATTGTATGCAGAGAGGAAAATGTATGTATTCAGGAAGACCACTAGAAATAAGTAATCTTATAGATTATGAAGTGGACCACATAATTCCTCGTTCTTTAATTAAGGATGATAGTTTTTCAAACAAAGTTTTGGTTATAAAAGAATACAATCAAAAGAAATCTTCAGGAGCTTTAGAGGATAAGATAATTAACAATATGGCTTATTTTTGGAAGAGTCTCTTAGATTATAAATTAATTTCAAAGAGAAAATTTGATAATCTAACAAATAGAACGGGTATATTTGAAAAAGAAGCTGAAAAAGGATTTATTAATAGACAATTAGTGGAAGTTAGACAAATTTCAAAGCATGTTGTTAACCTATTAAATAGAGCATATGGAGATAAAGGGACGAAAGTTTATGCAATTAAGGCTGAACTTGTAAATAACTTTAAAAAACAATTTAATATTTATAAAAGTCGAGAAATAAATGATCTTCATCATGTTAAAGATGCTTATGCAGTTGCTGTTGTTGGAGAGTATATTAAAAAGAGGTTTAGAAATTTAGATAGTGAATTTATTTATGATGAATATAAACAATACTTAAAAAAAATTACTTGTAAAAATAAATTTGGATTTATTATTTCTTCAATGACTATTGATTTTATAAATGAAGATGGGGTAGTTGTTTGGGATGCTAAAAGTGAGATAAGCAAAATCAAGAAGATATTTGAATATAATGATCCTTTTGTAGTTAAGAAAACTGAGGTTATGACAGGTCAATTATTTAATCTAACTAGATATGATAAAAATGGAAGTGAAAAAAATGAAAATAAAATACCATTAAAGAATAATAAGGATGTATTTTTAGATCCGTGTAAATATGGATATTATACAAGTTTGAAAATTTCGTATTGCAGTCTTATAAAGATAAAAGATAAAAATAAATATAAAAATATAATTGCAAAAGTACCTATAACTATGAAAGATAAGATTGGAAAAAGCACTGACAAACTTATAGAATATTTTCAGAATAAAGGATATGAAGTGATTGAAATTTTAATACCTAAGATACCAATATATCAAAAAATAGTGTATGAAGGACATGAATATTATATAATTTCTGAAAAGGAATGGTGTAATGCAAAACAACTTAAAATTTCTAGTAAATATTATAATAATATATGTAATTTAAATGACCCCAAATACTTTAAAGAATTAGAAAAAAATGAAAAGAAGAACCAATTAATAGAAATTTTTGATTATTTGTTAGAAAAATTAGAAAAGGAATATAAAAATGCATATAAGAAGGCAATAAAAGATCTAAATGATAAAAGGGAAGATTTTATAAATTTAAATAGTGATAGTAAGTTATATATAATAAATCAAATATTAAACTTAACAAAAGCTGATTCCAGTAAAGCAGACTTAAGTAAGTTAAAGTGTAGTAAGGAAGCAGGTAAGCTTAATGGTAAAGAAGGTAAAGATATGACTAATGTAATATTTGTATATGAGTCATATCTTGGAATTAATAAAAGAGAGGTTAAGTATTAATTATGAGTTGGAGGACAGTAGTTATATCATCAAAATCTAAACTAAGTTATAAAAATAATTATTTAATTGTAAGAAATGATGATGTTAAGATGATTCATTTGTCAGAAATTAACACTTTGGTAATAGATACAACTTTAGTATCTATTACTAGCATACTTATTTGTGAATTACTTAATAGAAAGATTAAGATTATTTTTTGTGATGAAAAGCATAATCCAAATGGTGAAGTTATGCCTTACTATGGAAGTCATAATACAAGTAAGAAAGTTGCAATGCAGGCAGGATGGGATAAAAATATCAAAGCTTTAGTTTGGAAAAAAATTATTAAACAAAAGATAAAAAATCAAAGTAATATATTAAAAAAATTTAATAAAGAAAATATTATAAAACTTAATCAATACATTGAACAAGTTCAAGAAAATGACAGTACAAATAGAGAGGGACATAGTGCGAAAGTTTACTTTAATAGTCTTTTTGGTATGGAATTTAATAGAGAATTAGATTCAGATATCAATTCAGCATTAGATTATGGCTATACAATATTATTATCAGCTATTAACAGAGAAATAGTTAATAATGGCTATATAACCCAAATTGGAATTAATCATAAAAATGAATTTAATCAATTTAATCTTGGATGTGATCTTATGGAAATTTTTAGACCAGTTGTTGATAAAGTTGTTTATGAAAATAGAAATTTTAATTTTGACAGAGAATTTAAATATAAGTTAATTAATGTATTAAATGAAAAGATATGCATTGATAAGAGTGAATATTATCTATCAAATGGAATTTCATTATATTTAAAAAGTGTTTTTAAAGCTATTGAAGATAAAAAGATTGAAAGTATTATTGATATTGAAGTTATATGAGTTTTAGGTATATGAGAGTAATTGTATTTTTTGATTTACCAACTTTAACAACAAGAGATAGAAGTGAATATAGAAAATTTAGAAAATTTTTAATTAATGAAGGGTTTATAATGATGCAAGAATCTATTTATAGTAAAATTGCATTAAATAATACTACTGCAAATCTAATAAAAAAGAAGGTTAAGAAGAATAAAGTTAAGGGTGGACTTATTCAAATGATGGTTATTACAGAAAAACAGTATGCAGCTATTGAATATGTTTCTGGAGGTAATACAAGTAAAATTTTAAGTGATACTAATAGGATGGTGATTTTGTGATAGAACTTTGTACAGAATTATTAGATGAAAGTATTAAGTTTAATATTAATAAAGTGAACGTCTTAGAGATTAATAATAAGGAGCTATTTAATAAAGTTGTTTATGCATTAAATAAAAATATAAATACAAATGAATATTTTGGAGAAATGTATTTATATGAGAAAAATGAAGAAATAGATTTAAATAGAAATTGCATGATTATTCATGATTTTTATAATATATTTTCAAATCAGACCAAAATACTTAAGGGTTTTTATGATGACATAGAAAAAGAATATAAGTTTAATTATGAAGATGAAACAATAATAAGTTTGCAAAAGCCTTTAATTAAAAGTGTTAGAGATATTTTAATAGAATATGATTACGAATTAACACAAAAAGAGACAATAGAAATAAAAGACTTATTAAAAATAATGGATGTAAGATTTGATGTAAATTATTATGATAAACCTTTAGAAAATGTATTTCTATTAATCGATTTAATAGCTAATTTTAAAATATGTAAAGTATTAATTTTTGTTAATGCAAAATGTTTTTTTACACAAGAAGAATTAGTAGAAATTTATAAAATGATAGTTTATAAAAGGATAAATGTACTTTTTGTTGAATATTATAAAGGGGAAAGTAATAAAGCTTATGAAAATAAGGTTTTAATTGATGAAGATTTTGATGAATTTTATATAAATTAAATAATAGAATAAAAAAATATCATTCTTTTTTTCAAGAATTTGCTGTGATTCTATGCAATAAACTCAGATTTGAGGTTTTAGAGCTGTGTTAAATTGAATGGTATTAAAACAAAGTTTAGTATTTGCAATAGAAAAGAATGGTTTTAGAGCTGTGTTAAATTGAATGGTATTAAAACTTCTTTATGTTCTTTAATACCTAAAGCATCGTTTTAGAGCTGTGTTAAATTGAATGGTATTAAAACATACAGAATAAAAATAAGCGAAAGTCAAATGTTTTAGAGCTGTGTTAAATTGAATGGTATTAAAACCAACAGGAAGTACAGGAAACTGCTACTTCCGTTTTAGAGCTGTGTTAAATTGAATGGTATTAAAACACATTTACTTGTTTGCGGTCTTAGTGGACAGTTTTAGAGCTGTGTTAAATTGAATGGTATTAAAACTTGCAATATCACAAAACCATATATCATCACGTTTTAGAGCTGTGTTAAATTGAATGGTATTAAAACAAGAAACAATGGAGTTATTATTTAATCTTAGTTTTAGAGCTGTGTTAAATTGAATGGTATTAAAACCAACAGGAAGTACAGGAAACTGCTACTTCCGTTTTAGAGCTGTGTTAAATTGAATGGTATTAAAACACATTTACTTGTTTGCGGTCTTAGTGGACAGTTTTAGAGCTGTGTTAAATTGAATGGTATTAAAACTTGCAATATCACAAAACCATATATCATCACGTTTTAGAGCTGTGTTAAATTGAATGGTATTAAAACAAGAAACAATGGAGTTATTATTTAATCTTAGTTTTAGAGCTGTGTTAAATTGAATGGTATTAAAACCAGACCTATTAGTTAGAACATTACAAAGAAGTTTTAGAGCTGTGTTAAATTGAATGGTATTAAAACTATAAATGAAGCTGTAATACATGTACTAGAGTTTTAGAGCTGTGTTAAATTGAATGGTATTAAAATTTTTCACCTTATTTTCTTAAGAATAGTGGTGTTCCAATAAAATAAGCATTAAATCTTGCAATGTCACAGGTAATTGACACTATAGAGGAATAGAAAGCCACACTGATTCCAAAGGATGGGATTGGGAGTGGCTTTTGTATTAAATTTGTTTGAACTCTTCTTAATAATGATTTAAAATGAGAATATAATTAGGATGTGAAGAAGGTGAACTAATGAAACCTATAAACTATGAAGATTTAATTATGAAAAGAGCAATGGATCTTTTTGCAGAAGAAGGATTAAAATTCTTTGGAATAAATCAAAAAGTTAAGGAACTTGGGCCAACAGAATTAGTAGTTTTAGAAACTAAAAATATGTTTATGGATTATACTTTTCTTATGGAAGATGATACTTTTATACATTTTGAGTTTCAAACAACTAATAAAGGGAAAATGGATTTAAGAAGGTTTAGAGCTTATGAAGCGTTATTAAGTCATCAGACAGGAAAAGATGTAATTACATATGTTGTTTATTCAGGCAATATAAAAGATCCAGGCAATGTTTTAGAAACAGGAATAAATGAATACAAAGTTAATTCGATATCTATGTGGAGTAGAGATGGAGATAAGATATATAATGATATTGTAGAAAAAATAAAATCAGAAATAGAGATTACAAAACAAGATATAATAGCTCTAATATTCACTCCTATTATGGGAGGAAAGGTAGGAATAGCAGATAAAATAATTAATGCAATACATATAGTAAAGGACATAAACAGTGACTATAAGTATGATGCAGAATCAATATTATATGCTTTTGCAAATAAATTTTTAAGTGGAAAAGATTTGGAGAAAGTAAAGGAGGAATTGAGAATGACTGAACTTGGTAAAAGTCTAATACAAGAAGGAATGGAACAAGGAATAAAAGAGGGTAGAGAAGAAGGAAAGTCAGAACTTTTAATTAAAATGTTGATAAAAAAGTTTAAAAAATTACCTGATGAATATAAGAAAAAAATAAAAGCACTTCCAGAAGAAACATTAGAAATAATTGCAACAGATATATTTGAACTGAATTCAATAGAAGAGTTAGAACAATATTTCTAGAATAAAATAACTTAATTAATAATCTAGTTCAAACATATTAAATTTTAAAACCCTGTAATTTACTACCTTTAAGTAACTTACAGGGTTTATTTTAGCATTCTTAAATTTGAATTACTATACGTCAAATCTTTTACGCTTACATGGATCCACTACTTTATACTAACACTAATGGCATTAATTGTATTTGAAAAGAATAACTTTTATTACACAAATAAATATTTTTTAAATTGAGGTATTGACATAAAGTTAACTTTACCCCTTATGATTGTTTTGTAGGTTCTATTAATTATGATTATTAATCACTCAGTTAAGAAAGGAAGTTGTTCAAAAGCAGATAGAGGGATTAAAGAAGATTATGGAAACTATCAAATATAAGATATGGTACTATGAAACTGCAATTAAGGCTGGCACAGAGGAGATTCATAAGCAAAACAAGATGATGAATAAGAAGATGAAGATAGAAAAAATGTGTGCAGTAAAATAAATGAATTTTAGGAGGATGAAGTATGTATTTAGAAAAAATAAATTCACCAGAAGACGTAAAAAAATTATCAATAGATGAAATGAAAGATTTAAGTGCAGAAATCCGTCAGCTATTACTTAAAAAGTTAAGTGAGCATGGCGGGCATATTGGCCCTAATCTTGGAATTGTGGAATTGACTGTTGCATTGCATTATGTATTTAACTCACCAAAGGATAAGATTGTTTATGATGTTTCTCATCAGAGTTATACTCATAAAATACTTACTGGAAGAAAAGAGGCATTTATTAATTCAGAAAAATATGATGAGGTTTCTGGTTATTCAAATCCACAAGAAAGCAATCATGACTTTTTTACTATAGGACATACTTCCACGTCTATAAGTCTTGCTTGTGGTCTTGCTAAAGCAAGAGACTTAAAAGATGAGAAGGATAATGTCATTGCTATTATTGGAGATGGTTCACTAAGTGGAGGAGAAGCATATGAAGGACTAAATAATGCAGCAGAAGCAGGAACAAACATGATTATTGTTGTAAATGATAATGACATGTCCATTGCAGAAAATCATGGTGGTTTATATAAAAATCTTAAAAAGCTTAGAGACTCAGAAGGAAAATGTGAGTGTAATTTCTTTAAGGCAATGGGATTAGATTATTATTATGTAAAAGACGGACATGATTTTGAGCAGTTAATCAAAGTATTTAACAAGGTTAAGGATATAAAGCATCCAGTAGTTGTTCATATTCATACAATTAAAGGAAAAGGGTTTGAATTTGCTGAAAAGAACAAGGAACATTGGCATTGGGGAATGCCTTTTGTATTAGAAACAGGAGAATCAAAGTTTCCTATGGGTGATACAGAAGATTATGACTATTTAACTGGAAAATACTTATTAGATGCTATGAAAAATGATCCAAAAGTAGTTGCCATTACGTCAGGAACTCCCGCAGTGTTTGGTTTTGGGAAAGAAAAAAGAAAAGAAGCAGGCAGACAGTTTGTTGATGTTGGTATTGCAGAAGAACATGCAGTAGCTTTGGCTTCAGGAATTGCAGCAAATGGTGGAAGGCCAGTTTATGGAGTATGTAGTACGTTTCTTCAAAGAACATATGACCAGCTTTCACAGGATCTATGTATAAATAATAATCCAGCAGTAATACTAGTATATTTAGCATCTGTTTATGGAATGAATGATGTAACACATCTTGGATTATACGATATTGGTATGATGAGTAACATTCCCAATATGGTATATCTTGCTCCGACATGTAAGGAAGAATATTTTAAGATGCTTAAGTGGGGCATGAGTCAAAAAGAGCATCCAGTGGCTATCCGTGTTCCAGCAATGGGAGTAATTGAAAGTGGAGTAGAAGATAAGACAGATTACTTTAAATTGAATAAATATCAGGTAACAAAAGCCGGAAAAGGTGTTGTAGTGATTGCACTGGGTGATTTCTATCAGCTTGGTCAGGCAGTTGTTACAAAGCTTTCAAATGAAAATGGCATTGAAGCTACGCTGATTAATCCAAAGTATATCACAGGTATTGATGAAGAATTACTAGAAAACTTGAAAAAAGAGCATGAGCTCGTAATTACTCTTGAAGATGGTATTTTAGATGGTGGTTTTGGTGAGAAGATTGCAAGATTTTATGGTCCTTCTGACATGAAGGTTTTAAATTATGGTATCAAGAAGGAATTACTAGACCGTTATGTTCCAGATGAACTTATGAAAAAAAATAGACTTACAGATATTCAGATAGTAGAAGATATTATAAGTATCATAAAATAAGGTATTATACATGCTGATCTACGGAAAGTTATTTGTAATAAATTTAAATAAAACCATAATAATTGATTAAATTGATTATTGTGGTTTGCGGTTTATTCTTATAATGAGGACTGATCAGAAACATATGTGTAAATTTAGGATTTGTTGTAATAAAAATGAAGTCTGGTATATAATAGTATATGAATTTTAAAATTGAGAGGGAGAGAATACTTATGATAAGACTTATTGCATCAGATCTTGATGGAACACTTGTAAATAGTGATGGAAAAATCAATGAAAAAATGTTTCATTTGATAAATACATTAGATGAAAAAGGTATAAAATTTGCAGCAGCTAGTGGAAGATTTTATTATCAATTAAATAAAAATTTTGAAAAGGTAAATCATGATATGTTGTTTATCGCACATAATGGTGCACTTGTAAAATACAATAAAAATGGTAAAACAGTATATTCAAATTGTATATCTAAAGAGAATATAAAAAAGGTGATAGACTTAAAGAGGGAATTTGGAGAAGAAATATTTTTAGCAAGTGATAATACGGCTTATATAGAAAATCCTACAGATGATATGATGGATAAATTTAAATTTTTTAATGTCCCAGCAGTAGTAGTAAAATCTTTTGATGAAGTAAAAGTTCCTATTTATAAAATAACTTATTATGTTTCTGATGATGTCAAACCAGAAATAGTAGAATATTTAAAAGAGAATCTTAGTGATGAACTAGAGTTTGTTGTATCAGGTGATAAATGGATAGATATAATGAATAAAGGTGTAAGCAAAGGACATGCTATAGCAATGCTTCAGAAAAAGTTTAACATAGATAGAAAAAATACTATGGTTTTTGGAGATTATTATAATGATTTAACTATGTTTAAGACAGCACATTATAGTTATGCTATGAAAAATGCTCCAGATGATGTCAAAGAACATGCTAATTTTATTGCAGAAAGTAATAATGATAATGGAGTATATAAAGTTATAAATGAACTTTGTATAAAAGAACAAAAGATGGCATAATTATATTGGAAAATTTGGATTTTTTTAAAATAAATCAGTTTTTTCCAAAAAAGTGTTGCAAGTTTATATATAAAGTGTTAGAATTTTTATAAAATTGAATGAGTAAATATACCTAGGGTAGAGGAGCAATATTTAAGAGTAACTATTTGGAGCTGGCAAGCTATGATGAATAGTCAAAGGAAATATTGCCGAAGAGATTAAATTGGCGAGTTTATTCTCTGGTGTTGCATATAATATGTGTAATACTGTCGCTAATGATATAGTGGAGAGCTACAAGGTACATTTTTGTTTAACGTAAATTTATAAATTTGAAATTTATAAATATCAAAAATATATGAATTTTTTTAATATTTATTTAAGTGATATTTTAAATTTGTAAATTGTAAAAGGTTTATACAAGGGTGTAGCAGAGAGTTCTTTGCTACACCCTTTTTGACGTTAGGAAATGTATAGAAATCTAAAAATTATTAAAAGCCTAGAGTGGAAAATTTACTTGATGTTTTAAATTTTATAGGGAGTTGATAATATGGGTGTTATTGTACAAAAATATGGAGGAAGTTCAGTTGGAGATGTTAATAAAATAAAGCAGGTTGCAAAAACTTTAGTTAAAAGAAAAGAAAGTGGAGATAGTTTAGTTGTTGTAGTTTCAGCGATGGGAGATACTACAGATAATTTAATAGAGTTAGCTAAACAAATTTCTAAAGAACCTGATAGAAGAGAGTTAGATGCTTTAATAGCAACTGGGGAAATGATTTCTTCTTCTCTTTTGGCTATGGCTATTAAAGAGTTAGGATATGATGCGGTAAGTTATACTGCTTATCAAGTTGGAATTAGAGCATTAGGACCACATGGAAAATCTCTTATTGAAAATATTAATGGAGAAAAAATAAGAGAAAGTTTATTAGAAGGAAAGATAGTTGTAGTTGCTGGATTTCAAGGAATAAATGAAGATGGAGATATTACTACGCTTGGTAGAGGAGGCTCAGATACTTCAGCAGTGGCAATTGCAGTAAGACTTGATGGTGAATGCGAGATATATACGGATGTTGATGGAATATATACTGTAGATCCAAGAAAATATTCTAATGCTAAAAAGTTAGATGAAATAGACTATGAAGATATGCTTGAATTATCAAGTCTTGGATCACAAGTAATGCATTCAAGATCTATAGAACTTGCTGAAAAATATAAAATTCCAGTATATGTGGGATTAAGTAATAGTGATATTAAAGGAACTGTAATTAGGGAGGTAAAAAATATGAATTTAGAAAGTAAACCAATAACAGGAATAGCTACAAGTGAAGAGGATATAATTATAACTTTAAAAGAAGTTAAAAATGATATAAATATTATTGCAAATTTATTTGAGAAAATTGCAAGTAAAAGAATTAATGTAGATATGATAAGTCAAACTTCTCCGATTGAGGAAAATGTTAATTTATCTTTTTCAATACCAAAAGATGATTTAAGAGAATGTATGAATATAATAAGTGAATTTACAGAAAAAGATAAAGTTTTTATAGATGAAGATATAACTAAATTTTCAATAGTGGGTATTGGGATGAAAACAACATCAGGAGTTGCAGGAAGATTATTTAAATTATTTGCTGAAAATAACATTTCAATAAAAATGATTACTACATCTGAAATAAGAATAACTTGTGCAATTAAAAAGGATGATAAGGTTAAAGCTATAAATGCTACAGCTAAGGAATTTGATTTATAGTAGTTAGGAGAGATTTTTATGAAACTTTTTGGAAGTATGAAAGTAATTGATAATACATTACATATAGGAGGGGTATCTTCAGTAGAACTTGTAGAAAAGTACGGAACACCACTTTATGTAATGGATGAAGCGTTAATAAGAGATAATTGCAGAAGATATGCAGAAGCTTTTAAGATTAAAGAAAATAATAATAAGGTTATATATGCAGGAAAAGCATTTTTAACACTTGCTATGTGTAAAATTATAAATGAAGAGGGGTTAAACCTTGATGTAGTTTCAGGTGGAGAATTATATACTGCTTATAAAAGCGGATTTCCTATGGAAAACATATATTTTCATGGAAATAATAAAACACCAGAAGAAATAGAAATGGCTATAAATTTTAATATTGGTAACTTTGTAGTGGATAATTTTTATGAAATTGACAAAATAAATGAATTAGCTATAAAACATAATAAGGTTCAAAAGGTACTTTTAAGAATAACACCAGGAATAGAAGCGCATACACATGAATATATAAAGACAGGTTCTATAGATTCAAAATTTGGATTTACTATGTTAAATAATAAGACTTTAAGTGCAGTAAAAAGAGTTATTGGGTATTCAAATTTAGAACTTGTTGGATTACATTGTCATATAGGTTCACAAATATTTAGTATAGAACCATACTTAGATGAGGTTGAGTTAATGTTAAATCTTATTAAAAGTATAAAAGAAGAAACAGGTTATACTATTAAAGAATTAAACTTAGGTGGAGGCTTTGGAATTTACTATAAAGAAGGAGATGAACCTAAAAAAATAGAAGATTTTTGTTCATGTATTTTAGAAAAAGCAAAGCAGACATCATTAAACTTAAAAATGGATATGCCAACACTAATAATAGAACCAGGTCGTTCAATGGTGGGAAATGCAGGAATTACTTTATATACAATAGGTTCAATTAAAAATATACCAAATGTTAAAAAATATGCATCTATTAATGGGGGTATGACAGATAATATTAGACCTGCACTATATCAAGCTGAATATGAATGTGCTATTGCAAATAGAGTAGATAGCTATTGGAAAGAAGTTGTCTCTATATCAGGGAAATGTTGTGAGTCTGGAGATATATTATTAAAAGATGTTGAACTTCCAGAAATGTATAGTGGAGATATTTTAGCTGTATTTTCAACTGGTGCTTATGGATATTCAATGTCAAACAATTATAACAAAATACCTAGAGCAGCAGTAGTAAGTGTTATGGATGGAAAGTCTAAGGTTATGTGTAGAAGAGAAACTTATGAAGATGTAATAAGTAGAGAAATTTTAGATTAAGAATATATAAATAGGCTGTATCAAAATTAAATTTATTTTGATACAGCCATTTTGGTGTATAATATTATAAAATATTTAGATATGTTTTAAGTGAATGTTGATATTATAGTATAAACAGAATTCTTATCATCAGATAAAGCTTGTCTTTAGCTGATGATAAGAATTCGTTATCCAGGAGCGTGTAGCTGTTATGAAATTACAGATACTAGCTATCGGATAAAGCTCATGGACAGAAATGAAATAGGAAACTTGACTCATATACATTCGTCCAGTAAGTTCGAGGAACAAAATATAAAATTTTGACTCTCACTTAAGAACTCTAAAATAAAGTTTAGTCCAATTAATGCATGCTCCCAATCAAAGATTGATGACAAGCAATTAATTGTAAGCCTAAAAGGAAACTCGACTCATGTACATTCGCTGAGTAAGTTCAAGTAGCAAAATATAAAATTTTGACTTCCACTTAAGAGTTCTAAAAAGCAAATTCCAATGCCAGTTCGCACTTATACTATAATATCAACACTGTTTTAAAACATAGCGAAATATTTAAATAAGTTTTAGGGGATGAGATAATGATTTATTATTTTTCTGGTACAGGGAATTCTAAATGGGTTGCAAAACAGGTTGGAGACAAATTAAATTATGAAGTAATTAATATAATAGACATTAATAGAAATGAAAAGAAATTAGTTAGAAAAGGTGAAGTAGTAGGATTTATATTTCCTATAATTGACATTAGTAATATGTTAGAATATAATTATTTTATTGATAACGAATATCAATATCTGAAATTGTGATAGTTATTTTATAAGAACATGGAAATAAACATTTAAATATGAAGAAGGGGTGACTGAATATGAGAAAATATGAATCAAAATTAGCAGGAGTTCCAGAAACAATGCTTATACCAATATGGGCTAGAGCACAAGAGACTAAAAGATCAGATAGCATTATAAAAGACTTTAAAGCTTTAGATATAGTAAAAGGAATTGATTATGATTTTTCTGTATTTGGAGAATATGATGAATTTTATAAAACACAAGTTGGTGTTGCTGCAAGAACTAAAATATTAGATAGTTTAACTCAAGAATATGTCGAAAAAAATCCTAATGGCACCATAATAAATATAGGCGCAGGTCTAGATACAAGACCTACTAGAATAAATATAAAAAATGCTCAATGGTATGATATAGACTTAACGGAAGGAATAAATATAAGAAGAAAGTTCATAAAGGAAACAGATAAAATCAAATTTATAGGAAAATCTGTATTTGAGTATGAATGGATTGATTTAATAGATAAAAAAGATAATGTATTAATTATTGCAGAAGGAATATTTATGTTTTTTAATAGAGAACAATTAAAAGAGTTATTTAAGAACCTAGCAGATAGGTTTACAAATTCGAATATAATTTTTGAAGCAATGGATCCTATGCTTGTAGGAACAGCAAAGCATCATGAGTCAGTGAAAAAACTAAAAACACAATCTGAATTTAATTCTGGGTTCAAATCTGGAAAAGAGATTGAACATTTTGATGATAGACTTAAGTTTATAAAAGAGTGGTATCATTTTGATATCGGAGGCAAAAGGTGGAGAAAGATGAGAATACTTTGGTGTATTCCGAGATTTAAAAGAATGATGAAAATAATAAAAATTAAAATAAATTAATAGAGTTTACTTATAAAAGTATCTTATTTATAAAGTATTTATGAGTAAAGAATTTCTTATATAAAGGTATGATAATATTTGAAAATATGTGGAAGAAGTTTAGTGTTAATATAAATTGTTGGACATACTTATTAGAACTAAGTAAAATATTATTTAGTTAGTAAATAGTCCATGGATAAATAGGGACAAAAGATAAGAGGTAAATATGACACAAATAAGTATTCCATTAAAGAAGAAAAAAGAACGAATAAATATTAATAATATAAATGATTTTAAAGATGCATTAAAAAGAGAAGGATATAAGATAAACGAATTTGATGAGGAAATATTTAAAGAAGAAATAAAAAAGATTTTTAAAAAGGATAATAGCATAACAGAAAAAATATATAAATGCATTAATGATGCTAATATTACTTATAGAGCAAATGATATTAAGGATTTTATAAATTATATAGAAAAAATTATGTTGTTTGAAAATGAACATCACAAACTATGTAAAACAATAAGAGATGTAAAAAGACTAAATATAGATAGAATTGAATATGAACGGGAACCGAGCTACCAGGATAATGTAGAAGACATTCTAAATGAGATAGAAAAAATAAAAAGTAAGATATCTAGAACAATAAGTGAAGAAGAAAAAGCAAGATTGGAAAGTTTAGAAAAAGAAATAAATGAAGACTATCTTTATGCAAAGGATATTGAACTATTAAAAAAAATGCTTCTTTTAAAAAAAGAAGCTGTAAAAGAAAAATATAATGTTAAAACAAGAACTAAAACAATATCAATAGAAATACCTGAAAAGATAACTTATGATTATATTCCAGTAAAGAAAGGCACCGTAGAATATCATCAACATTTAAAAAGTAATATACCAAGAATGCAGCGTTTAATAAAAAATATAAATAAATATATGAAAGCTCAAGAAAAAGAGAAAACAACATTTAACATAGATCAAAGCAAAGCACTGCAAGACTCTATAAATATAGCAATAGCAGTATATGATAATAAGGAGTTTAAAGCAATTAGTGGTAGCAATAATATAGCAGGTTATTGTAAAGCACCTTCGCTTGCAGAAGAGAGTTTTAAAAGTAGTAAAGTTAATAAATTAGGCAAATTAGGTATAGGATATAATAGAGTTAACGATAGTGAAAAAAAGATACTTGAAGAAATACATAAACAAATAGAAGAGAAACTATTAAAAAATGAAGGGGAACTTATTTTATATAGTAAATGGGAACCATGTCCAAGCTGCTATTTTGTAATTAGTCAGTTTTGTAAAAAACATCCCAATATAAAAGTACAAGTGAAATATAGTAAAAAATATGGTGAATAACATCTTAATTTAATGGAAATTTGAATTTCTATTTAAATATATAAATAATTATAATAGCTAATAAACCTCTAAAAGAAGAGTTTAATAAAAAATTATAATATATGAAACCCACGTTTAAGGTACTTCAATGTACTGATTAACGTGGGCTTTATTAAAATATTTTAAAAAATTTAAAAAATTTTAAATTTTATATACAAAATTTCTTTTTAAAGCATATATATTAATTGAAAAGATAAAAAATACATAATTTTTAATTAGTAATATAAATTTAAAAGGGGTTGTTAATAATGAGAGATAGAAAATTTGTTAAATTAAGAGTTGATATGTATGAGGATACTAAGTTTAAGATAATAGATAGGATGGAAGAAAGAGATGTGATTCATTACATTTGGACTAGATTATTAGCTTTAGCTGGTAAAGTGAATTTAGAAGGAAAGTTATATATGTCAAAAAATATTCCTTATACAGTAGAAACTTTATCAATAGAGTTTAATAGAAGTACTGAAAAAATCCAATTAGCTTTAAATGTATTTAAAGACTTAGAGATGGTTGAATTAACTGAAAGTAATGTTTACAAGATAAGAAATTTTGCAAAGCATCAAAATATTAAGGTTAAGGAAAAAATAGAAAATAAAGATAATAATATAGAATTTAATGATAAAGAAAATTTATCAAATCAAAAATTAGAAAATAAAGAGTATATGGAAGAGGAATTTAATAATATTGCTACAAGTATAGATAGGAAAGATAAAATTGAGGAAGAAAAAGATTTAGAAAATAAGGATTTGAAAAATCAAGACTGTATAGAAAAGAAATCTAAGAAGATTAAGGAAAAGAAAATTAAAAATAGTATTCAAAATATAAATGATAACAAAAAAAATGAAAATAAAGAAAATATAAAGAAGAAAGATTTAGATAAGCAAGTTTTAAAAGAAAATGAAAAGATTAGTCAAGTTCTATTAAATGCAAAGTCAAATAATCCAAGTTATCAGGATGTTGATAATACATTTAAAGAAGAAAGTGAAAAGAAGTTTAAAAGTGAAGATAAGTTAAAAAAAGAAAAGAAAATTATAGAATTTAAAAATTCTCAAAGTGAAAATACTATTTTAAATAATATAGATGAACAATGTCAAAATAAACAATTGAATAGTAATAAAGAGTTAGAATTTAGTGAGGATTTATTAGTAGATAATAAGAAAAAGAAGAAAACAAGTAAAAAAAATAAAAAAACCAAGAATAGTGTTAAGAAAGATATAGAAAATGATAATGATATTTTTAAAATAGATGATGATGATTGTTTGGGAGAAATGTGTGATTGGGAAGAAAATCCTAAAATTGAGGGTGAAGTAGTTAAATTCTTTAGTTTTTAATACGTTTTTTTATTTTGTTATATTAAAGTTATTATGTGAATTAAAATATGAATTATTATGTTAATTATAATAGAAATATTTATTATATTTAGTTTACATTTCTAGATTTATCTTAAAAGAAATTGTAAGTAACAATTATGCTTTTAGTGTAAGTGATAACTTTAAGTTTGTATATATTAAAATTTGTAAAAAACTTAAGATATAATAAAAAAATGTAACACAATATAACTATAAATCATAATATATATCAAGGAATACAAATTTAAACAAATGATAAAATAATGTGAGGTGTTTTATATGAATTGTTATGCAAATGAGTCTTATAGAGGTCATAATTATTATAGACCAAGAGGGAACGTTTATAGTGATTCAAGAAGTAATGCAAGTGAATCATATAGTGGATCAGCATTATATAGTGGATCAGCATCATATAGCGGTTCTGGCTCATACAGTGGTTCATACAGTGAATCTGAATCATATAGTAGACCATATAGCAATTCAAGTCAATCTTATAGCAAATAATGGTATGCTTATAAATGGATAAATATTACAAGAAAGAAGAAGTGGTAAATGGATATTCTATTATAAGAATAATAGGACAAGGACGATATGGAATTGTTTATTTGGCTACAAATTATAAAAATGAAAAATGTGTAATAAAACAATTAAAACAAGACATGCTTAAGAAAACTAGAGAAAAATTGTTTTATGAAAAAAAGATATTACAAAGTTTGAATAGCCCTAATTTTCCTAAATTTATATGTGAATTTAAAGATGAATATAGAGAAGGATATATATTAGAATATATTCAAGGAAGAGTATTTGAAGATTTATTATTTAAAGATAGATATAATTTTACCAAGGGTGATATTTATAAAGTTGCAAGTCAACTTTTAGAATTAGTAGAATTACTACAAAATAATAATGTAGTTCATCGAGATATTAGACTTCCAAATGTAATATTAAAAGAAAATAATGAGCTAGCTTTGATTGATTTTGGTTTATCTAGATTTATAGATAATGAAAGATATGTAAAGGAAATGGATTATTGGTATATAGCGGATTTTTTAATTCACTTATACTATTCATCTTATAAACCAACTAATGAAGAAGAAAAACCTTGGTTTGAAGAACTTGATTTAAATGAAGAAGAAAAAATTTTTCTTAAAAGACTAATGGGTATTGAAGATAATTATCATAATATTGAAGAAATAAAAGAGCAATTAGAGAAAATTAAAAATATAAAATAATAAAAATAAACCATGTAACTATGATAATTTAAAAGTTACATGGTTTATTGTTAAATACTAAAATAGGAGGTATATATTATGCCAAATTCAATTGGGATATTTAAAATATATCCTGAAAGTTTTAGAGCAAATTTATATACAAGACATCCATTTAGAATGATTGGATTGATAGATGTAGATATTATATATATTGACACAATAGAAAGAGTGACTTTATCTTTTTTTAGATCATCAGGAACTAATAGTGGAAAGATTAAAGGATTATGGTATCCAATAGTTGGAATAAAAACTCATACGGGAATTTTTAGGGAATTTACAAGATATATAAATTATGTTTTAACTAATACTACAAAAAATGGAGTAGCAGGTGAGGGGTGGCTTGCTAAATCTTTATTTTTTGATAAGAAAGATTTGGATACGTCTAAAATCAGAGGCTTTTCAAGTGGAATGCATTATAAAAGTCTTTTATGGATAGGAGAAACGTTAAGAGATTTATATGAAAAAGGAAAATTTGAAGAAATGTATTCATTAGATGCTAAAAAATTAAATTCTATAATAACTTCAAAAGATATATATGAAGGTAATAAACGTAGTCAAAGGGAAAATTTTGAAAAAATTATAGAGGATATATTTAAAAAATATAATTAGTTATTTTGTTATAAAAGTTTAGATATAAGAAACAATAAGTTATAAGAATGTAATTAAATTCAAATTAATAACTTATCTTAAAATTAAGTAAGTAGAATGAGCTTTACAAAAGCTCATTTTTAATGAGCAAAAGTAAAATAGTATTAATAAATATATAGGGTTATATATTTATTATAATTTTATAGTATATACTTAAGGATCTTAGGTTATAAAATAATAATGAAGGTTTAACTAATTTAGTGATTTACATAATAATGTATTACAAAAATGTATTCTAAAATGTGTAAGGGTGTGAGTTGATGAAGAATGTATCTAATAGAAAGTTTATATTTATAATGACACTATTATTAATAATGTCAATAGTTTCTATTTCAATAATTTTAAATGGAAATAATAATTCTAAAACAATTTTTGCAGTAGAAAACAGTAATAATATTATTATTCCAAAACCCTTAAGTTATAAAAAGGGTGAGGGTAAATTTATACTTACAAAAGATGCTAAGATTTATGTAAAAGGAAATAATGAACAAGAAACAGAAGAGATTAGTAAAATTGCAGAATTCATAAAAGAAAAACTAAAGATTTCAACAGGATTTGAACTAAATATTATTAAAGGAGAAGAAGGGAAAAAAGGTGGTATTTATTTAACAACTATAGGTTCAGATAAAAATCAAGGCAATGAGGGTTATAAAATTATAACTACTTCTGAAAATGTTAAAATTATAGCGTATAAGCCAGAAGGAATTTCAAGAGGAATTCAAACATTAAGACAATTATTACCACCAAGTATTGAAAAAAATACTGTAGTTAAGGATGTAGAATGGAGCCTTCCGGTTGTAACAATAGAGGATAAACCTGAATATGCTTACAGAGGATTAATGATTGATGTGGCTAGGCACTTTTTTACTGTAGATGAAATTAAACGTCAAATAGATTATGCAGCTCAATACAAAATAAATAAAGTTCATTTGCATCTTAGTGATGATCAAGGATGGCGTTTAGAGATAAAAAAATATCCAGATTTAACGACTATAGGTGGAAGCACTGAAGTAGGTGGAGGAAAAGGAGGTTATTATACTCAAGAGCAATTTAAAGATTTAGTTAAATATGCATCAGAAAGATATGTAGAAATAGTTCCTGAATTTGATATGCCAGGTCATAGTAATGCAGCATTAGCATCCTATGGATTTTTAAATAAAGATGGCAAAAAAAAGCCTTTATATACAGGAACAGATGTAGGATTTAGTTCTCTTATGACTGATAGTGAAAAGACGTATGAATTTATTGATGATGTAATTAATGAAGTTTCTCAAATTTCACCTTCAAAATATATTCATATAGGTGGAGATGAAGCAGATAAGACTAAAAAAAGTGATTATGATTACTTTGTAGGAAGAGTATCTAAAATAGCTCAAAAGTATGGAAAAACTCCAATAGGTTGGGATCCTATTGATACATCTCCAGAAATAGATTCAAGTGTAATATTACAAAATTGGAAGGATTCAAACAAAGCAGCTAGGGAAAAAAATATGAAAATGATTATTTCAATTGCACAAAAAGCTTATTTAGATATGAAATATAACGAAAGAACACCATATGGATTATCATGGGCTGGTTATATTCCAGTTGAAACTGCATATAAATGGGATCCTATTGATTATGCTCCAAAAGAATTAGTTTTAGGTATAGAAGCACCATTATGGACAGAAACAATTTCTGATACAAAAGCTATGGACTATATGATATACCCAAGATTATTAGGATATGGTGAAATAGGTTGGACACCAAAAGCTAATAGAGACTGGAATGAATATAAGATTAGATTAGAAAAGCATGGTGAAAGAATGAAAAATCAAGGAATAAATTATTATAATGATAGTAGCATATGGAAAGATACAAAAAGTAATTAATATAAACTGTAATTTATGATATATATAATAAATATTCTATATAACTTTATCTCCATATTGATAAGCTATATGATTTATAAATATTCTAAGATTTATATTAATGAACAAACTTTATTGGAACTTATATGTAATAAATGTTTTATGTAACTAAGTTATAGTTTATAATTATAATGTAAATTTAAATAAAAGTATTAATTTAAGGGGTAAACGATGCAAGTTAATTTAAAAGATGTAATAGAGGCAATAGAATTTGAAGGGGATTTATTGACTCATTATTACAATAAAAAAACAGGTGTAATTATATATGCTGAAGATGAAAGTACTTCAAATTATAAAGCAGAAGACATTAACAATCTTAAAAATTTTGAGGAATGGGAAAGGGAATTGATAAGTTGTTTATATGACTTAAAGGAAAATTTTGAAGATTATATTCAATTACCAAATAAATATGAAATTAATGAATATGCAATGATGGTAGAGTTTTGTAGGTCTTTAAGTGATGAAAATTTTAAAGATAAGGATTTAGAAGAAATACAAAAAGAATATTCAATACGTAAATTAAGAGAATATATTGAAAGTATTGAGCGTCTTAGTGAGTGGTATGATTACAGGGAGAAGGCTGAATATCAATTGGCTATTAATTGGTGTGAAAAAAATAATATAGAATATATAGAATAAAACTTCACCTCAAACATTAGACATGTATTTAATGTTTGGGGTGATATTTTAGTATAAGCACATTTATAACACAAAATAGTAACAATTTTCTTTTAAATTATATAATATATAATACAAAAGGAAACATTATGGTAGGAGATAAAGAGTATGAATAACTACAATGCATTATATAATGTAAATGAAATAGTTGTTAAACCAGAACTTGAAGATTCATATAAGAAATTTTCTAAAAAACTTAATAATTATTTATTAAAGAAATATAATAAGTATTATGCAGGTTTACAACTTTATGAAAGTAATGAGTACTATAATAGATTTTTTGTTGTAGCAAGATATAAAGATGTATGTGGACTATATAAAGTAATAACTAAGATCGTTAAAGATATAGAAAATATATATGATAAGATATGGGGTTGTTATGTTCAACGTATGCCAATATTTTCATTTTTGGATTATACAAAAGTAATTCCACATCAACATTAGTATTAATTCAAAATATTTTTAAATAGTTATTTATAAAAATACTTCAGCAAAGTTTAAACTGGAGTATTTTTAGTTATAAACTTTATTAAAATTTATATATTTAAAAAAAGTATACACTTATGATAGTTATATTATAATTTCTAAGTATATTTAGAGTAATAATAAAAAATATAATGGATATATTTGTATAGTTAAGGATAAAATAATTTTTATAAGAGTTTATTTGATTTTAAGCTCTTATTTTAATGTTTAAAAATATGTATAATATAGATAAGGAGTTATTACTTTTATATAAAAATAGTTTAATTTTTATATATTAAAGAAATAATTAAAAATTTATATTATTTGTTAAAAAGGGGGATTATATTACAGAAAAATCAAAAGATATTATTAGAATGTATAAAGATAAAAAATTTAAAAAATAAAGAAATAATTATAAATATATAAAATGCAATAGTTATGTTTGTACTAGATATTGAAGGAGTGAAATTTATGTCATATAAAAATAATACTTTTATACAAAGTTCATTAGGTTCTGTATTTTCAACTTTTAGTGAAGAAGAACTAAAAGAAGTAACAAGTAATGAAAAAAGAAGTATAGCCATTTGTGGAAAGATTAATAATCCAGGAATAATAGAAGTTCCAGAAGGTTCAACTCTTAGAGAGATATTAGAAATTTGTGGAGGACTTATAAATAAAAGCACGTTTAAAGCAGCACAGATTGGAATCCCTTTTGGAGGTTTTTTAAATGAAGATAGGTTAGATAAAGAATTTGATTTTGGATTATTTTATGGAAATATTAGTAGAGTTATTATTATTTTATCTGAAGAAGATTGTATAATTCAATATGGAAAATTTTACATAGAGTATTTATTAGCCAAAATTAAAGAAGGTACTTATAAAAATTATGAAATAGTTAAAGATGAAATAACTAGGATGCTAAAAGTTTTAGATAGAATAAGTAAAGGCGTATCTGATATGCGTGATGTTTATAGTTTAAGAAGTTTAGCACAAGATGTAAAAAAGAAATTGCATCAAAAACATAATTTAATAGAAGAAATTGTAGGAAGTTTTTATCATGAAATAGAAGAACATATAGAAGAAAAGAAATGTTACACATCACAATGTAATCATCTTATAAAATTAACAATTACAAAAAAATGTATTGGATGTGGAAGTTGTAAAAGAGCATGTCCTGTAGATTGTATAGAAGGAGAATTAAAAAAACAACATAATATAGATTATAATAGATGTACCCATTGTGGAGCATGTATATCTGCATGTCCTGTTGATGCTATAACAGCAGGGGATAATACAATTAAGTTTCTTAGAGATTTAGCTACACCTAATAAACTTGTAATTACTCAAATGGCACCAGCTATAAGAGTTGCAATAGGTGAAGAATTTGGATTTGAACCAGGAGAAAATGTAGAAAAGAAATTAGCAGCAGGTCTTAGAAAATTAGGAGTAGATTATGTATTTGATACTACATGGGGAGCAGATTTAACCATAATGGAAGAAGCCGCAGAGCTTCAAGAAAGACTTGAAAAATATTTAGCAGGAGACAAAGATGTTAAATTGCCAATACTTACTTCGTGTTGTCCTTCTTGGATTAATTTTATAGAAAAAAATTATGCAGATATGCTAGAAGTACCTTCTTCAGCTAAATCACCAATGCAAATGTTCGCTACTATAGCAAAAGAAATATGGGCAAAAGAAAAAGGATTTTCAAGAGAAGAAGTAACCTCAGTTGCAATTATGCCATGTGTTGCTAAAATATATGAAGCATCAAGAGAAGAGTTTTCAGTAGATATGAATTATGATGTAGATTATGTAATTACTACAAGAGAACTTATAAAGATATTTAAAAACTCAGGTATAGATTTAAAAGAACTTGAAGATGAAGAAATAGACAATGTTATGGGTGAGTACACTGGTGCGGGAATTATTTTTGGTAGAACTGGTGGAGTTATAGAAGCAGCTGTTAGAACTGCAATTGAAAATATGACAGGCAAAAGAATTGATAATATAGAATTTGAAGGTCTTAGAGGATGGGATGGATTTAGAATTTGTGAGATTGAAGTTGGTGATCTTAATCTTAGAATAGGGGTTGCACATGGACTTAAAGAAGCAGCTAAGATGTTAGATAAAATAAGATCAGGTGAAGAATTCTTTCATGCAATTGAAATTATGGCTTGTGTAGGTGGATGCGTAGGTGGCGGTGGTCAACCTAAAATAAGAAAGAATAAACAACAAGTTCTAGAAAAAAGAGCAGACGGTTTAAATGAAATAGATAGATCTAAAGAACTTAGAAGATCTAATGAAAACCCAGAAGTACTAGCTCTTTATGAAAAATATTTAGATCATCCATTAAGTCATAAAGCTCATGAACTACTTCATACAAAGTATTTCCCAAAAGTTAAAAAGAGATAATTATTATTTAAAATAATTCAAAAAGGATGTAGTAGATTTGCTTTTACACAAATCTCACTACATCCTTTTTTATAGATTAGATTTTATATTTATTTAATGCTATGTTTTAAGTAAAGGTTGATATTTTAGAGTTCTTAAAGTAAATTCCTCTGTCCATGAGCTTTATCCGATAGCTAGTATCTGTAATTTCATAACAGCTACACGCTCCTGGATAACGACTTCTAACCATTAGTCAAAGACAAGCTTTGTCTGATACTAAGAATTCTGTTTATACTATAATATCAACCCTATTTTAAAACATAGCGTTATTTAAAAATTAGAATCTAAAATCACGCTTACCTTCATTTAATTCTTCTAAATGTTTAAGTACTACTTCTTTAACTTTATCACTTGGAATTCTAGTAATTTCTTTTCCTATTACTTTTTCTCCATTTTCTTTAGTATTTGAAGAAGCATAGTCTTCTAAATATTCTTTTAAAGTCATTAAAGCGTTAGGTTGACAACAGTTAGCTATTTGACCAGACTTAACAAGACTCATAAATCTATCTCCAGTTCTACCTTCTCTATAGCAAGCAGTACAGAAACTTGGGATATGTCCCATTTCTAATAACCAGTTAACTATTTCATCTAAAGTTCTATTATCATTTACATCAAATTGAGATGAATTTTCTTCTTCTTTTTCTTTTTCAGAGTATCCACCAACACTTGTAGAAGATCCACCACTTAATTGAGAAACACCAACTTTTAATAGTTTTTCTCTTGCTTCTTGAGACTCTCTAGTTGAAACAATAATTCCAGTATAAGGAACAGTAATTCTTAAAATAGCTACTATTTTTTCTAATAATTCATCTGAAATAGCGTTAGTAAAGTCTTCAGGATTTATATCGTCAGCTGGTCTTATTCTAGGAACACTTATAGTATGAGGACCAACTCCTTTAGCAGCTTCTAAATGTTCAGCGTGCATTAATAAACCAACAAAATCATATCTATAAAGATTTAATCCAAATAAAACACCACATCCAACATCATCAATTCCACCGTCCATAGCTCTATCCATAGCTTCTGTATGGTAAGCATAATCATGTTTTGGACCAGTTGGGTGAAGTTTTTCATAAGCTTCTTTATTATAAGTTTCTTGGAATAAAATATATGTTCCAATTCCAGCTTCTTTAAGTTTTCTATAGTTTTCAACTGTTGTAGCTGCTATATTAACATTAGCTCTTCTTATTGCACCATTTTTATGTTTTATACTATAAATAGTTTTTATACTTTCAAGAACATACTCAATAGGATTATTAATAGGATCTTCACCAGTTTCTAGTGCAAGTCTTTTATGTCCCATATCTTGAAGTGCGATTACTTCTTTTTTTATTTCTTCTTGAGTAAGTTTTTTTCTTCTTATATGTTTATTTTTGTGATGATATGGACAATAAGTACATCCATTTACACAATAATTTGATAAATAAAGAGGCGCAAACATAACAATTCTATTTCCATAGAATTTTTGCTTTATCTCTTTAGCTAAATCATATATTTTTTCAAGTTCTTCATCTAAGTCACATTCAAGTAGCACAGCAGCTTCTCTGTGAGAAAGACCTTTACACTTTTTTGCTTTTTCTAAGATTTCATTAATTAAAATTTTATTTCTTTTATTTTCTTCTGCAAATTTAAGTGTTTCTAAAATTTCTTCATGGTTAATAAATTCAGTTGCTACATTTGATTTTACATTATACATGTCAAACATCTTCTTTCTATATGAATTTTAATAAAGCTGTTCTGACAACATTAAAGTTAACGAGAATTTATTCTATTTTTGAATACATAGTTTTTACATTTATGCCTTTTAACATACCCAATTTACCAGATAATGAACTTATAATATCATTACTAGCATCAACTATGATACTTATAATAGCGAGATTTTTTTCCTTATAAGGAAGTCCCATTCTTCCGATTATATACTTATTATAATCATGTAATATGATATTTACTTTTTCAGTTGCAGTTATATCATGAACTATTATTCCTATTAATGCAATTCTTGTATCCATAATATTTTCATTCCCTTCTTAATTAAGTAAATAAAAAAATCCCATACCAAAAAGGCATAGAGATATATACTTAATTATATACTTGCCTTATCACTTGGGTAGACCCCTCATGTACTTCAGAACATTTTGTTAGCTTTTATCTTTTCTCTCAGGAATATCCTTAAAGTAAGATTCGAATTAATTTTATCACAAATTAATATTTTTATCAAAAAATTAACTATAATCAAAAGTTAGAATGAATATTATATTTTAACAATTTGTTTAAAATAAAACTAAATATTAGATAATGTAGGGACGACTTTAACGTTTATATTGTAGTAAATTAATGAATCTAGAAATTAATAATAAAAGGCTGAAAATTAGATTTAATCTAATTTTCAGCCTCTTATATTAAATTTGCTTTATTGTTAATTTATAAGTACCATCATCAGATGAATATTTATATACTAATAAGTAGTATTTTCCAGGAGTAACATTAACATTTCCTATAACTGAATTTCCAGATTTTGAACCATAACTAATATAGTTATTTAAATCTTTTTCGCTAAAAAGTTGCCATGCTACACCTAAGTTATCTAAACTCTTTAAATTAATAGCTAAATCTTGAGCTTTAGTTACATCAAAGCAATAAATATCTTGATTATCATCTCCATTTAAGCTATCTGAAATAGTAGAGTGAGTTGTGATTTTATTTGCAGATTCAAAGGAATCATCATTTTTATCTTCTACAACATCATTACTTGTTGATGATTTTTCAATATTTCCATCTACTTTTAACTTGTAATCTGAACTGTTGCCATTTGTTTCATAGGCTACTATATAATATTTTCCAGGTTTATCTACTTTAAAACTTCCAGAAAATTTATTACCATCTTGTTTTGATGCATAGCCAATATAGTTACTAGTATCTTCATTATTAAAAGCAAGCCAATTAACGGTAGAGGAATCACTGTTAGTATTTTCTAAAGTTACATTTATAGTTCCAGCACTTAAGGCATTAAAACAATAAGTATCACATCTATCAGAAGGATCTAAATTACCACTCATTACTTGGTTTTTAAAAATACTGTTCGCTGACTCAAAATCATCATTGTATTCTTCTTCTTTTACATTAATTGTATCATAATCAGGAGCTTCATCCGGCTTTGTTTCTGAGTTTTCATCAGGATTTACTTCAGGAATTTCATCCGGCTTTGTTTCTGAGTTTTCATCAGGATTTACTTCAGGAATTTCATCCGGTTTTGTTTCAGAGTTTTCATCTGAAGATCCTTCAATTACAAATTTATAATCAGTTTTTTCTTTTGAACATTGATATACAATTAAATAGTATTTACCAGGTTCAAGACTAATAGTTTTTGAAAGTTGATTCATATTGTATTCTGGGAAAGCAATAGATTTATTTGTATCTTCAGTATTAAATAGTACCCAAACCAAATTATTTTTTTCACAACTATTACTTTCTAAAGTAATAGTTATGTCATCAGGTTTTGTAACTTCAAAAGAGAATGTATCTTGTAAATCATCTGCTTGTAAGTTTCCTGAAACTAAGTCATTTAAGTGAATTTTATTAGCATTTTCAAAATCATTATTATATTCTTTTTCTGTTACTGGATTTCCATTAAGGATTTTATGTATAACTATTTCTGAAGTTTCTTCTACCTCTAATCCTCTAGAATCCAAAACTGTAAGTTTTACTGTGTAATTACCAGGTTTTTTATAAGTGTAAATAGGATCTTTTTCTGTACTAGTGTTACCATCACCAAAGTCCCATTTATAAGATACTATTTCACTATTATCTGTTGAACATTCACTAGTAAATGGAATTTTTTCACCTACATTACACTCACTTGGACATTTTAATGAGATTGAAGTTTCTTCACTAAAGTTTTCATTATGAGATAATAATCCGTGGAAAACCACATCATATTCAACTTCATTATATGAATTTACTTTAGGATTTATAAAATAAGCTGTAACTGTTTTATATCCATTCCATCCTAATTTATCTAGTTTTTCCAATGTTTCATTAATTTTTTTATTCATTAAATTCCAATTTTCATTTTCGTCTTTATTTAATCCTAATTTATATGTTGATTTTAAAGTATAGGTATTAAAATATTCAGACTTTTCTTTAACTATTTCAGAATTGCTTAAGCCCATAGTTTTTTCAATATCTTTTTTTATTTGATCTAGACTCTTATTAGTACATTTTTTCATGTAATCATCAGATACTAGAGGTATTTTATAGTTATCATAATTATTAACTAGTTTATCCATATGTTTTTGATATTGTCTATCTAAATTTTTATCTTTACTTGAAGATGATATTATAGAATCATAATTATCAACATCATTAGATTTCATTGAATCTACTAAATTTTTGAATAAAGGTCTATTATTATTATACATATAATCTGAAAAAGCATATCCATAATTATAGAAGTCCCATCCATCTGAATAAGAGGAATGGAATAAATTATTTGCACTAAGTCTTTCAGCTTCAGATTTACCTATACCTGAGACCATTGATTTTCTAGGTAGTATAGTATTTCTAGTTGAACCAGCAAAGAATTCAGCAGAACCTTCTTCAAACCATGTAAGTCTTGAAGGATTTCCTTTATAAAAATCTCCTTGATTAAATAAACCTGGAACTAAATAACGTCCTTGTAAATAATGGGTATATTCATGTCTGAAAAGTTCTTCTAAACTAAATATACTATCGTTAGGAGTTCTTTCATATGTAAAGAAAGTACCTTTTCCTTCAATATATATACCACCATTATCAACGGAATATCCATATAAAAGTCTATTAACTTTGTATTCCTGTGGATTGTTATAAATCACCATAGTCAATACATCATCTGCATTACCAGGTTCTAAAGGCGTATCACTTCCAATTAATCTATGAAATTGAGATTTTACTTCTTTAGAAGCCCAATAAAGTCTTTGTATTTTTGCTTCGGATACTTTATCACCAGCTTTAATAATCATTTTTCCATCATCAAATGTGTAAGTTTTAGGCAAGAAGATATTTTTTTCATCTTCAAGAATTTTCTCTACATCTACAAGTGAACCACTTGAAGTTTCACACTTAAACTCATCTCTTAATGAACTTAAAGCAGTAATATATTGTTCAGATGAATTAGGGAGAGTATGTAAACACGTATCTATAACTTTATGTGGAATTTTTGAATTACTATGATATTTAGCTAATTTACCAGTAAAATATATGCCATTATTTATAAGCCATCCATTTTCTTCAGTTATGTCAGTAATAGATGCAAACTTTGAAACTGCATTTATGAAAGTATCAATTTTTCCAGACCAAGGAGTGTTTTTACCATCTGTTATATTATGATTATAACTGTATTCATTAATATCATATGTTATTTCGCTCATGATTTTTAAGACAGCATCAGATTTTAATCTATCCTCTGGATATTCATTAATTATTTCATTATTATATTGTTCTAAAATTGCTACTGACTTATTGACTATTTCTGGATTGCAAGAAGCATTTCCTATAAGCTTACCAAAAGCTAGGACTACTTTATCTTGACCTTCTTCACCTAACTTAAAGTTTGGGTTATTTTCCATAGCAATTAATGCAGGAATGCATTTATCATGAAAATTCCTATCTTTTAAATACTTTAAAGAATCATTATAAAATCCTAAATAAAATCCAGATCTTAAAATTTCTACTAATGTATCAATTCCGTTATCATCAGTAGCTGTAAAAGTAGAAGCTTTTTGATATAATCCATCTATCATAGCTTGTACACGATTTTTATCAGAATAAAACTTTTGAGTATCATCATTGTATTTAAAAATATCAGAAATATCTTTCCAAGATATTTTTGAAGATAGTTCAATAATTTCTTCATTACTTAATTGATTAAGATCTTTAAAAGAATATTTTTTTGTAGTTGGTTCTGAATAAGTTTTTTCTGCACCTTTTACTTTATCGTAATTGTTCTCTGAGTTAATTTCATCAACTGAACTAATTTTACTTAAGTGATTTTCATTTGTGCTATTAGTCGGTACAGATATACTAGCAAAACATTTTGAACTTAGACTAAAGCTTAAAGCTAGAGCACAAAGTATTGTAAGAATTTTTCTTTTCATTTTACACCTCATAATTTTCTATTTTAATAATTTAATAAAATTTTTAATACTACTAGTAGGAGAACCTATAGAATCAATTAAATTTACTTATAAGTATAATTGAGCAAGTTTTATAAAACATGGAATATTATACTATATAATGTTTAATTGTTGCAAATATTAAAATTAATGGATTTATTGATTAGACTTAAAGCTTAATGATTATGAAGTGTAATTTTTTAAGACAAAACTTTTAATAAGAGAGTAGAGTGGATAAATTATAATATAAATATATTAAGAATACTGAAATAAGGTAGCAAAAAGGATTCATTATTCAATAAAAAACTGAGGTTTTCTTGTACTTAGAAAACCTCAGTTTTATTTTTATACTTTTATACTAATTTAATTAAGCTGATTGAAAAGTGTTAAGTTTAACTTCATCCGAATCAGTTTCTTTATTGTTATTTGTATTATTTTCAGAGAAAGTTAAATCAACATCATCTAAAGGAATAATTTTAGTTTTATGTTTAATTTTATAACCTATATAAAGTGCAAGAAATAAAGGAATTCCTATATAAGATGCAATTAAACCATGCCAATCAATTCCTTCAGGTTTTATACAAGAATATCCTTGACCTAACATTATAATTAGACACATTATTAAAGCTAGTATAGGTCCAAATGGATATAATATAGCTTTGTATTTTAAATCCTTTAAATCTTTACCTTGGTGAATAAATGCTTTTCTAAATCTGTAGTGACATACAGCGATACCCACCCAAGCTATAAAGCCAGCAAGACCAGATGCAGCAACTAGCCAAACATAAACTGTACTTTCAGCAAATATGCCTGTTAAAAAACAAGCAGAAGCAACTAAAGTAGTTAAAATTACAGAATTTACAGGTACACCTCTTTTGTTAGTTTTAGAGAAAATCTTAGGGGCCATACCTTCTTTAGCCATTGAAAAAAGCATTCTACTTGATGCATACATACCAGAGTTACCAGCAGATAATACAGAAGTTAGTATAATTGCATTCATTAATGAAGCAGCTCCAGCTATACCAGCTTTTTCAAATACCATTGTAAATGGGCTTGTCTCAACACCAGCTTTAGTAAATGGAATTATAGCACCTAAAACAACAATTGTTCCTAAATAAAATATTAATATTCTCCAAAATATTGAATGTATAGCCTTTGGTATAGTTTTTTCAGGATTTTCACTTTCGCCAGCAGCAACTCCTATAAGTTCAGTTCCTTGAAATGAAAAACCTGCAATTAAGAAGATTGAAAATATAGATTTAATTCCTCCATGAAATGGGCCATCAGCTAAAAGGTAATTATGAAATCCTATTTCTTCTCCACCCATTATACCTAAAATCATTAGAATACCAATTGCTAAAAATATAAGAACAGTAACTACCTTAATTCCAGCAAACCAATATTCAGATTCACCATATGCTTTTGAAGATAAAATATTTAAACCAACTATTATTGCTAAAAATAATATACTCCAGAATAAAGCATTTACATTTGGAAACCAATATTTCATAATTAAAGAACCTGCAACCATTTCAGCAGCTATTGTTATAGCCCAGTTATACCAATAGTTCCAACCAAGTGCAAATCCAAGTGCAGGATCAATAAATTTATTGGCATATGAACTGAAAGAACCTGATATTGGCATAAAGGTTGCCATTTCTCCTAAACTAGTTATTAAAAAATATACCATAATACTTACTAGTGCATAAGCTAAAAGTGCTCCACCAGGTCCAGCCTCATGCAATGTATCACCCATTGCTAAAAATATTCCTGTACCTATAGAACCACCTATAGCTATCATGTTTAAGTGTCTGGATTTTAGACTCCTTTTTAATTCGTGATTTTCTTGACTCATTTTTTATCCTCCTTATGGTTTAAAATCTCCATAAGTAAGTAACTAAGATAATATTAAAGATTTAGGTACATATAAAGTAAAAATAAAATAATAAGTATGACTGATTATTTTTTAAAATGTACCTTAAAACAATAAAAAAATGCCATGAGAGCACACTCATGACACAAATACGAAATCCATATATTTAAATAAATACTGTAAATATCGTAAGTTTCCATTGAAAATAGCTCTCCACAAAATAATTTGTGACAGTCTTATATATATTTTACATAAGACCAGTAAATAGCATTAAAGCAATCAACCATTTACTTCGGCGAAAGTTCCTTTCGTATTACTTCATTGAGCTTACCTCCATAATACTACTATTAAAATTCGCACCTCTATCTCAGTTATCTACTTGTTAGTTCATACGTAATTATGGATTAAAATGTTAAATAAGTCAAGACAATATAAAAAAATTATCTTAAAATTTTAATTTTTTTATAGAAATATTATATTTTTATAAAAAATTAATTTACTACAGTAATAATCTTTTTATTGAATTTTTATAACAGATTATTATTCAGAATTAATAATATTATCGTGAAAAAATATATATGCTCTAATTAAGTTATTATATTTATAATCTATTATAATTTTTCATAATAAACCTATATTATCAAAATTGTATTATTATTGTTCAAAATAGAGCAAGAAATATATAATACCAAGATTATATTATAGTATTAAGAGATATTTAAGGGGGAATTTATATGGCAATTAATACAAATATAAATTTAAGAAATCAAATAATTTACTGCATTTATGTACGAAATCATAGTGAAGAGGGTACATTTAAAGGTGTTCAAAAAGACTTAAAACGTATTAAAGAATTAGGCACAGATATTATATGGTTTATGCCTATTCATCCAATTGGTGTAGAAGGTAAAAAAGGTTCATTAGGGTGTCCGTATTCTATAAAAGATTATAGAAAAGTTAATGAGGAATATGGTACAATGGATGATTTTAAAGAAGTAGTTGATGAAATACATAATCTTGGAATGAAATGTATAATAGATGTTGTGTATAATCATACTTCTCTTGATTCATGGCTTGTTAAAAATCACATTGAATATTTTTATAAAAAAGCTGATGGAAGTTTAGGAAATAAAGTTGGAGATTGGGAAGATGTAATAGATCTTGATTATAATAATAAAGAACTATGGGATTATCAAATAGATACTCTTAAAATGTGGGCAGAAATAGTAGATGGATTTAGATGTGATGTGGCCTCTTTAGTTCCAATTGAATTTTGGGAAAAAGCTAGAAAAGAGATAAATTCACTTTATCCAGAGTGCATATGGTTATCAGAATCAGTAGAGCCAGGATATATAAAGTTAAATAGGAAACAAGGATTTGTAGGTCATTCAGATAGTGAGATATATAAAGCTTTTGATATTACGTATGATTATGATATACTTGGTTTCTTTAATAAATATATTGATGGTAAAATTAGCTTAAGTAATTATATTGATATACTTAATTTTCAAGATTGCATTTATCCAACTAATTATATTAAATTAAGATTTTTAGAAAATCATGATCAACCTAGAATAAAAAGTAGAATTAAAGATGAAGAACAACTAAAGAATATAACAGCATTTTTATATTTTCAAAAGGGTACAACTCTTATTTATGCAGGTCAAGAAAAAGAGAATGTTATTAGACCAAATTTATTTGAAATTGATAAGGTTAATTGGAATACAGGATATGATATTTCAGAATTAATGCAATGTCTTTATAAAATAAAGAAAGATCAAATTTTTATAGAGGGAGATTATACATTAGAATGTGATAATGATCAAGATATTATCATTGGAAAATACGAAACAGAAGATGAAAAAGTTATTGGAATATTTAGTATAAGAGGAAAAAAACCTAATATATCAGTTGAACTTCAGGATGGAAAATATCTTAATTTAATTGATAATTCTGAATTACAAGTAAATGATGGGAAAATTAAATTATCAGGTAAACCTATAATTATTAAATTATTTAAATAGAAGTTATATTTTATAATAAAAAATAGTTATTTATAGAGACAATCATAAAAGATGTTGTATTTTGTGATTGCCTCTATTTTATAAGGAAAATTTATTTTTCTGTTTTAAAGTCACGATAATAACATATCATTGAAGTAATAAAGGCACATAAACTTTTTACAATAAGGTCTAACATCGTATCTTCAAAGCCACCAGCAAGCATATCTACTTTAAAAAGATAAGAACCTAAGAATTCAAATATCTCCCATAAAGTTCCTAAAGAAATTGAAAAAGTAAATGCAAAAATTACAATTAAAATACCAAATCTTTTTTGTGTAACACTTTTGTTTTTTGTAATAATTCCTTTCATTAAATGCAATGCAATAATAACACCATATATTCCAAATACAGAATGAAGAAATATATCCCACCACCATAAAATTCTATAAAATTTTCTAATTTCTCCAAAGTATATTGAAAGAAAAATAAATAATAAAGCTATTATATTAAAACTAGAAGGAAGAATTATATTTTTTTTATGTGCAATGTAAGTAATAATAAAAGGAAGAATGATACATATAATTGCTAGGATTGATAAAAGTAAATTATTCCATTGCTTTGATAAAATATTTGAAATAGCTGTAATTATTAATACTATTTCAAATAATATTGCCATTCCAATAGTTACTTTATTTTTATTATTCATTATAAATCTAATCCTTTCTAGAAAGTTCTTTATTAAATATTAAAGATTAAATATATTTAATAAAGAACTTTTTTAACTGGGAATGTTTTCGGTTGATATTGATACTTAAAAACATACTTTAATGTTTATTTATATCTTATCCTTTTTATATAAAAAATATAGAATTATTAATAGTTTCAATTTTTGTTTCAGCTATCTATTTTTTATTAAGTAAAAAGTGTACTATAGTATGAAATATATATAAGTCTTAAAGAAACATATTAATTCTCTAAAAATGATTTTAGGGAATTTTTTTATTTTATAAGAATAATATAGTAATAAATCTTTATTTAGCCTAATTGTACTTACAATTAGTGAAAAAGAGAATTTATACTGAAAAGAAGTTTTGGAGGTTTAAATGATAAAAGAAGTATTCAAGTTATATATTTCTAGGTGGGATTTTTTCTTAAAGCTAATAATCGAACATTTAAAAATTTCAGGAATTTCAATATTAATAGCAGGAATATTAGGATTATTATTAGGAATTTTAATTAGTGAGCATAAAAAGACATCACCAGTTATTCTCGGTATAATAAATTTTGTTTATACAATTCCATCAATATCACTTCTTGGCTTTTTAATTCCTTTTTCAGGGATAGGAAATACAACAGCTATAATAGCGCTTACAATATATGCATTATTACCAATGGTTAGAAATACATATACTGGTATAGATAATATAGACTATTCAATAATTGAATCAGCTAAAGGGATGGGAAGCACATCTTTTGAAATATTATATAAAGTGAAACTCCCTTTGGCTACTACAGTAATTTTATCAGGACTTAGAAATATGGTAGTTATGACAATTGCACTTGCAGGTATTGCTTCTTTTATTGGAGCGGGTGGACTTGGTGTGTCTATTTATAGAGGAATAACTACTAATAATACTCCTATGACAATTGCAGGAAGTTTATTAATAGCTTTGTTAGCATTAGTAGCTGATTTTATTATTGGAAGTATCGAAAAAATAATTAAGAGGAGATGGAAGTTAATATAATGAAAAATTTTAAAAAACATTATAAAAAGGTTTCTATATTGATAATGTTTATTTTGGCAATTTCAATATTAGGATGCTCAAATAAAAATTCAACTATTAAGATAGCTACTAAGCCAATGACTGAACAATTTATTTTAGGAGAGATGCTATCATTACTTATTGAGAATAATACTAACTTAAATGTGGAATTAACTAAGGGTGTAGGTGGAGGAACAAGTAATATACATCCTGCTATTATAAAAAGTGATTTTGATCTTTATCCAGAATATACAGGGACTGCTTGGAGTTTTGT
Source organism: Clostridium weizhouense (assembly GCF_019431045.1). GTDB lineage: Bacteria > Bacillota > Clostridia > Clostridiales > Clostridiaceae > Clostridium > Clostridium weizhouense. The sequence continues at coordinate 341,835 of NZ_JAHXPT010000003.1, read as the reverse complement.
ACTAAAAGAAGAAGGAATTCCAGATGATAAAACATTGTATAAAAATCTGATAGAAAAATATGAGAGTCAATATAATTTAAAGTGGATAGGATTATATGGATTTAATAATACTTATGGATTGGCAATAAGAAAAGATATTGCAGAAAAATATAATATCAAGACTTATTCTGACCTTTTAGCATATTCACCAGAGCTTACATTTGGAGGTGAATATGATTTCTATGAAAGAGAAGATGGATTTGATGCATTATGTTCTACTTATGGATTAAAATTTAAAAAGTCATGTGATATGGATATTGGACTTAAGTATAAAGCTATAAATTCTAAAGAAATAGATGTGATGAATGTATTTACAACAGATGGACAACTTGCTAATTCTGATGTTATGATGCTTAAGGATGATAAAAATTTCTACAACACATATTATTGTGGAACTGTTATACGTAAAGATATACTTAAAGAACATCCTGAACTAGAAGATGTTTTAATGAAAATGGAAAATATTTTAACTGATAAAGAAATGGCTGAATTAAATAATAAAGTAGATGAGGATGGATATAACGAAAGAGAGGTTGCAAAAGAATTTTTAATTAATAAGGGATTATTAAAACAATAATATCAAAAGGAGAAGAATTTATGGAAAATCAACAGATTATAAAACTTGAAGATATTTCAAAAGGATATGGTAATAATCTCATATTAAATGATTTTAATTTAAGTATAAATAAAGGTGAGTTTTTAACTATAATAGGAAGCTCAGGTTGTGGAAAAACAACAGTATTAAAGCTTATTAACGGATTACTTAAACCAGATAGGGGAAGAGTATATGTAAATGGAGAAGACATATCTAAAATAAATCAAATTCTATTAAGAAGAAGCATTGGTTATGTTATTCAAGGGGTTGGATTATTTCCACATATGAATATAAGAAAAAATATATCGTATGTACCAAATTTAATAAAGAAAGATGATAAAAGTGCAATATTATCTAAAGTTAAAAATTTAATGAAAATTGTTGGGTTAACTGAAGAGATGTTAGAACGTTATCCAAGTGAACTTTCAGGCGGACAACGTCAGAGAGTTGGTATTGCAAGAGCTTTAGCTGCTTCACCAGATATATTACTTATGGATGAGCCATTTGGTGCAGTCGATGAAATAACTAGAAAACTATTGCAAGAAGAAATATTACGTATTTATAATGAACTTAATGTGACAATTGTATTTATTACTCATGATATTAAAGAAGCATTAAAGCTTGGAACTAGAGTTCTTGTGATGGATAAGGGAAGAAAAATACAAGTTGGTACCCCAACTGAAATAAAAGAAAATCCTAGAACAAACTTTGTAAAAGAACTAATAGGTGCATAAAGAAAAGCATTTTGATTTTATATAATAATATTGGTTGTATTTATAATCTATAAAAATATATTGTATATATGTTTTAGTAGATTTTTAATGCAAAATAAAATAAGAAGGCAAAAACTAAATTTTTTAGTGTAGCCTTCTATTTTAAAAGAGTACTATCTATTAAACTAAGCAGTAGTAGTTGGAGGTGTAAAAATCCTTTTTGCAAGTTCTTCATCTAACATATATATGTTAGTAGAGTTGCCTTCAAATCTTTTAACTTTCTTTAAAATGGTTAAGAAATTATTTTCTTCCTCTACTTGTTCATCAATAAACCATTTAAGCAAACTCATTGTAGCATGTTCTTTTTCCTCAAGAGCAATATCAGTTATTTCATAAATTTTTTTAGTTACTAATTGCTCATGTTTGTAACCTTCCTCAAATAAATGGGTAATACTTGTATAATCTGAGAAAGGCTTAGGAATTTCACTTAATTTAACTACACCATTTTTTTGAAATATATAATCATATAATTTCATTGCATGAAATAATTCTTCTTGAGCTTGAACTCTAAAAAAATTTGCAAAGCCACTTAAATCTATTGATTCAGCATAAGCAGCCATAGATAAGTAAGTGTAAGATGAATAAAATTCAAAGTTGACCTGATCATTAAGTTTTAATAATAATTTTTCACTTAACATTTGTATCCTCCTTTATTTTTACAAATAGTAATATAACGTATATATTGTATTATGCAATAATTAGGTATAAAATATTAAAGAAATTTATAATTTAAACTTAAAAAAACCAATATATTAAAATATATCTTTATCACTTTCTATATTTATGATCTCAGCATCAGTATTAATTTCTATAAAATTTAATATATTTTCAAAAGTAGAATCTATTTGTGCATTTGTACTACAAATACCTGCAAGTCCGATTACAATAGTTTGATGGACATCTTGGTTATCAACTTCTGCAACAGATACATTAAATTTATTTTTTAATCTTTGAATTAAACTTTTAACAACCATTCTTTTTTCTTTTAAAGAGTGAACCCAACTAGCTCTTAAAGTTATTTTTATTAACAAGATTTTCATACTTAAGTAGTCTCCTTATATATAGAATTTATAAAAAGTTTATTTATAGTAACATTCTATAACAAGTTCTAGTAATTTATAAACATAGTATAGGTCTTGTAAATAATATTTATTCTTAGGTGTTATAAAAAATTACAATAAATTTGACTTACAAAAAAGTATATAGTAAAATTTAGATATATTGAATAATGGTAGAGACAGTTCGTGTACCATCCTGTCTATAAACAAAACTAGGGCTTAACTACCCGTAATAGGTAGTTTTTTGTTTAAGGGTGGTTTTGCCCTTTTTTTATTTGCAAAAAAATGGTTAATTAAGATATAATTTTCGCTCTTTACCAATGTAAGGAGGTATTGATTATGAAAAAAATAGGATTAACAACAACAGTTCCAGTGGAGGTTCTTATTGCAGCAGGATATACACCTGTAGATTTAAATAATCTGTTTATAACTTCTACTGATTATGCTAAATATATAGATATAGCTGAAAGAGACGGTTTTCCTAAAAGTTTATGTGCTTGGATAAAGGGGATTTATGGAGCATGTATAGAAAACGACATTAAAGAGATAGTTGGAGTTATGGAAGGAGATTGTTCTAATACTAAGGTTCTTATTGAAGTACTTAAGTTAAAAGGAATTAAGGTTTATCCATTTTCATTTCCACATAGTCATAAAAAAGAAGATATAGAAAATGAAATAAGAAAGTTTATGACTATATTTAATGTAACTTATGAAGAGGTTGAAAAGGTTAGAAAAAGGCTAAATGAAACTAGAAAATTATCAAAAGAAATTGATGAATTGACATATGTACATAATAAAGCTAGTGGATTTGAAAATCATTTATACCAAGTAAGTTTAAGTGATTTTAACGGAGACATAAATCTTTTTGAGAAAGATTTAAAGAATGCTATTGAAGATATAAAGAAAAGAGAACCTTTAAATAAAAAACTAAGACTTGGGTATATTGGTGTTCCCCCTATGACTGGTGATATATATGAGTTTGTTGAAAATTTAAATTCTCATTTTGTATACAATGAAGTACAAAGGGAATTTGCTTTTCCGAGAGCAGAAAAAGCATCAGATATATTTGAGCAATATTATGATTATACTTATCCTTATGATAATGAATTTAGAGTTAAAGAATTAAAGAAACAAATTAAAGAGAGAGAATTAGATGGAATAATTCATTATACTCAAGCTTTTTGTCATAGAGCAGTTGAGGATATAGTATTAAAAAGTGAGTTAGACATTCCAATATTAAATATTGAAGGGGATAAATTAAATACATTAGATGCAAGGACAAAACTTAGATTAGAAGCTTTTCTTGATATGCTATTGGATTTAAAGGAGATTAAAAAATGAGAATATTAGGAATAGATCTTGGAAGTAGAGAAGTTAAAATCGTCCTAATGGAAGATAACAAGATAATAAAAAAGAAAAAAATAAGTACAATGAGTTTTTATAGAGATTATTGCAGTTTTGATGGAAAAGTAGTAGTTGATTTAGAAAAATTAAATATAGGAAAAATAGATAAAGCTGTTTCAACTGGATATGGAAAAAACAATACGGATTTAAAACTGTTTACTCCTATAAATGAATTAAAAGCTCACATTTATGGCGCTGTTTATCAAACTGAATTAAAAGATTTTATTCTTTTAGATATAGGAGGGCAGGATGTTAAAGTAGTTAAAGTAGAAAAAGGTATTATTGGAGATTTAGAGCTTAATGAAAAATGTGCTGCTTCTTGTGGAAGATACTTAGAAAATATGGCTAATGTACTTGAAATATCTATTGATGAAATGAGTAAATACTCAGAAGATCCTGTTGATTTAAATTCAACTTGTGCAGTATTTTCTGAATCAGAGTTAATAGGAAAGATAGCTGAGGGAGTAAGTATAGAAAGATTATGTGCGGGAGTTAATTATTCTCTTTACAAAAGATTACGTCCTCTTTTAAGTAAATTCAGAGGAAAAAAATTAATTTTAACTGGTGGTGTTGCAACTAACTCTTCAATAAAAAAATATCTACAAAATGATTATGAAGAAATAATAGAAGTAAAAGAACCACAGTTTAATGGAGCAATTGGATGTTGCTATTATGGAAGTAAGGTACTATGTTAAAAACGTGTTGATATTGTAGTATAAAGCTCATAGACAGAGAAATTTACTTTAAGAACTCTAAAATAAAGCTTCGTCCAATTAATGCATGCTCCCAATCAAAGATTGTACTCTGTGAAAGTTTGAAGAACCAAATATAAAATTTGGATTCTCACTTTTGACAAGCAATTAATTGTAATACTAAAAGGAAACTCGACTCATGTACATTCACTGAGTAAGTTCGAGTATCAAAATATAAAATTTTGACTCTCACTTAAGAGTTCTAAAAAAGCAAATTTCAATGTCATTTCGCCCTTATACTACAATATCAACATTAACTTAAAACATAGATTTGAAAAAATATTAAATAAGTTATTGGAGGAAGTAATTATGTATATTTTAAAAGCAGAACATAGCTTTGATAGTGCACATTTTCTTGCTGGATATGAAGGGAAATGTGGAAATATTCATGGACATAGATGGAAAGTAGAAATTGAAATACAAGGAGAAACTTTAGTAAAAGGTGGCCAACTTGATGGCATGGTTATAGATTTTGGAGATTTAAAAAAAGATGTTAAAGAAATGGTAGATTATTATGATCACGCACTTATTATACAAGAAAATACTATGAGAGAAGAAACTTTAAATTGTATAAAACAAGATGGTTTTAGAGTGATAGAGGTAAATTTTAGACCAACAGCTGAAAATTTTGCAGCATTTTTCTTTAAAATAATGAAAGATAAAGGATATAACGTAAAAAGAGCTAGGGTTTATGAAACACCAACTAATAGTGCTGTATATGAAGAAAGCGAGAGATGTTAAAGTGAATTTTAAAGTGGTAGAGAAATTTGTGAGTATTAATGGAGAAGGACGTCTTTGTGGACAATTAGCAGTATTTATAAGATTTGCAGGATGTAATTTAAATTGTAGCTATTGTGATACAACATGGGCAAATGAAAAAAATGTTTCTTATGAATTAATGTCTTCTGAGGAAATATATGAATATATTAAATCAACAAAAGTTAGAAATATAACTTTAACTGGAGGAGAACCACTTCTTCAACAAGGAATAATAGAACTTTTAGAGCTATTATCAAAAGATAAAGAACTTCATGTTGAAATAGAAACTAACGGAAGTGTGTTAATAGATAAGCTTTCAACTATGGAAAATCCACCAAGTTTTACTATGGATTATAAACTTCCTTCAAGTAATATGGAAGATAAAATGGAATTAGAGAATTTTAAATATTTAACCCACAAGGATACAGTGAAATTTGTATCAGGTAGTATTGAAGATTTACAAAAAGCAAAATATATAATAGATACTTATAACCTTGTAGATAAAACTAGTGTATATATTAGTCCTGTGTTCGGAAAAATCAATATGAATGATATAGTAGAATTTATGAAAGAAAATAATATGAACAAAGTTAATTTACAAATACAACTTCATAAGGTTATATGGGAACCAAGCAAGAGAGGTGTATAAAATGGAGATTGATGTAAAAGCAATTGAGGAACATATAAGAGGAATTTTAATAGCTTTAGGAGATAATCCTGATAGGGAAGGATTAAAAGATACTCCTAAACGTGTGGCTAAAATGTATGAAGAAATATTTCAAGGCATGTGCTATAACAATGATCAAATTGCAACTATGTTTAACACTACTTTTGAAGATGATTTAATTATAAAAGAGAATAATAATGATATAGTTTTTATGAAAGATATAGAAATATTTAGTCATTGTGAACATCATTTAGCACTTATGTATAATATGAAAGTTGCAATAGCATATATACCAAATAAAAAAGTTATTGGATTAAGTAAAATAGCAAGAATAGCTGATATGGTAGGGCGCAGATTACAGCTTCAAGAAAGAATAGGCACAGATATAGCTGAAATACTTCAAAAAGTTACTGAATCAGAGGATGTAGCGGTTATTATAGAAGGAGAACATGGTTGTATGACTACTAGAGGAATACAAAAGCCAGGTGCTAAAACAATATCAACTACTTTAAGAGGAAGATTTAATACTGATCCAATTTTAAATAATAAATTAATGATGCTTTATAGACAATAAGAATGTATTTTAAGCAAATGTTGATATTTTAGTGTAAACAAAGTTATTATCTTTATACCAAAATATCAACACTATTTTAGAATATGTTTAATAATATAAATAACTGTAGTTAAGATTAAACTACAAATTAAGGACGGTGTAATAATAAATGAATAAAGAAAAAGCAATAGTAGTATTTAGTGGTGGTCAAGATAGCACAACTTGTTTATTTTGGGCAAAAAAAAGATTTAAAGAAGTTATAGCAGTTTCTTTTGATTATAATCAAAAACATAAGTTAGAATTAGAATGTGCAAGAGATATATGTAAAAAGTATGGTGTAGAACATCATATTTTAGATTTAAACTTATTAAATCAATTAGCACCTAATTCATTAACTAGACAAGATATAAATGTTGATAAAGATGCGCCTAAAGAGGGGGTCCCTAATTCATTTGTAGATGGTAGGAATATGCTATTTTTAACTTTTGTAGCGGTATTTGCAAAACAAAGAGAAATAAACACTATTATAACAGGAGTATCTCAAAGTGATTTTAGTGGATATCCAGATTGCAGAGATGTATTTATAAAATCTTTAAATGTTACATTAAATTTAGCTATGGATTATCAATTTGAAATTCTTACTCCATTAATGTGGATTAATAAGGCAGAAACTTGGAAGATGGCAGATGATTTAGGTGCACTTAAAATAGTGAAAGAAGAAACCCTAACTTGTTATAATGGAATAATAGGTAATGGTTGTGGAGAATGTCCAGCTTGTAACTTAAGAAAAAATGGTTATTTAGAATTTAAAAAAGAATATTTGAAATAATCTTTAAGCTTTGAGTAATTTTTTTTAGTATAAACACTTTCTTTAATATAGAAGGTGTTTTCTTTTTAAATAATTTCTTATTTATAGGATAATAATGTAATATAATTAATAAGATAGTATTTTATAATAAGTAAGAAGTTAAGATAAATATTACAAAGTAATTACTTTTAATAATATAAAATTAATATCTATTGAAAACTATTAGTACTAAACTAGAAAATAATTTAATGAAAATAAGAGGCGTGTTAATATGAAGAGAATTAGTGATTTTTTATTAAAGATAGCAACTCTAAAAACTGTAATAATAACTATAATTATTACAGCAATGTATACAATTTTTGTTTTTAATAAGTTAATAGCTAAGTTTGGACAAGTAACAGAAGGGGCTAAAGTATTAGATACTTATGTTGGTCTTAATGGTGATGAAGCTTATAAGATTATTTCAAGTTATGGTGATAAGGGAATAAAGTATTATAATATTGTGCAGTTAGGAGATGTTATTTTTCCTATTTTAGTTGGATTTACATTCTGTATAATAATAGCGTCATTAATAAAGAAAGTATTTAATGGAGAAAAATTTAAATATTTATGCATTTTGCCTTTCTTTACTGTAACTCTATTTGATTATTTGGAAAACATAGGAGTTTTTATTATGCTAAGAAGATTTCCAAGTTCTTTAAATGGAATTACAGAAGTAACAAGCTTTTTTAGTGCTCTTAAATTTTTATCTTATGGAGTAAATTTAATAATTATAGTAGTTTTACTATTAATATACTTAAAAAGGGTTAAATTTAATCGTTAAAAATATTTTAATCTAGTAAGCTTTTTCTATAATCTATTAAATTAAAATTTAAAATAGTTCCTAATTTAATAATCTTAAACTATAATAATCATAGATAAAAATATTTAAGGAGTAGACATGTCTATATATTTTGACGTCAGAACCATTAGAGAGCTTATTGGAGATGGTTATAGGCAAGAAAGAGAATTTACATTAGAAGAATTAGCACAATACAACGGGAAAAATGGTAATCCTGCATATGTTGCAATAGAAGGTATAGTTTATGATGTGAGTGGAAAATCAGTTTGGGATAATGGAGAACATTTTGGTCTTACATCAGGAAAAGATTTAACAGAACAATTTAAATCATGTCATGGAATGCCTAAATTTTTAAGTACTTTACCTAAAGTTGGAATACTTAAAGAAAATAATAGAATAAGTAGAAGTGAAATGCAAGATAAATCTAAATTTACACCTGATGATTGGGTTAGATATATTACACCACTGGTTAATCGTGCATTAGCAGAAGCTAAGGCAGGAATTAATCCTGAACATCTATACCAAGAATTTATTCTATCAGGTGTGCTTGTGGGACTAGGAAAAAATCCACAAGAAGCTATTGAGCAGGTTGAAGAATGGGAAAAAACAGGAGTATCACAGCTTTTGGCACAAAGTAAGATGAATAGATTTTATTAAAATTATTACTTAAGTTAATAAAGACTTAAGTAATAAAGAGTTGTATTTTAAAAGTTCTGAGGGAATATTTTACTAATAATTATTTTAATATACAAAAAATATTCTAGTAGGAACTTTAAAATATGAATTAATATACATTTATAATAAAGGAAATAGTATTTTAATGAAAAGTTTATTTAGTAAATTTCATTATTTAAATATAAACAACTAAAAAATTATAGGTAATAACTTTGATAATATAAATATATTTTTAAAAAGGAGTATTAAATGGAATTTAGAAAATCAGTAGAATCGGATATCAACAGTATAATTAATATTATTAAGAAGGCACAAGAGTATTTTGGTAAAAAAGGAATTGACCAGTGGCAAAATAACTATCCTAATATTGAAACAATAAGAGAGGACATTTCTAATAAGAATAGTTATGTTTTGTTAAAAGATAATAATATTATTGGAACTGCAATGCTTTCTTTTGATGGAGAAAAGACTTATGAATATATTTATCAGGGAGCATGGGTAAGTGATAATAAATATGCAGTTGTTCATAGAATTGCTATTGATGATAATTATAAAGGTCTAGGGATAGCAAAGTTAATTATAGAAAACATAGAAAAAATTTGTTTAAATAAAAATATACATAGTATTAGAATAGATACACATAAAGATAACGTATCTATGCAAAAAATGCTTAAGAAAAATGGATTTAAGTATTGTGGAATAATTTATTTAGAAGATAAAAGTGAGAGAATAGCTTTTGAAAAAACATTAATAAATAATCTAGAGTAATACAAAGTTAGAAATCTTACATAGTATATAATCAATTTATTATCAAATAATAACTGTATATTAAATAAGATTGATTATATAAAAGAAAGGAGAAACTTATGAGACATAATAAAGTATTGGCAATTTTAGTACTATTTTTAATGTTTTTCAGTATGCCAGCTTTTGCTTTTGGTGAAAAAGATAAAGATGTTCTTTTTATGGGGGAAGTTCAAGAAGTACAAAAGGTTGAAAAGGATAATATTTTAAGAGTGAGAGTTAAAGGATATATTAAAGGGTGTAAGGTTTATAAAGAAGAGATTATTGGTATTATTGGTGAAAACACAATGCTTATGCCAGATGAATGCTTAAATATGAAAAAGAATAATAAATATGAAAAAGTTAATATTAAGGAACTTAAAATTGAAAAAGGTGATACTGTTTTTATGGTACTTAATGAAGCTATGACTAAATCTATTCCTCCTCAAGTAGGAGTAAAATTAATACAAATAACAAATCAAAAATAGAGCGAATTTTACAAACTTTATTTAAAGTTAGGATTTAAAATCAAAAAATAGAACTCTTTTGTTATATTAATTAACAATGGGGTTCTGTTTTTCTTTTTAGATAAATTTAAGAAATAAACTTATTTAAAGTTTAATAATATTATTATATAACTTTATTTTAGTATTATAGATATTTGTCAATACAATATTATAAATATATAGAAATATATATTAAAAGAATATATAATGTAAAGGATGTATCTAAATTTATAATAGTTTAGATAAATTAAAGTAGACAAGCTTTTTAAGTAATTATTTTTATAATTTATAAAATATTAACTTATATAGAAAGATAAGAAAAGATTATATATTATATAGAAATGAAAGGACGTTATTTATGATTTATTCTCTAGAAAACTCGAAAATAAAAATTACAGCTAGTACTCATGGAGGAGAACTACACTCTTTAACAGGTAAAAAAGAAAATACTGAATATCTTTGGGATGGTAATCCTGAATATTGGAAATACCATTCACCAATTTTATTTCCTGTAGTAGGAAAAGCACTTGATTTAAAATATAAAGTTGATGGAAAAATATATGAAATACCAGCTCATGGATTAGCTAGGATATCTGATTTTACTTTAATATCACAAACAGAAAATTCTATTACTTTTGAACTAAAGTATTCAGAGGATTCTCTTAAAATATATCCTTATAAGTTTGTTTTAAATGTTACTTATACTATTGAAGAAAATACTGTGGATGTAACATTTAAAGTTGCAAATTTAGATGATAAAGAAATATATTTTTCAATAGGAGGTCATCCAGCATTAATGTGCCCTATTGAAAAAAATGAAAAATTAGAAGATTACTATCTTAAATTTAATAAAATAGAAAATAGCTCAACTATGTTAGTTACAGAAGAAAGCTATTTTTTACATGAAAGAAAAGAGTATTTAAATAATTCGGATACTATTTGTTTATCAAAAAAATTGTTTGAAGAGGGAGTTTTAGTTTTTGATGATTTAAAATCTAATGAGATAACTATAGAATCAAGAAATAAGACTAAATCTTTAACAGTAAATTTTGAAGGATTTCCATACTTGGGGATATGGGCTCCAGAAACTGGTGCACCATTTTTATGTATAGAACCTTGGTTTGGACATGCTGATTATAAAGATTTTAATGGGGAATTTAAAGATAGAGAAGGAACTGTTTCGCTTAGTGTAAATAAAGAATTTAGTTGTAGTTATAAGATTTCTATTAGAGAATAATAAATAAAAAACAATTTAAGACAAGCTATCTAAAACATTTTTATAAATTTTAGATAGCTTATTTATTTTTTTGTAAGATTGTAATTTTATAATAAAAAGATAATTAACTTTATTTTTAATAAAATTAATGTTTAAATAAAAATAAAGCTAAAACTCTAATAAGAGGTAAAAATATTTATATATTTAAAGTATTATAGTATAATCTTATAAGAATTGATTTAAATATATAAATAGAGGAGTAGTGGAATGTTAAAAAATGATTTTGGAAATGATGCATTGAATAGTGTTTACTATTCTATTCCATATATAGATACTTTTTTTGATAATGATATAGAAATTATGTTAACCGATAGAGAAAAGGTACTATATTATCAAGGAAGTAAAGAAATAGATTGTAAAATACAAGAAGGATCAGAAGCAGGAAAATTTGTGAAAGAAGCAATGGAAAGAGGGAAAATTGAGGTTAAAATTATTCCAGAAGATTTTATGGGGTTAGCTTTTAAGTCATATATGATTCCTATAAAAGATGGAAATAATGTTGTAGGATCAATAGCAATTGGGAAAAGTCTTTCTAAGAAAAATGCTGTAACTAATATTACACAAGAATTAATAACAGCATTATCACAAATTGGGACAAGTATAAATCAAATTTCATCTGGTGTGCAAGATCTAACAGATATGAATAGTAAAATACTTGAAGAAACTAATAAAGCTAATGGAATGGCGAGTGATACAGATAACATAGTTGGTTTTATAAAAGGAATATCTTCACAAACTAATCTTTTAGGATTAAATGCAGCTATTGAAGCAGCAAGAGCTGGAGAACATGGCAAAGGATTTAATGTTGTTGCTCAAGAAATTAGAAAACTATCTAATTCATCTAATGAATCAATAGGACAAATAGAATGTGTTATTAAAAATATTTCAACAGCAATAGAAAAGATTAACCATAAAGTAATAAATGTTGATGATGTGTCAAATAAACAATCAGAAGCTTTAAAAGAAATGGCTCTATTGATTGATAAATTAAATAATACAGCAATATTATTAGGAAGTTTAGCAGATCAATTATAAAAGAGATTATAACAAAATATAATTTCCTCATATTTAAAAATACTAAGTTTATTTAAACAATATAAGATGACTGTCCCCAATATATATTGGAGATAGTCATCTTATATTTTACATTTTATTACTTAAATTATATTTTAATCAATTATTAAATTGTTAAAAATGACTATGAAAATATATTAAATTGTTTTTAAAATAAAGTTTAAAAGGATAATTTGATAGTGAATTGAAGAAATGCTAAAATAATACAAGTGTTGACATACTGTTATAAAGGAATATAAAATATAAACGAGCAAATAATAGAAAAATGTAAAATAAGAGGAATAAAGATAAATAAAATGGAAAAAATGCTCATTTTTCCTAGTGTACTTTTAAAAAAATTATAAATTAAAGGAGATGATAGCTAAACTTAAGTTTTTAAAAGGATAATTACAGAACAAATTAATAAGATTTTAAAGCTTATATTAAAGGAGGAATTTAATTATGAAAAAGGTACTAGTAGTGGAAGACGCATCTTTTATGAGATTATCACTAAAAACAATGCTTGAAAAAAATGGGTATGAAGTTGTTGGACTTGCAGAAAATGGGGTTCAAGCTATTGAAATGTATAAAACATTAAGTCCAGAAATAGTTACAATGGATATAACAATGCCGGTAATGGATGGATTAGAAGCTTTAACTGAAATACTTAAGTTTGATCCTAATGCAACTGTAATTATGCTAAGTGCTATGGGACAAGAAATCAAAATTAGAGAATCAATTGTTATTGGAGCTAAAAGTTTTATAGTAAAACCTTTTAAAGAAGATTATCTTTTAAAGACTTTAAGTAAATTTTAGTAGTTATTATAACAAGAGAAGGTGAAAATATGAATAGAAAAGAGCCTATGTTGGAGGCGTTCATTTTTGAAACATTTGATATGATAGAACAACTCGAGCAACTTATAATTGATAGTGAAAAGCATAAAAAATTAAACAGTGATGCTATCAATGAAATATTTAGAATAATGCATACAATTAAAGGCTCATCTGGCATGATGATGCTTGATAATATTTCTCATATTTCTCATAGTATAGAAGAATTATTTTATTTTATTAGAGAATTTAATCCTGAACATATTGATTATTCAAAACTTACTGATCTGGTTTTAGAGGGAAGTGACCTTATAAAAACAGAAATAGAGAAAATAAATAATTATCAGGAAACAGATTTTGACTTTAATTTATTTATTAATAAAGTAAATAAATTTTTAGAAAGTTTAAGGCTAGAAAATTCAGATTCAAATCATTCAGAAAATAAGATGATAGATAAATCAGCAAGAGAGAAAGTAGAAAACCCAAAATATTATTTAAATAATAAAAAAAATACTGATAAGTTTAATTTTTTTTATGCTACCTTATTTTTTGAAGATATATGCCAAATGGAGAATCTAAGATGTTTTGGTGTTATTCATGAACTTAAAAAATTTGCAGAAATTTTATATTTTGATCCAAAAGATATTGATGAAAATAATGAAACATGTGAAGTAATAAGATCTGAAGGTTTTAAAATATTTTTAAAAAGCACTAGTTCTATAGAAAAAATTAGAGAATTTTTTATGAAAACAATATTTTTAAGTAAGGTTGATATAAAAGAATTTCAAACTGAAAATGAGTTTTATCAAGAAGTTAAACATGCAGATAATGAAAAAAAAGAACTTACTAATAATAGTGTTATGAATAATGATGTTATAAATAATGATAAGAAAAATGAAAACGTAAAGATTAAATCAGTTTATAAACAAAACTTAATTAGCGTTGATGTTAATAAGTTAGATATACTTATGGATTTAGTTGGAGAATTGGTTATTTCAGAAGCTATGGTAACTAAAAATCCAGAAATTTTAGGATTACAATTAGATAGTTTTAATAAGGCAGCAAGACAACATAGAAAAAGAATTTTAGATCTTCAAGATGCTGTTATGTCTATAAGAATGGTACCTCTTGCACTTACATTAAATAAGATGACTAGATTAGTTAGAGATATGTGCAAAAAATTAAATAAAGAAGTAGAACTTGAAATAGTTGGACAAGAAACAGAGGTAGATAAAAATATTATAGAGCATATAGTAGATCCTTTGATACATATAATAAGAAATTCAATGGATCATGGAATAGAGTCTCCAAAAGAAAGAATTGCATCTAGTAAAGAAGCAAAAGGGAAAATAATCATTGAAGCTAAAAATACTGGTGGAGAAGTTTTTATTGATATAAAAGATGATGGTAGAGGTCTTAATAAAAATAAAATATTAAAAAAAGCACAAGAAAATGGTTTATTAGCAGATATAGGAACTGACATTACAGATAAGCAAATTTATTCATTGATATTTCTACCAGGTTTTTCAACAACTAATGATGTTACAGAGTTTTCTGGTCGTGGAGTTGGTATGGACGTAGTTGTAAAGGAAATTGAAAAAATTAGAGGAACAGTAACTGTTGATAGTATAGAAGGACAAGGAACAACAATATCAATAAAAATACCATTAACTCTTGCTATTATAGATGGTATGACAATGAAGGTTGGGTCCTCTGCTTTCACAATTCCTGTTAAATCAATTAGACAGTCATTTATAATAAAAAAAGAGGATGTAATTAAAGATTTAAATAATAAAGAAATGATACTTGTAAGGGGAGAAAGCTATTCAATATTAAGACTTCACGAACTTTATAATATTAAAACAGATGTAGTAAATATTGAAAATGGAATTGTAATTATGGTAGAAGATCAAGGTATAACACGTTGTATTTTTGCAGATTCACTTATTGGACAACAACAAGTCGTAATTAAGCCGCTTCCTGATTATATTAAAAATGTAAAAGGTATAAGTGGGTGTTCATTACTTGGAGATGCAACTATAAGTTTAGTACTTGATATGTCTAAAATTATTAACCTATAAAAATTAGAGGTGATTAAAATGTCGAACTTATTGCAAGAAATAATTGAAGGGGAAGAAGATACACAAAAAGATAAATATCTTATATTTTCAATTGACAAACAATGTTATGGTATTGATATTAAAAATGTAATTGAAATTATCTGTATTCAACCTATAACGGAAGTACCTGAATTACCTGATTACATTAAAGGTGTAATAAATCTTAGGGGAAAAATAATACCTGTCATGGATATTAGATTAAAATTAAAAAAAGAAGAAAAAGAATATGATGATAGAACGTGTATTATAATACTTGAAATAAAAAATATATGTATTGGTTTAATAATAGATAGGGTATTAGAAGTAGCTAATATAGCTGAAAAGAATTTGTCAGCTCTTCCTAACATTAAAAAAAATGAAGAGAATCCCAATAAATATATAAAAAGTATTGCTAAAGTTGGAAATGAAGTAAGGCTTATTATAGATTGCAATAAAATTATTGAAGAAGATGATATTGAAAAATTATAAAATTAAAATATATTGAAAGTAGAGAGGTTAATAGAATATGTGGTTTTCTAATTTAAAAATAAGTAAAAAATTAATCTTAGGTTTTGTATTAATATCATTAATTTCTGGCGCAATGGGAGGTTATTCAATTTATGCTTTAAAAGTGGCTAATAAATTGGATGTTGAATTATATGAATATATGACAGTTCCTATTTCTGAAATGAGTCAAATCGGTATCGAATTTCAACAAATGAGAGTAAGTATAAGAGATTTAGTAATGGCAGAATCATCTGAAGAAATTTCAGAGCATATAAATATAATTGAAAAAAAATTAGAAAATATTGAGACAATTTCAGAATCATTTAATAGTACAATTATATCAAGTGATATAAGAAAAGAATTTGATAATTTTATTGAAGCAAAAAAAATATATAAAACAGAACTTGATAAATTAATAAAACTTGTAAGAGAAGAAAAATATAATGAAGCTATTACTATGATGAAAGAAAATAAAGAAGCAGACAAAGCATCATTAGCAGAGCAAAAAGCTATAGAAAACTTAATTTCTATGAAAACAAATTCAGGAAAAGAACAATCCAGCTTAAATACTAGCAAAAGTAATACAGCTATAATAATTATGATTATAGTAAATGTTTTTGTTATGATAATATCAATATTAATTGGATTGTATATTTCGGGATTGATAACCAAGCCTTTAGAAAAAGTAGTACATATGATTAAAGAAATGAGTAAAGGACATCTTGGAGAAAGATTAAATATAAGTACATATGATGAGTTAGGGGAAATGGCACAGGTAATGGATGCATTTGCATGTGATTTGCAAGAGAATGTAATTGATACCATGAAAAGAATATCACAAGGTGATATGAGTATTGAAATAAATATAAAAGACGAAAAAGACGAAATTTCTCCAGCTCTAGATAAGACTATAAAAACTATAAAAGCATTAGTAGAGGATGCAAATATTTTATCAATGGCAGCTAAAGAGGGAAATTTAGATATAAGGTCAGATGAAACAAAACATAGTGGAGATTTTAGAAAGATAGTAGAAGGTGTAAATGAATTAATTGAAGCTATGGTAAAACCAATAAAAGAAGTTAACAGTGTTATGAGTGAAATGTCTAAAGGAAATTTGGAGGTTCAGGTAAATGGATCTTATAAAGGAGAGTTTGGAGTATTAGCAAGATCTGTTAATAATACGCAAAAAGGCTTAAAAGGTATTGTTGGAGAAATTTCTGAAATTATAGGAGAAGTCTCAAAAGGTAACCTTGCAATAGAATCTGTTAAAGAGTTTGATGGCAATTTTAATAATATTTCAACTTCATTAAATACAATAATAATATCATTAAATTCAGTTCTTAGTGAAATAAATGTTGCTTCTGAAGAAGTATTTATGGGAGCAAGACAAGTTTCAGACGGAAGTCAAAGTTTATCTGAAGGTGCAGCAGAACAAGCGAGTGCCATAGAAGAATTGACTTCATCTATAGCTGAAATTGCAGCACAAACTAAAGAAAATGCTACAAATGCAAACGAAGCCAAAGAACTTGCAATCAAAGTAAAGGAAAAAGCAGAACAAGGAAATACACAAATGAATGAAATGCTTCAGTCTATGGCAGAAATAAATGAATGTTCTGATAGTATTTCAAAAATAATAAAGGTAATAGATGAGATAGCATTTCAAACAAACATACTTGCACTTAATGCAGCCGTGGAAGCAGCTAGAGCAGGTCAACATGGAAAAGGATTTGCAGTAGTAGCAGAAGAAGTAAGAAATTTAGCTGAGAGAAGTGCGAAAGCAGCTAAAGAAACTACTGAACTTATTGAAGGATCTATAAGAAAGGCTGAAAAAGGTACTGAAATTGCAAATGATACAGCAAAAGCTTTATATGAAATAGTAAATGGAGTATCAAAAGCAACAACATTTGTATCTGAAATAGCAGCATCTTCAGCTGAACAAGCCATTGGTATTTCACAGATAAATACAGGAATTGATCAAGTTTCGCAAGTAATTCAAGCAAATTCAGCAACTGCTGAAGAAAGTGCAGCAGCTAGTGAAGAACTTTCAAGCCAATCACAGTTACTTAAAGACATGGTTTCTGTTTTTAAGCTTAAAAAGTAGCAAGAAAAGTATACAACAACTTATAACAATATTTAAGCCTTAATAATATAGTTAAAAAAATCTATATTATTAAGGCTTAATTTTATAATATGATAATTTTTTATAAAGTTAAATTTAGAGAAAAATTTAATAAAGAAGTTTAAATTGAGACAATGTTTAAAATGATAATCATTGTCAAAATGTAAAAATAGTGTTATATATATAAGTAGGAACTAATTAGTTTTAAAGTTTTTTATATTACTATAAACAAGGAGGGGGATTAATGGCAACGGGTATTATTTCAATAATAATCGTATTAATAACTGTTTTTTCAGTTAAAAGTTATATGAAAAAATTAGCAGGAGGATGTTGTGGAGGAACAGTTGAACCAAAACAAAAGAAATACAACAATAAAAATATATCAGATTATAAATTTTCCAAAACAATATATATTGAAGGAATGAAATGTAAAAATTGTGCAAATCATATTGAAAATGAACTTAGCCATTTAGAAAATACTTTTGCAGAGGTTGATTTAAAAAATAAATTAGCTAAAGTTAATATGAAATCAGATATAGAAGATCAAATTCTTAAAAGAACTGTAGAAAAAGCAGGATATTCTGTGATATCAATTAACAATAATAATTAAGAAATATAAACATAGAAATAAATTTTGTAATATCCATAAAAGACAAATTAAATAATAATAGATAATATTTTAATAATTAATATAGTAAATGTAATGATTATTAAAATATTATCTTTTTTGTTATAAATAAGTTGTTTTTATGAATATAAATCTTATAATATTTATAAATAGTATAATTAAACTAGAAATTTTAAAATTAAAGGTATAAAAGACTATAAATATAATAACTTAATTAGAAGATATATATTTAGTATATTCATTAGTTTAAATATAAAAATTTATTTTAACAATAGTAATGTAAAATAAGAATAAATAATATTCTCCTGAACAAAATAGTATTGTTATATTATAATAAAATTTTAATTTAGGAGTGATAAGTATTATGAGCGAAAAACATGATTGCTCTTGTTCAAGTCAACAAGAAAAAGAGAAAAAAGCTAATAATTCAAAAATTAAACATAATAAGAAAGTAAATAAGAAAGATTAATATTAAGAAATAAATAATATAATTTATGAAATTAAAAATGCCATCTCAAATTTATATATTTTGAGTGGCATTTTTTTAGATAACAATAAAAATTATTTACTTAATGCTTTTATTTACTATAATATAGAATTAATATAAAATATATATTAAAGTTTAAATAAACCATTTTAATTTGATTTAATCAATCATGTAAAAAGATGTAATTTTTTTTTGAAAAAATATAAAATATTTTATTTTTATATAATAAATAGCTAAAGCTTTTATAAAAAATAAACGAAATATATAGTATAAAGGGAACTTGAAAGAATATTCTTAATATTATTTAAAACAAGGAGGATTTTTATAAAATGAATAACAATAATTTGAAAAATTTTAAGATTATTTATGGAATTATTATTTTGGGAATAATAGCACTTATTTCTAATCTTGCCATAAGTAGTATAGGCTATTTAAATATGGGGAATTTAAATAATAATGTACAAGATTTATATGAAAATAAATTAAATAATGTAAAAACAGTAGGATATATAAATGGTGAGTTAGGTCAATTAAGAAATGCTTTAACAAAGGTTATTGATAGACCATATAATCAAGACATTGTAGATATAGTAAAGAATAATGATAAACTTATAAGAGAGAATATCCAAGCTATGAAAAATTCTAATATATCTAATGAAGAAAAACAATTAATACAAGAATTAGAAGAAAATTATATTAACTATATGCAAGGGTCAGAACAGATTATAAGTAAAAGAAATAACGGAGAAACTATAGACGCACAATTTGCAGAACAATATGGTAAATTTGGGAATAATATATCTGCTATATTAACTAAATTAACAGATCAAAATGTTGAATCTGCTGAAGAAATGTATATTTCATCAAAAGCAGATTTTAAAGATGCAACAGTATTATTTTTAATAGTTGCATTAGTTTCTATTACTATTATTGTTTTAATAATTATTATTGTTTCTAAAATTATTAAAAATTCAATATCAGATTTTTCAAACATATTAAAGGTATTAGCAAAAGGAGATTTTACTATAGAAATCGATAAAGATTCTTCAAGTGAATTTGGTCTTATGAAAAAAGAATTGGCAGTAACTGTAGACTCTATATCTAATATATTAAAGGAGTTTAAACAAAATACTTCAAAGATAAATGATCAAGTTTTATCTTTATCTGCTACATCAGAAGAAATGTCATCTTCTGCATCACAAGTAGGAGAAGCTGTTCAAGAAGTTGCTAAAGGTTCAGAAGGTCAAACAAATGAACTTATGGATATAACTAACTCAGTAAGTACTTTTGCAGACTCTATAGACAACATAGTTTCAGTAATTGGAAATGTTACAGATAATGCAAAGAATATAAATAATATGGCTGGAGATAGTGGAACTCAACTTACTAAGCTAATGGATTCTTTAAATGAAATTGATAAGTCATTTAAGAGTGTTTCAGAAAAGATTGGTACATTAGGACTAAGTATAAATAAGATAACAGATATAACACAACTTATAAATAGTATAGCAGATCAAACAAACTTACTTGCTTTAAATGCAGCTATTGAAGCGGCAAGAGCTGGTGAAGCAGGACGTGGTTTTGCTGTAGTAGCAGAAGAAATAAGAAAGCTTGCAGAACAAAGTAAAGTTTCTTCACAAGATATAAGTAGTATAGTAGATGTAATATCTAGTGAAGCTAATTATGTTATAACAAATACATCTGTAGTTAGTAAGTCATTTAAAGATCAAGAAAGTATAATAGAAAATTCAATGTGTTCTTTTAAAGAAATAATAGAAGCTATAAATAAAATTATCCCACTTATAAATAATGTAAGTGATTTAATATCTGTATTAGATAATGAAAAAACAACAATTATAGTTAAAGTTGAAAATGCTTCAGCAGTATCAGAAGAAAATGCTTCAGCAGCAGAAGAAATAGCAGCATCAAGTCACGAAATGAGTGCTTCAGCAGAAGAAGTTGCATCAAGTGCTACGTTATTAGCTTCTGTAATTAATGAAACTGTAGATGTGATAGAGAAATTTAAAGTTTAAAATAAAGAATAAAATTTATTTTTAAATAATATATTTAACCCCCTAAAAGCTAAAATAGATGAGTAATTTATATAATTTTAATCAAGAGAATTGGAATAAAGTATAGTTTTAATTTTAATGTTCAATAGATTGACATAAATTCCAATTAAGTATTATAATATAAATATTTATCTTATAATAGTAAAAGGGGGTTTTATAATGGATTTTAGGACATATTTAAAAAATTATCCAGACAAAGAAGGTCGTTTTGGACCATATGGGGGAGCGTATTTAACTGAAAAGTTAATCCCTGCATTTAAAGAAATTGAGGATGCTTATCAAACTATTTGTCATTCTTCACAATTCATTAATGAGCTTAGGAGAATTCGTAAAGAATTTCAAGGAAGGCCTACACCAGTTTATCATTGTGAAAGATTATCTAGAAAAATAAGTAATTGTCAAATCTATTTAAAAAGAGAGGATTTAAATCATACTGGGGCACACAAATTAAATCATTGTATGGGTGAAGGATTACTTGCCAAATTTATGGGCAAAAAACGTCTTATTGCAGAAACAGGAGCAGGGCAACATGGTGTAGCATTAGCTACAGCAGCAGCATTTTTTGGATTAGAGTGCGAAATTCATATGGGAGAAGTTGATATTGCAAAACAAGCACCTAATGTAACTAGAATGAAGATATTAGGTGCTAAAGTTATTCCAGTTTCTCATGGTTTAAAGACTTTAAAAGAAGCAGTAGATTCAGCATTTGAATCATATGCTAAAAACTATAAAGATTCAATATATTGTATAGGATCTGCTTTGGGACCACATCCTTTTCCACTTATGGTAAGAGATTTTCAATCAGTTGTTGGATATGAAGCAAAAGATCAATTTAAAGAAATGACAGGACTTTTACCAGATATAGTTACAGCTTGTGTAGGAGGGGGAAGCAATGCAGCAGGAATGTTTATACCATTTCTTGATGAGCCAGTTGATATAGTTGGAGTAGAACCTTTAGGTAGAGGTGAAAGCTTAGGAAATCATGCAGCTTCAATGAAATATGGTGAGAAAGGTATTATGCATGGGTTTGAAAGTATAATGCTAAAAGATAAAGATGGAGATCCAGCACCAGTATACTCTATTGCTAGTGGACTTGATTATCCATCAGTTGGACCTGAACATGCATTTTTAAGAGATTTAGGAAGAGTAGACTATACTGGAATAAGTGATGAGGAAGCTATGGACGCATTCTTCAAATTATCTAGATATGAAGGTATTATTCCAGCAATTGAAAGTTCACATGCAGTTGCATATGCTATGAAAAAAGCTAAAGAGATGAAGCAAGGATCTATTTTAGTATGTTTAAGTGGACGTGGTGATAAAGACATTGATTATGTTGTTGAAAATTACGGGTATGGTGAACAATATTTTAAATAAATTTAAATATTTAATTTATAATTTTAGGATGGTATATAATGTATCATCCTTTTTTATTAAAAGAATTATTAAAAAAGAGTAAATGCAAATCATTTGCAATATAAGCTCAACACAAGTATAATTATCCTATAATAAATGTAAAACATTCGCATTTATTATAGGATAATTTCATTTATAAAGAAAAAGGAGTATTTTATATGAAAATAGATATAATTTCAGGATTTTTAGGAGCAGGAAAGACAACAATAATAAAAAAAATGATACTAGAAGTTTTTAGTAAGGAAAAGATTGCTATTATTGAAAATGAATTTGGAGAAGTGTCTATAGATGGTTTGTTGTTAAAAGATAGTAACATTAATATAAGAGAAATAAATTCAGGATGTATTTGCTGTTCTATGGTTGGAGACTTCAAATTAGCAATTAAAGAAATTATTAATAAATATAATCCAGATAGAATTTTAATAGAACCATCTGGAGTAGCAAAGCTTTCTGATATAATTAAATCATGTAAAGAAATAGAAGAAATAAGTATAAATAATATTATTACAATTATAGATGTACTTAATTATAATGTATATTTACAAAATTTTGGGGAATTCTATATAAATCAAATTAAGTATGCAAAAACTATTATTGCAAGTAATAGAGAAAATATGAATAAAAATTTTATGGATGAGATAGTGAATTCAATTAAAACAATAAATAATAACTGTAATATAATTACTTCATCATTAGAATTAATTAATACTTATAATATTTTAAACATGAGCCAAAAACAAGATGATAATATAGAGATAAGTAGAAAATTTAATATTAAAAATGTTAAACATTTCAAAAAGGTTAAAAAGCACAAGAATTATAATATTACTAGTAATATATTTAAAAGCTGGGGGATTGAAACTTTAAAATGTTATAGTAAATTAAAATTAGAAAAAATATTTAAAAGTATAGAAAAGAGCGAGAAATATGGACTAATAATTAGAAGTAAAGGAATTGTAAAATCACAAGAAGGAAAATGGTTAGAATTTCATTATACATTAGGTAAGTTTAAAATTAAGAATATAGATAATCAAAGAATAGGCAGAATAGTAATTATAGGGCAAAATATAAATAAAGAGGAGTTAGAATCTTTATTTTAAGAAAATATTAGTGAATAATATAGATATAATTCTTAAGGTTAAAATTATATTAAGGTTTATTGGATACAGAAAATAATTATGATAAATTTATAATTTAAAAATAAAAAATTAAATTTTTAAAATAACAATGATCAAATTAGAATATGTTTATACATTTTAATTTGTATATTTGAGGAAAAAATATGAAAAAATTCAAAATTGAAGATTTATTACTTTCGATATTGAGATTAATAATAAGTATAATAATTATATACTCATTTATTAAGCTTTATAAAATTTATCAAATAAGATAAAATTAAACACTATTAGTACTTATATGAAGGCAAATGGAAATGATTAAGAAGAGTTGTATTATTTGAAAAATAAATAAGATAAATATACCTGCCTTATATTTATGGGCAGGTAATTTTTAATTTATATTAATTTAAGATTCAATTAGAATATTTTTACGGTACTCAACAGGAGTATAACCATATATTTTTTTAAATGTTATAGAGAACTTACTTGAGCTTGAATATCCTAAGTTGTGTGCAATTTGTTCAATAGTAAGGAGTTTATCATCAATAAGTCTTAGTGCATATTTCATTTTATTAATACGTATATATTCACCAATGGGCATACTGTATGCTTTTTTAAATGATTCTCTAAGCTTTGTTTTTCCCATCGCTGCTATTTGACATAAGTTAATAATATCTGGTGGATTACTGATATTATTATCTATTTCAGATTTAACTAATTGTAGGAATTTTAAGTCTTTTGAAGAAACTGAAGTTGATGTGTTTTCTAAAAGTTTCTTTTGTTTATTAAAATTAATCATTATAATTGAAAGAAGTTCACCAACTTTGCTTTCAAAAAATAAACGAGATTTTTCATGTTTTAGTAGCCTTTGTTTTATCTGCAAAAATAATAAAGTCATTTCAGGAGTATCATAATTTATAGAACTCCATTTGTAAACCAGGTCAAAGTCAAAATCTTCTTTAGAGAATTTTTTTTCAATATTATGTTTTATAAAATCTTCAAAGATAAGAATACCTACATATTTTATAGGAGTATTTTCTTTATAACAAATACGTCCTTTTTTAGTTTTATTTAAATATATATTTATTCCTTTAGAGACATGATATGTTTTCTTACCGTTCTGAATTAACAATATATCACCTGATTCAATTAAATATATTTCCATAAACATGGAATTAACATTATAGTGACGTTCTATAGTTTTATAAGGAACCCAGTCTCCAGCAGAGATAAATAACCCAGGACAAGGATTTATCTGATAAATAAAACCTTGTCCATATTGAGGTAAAGGATAAAAAAATTCTCCTTCAAATTTTTTTTCTTTACTAAAATAAATTTCATTAGCTATAGCCCCATATCCTTTTTTATAAGCACAATCTGATTTTATAGTCTTAAACAAGTTAATCCCCCTAACAAATAGTAATATTTTAGGCACATGAAAATAAATAATAAATTCAAATTTGCAAATAAACTTGTTATTTTTTTTTCTGGTACCTTAAGCATATAGATGTTTAAAATCCTAGTAAATCTTTTTACAGTCCCAAAGTATCATAAATAAAGTTAAACTGAAATTTGGATAATATATCTATATATAGGAATAATAACATCTACTATAATAAATATAACCTTTTTAAAAGCATTTGACAATGAAAATTATTTTCAATAAGATATTAAATAATGTGTATAAAAAATATAAGTAATATTTTAAATATTACTTACATTAATTTAGGAGGGATAGTATGTCAAATAATATTAATAAAGGGTTAGAAGTTAAAGATTTTGTTACTGTGGGAATTTTTTCAGCTTTGTTTGCAGCAGTTACAATGGTAGGAGGAGCGATATTTGCATCAAACCCAGTCTTAACATTTCTATTACCGCCAGTAGTGGCATTAATTACAGCACCAGTATATTTAGTTTTAATAGCTAAGGTACCAAAACATGGAGCTATTTTAATTCTTGGTATTTTAATGGCGTGTATAATGTTTGTAACAGGAATGTATTGGATGTGGTCTATAGCATATATAGTTTTTGCTATAGCAGCAGAATTAATTTCAGGGGTAAAAAATTTTAAAAGCATGAAATTAAATATTTTGGGCTATATAGTTTTTTCTGTTAATCCTTTAATTACCTATTCAATGCTTTGGATTAATCAAAAGAAATATATTGAATACTTAATAAGCAAAGGAACTGAAAAAGCTTATATGGATACTATGGTTGCAACAGCACAAGATTGGATGTTACCAGCAATGATTATTGGAACATTAATTTTAGCATTAATTGGAGCTATGATTGGAAAGAAACTTTTACAAAAACAATTTGAAAAAGCAGGTATTATATAATGGAATCTTATGTAGGAATAGATGAAAATAGTAAAAATTTTTTAGAAAGAAAGAAAATTAATATTGATTCTCGTACTAAATTGATTATTTTACTATTAACCAATATATCAATAATTTTTTCAACATCTATAAAGTACGAAATTATGTTAGTATCTATAATCTTTATATTTGGAATGGTATGTGGAATGTATAAGTTTTCCACAAAAATGTTAATAAGTTATTTAATAATAATTTCAGTACAAATTTTAAGTAATATGTATTTTCCAAGTGCAATTAAGATGATGTGTATAACTTTCATAATTTTTATTAGAAAATTATTACCTTGTGGAATTGTTGGAGGGATAATTATTGGAACAACTCATGCTGATGAATTTATGATGGCAATGAATAAATTTAGGATGCCTAAAAGTATAGTAATTTCTCTTACAATAATGCTTAGATATTTTCCTATGATAAGAGAAGATTGGAATTCAATTAAAAATGCAATGAAGATGAGAGGTATTTCTCCTTCAATTATTGGAATTATAATACATCCAGTAAGAACAATGGAATGTATTTATGTACCTTTAATAATGTCAGCAGCAAAAGTTTCTGATGAATTGTCAGCGGCTGCTGTTACAAGAGGAATTGAAAATCCAGAGCCTCATACATGTATTCGTAATATTAAATTTCATATGATAGATTATGTATGGACATTTGTATTTATGGTTACTTTTATTTTATCATTTACAATAAATTGGAGGTAATACGAATGATAGAAATTGAAAACGCTGCATTTAAATATCAGGGAAAATCAGATAATGGTGTATATAATATTAATCTTAAGATAAAAAAAGGTGAATGTATAGTATTATCTGGGAAAAGTGGATGTGGTAAAACTACTATAAGCAGAATGATTAATGGATTAGTGCCATATTTTTATTCAGGAGAACAAAGTGGAATTATAAAGTTGGAAGACGTAAAAGTTAATGATATACCAATGTATAAAATATCTGAAAAAGTTGGATCTGTTTTTCAAAATCCTAGGTCACAATTTTTTAATGTAGATACTGATAGCGAAATAGTTTTCGGTATGGAGAATAGCTCATATCCTACAGATAAATTAAAAGAGCGTATGAATAAAACAGTAAAAGATTTACATATTGAAAAACTTCTTGGACGCAGTATTTTTGAATTATCTGGTGGAGAAAAACAAAAAATTGCTTTTGCTTCAATTTATGCTATGTCTCCAGATATTTATGTATTAGATGAACCATCTTCTAATCTTGATGTTGATGCTATTGAAGAATTAAAGACAATAATAACAAAACTTAAAAAGCAGGGGAAAACTATTGTTATTGCAGAGCATAGATTATATTATTTAAAAGATGTTGTAGACCGCATTGTATATATGGAAAAAGGCTTTATTAGAAATATATACACAAAGAATGAATTTTTAGAGATACCTGAAGAGCAACGTAAAAGCATGGGTCTTAGAACTATGAATTTAAGTGATATTAACATTATAAAGTTTAATGATGCTAAAAAAAATTATGTATTAGAACTTAAAAATTTAAGTTTAAGTTACGATAAGAAAACAATAATAAATAATATTAATTTAAAGGCTAGTTGTGGAGAAGTTATTGGCATAATTGGACATAATGGTGCAGGTAAATCGACATTTTTAAAAACTCTTTGTGGTTTATATAAGAATTATACTGGTAGCATAAAGTGGAATGGAAAAGAAATAAATTCTAAGCAAAGATTAAAATTATCATATATGGTAATGCAGGATGTAAATTATCAGCTCTTTGCAGAAAGTGTTGAAAAAGAATGCTACCTTGGAATTAAAGAAGCAAATAAGGAGAAAGTAGATAATAGTTTAAAAGAACTTAAAATTTATCAGTATAAAGATAGGCATCCAAATACATTATCAGGAGGTCAAAAACAGAGAGTAGCTGTAGCTGTGAGTATGATCTGCAATAAAGAAATAATAATATTTGATGAACCAACAAGTGGTTTGGATTATGATAGTATGATACAAGTTTCTAAACTCATTTTAAAATTGAAATCATATGGAAAAATAATTTTTGTAGTTACACATGACTATGAATTTATAACTTTAACTTGTGATAGAATTGTACATTTGGATGATAAAATACAAAAGGATGATTTCGTAATTAATAAAGAAAATATAAAAAAATTAAAGAACTTTTTTATAATTTAAATAAAGCATATTCAAAAAGAACAAGTTAATATGTTAAGTTTATTTTGTTAAATTTTAATTCAGTAAAGTTAGTTAATTGATTTATATTAATGAGTATTTTTAACTTGTTATTTTCTTTCATATGTCTAAATATATCAATAAATATAAAATTTTAGCATAAATAATTAGTAAATAAGCCAATAAATAATACTCGATATGTATATTTATATATTGATTATTATTTATTGGCTTATTTAAATTTATAAATCAGAATAAAGTTTTTGAGTGATATTTTTCAAGTTATTAGAATAATAAAATTCTTAAGTAAATAAATAAAAGAATAATAGAACAGGATATTATTCTTTATATAAAAATTATAAATTTAATAATTTAATTAGGAAAAAATTAACTGAGTCATTAGAAATTTTAATTCTTATGATTCAGTTTTTTATGTTTTTATAGTGAATTTATTTAGATTTAAATGCTAGAAATATGCTTTTTATTAGTAATTAATTCTAGAATATAGATCACTGAGGTATCTTTTTTCTTACAAAATATCCATAAATATCGTAAAAATTTAATTGAAAAAATACTTATAAAGTGGAAAAATAGTGGGATTAAGAATTATTAATTGTGAAAAAACACCTTAAATAATTAAATTTGACAAAATTAATGATTATCATTATCATTTGAATAAATGATTTAAAAAGGAGATATATTATGGAGTTTAAAAAATCACTTTCTTCGTATTTAATTAATGTACCAAAAGAGACCGATAAAATTCGTATTTTTTGTTTTCCATATGCGGGAGGAGGAGCTTCTACTTATAGAGAATGGCAGAAAACATTTTTTAATTATATAGGAATATATTCTATACAGCTTCCAGGTAGGGAAAATAGAATGAATGAGTCACCTATAGATGACATCAATAAATTGGTTAGAGAAATTTCTGAAGAACTAGTTCAATATTTAGACAGGCCTTTTGTATTTTTTGGACATAGTCTTGGTGCAAAAATTGCTTATGAAGTATGTAGATATATTAGAAGAATATGGAATGTTAAACCGTACCATTTGATTATTTCAGGAAGTCGTGCTCCACAGATACCTGAAGATAAACCAATTCATCATTTAAAAGATAATTTGTTTATTAAAGAATTACAACGTTTTTCAGGTACACCAAAAGAAATTTTAAACAGCAAGGAACTTATGAATTTATTTTTACCAATGTTACGTGCTGATTTTACACTTGATGAAGAGTATGTTTATTGTAAAGATAAACCTTTGGAATGTCCTATTACAGCCTTTGCAGGAATTGAAGATAAGGAGGCAGTAAAGGAAGACGTTGAATTATGGAATATACATACAAATAAAGAGTTTGATATTCAGATGTTTTCCGGAGGACATTTTTTTATAAGAACTGAAAAAGATAAAGTTTTAGATTCAATATCTAAAATTATAGAAAGATATATAAATTAAAGATTATAGGAGATGGTTATATATGGATATAAATTGTGATAATAAAAGTATAAATGAAATTTATAGAAAGTACGAAGAACTTGGATTATGGGAACATTTAAATTTGGGAGAACATTTAAGAGAATGGGCTAAGAAGTACAAAGACAATATTGCAATAGTAGAAGGAGACAATAAGTTAACGTATAGTGAGTTTGATTTAAAAGTTGACCAGCTTTCATTAAACTTTATTGATAAGGGAATAAAAAAAGGTGACAATGTAGTTCTGCAATTACCTAACACTATGTCTTTTGTAGTGAACTGTTTTGCTTTATTTAGAGTTGGGGCTATTCCAGTTCTTGCACTTCCTGCTAATAGAGAGTATGAATTAGATGGGATTTTTGAATTAGTACAGCCAGTAGCGTATATTATACCAAATAATTATCTTGGATTTGATTATAGAAATATGGCTGATAGCTTAGCTAAGAAAAATAAATGCGTGAAAAACATTATAGTGGATGATGAAAATTTAAAAAATTTAAGTAGATATGATATTAATATTGCTGATTTAAATCTTGAGCAACCTTCATATAGAGATACAGCATTTTTACTTTTATCTGGTGGGACAACTGGAACTCCTAAATTAATCCCTAGAACTCATTCAGGATATATGTATAATGCAAAAATGGCAGCAAAAAGATGCAGATTAAATTCAGAAAGTGCTTATCTTACAGTTCTACCTTCAGCTCATAATTTTCCTTTTGGTAATCCAGGTATAGTAGGAACTTTATCAGTTGGTGGAAAAGTTGTAATGTGTAAAACTTCAAGCTGTGATGAAATATTTCCACTTATTGAGAAAGAAAAAGTTACAATAACAGCTCTTGTACCTGCACTTATGAATTTATGGCTAGAAGTATTAGAATGGGATGATTCATATGATATTTCAAGTCTTAAGGTAGTTCAGGTTGGAGGAGCTATGTTAGACGAAAATGTTGCAAGACGTATAGTAAGCGAAATGCCATTTAAGCTTCAACAAGTTTATGGTATAGCAGAAGGGCTTATCTGCTGCACTTCATTAGATGACTCAGATGATATGATTTGTAGCTGTCAGGGACATGCTTTATCAGAATATGATGATATCAAAATTGTTGATGAAAATGGAGAAGATGTTGAAAAAGGAAATTATGGGGAACTACTTGTTAGAGGACCTTATACTATAAAAGGATACTATAAGCTTCCAGAGCAAAACAGTAAAAGCTTTACTAAGGATGGATACTATTGTACTGGTGACAAAGCTAGAATTACATCAGAAAGAAATATTCAAATTGGAGGAAGAATAAAAGAACAGATAAATAGGGCTGGCGAAAAGATAATGCCTTCAGAAGTAGAATCATGTTTATGCAAGCATCCTGATATAAAAGAAGCATCAGTAATTGGAGTTCCGGATAAAAATTTAGGACAAAGAACTTGTGCATATTTAATTACAGAAGATAGGAATTTAAATAAAATTGAAATTCATGAGTTTTTGAAAAATATAGGACTTGCTAAATATAAAATACCAGATCAGATTGAGTATATTGATTTTTGGCCTCTTACTAATGTGGGAAAAATCAATAAACAAAAATTAAGAGAAATGGTATTGGAAAATATTAATGAAAAGGGTGAAAAAATGAAATCATATTATGAAGAAAAAATTAAATTTAATTCAGATGCATATCTTATAGCAGCTCAAATTACCGATTTAAAATCTAAGGAAGATTATGTTCTTTATGAAAATAATGGTGAATTATCATTAGGAATAGGAATTTATGGGTTAGTAAAAGTTAATTCAGAATATACCACATTAGAAATCGATGGTAAAAACATAGAGTTAGAGAATGGAGTATTAAGTGAAACAATTAATAAAGTATTTTTAGAAGTTAAAATAAAAGACTGGCGTTCATATGGAATTATTAATTTTGGATTAGCTAGATATAATAATAATCTTCCACTTTTAACAGAAGATGAATGTATGGTAAAGATGTTTATTCCAAAAGTTGAAGTGAGATTATTAAATAATACAATTCTTTTAAGAGCGTTAAAAGAGGAAGATTTAAATGATATTAAAGAACTAGTAGAAGATATACTTGAAAATAATTTGGTTGAAAACAGTCTGAAGGCAAGAATTAATAAAGAGAGAATAAATGTCCCAGAAATATTCACATATGATGCAGAACAATATATGGATATGGTTGCAAGAGGAGTTAAAGATATTAAGGACAAAAAATATCAAAAAATAATTTTATCTAGAAAAATACCTATAAATAGTGAGCTTGATATGGTTGCAAGTTATATAGCAGAAAGAAGAGTTAACTCTCCAGCAAGATCTTTTCTTGTCAATTTTGAAGGTATGAGTGTAGCAGGATTTAGTCCGGAAACTGTTGTGGAAGTTGATGATAATGGATGGGCAAGTACATTTCCACTAGCAGGTACACGTGCACTTGTAGAGGATGATAAAGAAAATGAAAGATTGAAGAAGGAATTATTAAGTGATCCTAAAGAAATTGCAGAGCATGCAGTATCTGTAAAGCTAGCTTTTGAAGAGCTGGAAAGGTTTTGTGATAAGGAAACAGTGAGAGTGACTAAGTTTATGTATGTTGAAAATAGAGGAACAGTTCAGCATATAGCTTCTAGATTAAAAGGTAAAATCAAAGAAGGATATAATTCATGGCATGCATTAAATACACTATTTCCAGCAGTAACAGCTTCAGGTATTCCTAAAAAAGAATCTATTGAGGCAATAGGTAAATTTGAAAAATATCCTAGAGATCTTTATAGTGGAGGAGTAATAACACTGGATAGTACTGGAGCAATGGATGTGGCACTTGTACTTAGAACTATTTATCAAAAGGATAATCAAGCTTGGATTCGTGCAGGGGCAGGGATAGTTGAAATGTCTAAGCCAGAAAGAGAATTGCAGGAAACATGTGAAAAATTAAGTAGTGTTTCTAAGCAGTTAATTTCTAAATAGGAAATTTAAAATAATTGAATTGAAAGGATTTAATTGTATGAAAGAGGGTACATTAATTAGTTTTGAAGAATTTCACAAGCAGATTAAAGAAATGTTATCAGATTCAATTGAATTTAATGATGATTGTAATTTAATTGAATTTGGTTTGGATTCATTGAAGATTATGAGATTGGTAAATAAATGGAGAAAAGCAGGATATAAGGTAACGTTCTCAAAGCTTATAGAAGAGCCAACTGTAAAGATGTGGTGGGAAATATTAGAAAATAATAAGAATGGTATAGTAAAAAATAAGAAAGATAAAGTAATAATAGAAAATAAAAATATGAATAATCCATTTCCACTTACTGATGTTCAGTATGCTTATTGGATTGGAAGACAAGATGACCAACCTATGGGGGGAAGAGGATGTCATGCATATTTAGAATTTGATGGGAAAAATGTATCACAGTATGCTTTAGAAAAAGCATGGAATAAGTTACTTAATCATCACTCAATGCTTAGAGCAAAATTTTTAGATAATGGACAACAACAGATAATGGAAAAGCCATTTTCAAATAAAATAGTAGTAAATGATTTACGATCATGTTCTAAAGAAGAAGTAACTATAGAATTAGAAAAAATAAGAAAGAATTTATCTCATCGTAAATTAAATATTGAAAAAGGCAACGTTGCAGGATTAGAGTTAACTTTACTTCCTGATAACTTTACAAGAATTCATTTTGATATAGATTTGCTTGTATGTGATGTACAAAGTATGCAGATTATATTAAGAGATTTAGCCAGTGCATATGCAGGATATGATTTATCACCTTCATCTGCTAACTGGAACTTTGCACAATATTTATATAATGACAGGAAAATAAAAGAAGACGACAAACAAAAAGCAAAAGAATACTGGGGTGAAAGATTAAAAGAGTTACCATTAGCGCCAGGACTTCCATTAAAAAACAGACCAGAAGAAATAAGAAAACCTACATTTAGAAGAAGAACTTTTAAGATAAAAAAAGAGCAGTGGTATTCTATAAAGAAGCAAGCTGCTACTAATCAGATTACACCTGCTATGGTACTTTTAACAGCATATGCAGAAGTGCTTAATTGTTGGAGCACAAATTCTAAATTTTTAATTAATGTACCATTGTTTGACCGTGAAACTGGAAATTCATATATAGAAGATGTGGTAGCAGATTTTACAAATTTATTATTACTATCTGTTGACTGCAGCCTAGAAAAAACATTTTTGAACAGATTAAGTGATGTTAAAGAACAATTTTATAATGATGTTTCCAATTCTTCATATTCAGGAGTAGAAATTCAACGTGATTTAGCACGTATTTATAAAGGAGAAGGAAACTTTGCACCAGTTGTATTTGCATGTAATTTAGGAACAAACCTTATTAATGAAGAGTTCCGCCGTTTGCTGGGAGATTTTTCTTATATGATATCTCAGACCCCACAGGTATGGTTGGATTTTCAAATTTATGAAATGAATAATGAACTTATGCTTGCTTGGGATGCTGTTGAAGAGTTATTTCCAGATAAATTAATTGATGAGATGTTTTCTGCATATGTATATTTTATTAATTATCTTGCAGATGATTTTAATGATTGGAATAAATATGCTACAGATATATTATTACGTTTACAAGAAGAAAAACGAAGAAATAATATTCCTAAAACATTACCAGAGCCATCTAAATGTCTGCATGAATCATTCTTTGAATTTGCAAAGAAAACTCCTGAAAAAATAGCTCTTATTGATGATTCATCTAACATTACATTATCTTACAGTGAATTGGCAGAAAGAGTTTTAAAGATAGCAGGTTTCCTTAAATCTATGGGAATTAAAGAAAACGATGCTGTAGGAATAACATTACAGAGAGGAATAAATCAAATAGAAGCGATTTTAGGAATTTTAAGCATAGGAGCATATTATGTACCAATAAGTGTAGAACAGCCAGATAATCGTCGTAGAATAATCCACAAAAATATTGGGATAAATTATGTGATTTCAGATACTAAAATAATAGATTCAATTATATGGCCAGAAGATAGTAATTTAATAAATATAGATGAAGTTAAAGATGCAGTTCCAATTGATAAAATAGCTTTAAGATCACCATATAATTCAGCTTATATAATTTTAACTTCTGGTTCTACTGGTGAACCTAAAGGTGTTGAAGTAAGCCACTATAGTGCATGGAATACTATATCGAACTTAAATGAAAAATATTCATTATGTGAAAATGATAGTCTTTTAGCAGTATCAGCAATAGACTTTGATTTATCAGTTTATGATATTTTTGGTATTCTTAGTGTCGGTGGAACACTAGTATTGGTAAAGGAAGAAGAACGTAGAGATGCTGATGCATGGCTTAAAAAGGTAATGAAGCATAAAATCACAATATGGAATTCAGTTCCTATACTTTTGGATATGCTTCTTGTGGCAGCTGAAGATAGCTATGAAAAACAATTACCTTTTAGGCTTGTAATGCTTTCAGGTGACTGGATTGGATTAGATTTACCAGAACGTGTTGATAATATTACGGATGGATGTAGATTTATTGCTATGGGAGGAGCAACAGAAGCTGCTATTTGGTCTAATATTTTTGAAGTAAAGCTTCCATTACCAAATGAATGGACATCAGTACCATATGGACATGCACTTCCTAATCAAGCATACAGAGTAGTTGATGAAAATGGAAGAGACTGTCCAGATCTAGTTCCAGGAGAATTATGGATTGGAGGAGCAGGTGTTGCTAAAGGATATAAAGGGAATGAACAGTTAACTAAAGAGAAATTTATTAAGTGGAATGGACTTAGATGGTATAAGACGGGAGATTTGGGAAGATTTTTAAGTGATGGAAATATTGAATTTTTAGGTCGTAAGGATTTTCAGGTTAAAATAAGAGGACACAGGATAGAACTTGGTGAGATAGAAAATGCATTAAGAAAACATCCAGATATAGAGGATGCTGTAGTTGTAGCTGATGGAGATGAAAGAGGTAATAAACATCTTGTTGGATATATAGTTGATAGTAAAAGAAAAGATTCATCTCTATATGAAGTTAAAAAAAATAATCATAAAGATTCAGAATTTATGTGGAAAGATATTCTTAAATTAAAAGAAGATGAAAATAAAAAGGAACTATGTAAAGAACTTGGAGTTCAGGAAGCAGCAATGTTTTGGGATGATATGGACTCTATAAGCTTAGCTTTTATTTTAAATACATTAAATGAGTTAAGATTATTTACTAAGATTGGTGAGAAGAATTCTTATGAAGATATAGTTAAGAAATTAGGAATTTGTGATAATTATAAAGATTTATTAAATCAATGGCTTCAAGTTTTAATTAAGAGAAATATATTAGTAATAGATACTGAAAATAATTATGTAAGTATTAAAGATTTTAAAGCAGAATTATATTCATTATCAAATTCTGTGAAAAGTAATTTAAAGCAGGAAAGAAGATATATTGAGCAGATTTTAGATTATGTTAAAGAAGTTGGCAAATATAGTATTGATCTATTAAGGGGAAAATTAAGTCCATTAGAAGTATTTTTCTCTGAAAATACTTCTTTATCTCCAGATAATCTTGTGGAATTTATGATTGGAACACAACAAAGAGATAATCTGCTACAAAAAATTATATTATTGTTAGCTGAAAAGAAAAGTAAGAATAAGCCAGTTGAAATTTTACAAATAGGTGCTAGAAATAGTAAGCTTACAAAATTTTTATTAGAGGTATTAGCTTCTTTTAATGTGAATTATACATGTACAGATAGTTCAGCTTTTTTTATAAATGATATGAAAAGAAAATGCTCTGATTTTTCTTTTATGAAATATGAACTACTTGACTTAAATGTAGATCCAGCAAAGCAAGGGTTTAAGAAGAATTGCTATGATATTATTATTGCTTCAGATTCTCTTCATAGATCAGTAAATATTGATAAAACTTTAGATTATGTTAAATATTTATTATCTTTAGGGGGAGTGCTATTAATATCAGAAATGACTATTAATAATAATCTACAGAAGGTAACGACTGCATTTATAGAAGAAGGATTTACAAAGTTTGAAGATGAAAGAGCAGAGAAAAGAGAGCCACTTATTTCACAAAATAAATGGATTGATATGTTAAAAGAAAGAAATTTTATTAACAGTAATGTATTTACAGATAAAAATGAAATTATGAATATTTTAGGCCAGCATATAATAATTGGACAATCAAACAATAAAATTAGATATTTTGAACCAAAAAGAATTTCTGATTTCATTAAGTCAATTTTACCATCATATATGATTCCATCAGCTTTTATATTAATTGATGAGATGCCTCTTACTTCTAATGGAAAGGTTAATAGAAAATCTTTACCTAAGTTTAATATATTTAAGGAAGCAGAGAATGAAAAATCATTTAGAAATCCAGAATCGTCAATCGAAAAATCTCTTGCAGAAATATGGTGTCATGTATTTAATATAGAAAAGGTGAGTATTGATGATGATTACTTTGAATTAGGTGGTGATTCATTAGTAGCAACTAAGTTAACTGGAATTATAAGAGAAAAGATGCAAGCTGAATTATCACTTACGGATATATTTGAAAAAACTACTATAGCAGAATTGGCAGAATATATTACTGAAATGAAAGATAAAAAAGATTTAAACAGTAAAAATAAAAATGATTTACTTAAGGTAGTTCCAGATATAGAAAATTTATATGAACCATTTCCGCTTACAGATGTTCAATATGCTTACTGGGTAGGTAGAAAAGGGATTTACTCTTTAGGAAATGTATCTACTCACTGCTATTTTGAACTTGACTGCCGTAATATAAACATAAAAAGACTTGAAAAAGCATGGCAGAGACTTATTGCACAGCATGGAATGATGAGATGCGTAATAGCAGATGATGGAACACAAAGAATTTTGGATAATGTGCCATATTATGAAATTAATATTTTTGATATGAATGATAAAGATGATGAATATATTAAAGTGCATTTAAAAGAAGTTAGAGATGAAATGTCACATCAGGTTATTTCTATAGATAAGTGGCCATTGTTTGATGTGAAGGCATCTAAATTTGGAAATGATGAGATGAGACTTCATATAAGCTTTGATAATCTAATTTTTGATGGATGGAGTATGTTTCATATCTTAAGTGAATGGAACAGACTTTATAAGGATGCTGATGCATATCTGCCAAGTCTTAATTTGTCATTTAGGGATTACGTTATGGCCTTAGAGGATAATAAAAAATCTGAATTATATAAATCAGATTTAAAATACTGGACTGATAGATTAGAAGATTTACCTTTAGCACCACAACTTCCATTAGATAAAAATCCAGAAGATATTTCAAAGCAGAGATTTTCACGTCTTGAAGGAAAACTCAATTGTGAAACATGGAATAGATTGAAAAATCGAGCAAAAGCTACAGGTTTAACTTCATCAAGTTTGCTTTTAACTGCTTATGCAGAGGTACTTGGCATGTGGAGTAAAAATCCTTGCTTTACAATAAATTTAACACAGTTTAATCGTTTGCCAGTTCACCCAGAGGTAAATTCTATAATAGGTGATTTTACTACTTTAACATTATTAGCAGTAGATAATAAGAGTGGAAGTACATTTCTTAAAAGAGCACAAAATCTTCAAAAGCAGCTTTTGATGGATTTGGATCATCCTTATGTTGGAGGTGTACAAGTACAACGTGAATTATCTAAATTATATGATGGACATAAGGGAGCAACAATGCCTGTTGTATTTACAAGTGGAATAGGAATAAATAAATGGAATGAAGATGAATGGGTTGGAAAACTTACTTATAATATTACTCAGACACCACAGGTATGGTTGGACCATCAGGTTATAGAGCAGGATGATGAATTGCTTTTAATTTGGGATTTCGTAGAAGATCTTTTTCCAGATGGAATGATTAATGATATGTTTGAAGCTTATTATAAAATTTTAAATAGATTAGCACAAGATAATTCAGTCTGGGAAGAAAGGACCTTAAATATTGTTGAGTTAAAAAAATCTGATATGAGAATTGAAGCTAACAACACTGATAAGGAAATACCAGTTGAAACTTTAGATAATATCTTTGTGAAAATAGCATCTGAACAAGGTGATAATATTGCAATAATTACCGATAAAGACAGATTTACTTATAAAGAAGTATTATCACGTTCAAATTATCTGGCATATCTTTTAAGAGAAAATGGAGCACTTCCAGATACATTAATTGCAATAGTTATGGAAAAAGGATGGGAACAAATAGTATCTGCATTAGGGATTTTAATGTCAGGAGCAGCATATCTGCCTATAGATCCTGAAAATCCAAAGGAGAGAATTTTACAGATTATAAATGATGCAGAAGTGAAGATAATTCTTACTCAGTCATGGTTGAAAGATAAGTTAAGCATGGATAAAGATATTCAAGTTATGTGTGTTGATAAATTAGAAAGAAATAATAATCTTGAAACTATTAAGCTAATTAATAAGCCATCTAATCTAGCCTATATTATATATACATCAGGATCAACTGGAAGACCAAAAGGGGTAATGATAGAGCATCGAGCAGTATTAAATACTATTTTAGACATAAATAAAAGATTTTCAGTGTCCTCTAAAGATAAAATATTGGCATTATCTAATATGAATTTTGATCTTTCTGTATATGACATTTTTGGCATTCTTACAGTTGGAGGAGCTATAGTTATACCAAATTCAGATAAAAGGAAGGATCCAAAGCATTGGATGGATTTAATTAAAAGAGAAAAGATAACTTTATGGAATACGGTGCCAGCTTTTATGCAGATGTTGATAGAATATTTGTCAGACAAAGAAAAGAAAATGGAAGGGTTAATTCGACTAGTATTATTAAGTGGTGATTGGATACCATTAGACTTATCATCAAAGATTAAACAATATTTTAATAAAGTAGAAGTTATAAGTCTTGGAGGTGCTACAGAAGCATCAATATGGTCAAATTCATATAAAATTGAGGATATTAATCCTAAGTGGAATAGCATACCTTATGGAAAGCCACTTAATAATCAAAAATATTATATTCTTAATGAATTTATGATGGATTGTCCAGAATGGGTGCCAGGGAAATTATATATTAGTGGAATGGGGTTATCCAAAGGATACTGGCATGATGAAGAAAAAAATAGGGGAAAATTTATATACCATCCTAAAAATGGAGAAAGGATATATTGTACGGGAGATTTAGGAAGATATCTACCAGATGGAAATATTGAATTTTTAGGAAGAGAAGATTCACAGGTTAAAATTGGAGGATACAGAATTGAACTTGGAGAAATTGAAGCTACATTGAAAGAAAATAAATATATAGAAAATGCTGTTGTAGTAGTAGAAGAATCATTAATTATTTCTGCAGCTGTATTAATTAATAAAGAATGTTTAGAAAACTTATCAGAAAGTGAAATAAAGGTATTTCTTAATAAAAAACTGCCTCAATATTTAATTCCCAATAAGATTATGATTTTAGATGATTTACCATTAAATGCAAATGGAAAGGTTGATAGAAAAAAAATCAAACAACTATTAATGGAATATAAGACTTCAACTCATGTAATACTTGATTCTCCAATGGATGAACTTGAAAAGGAAATAGAACAAGTTTGGACTGAAGTTTTAGGAATAAAAGAGGTTTCAAGAAACGATGATTTCTTTATATGTGGAGGAGATAGTCTAAAAGCTGTAAGAATTATTGGGGAGCTACAAAAGAGAAAAATATCTAATGTGAGATTATCATTAGATATATTATTTAATGCATCAACAATTGCGTTACTAGCTGAAAAGATTAGAGAAGATAATTCAAGCAAAACAAATATTAGTGATGCTGAAGAAGTTGAGGAGGGAACAATATGAGTATAACTGAGCTTATTGATAAACATGAATCACTTGGAATTAAGCTTTGGGTTGATAATGGCAAGTTGAGATTTAGAGCACCATCAGGTGTTATGAATTCTGAAAGAAAGGCAGAACTTATAGACCATAAGAGTGAATTAATTAAATATTTAAGTGATAAATCTAATTTTAATCTAATTTATGATATTAAAAATAAATATACAGCATTTCCACTTACTGATGTACAGACTGCTTATTTAGTTGGAAGAAATAATGTTTATGAATATGGTGGTGTGGGGTGTCATGCTTATATTGAACTTACTATGCCAGTAGTCGATAGGAAAAGACTTGAAATGGCATGGCATGCAGTAATAAAGAGACATGAAATGCTTCGTGCAGTTGTATTTCCTGAAGGATATCAGAAAGTACTGGAGGAAGTAAATCTTCCTCCTTTAAAAGAGCAGAACTTAAGAGGAGCAAATAAAGAAGAAGCTGAAGCAGCTATAAAAAAGGTAAGAGAAGAGCTTTCAACAAAGCAATATAAGACAGATGAATGGCCTCTTTTTGATCTTTTCTTAACAACATTAGAAGAAAACAGTATACTACATCTTTCTATAGATATGCTTATTTCAGATTTTGTAAGCGCCAATATATTATTAAAAGAATTAGATCATTTTTATTATGAACCTGAAAAAGAACTTGAGCCAATATCAATAAGTTATAGAGATATAGTATTGTTTGAACAATCTAGAAAAAATCATTTATTAGAAAAAGCAAAAAGAGAAAAGGATAAACAATACTGGATGGAAAGAATTGAAGGAATGCCAGAAGGTCCTGAACTTCCTATTAATGTAGAAAAAATCAATACAGAAAAGGTAATATTTGATCAATACAAGTTATCTCTAAGTAAAGAAAAATGGGAGAAAATCTGTAGACAAGCTAAACTTAATAGAATAACTCCATCTGTAGTAATACTTTCAGCTTATGCAGAGGTTATTGGATTATGGTCTAAGAAAGCTGATTTTTGTATTAACCTTACTTTGCTAAATAGACCTGATATCCATGAAGATATAAATAAGGTAATAGGAGATTTTACTGTAGTAGATGTTTTTCAGGTTCAAGGAGAAAGTAGAGATACATTTGTTGAAAGAGCTAAGATAAATCAGAAGCGTTTATGGAATGATCTAGAGCATAGTGGTTTTTCGGGGGTTGAGGTTCTTCGTGAAATGCATCGTCAGCGTAATAAAAATGTAATAATGCCAGTAGTTTATACAAGTACTATTGGTGTAGGTAACAGTAATGCTATAGATGGTGAGTTTATGAGGAATTCTACTGTAACCTATAAGATAAGCCAAACACCACAGGTGTGGATAGACTGTCAGGTTACAGAAGAAAATGATAGGCTTTGTGTAAATTGGGATGTGAGAAATGGAGTTTTCAAAGAAGGAGTAATTGAAGATGCCTTTGAATCATTTAACCAGTTAATAAATAGGTTGGCTGATGGTGAAAAAACTTGGAATTCTCAGAGTGTAGCAGAGTTACCTTTTTATG
The DNA here is from genome assembly GCF_019431045.1 of Clostridium weizhouense. GTDB lineage: Bacteria > Bacillota > Clostridia > Clostridiales > Clostridiaceae > Clostridium > Clostridium weizhouense. Next base: position 299,600 of record NZ_JAHXPT010000003.1, on the reverse strand, counting down.
TGAAAGAAGTTCGTGAAAAAGTGAATGATACTTTAGCACCAGTTCCAGAAGGATTACTTCATGATAAATTTTGCAGTAATGTAAAGAATAATCCTAATAATATTGCATTAATTTGTAAAGAGGGAGAATTTACTTATAGGGATTTATCAGAATATGTTATATCAGTGCAGAAAGCTTTAATAGAAGAGGGATGTTTAAAAGGAGATATTGTAGGAATAATACTTGAAAAAAGTATTTGGCAGATAGCATCGGTTCTTGGTGTATTGCTTGCAGGATGTACTTATGTACCTATTGATGCATCTCAACCTGTATCAAGACAAAATTTAATTTTAGAGGATTCAAAAATAAGATATGTTATTACAAATAATAAAAGTTCAAAAGAAAAATATAAATCTAATATTTCTTTACTTAATGTTGAAAATTTACAGCCTGTTAAGATGTCAGATATAGAAGCTATTAGCAGAGAGTCATCTGATCCAGCTTATATTATTTATACTTCAGGAAGTACAGGAAAGCCAAAGGGAGTTGTAATAAGTCACCGTGCAGCCTTGAATACTATATCTGATATTAATTTTAAATTTCAAGTAGATTATCATGACAAAATCTTAGGTGTGGCAAATTTAGCCTTTGATTTATCAGTTTATGATATTTTTGGAATATTAAGTGCAGGAGGAACTTTAGTATTGCCAGATCCTGACCATGTAAAAGAAGCTAATCATTGGGTAGACATGATAGTTAAATATAAAATAACATTATGGAATTCTGTACCAGCACAGATGGAGATGCTTATATCATGCTTGAAAAGTAGAAATAATAAAGAAAAAGTAGAACTTAGATTAGCTTTATTATCTGGAGATTGGATTCCTATAATATTACCAAAGGAAATGCAAAGTCAATTTCCAAATATTAAGATAATAAGTTTGGGAGGAGCTACAGAAGCTGCAATCTGGTCAATATATTATCCTATAAATAACAATACTGAATATGAAAAAAGTATACCTTATGGTATTCCTTTAACTAACCAAAAGTTTTATGTATTAAATGAAAAATTACAGCCTTGTCCAAATTGGACAGCAGGTAATCTATATATTGGAGGAGAAGGATTAGCATTAGAATATTTAGGGAATAAAAAATTAACAGAAGAACGATTTATAATTCATCCGGAAACTAAAGAGCGCCTATATTATACAGGTGATATTGGAAGATATCGTTCTGATGGAATTATAGAATTCTTAGGGCGTGAGGATACCCAGATTAAAATACATGGGCACAGAATAGAATTAAGTGAAATTGAAAGTGTTCTTCAAAAACATCCGTTGGTATCAGCAGCAGTAACAATAGTAAGTGGAAATAATCCAAGTGAATATAAATTGGCTTCATTTGTTCAGACTAAGAAACTTTCTTGTAAAAATTTAAATCATGAAGATGATGTTATGAACAATATATGCTTTGAAGCAGGAGAGAAGTCTAGTCAATCAATTGATAGAAACCTATTTACAAAATGGATTGAAAATGCAAATAAAACTACACTTTCAGATATTATGAAAACTTTATTTAATGCAGGACTTTTTAAAGATGAAGAATGTACACATACGCTAGAAGAAATTAAGTTGGCTTTAAAAGTTTCAACACAATATCATCAATTAATAAGACGATGGTTAAAAGCATTATGTGTTGAAAAGTATTTATCATATGATGAAACGAAAGCTGAGTATAGTTTATTAAATACGTCTATAAGGAATAGTGACTTTGAGGAATACTGGAAAGAATGGTATAAGGTTGAGGAAAAAATTAAATATGGAAATAAGCTTATGGATTATTTTAAAGAGTCAAGCATAAATCTACCTAAGCTTTTAACAGGAGAAGTTGATTCTTTAGAATTACTTTTCCCAAAAGGAAGTTCAGATATAGCAATGTCTGCTTATAGAGATAATTTAATTAATAAGTGTATGAATAATGTTGTAAAAGAAGCAGTTTTGTTTATTGCAGATAAATATAGTAAACTCAATAAAAATAAAACTATAAGGATTTTAGAAGTGGGTGCAGGTGTAGGGGGAACTACGTCTGAAATAATTCCAATATTAAATAATTATAATGTTGAGTACCATTTTACAGATATATCTACTTTTTTCTTAAACAAAGCTCATGAAGCTTATGGAAATTATCCATGGGTAAGTTATGGTTTGTTTGATTTAAATAAAGAATATTGGAAACAGGGATTAACTGCTTCTTCATGGGATATTATTATATGTGCGAATGTATTACATGATGCATATGATGTTCCTTCTGCACTTGCAACCTTAAAGGAACTTGCAGTTCCAGACGGAGAGCTTATAGTAATTGATGCTATTGATGAAGCATATTCATTATTAACATCATTGGAATTTAAAGGTGGTTTAACAGGGTTTACTGACTCAAGAAAAGGAAAAGATCAAGTATTCTTTGAACGTGAAGAATGGATTAGTATGTTTTCAAAAGCAGGGCTAAAAGTTATATCTTCTTATCCAGAAAAAGATGATAAGCTTAGTTTAGGTGGACAAGGAGTGTTCATAACAAGGTTTGAAGCAGAAAATGAATCAGTTTCGGTAGAGGAATTAAAAGAGTTTATAGAAAATAATCTTCCACAATATATGGTGCCAGGACACATTGAAGTAATACCTAAATTACCTTTAACTAATAATGGGAAAATAAATCGTAACATCTTAAAAGAACGTATAGAAAATATGGAAACTTTTATATCAGTTACTGGAGAAGAGGTTAAAAATGATCTTGAAGCACGTATTGCTAGTATATGGGCAGAAGTATTAAAACGAGATAAAATTTGGAGAAATGATAATTTTTATGAAATTGGGGGCGATTCATTACTTGTTGCTCAAGTTGTAGCAAAGATGAGAGATAAATTAGATGAAGCAATGGAATTAGAGTGGGACAGGCTTATGTTAGAGATAATAAGAAATCCAACAGTAGCACAGATATCAAAGGTTTTGATTGATAATAAGTTAGAATCAGAGAAAAATATGAGAGGTGATAAAAATGATCATAAACTTCCATATGTTGTTTTTGCAGAATCTAAAGATTACACTAAATGCATGAAGGTACTAATGGCTGATGCAACTGGGCTTCTTACACCATATAATTATATATTGCCATATTTAATAAATGATAAAAAATATAATGAAGCTATTGTAGGTTTCTCATATGAAAGTACAGATTTATATAACGTGGAAAATTGTGAGAATTATATTTTGACTTTAGGTGAGGAATATGCAAGAGCTTTATTAAAGTCTGGTGCCAGTGAGTTTGAAGTAATAGGATACTGTATGGGGGGATTGGTTGCTTTGGAAACAGCAAGAGTTCTTTTAGAATCAGGTGCCCATGTTAGGAGAGTAATAACAATAGATACTGGTATAAATGAGCATGATATGGAAAGTGAATTATTAATGGAAAGAGCTTTTGGTACAGGGATTGGTGCAGATATGTATAAGGCAGGACATATTATTGAAAATGATATTCTTAAAAAAGCTCTTGAAAGTATTAAAAAATCTAATAATAATATACTTTCAACAGAAGCTTTATGCTCATTAGATGGTGAATTCAAAGAAGTTGGAGAGTGTTATAGAAAACTTGCATCTAAGTCTAAAGAAGAACGTTTATTAAAGATATTTTCAACTGTATCCTTATTAAATGGAGAAAGTATGAATTACAGTCTTGATAAGATTAAAACAATGTACAAGGTATTTTGTTGCAATTTTAAAGCTGTTAGAGAATATAAATCATATCCATATATGGGGGATGTACTTGCATTAAGATGTGATGATAAAGGAACAGCATTTTTACCGATTGAAGATTTAAAATGTGAATCATTCTGGGAGGAAATAACTATGGGAGATTTAAAAATTAAATATATTAAAGGGGATCATATGACATGTATTAAGCCGCCTAATTCAGATTCGTTATCAAGACTGCTTATCGGAGGGGATAAGTAATGAAGTCGTCTGTTGTAGGAATACTAGGATATGAAGGTTCAGTAGGCAGAATTGCCATGAACCTTCTAAAAGAATCGTATACAATAAGAGGAGGGCAACGTAGTTTCCCTAAAAATAAGGAATACAATGTAGATTTTCAGTGGATGAAAGTAGATGCGTATGATGAAGATTCATTAGATAATTTTTGCAGTGGCTGTGAAGTGATTCTTAATTGTGCAGGACCATCATACTGTATTGGTGATAGGGTGGCAACAGCTGCTCAAAAGGCTGGTGCTTATTATGTAGATGTATTTGGAGGAGATTTTTTAGAAAAATCTCTAATAGAAAAGAATTATAACAAGAAAGGTACCTTTATTATAAGTGCTGGTAATTTCCCCGGACTTTCAGCTATTATACCATGTTGGTTAGCCAATCAATGTTTTGAAAATGTAGAGAAATTGGAGATATTTTCAGGAGGAATTGAGAAATCCACTTGGAGTGCATGTGCAGATGTTTTATTAAGTTCAGTTTCAGGCTTTGGTACTCCAGATTCTATGTTTAGAGATGGTTCAATCATAAAAAGTAATCATGAATATGAAGATAAAGTATTTATCCCAGGATTTAAGCAAGAAGCATATATACAGGATTTTATTAATTATGAGACTGTGAAACTTGCTAGAACATTAAATTTAAGAGAAGCAAGATGGATTAATATTATAAATAATAAATTAGTTAAAGATATTATGGCAAAAGCTTGTGGCAGATTGATAATAGATAAAAGTAGAGAAGTATTAAATGAAACTGTCTCTAAAGTAAATGACTTAATTAATATGTCTATAGATACTAATAAACAATGGTATACCATGGTTGTTGAAATGGAAGGAACAATTGATAAGGAGAAAAAAAGAAAGCGTGTCATATTACGTTGCTCAAACAGTTATGAATTCAGTGGAATTGTTGCAGCATTGGCAGTGGAAAGAGTTCTTGAAGGAGATATTGATAATGGAGTATACTGGTCATTTGAATGTTTAGACTCAAATAAAGTGATAAAAAAATTACTTAAAACAAAAGCAGTTGAAAGGATTAATATTATTGATATTCCACCTAAAGAATCAGAGAGTAACTTAGAAGAAATGGAAGAGGGGATGCTATGATGAGTTTAGAAAGACCTTTAAGAGTAGTTGTTTGTGGCACACGATTTGGTAGAGTATATCTGCGAGGAATTGAAAAATTAAAAGATAAATTTAAACTAGTGGGTATATTAGCAAGGGGGAGTGAACAAGCAGCTAAATGTGCTAGTGAATATAATGTTCCTTTGTATACAAGCACTGAACAATTAACTAAAGAAAATGTTGATATAGTTTGTGTTGTAATAAGATCTGCTGTGCTTGGAGGAGCAGGAACAAATATAGCAGATCGATTATTATCTAAGGGAATTAATGTAATACAAGAACATCCTGTACATTATGAAGATGTTTTAAGATGCAGAAAAACTGCACGAAAATTTGATGCTTATTATGAGGTTAATAGTTTTTATCCTAATCTTAAGACAGTACGTAGATTTATTGATGTTACTAGAAAAGTATTAAAGAAAAGTGAAGCTATATATATTGATGCAGCATGTAGCATGCAGGTCTTATATCCTTTAGTGGATATATTAGGAAAAGCTTTGGGAGGATTTAGACCATGGTCTTTTAAATTAGATAATGATAATAGTGAAAAAAATCCATTTAGCTCACTAAGTGGAGAGGTTAATGGAATTCCTATAAATTTAAGAGTAATGAACCAGATGAATACAACTGATCCTGATAATCATACACATCTTTTACATCGAATCGTTATTGAAACTACTATAGGAAGTGTTATTCTGACAGATTCGAATGGAATTGTATTATGGAATCCTACTATGTATGTGCCACAGAATGAAGATGGTGTTCTTGATTTATATGGTGAAAATGAATTTTTGGATTTTCAGGTTACAGAACTATTATTACCTATAGAAAAAAGGTCATATAGAGATGTATATAACAATTTATGGCCAGAGGGAATTGCAGCTATGCTGGAAGAATTCAGAGATAAGATATTAAATTTAAAAACTGATAATCAATTAGCACAGTATGAGTTGGTAGCATGTCAGGTATGGAAAGATATTGGTGAAAAATTAGGGCCCGCAAAGATAATTAAAGGGAAGAATTTATATCCTGTATTTTTAAAAGATTTATAAAGAATAATTAAATTTAACAGCAATTTTGGCTTTATAAATTGTGTCCCATTTCTTAGTTTCGCGTGTTGTAGTAGAGTATGCACTCAGATTCTTTTTAGAAGATATAAAATATTCGTTAAGACGAAGGATTTGTACATGTATTTTTAATATTTTGTGACAAAAATATTTTACATTTATGTGATCTGCGGTATTTTACAAACACTTGATACGACTATAACATTAAAGGAGTGTTTAAAATAGAAAAAGATTATAATGAAGAAGTAAAGGTTATTGATTGCACTATTAGAGATGGGGGATTGGTTAATAATTTTTATTTTAAGGATGAACTAGTTAAAAATGTGTATTCTTCTTGTAGAGAAGCAAAAATTGATTATATGGAAATTGGTTATAAAGCTTCTGAGGAATATTTTTCATATAAAGAATTTGGAAAATGGAAGTTTTGCAAAGAAGAAGATATTAGAAATGTTGTGGGAGAATCTAAATCAGGTACAAAGTTATCTATTATGGCAGATGTGGGAAGAACAAATTTTAATGAACTTCTCCCTAAAAATAAAAGTATAATTGATATGATAAGGGTAGCAGCTTATATACATCAAATTGAAGAAGCATGTGAAATTATAAAAAATATTTCAGACAAAGGTTATGAAACCTCTTTAAATCTTATGGCAGTTTCTTTACTTAAAGAGAGAGAATTAAATAATGCATTAGAGAAGATATCTAAGTCAAAAGTGAATGTTGTATATATTGTTGATAGTTTTGGGGCATTATATACAGATGATATAAAAGATTTAACAAATAAATATCTTAAATATATTAAAAGTAGTGGTATAAAACTAGGAATTCATGCTCATAACAATAGGCAAATGGCTTATGCTAATAGTATAGAAGCTTTAAAAAATGGCGCAACTTTCGTAGATGCGACAATGTATGGTTTAGGAAGAGGCGCTGGAAATTGTTATATGGAACTGATGCTAGGTTATTTAAATTCACAAAAGTATTCAATCAGACCAGTAATACAATGTATTCAGGACAATATATTGCCTCTTAAGGAGAAAATTAAATGGGGACAAGATATTTCTTATATGTTAACAGGACAATATAATATTCATCCAAAATGTGCTATAGATTTCTTAAAAGATGAAAATCATGTTAAAAAGTATTTGGAATTTTTTGATGGAGTAAAAAAATATTAAATGTAAATCTTTAAATAGGATAAGTTAAAATCAGCAGATAGAGTTTTTATTTAATATGATTATGAAGGCTATTATGAATATTTTGATTAATGGGAATGATTTAATGGATAAAGATTTGAGTTTTTACAAAAAACTATTTAAGAAAAAAGGATATAAGTTTACTATACAAAAACAGTTGATTCTTTTAGAAATAATAAATTCTAATACTCATTTATCTGTAAAAGAAATTTATGAAAGAATTAAGAAAAATAATGTTGGGATTGCAACAGTATATAGAAGTTTAAAACTGTTTAATGAATTAAACATAATAAAAGAAATTAACACTAATAATATAAGTTATTATGAAATGAAAATTTTTAGTAAAAAGCCCTTGCACATTCATTTTAAATGCTCAAAATGCAATGATGTAATAGATATTGATGATAGAAATTTAAATTTAGAATTTATTAAATTAAATAAAAAAGTTGAAAAAGAGAGTAATGTAGAAGTAAATGATGTAAATATTATGTTAATTGGTTTGTGCGATAAATGTAAAGCAAATAAAAAATGTAAGGATTAGTAAATTTTCAGATGATAGACTTTTTTATAAGAATAATTCTTTAATTATTAATTGAAAAAATAATATAAAATATTTAAACTACTTTTTATGAACTTATTTTTAAACAGAGTTATAAAAAGTAGTTTTTATTTTAAGAAAGAGAATAGAAATCTTGATTTAAACATAACTTAAAGGTAAAATTACACTATTAACTTTTAGATGACAACAAAGAATGTGGTGATGTACTTTTGGAAATTAAGAAAATGACAGAAGCTGCAATGTTTTCAGCAGTTTTTGTAATAATAAGTCTTCTTGCAATAGAAACAGGATTTAGTTATGTAGGATATTTAGATATAGGAGTTCCTGTTATTATTACATTAATATATTTAAGATGTGGTTTGAAATATACATTTCTTTCAGGCTTAACATCTCTTTTATTAGTAATAATCACGTTAGGTGATATGGCTTCAGCTGTTTGTATGAGTCAAGGCATTATATTAGGACTTTCATGTGGAATTCTTATTTTAAGAAATCAAAGTATTTTTGATGATTTATTTTATGGATCAATTTTTTCATGTTTTATAATGATTATTATAGACATAAATTTTTCAACATTAATAGGATATAGCTTTATAAAAGAGTGTCAAAATTATTTGATATATGTGACTTTTTTAAGTGACTATGGAAAGAAAAATTTATATTATTTTTTAATTGCTTCATTGCCAATTGGAACAATGTTTATAACATATTTTTTGAGCATAATGATAGCAAATAAGTTTAAATTACTTAATGATTTTTCAATTAAGAAGTATATTATTATAACTAAATTTAAGAAATATGGATCGTATATTTCGTGTTCTAAAAAAACTATAAACATAGGAATAGTTTATATAATGTTAATAAGTATAATTGAAACAAAATATAAAAATATAGATTTGTTTATATATCTTGATATATTAATTAATTCAATAAAATATGTAGTTTTATATTTCATAATTCAAGATAGTTATACTATACTTAATAGATTTATGTACTCATTAACAAAATCTAGAATTACGTTAATATTTACACAGACAGGCATTTTATATATGTTAATTAATTTCTTTAAATTAACAAGTATTTTTATAGTATTATTTAATTTTGTCATAGATAAAGTATCAAATTTTAGAGATAAACAAAAGGCAACATTAGATAAATATTTATTAAATTAAGAGCAAGAAGAATTAATCTATAGATTGATTTAAATATTAACTTAATAAAAAGTTCTTAATTATAAAATAATGTAGAGGTGACACAATGAATATATCAACTGAGAAAATAACAAACATATTATCAAAAGAACAAGATGAAAAATTATTACAAGATGTATTAAATTTTTATCTGTATATGAAACAAAAAAAGAGTAGATGTGAATTAAATGAAGTTAGAGAGAAAGTCTGTAATCAGTATGATGAAGGAGAAGAGAGCTCACATTTTAATTCGTTAATAGAAGAGTTAAAATTAAATAATTATATAATATAATGCAATATATTATATTTAATTTAAAGTATTAGACTATAATAAAATTTGTAAGATACAATTTTATTATAATTCTAATACTTTTTATCTTTTGTTTACTAATATATATTATGTTTAAAATAGGAATGTTACTTGATTTTTTTTAAAATTGTTAAATATATATTTTATAATCAAATTATTACATTTCACATATAAAACACGAACTATTAATCAAAACAAAACCTTGAATTGTTCGTTAAAAATCTAAAAATACGAAAAATAACTCTAAAATAACGTAAAAATCCACCTAAACTATTGCAATATATCAAAAGATGACGTATTATAGTTCAGGTAGAAAAATGATTTACGAAAGAGTGATTTAATGAAAAAACTATTTGAAAAGGACGGAATATTAGATAAATATTTCGGACTTACTAAAAACAATACTAATGTTAAAACAGAAGCTATTGCGGGATTAACTACTTTTATGACTATGGCTTACATATTAATAGTAAATCCATCTATATTATCAGCTGCAGGTATGGATCAGGGGGCAGTGTTTACAGCAACAGCTTTATCAGCAGTAGTTGCAACATTAGTTATGGGTTTGTATGCTAAACTACCATTTGCTCAAGCACCAGGTATGGGACTAAATGCATTTTTTGCATTTACAATAGTTATTGGAATGGGATATTCATATCAATTTGCTTTAACAGCAGTACTTTTAGAAGGTATTATATTTATTCTATTAACTTTATTTAATGTACGTGAAGCTATTGTTGATTCAATACCTGAAAATATTAAAAAAGCGATTTCAGTAGGGATTGGCTTACTTATTGCTTTAATAGGACTTGAAGGTGCTGGAGTTATAGTGCATCCAAAAGATAATTCAACAATTTTAGCACTTGGAAATATAACAAGTGGAACAGCTTTGCTTGCAATTGTTGGAATTATAATTACAGGTATTCTTTTAGCTATAAATATAAAGGGTGCATTATTTATAGGCATGATTATAACTGCTATAATAGGTATTCCTTTAGGTATTACACCACTTCCAACTAGCATTATAAGTGTACCACCATCAATTAGTGGAGTTTTATTTAAATTTGAGTGGCATAATATATTATCTGTAGATATGCTTATTGTATTATTTACACTATTATTTATGGATATGTTTGATACTATAGGAACTTTAGTTGGAGTTACAACTAAGGCAAAGATGTTAGATGAGAATGGAAAGGTTCCAAATATAAAGAAAGCTCTTTTAGCAGATGCTATAGGAACTACTTTTGGGGCGTGTGTTGGTACAAGCACAGTGAGTACATTTGTTGAAAGTGCATCAGGAGTTGCAGAAGGCGGTAGAACAGGATTAACAGCGGTATCAACAGCGATAATGTTTGGATTAGCATTATTCTTTGCACCTGTATTTGCATCAATTACTCCAGCAGTAACTTGTTCTGCATTAGTATTAGTTGGATTATTTATGATAGAACCAATAAAAGAAATAAATATTTCAGATTTTACAGAAGCTATTCCAGCATTTTTAACTATAATTATGATGCCATTATCTTATAGTATATCAGATGGTATTGTATTTGGAGTTGTTTCATATATACTATTAAAAGTGTTTACAGGAAAAATAAAAGATATTAGTATAACTACAGTAATAGTAGGATTAGTATTCTTATTAAAATTCTTAATATAAAAATATAGATTATAATATTAAAAATAAATATCTAAGTTAAAAAACTTTCTCTTAACTTGCTTTAGTTAAGAGAAAGTTTTTTTATAATATATATTAACTGATTATTTTATTAACTGAATATATAATATGTTTTTGAACTATTATTCTATTTCATGTGTTTAAATTAAAAGTGATATAAGCTTTAATATATTACAAAAATAATAATAAGCTAACTGCCATTACAATCATACCACCTACTAAGCCATATATTGAAAGATGATGTTCTCCATATTCTCTAGCGGAAGGAAGAAGTTCATCAAGTGATATAAAAACCATTATTCCAGCTACTGCTCCAAAAATAATACCTAATGCGGTATTGTTAATAAAAGGCATTAGAATTAAATATCCTATAATGGCTCCTAATGGCTCAGATAGACCAGAAAGGAATGAGTATACAAAAGCTTTTTTCTTATCACCAGTAGCATAATAAACAGGAACTGATACTGCTATGCCTTCAGGTATATTATGAATTGCAATTGCTATGGCTATTGGTATTGCTATAGATGGAGCTTGAAGGCCAGAAATAAATGTTGCTAATCCCTCAGGAAAATTATGAATTGCAATAGCTATTGCAGTAAATATTCCTGTTCTCAAAAGTTTATTGTTTGAATTAACTTTATTTGAACTCAAATCTTCAACCTTATATATATCATGTGGATTTTCTCCAACTGGAATAACTTTATCAATAAGTGCAATAATAAGCATTCCAGAGAAAAACGATATTACTGTAAGCCAAGAACCTATCTTTAGTCCAAATTCAGATGTAAGAGCATCTTTAGCTTTAAAAAATATTTCGATCATTGATACATAAATCATAACACCAGCTGAAAAACCAAGACTTATAGAAAGAAATTTTGTATTAGTTTTTTTAGCAAAAAAAGCAAAAGCACTTCCTATGCCTGTACACAATCCAGAAAAAAGAGTTAATGAAAAAGCAAATAGAATATTATTCAATATAATTCCTCCTTTGTAAAGATAATATAATGTTAAAATAATTAATTTCATATTATGTCAATTGATACTCAATATCAATACTGTTTATGTTTTATATTATAACGTCTTAAAAGATTTTAATCAATAAGATATTAAATGTAGTTTTAACAAATGTAGGTTTAGAGTAATATTAATCATAATCATTGTACTAATTTATAATAAAAGTTTAAAAAAATTCGCAAAATATGTTGCAATATTATGTAATATATAGTAAGATAAAGGAGAAGTAAGAAACACATAATGCTAATAATATTTAGCATATTGAATTATATAATTTGAATTATATAATAGTGACATATAGTGAGAATCTTTAGCAAGATTTTTACATGGTTATATAATAGAGAAAACACCAAGAAGTATTAATATATTTCTTAAGTGTGTTTTGTTTATTATCATTCATGTAAAAGTCTTATTTTTTTGCATTTTTTTATATTATAAATAGTTTTAATATTTAAGACCGTAACAATATACTTAGTTTATTAATTTTTTATAATATTTGAATTCTATATATTATAAAGTTTAATCATTTCTTAATTATTAATTCAAATGATGCAATTACAAATAATATTTTGAAAGAGTATATAAAACCATTAATAACTAAATTAGACAAAAAAGTTCAAAATTAAACAAAAATATGATAGAATAATGTATAAAGAACTATAAGGAGAAAATATTTTATAATAAATTATAATATCACATTAATAAAAAATGTTCGATAATGTTTATAATATATTTATTTGAATTTGGAATTGGTATATGAATGTTTACGGATAACGATTTCTGAATTTTAGATGAAATAAAAATTCATTTGATATTAAGAACTTTTTTTACAATATTAAAAGAGTAAGGTGGTTTTACTGTTATGTCAAACTCTAAAGAAAATAACTTTTTAAAAACAGTTTTTTCTTTCTTGAAACCGAAAGAAGATTTAATTAAACAAGATAAATTAAATGATAATGAAAAAAGTATAAACTGTTTAATAGGAAACAATAATTTACAAACTAAAACGTGGAAAAAAGAATATAATCCTTTAAGAACTATAGTTTTATGGGGATGGGATAGTGACAATAATCCAAGTTTTCTTATACTTTATGGAAAACATGAGTTTAAAAGTACTGAAAGTGATGGAGAATCAATAAATAATATTCTTGAAGATGAAGTTAAATATACAAGTTATGCCTTTTTTAAAGGTAGTGAAGGGCATTTACCGTCTTTCCAAGCAGTAAGGATTATTGAAGAAGATGGATATTATAATAGAAATAAAGATGAAGAATTTCCTAAAATGTATTATAAAACTGGTATTAAATATAGTTGGTACTGGAACAGAGATGAAAACTATGTTGTTAAAGAATTTAAGAATTTAGAAGAAGAGAATAAAATCATATTAGATTATTTTACAGAAATAACATATGAAGAATGTGTAGAAAAGATAGAAGCATTAAATATAAATTTTTCTGGTTTTAAATTAGCTAAACATCCTAACGAAATTCTTAAATTAGATACGGAATATTATAAGTATTATTCAAATATTTATAATATGCTAAGTCATAAAAATCTGTACATGAGAAAGAAGAATCTAAAACAATTAATTGAAAGTAATCCACCAAAAGAGATATATGATTTGATTTTAAATGTTGGAAGTACTGAGGTAATATCAGGTTTATTTTTAGAACTTGCAAAACAAAACAATGCATTATTAATAGAAGAAGCAAGAAACATTATTTTATCTGATATAAATTGGGCTGCTGAAAGTTATAATAAGGGTGTAAAAAGATGTATAGATATTTATATAAATTCATTAAATAAAGAATTAAGAGAAAATAGAGAAAATTTAATACGTGAACACCTGCATGAAATGGATTTACACCTTATTCATATTAATGGTAAAGATATTCCTAAAAATAAAATACTTGAAGGTGCTAAGTATAGAAAATATGCTGCTCAAGAACTTTTAAGAGAATACTATGGAAGATATGATTATGAAAAAGGTGAGTGGGTAGAAAATAGAGCTCCTCAGCGTTATAAAAAAGGACTTTATACTGATGGAGTAATGTTGAATACTATTACTCTTAAAAATACAATAGAAGAAGCAGAAGCTTATGGTTTAGCGGATGTAATTGGGAAGATAGCTTATTATTTAGATGCTCCAAGATTAACTTATTATTTTAAAGGCAATGGTAAAAGTAAAGAATTAAAATATTTTAAAAGATATGTAAGAAGAATTATTGATTCTTATGCAAAGAATGATCCGAAAAAATTTATAGAGGCCATGAAATCACTTTTAACAAGTTATACAAAATATGATTATGTGTGTAAATTTAAAGGTAATTTCCAATTTAATGATTTTATAAAACATTATTTATATTATGACTTTAAAGAAAAACCTCCTGTTGGTTGGGATAATTGGTATGCTAGGCATGAATGGATGTCAAATGACCAATTAATTAAACTTCAAGGAAGATACGAGTTCATGAAAGAAATATGGGACAACCATTTAGAAGATGTATTATACATTGCTGTTAATTCAAATATTGATCATGTATTTAAAGCATGTTATTACATATTAAAGGATTCAGAAAAAACTAATGAACTTATAAACAATATGTGCTATAAAGAGTTAATTGATTTAACTCAGGTTTCTTATGAACCACTTGGAAATATGTTTAAAGAAATTCTTACAGACAAGATAAATAAAATTAATAAATTTGATTCAAGATTAATGATAGATTTGATTAATAGTAATAGTGAATTTATTAATGATCTTGCAATGAGTTTCTTCAAAAGGACTAATGGATTATTTAAATCTAGTGATATATTAGATTTAATGTTCTTAGATGATCTTGATAAATGGATAAGTTTATTTAAGAATAACCTTCTTTCTTTAGATAGAAATGGATATTCAAACTTTATAAAATCTATTATAGACAATAGTGATAAATTTAAACAGCATAATATTAATTTATCTAAAGATATTAAAGACATATTATCACTTTCTACAAATAAAGTTGAAAATATTTTATTTAATGAAAAAGTAGATTTAATATTATATGTTATTTCATCAATTTTTGAAAAATCTAATATGCCAGAATGGATTGAATTATTTATAGAAGAAGTGATTTTTTCAATTTCATATGAAGAGTTAGAAAATTTACTTAAAGAAATTAATATAGAAAGTAAACAAAAAGCAATTTCAATGAGAAATAGACAAGTTATTTCTATTTTAGAAGCTATAAAAAATAATAAATTACTTTCTGATGCTCAATTTATAAGTATATTAGAATCTGGTACATCTCAAATGATTAAAATAGTATTTGAAATTATTATGGAGAATAGTGAAGAGTTAAGCAAAAGATTTTCTACATTATTAATTATGTTTGAATCTGATGTAACTATACTTAATAAAAAAGCAGAAGAAATTTTTGAGAGTATGGAAAAGGAAGAACAAAAGAAATTACATGGTATGATAATTGATTCTCCAGTAAATAAAGTTTACTTATTTGGACTTAGAAAATTAGATGAAATTTATGGGGATTTATTTCCTAAAGAATTTATTATTCAAATGTTAGAGCATACCTCTAGTGATGTAAAAGCTTATATTTCTAACAAAACAAATGAAATACTTAATAATTTAGGTAATGGAGATGAAAAACTTTTCATGTATTATATAAAGACTTTAATATTCCTTCCTAATAGGATTTCTAAGAGTAAAAATAATATATATGAAGCTATTCCTAAATTTGCAGTTAAACATAAAAATAAATTAAAAGAACTTGAGGAAATTTTATTAGATATTGGAGGTTCTAATATAATTATAGATTCAGAGCGTGCGCTTGTTGCATTAGCACAAATAAGAAAGGGGGATATGTCTCTTGAAGGTTAATTATGAATATGCAAGTCCATCAATGTGTATAAATCAAGGAGAAGAAACAGTTTTAGGATTAAGCCCGGATCTTTCTAGAGATGAAAAGGTATCTTTTTTAGGTAAATTAAAGCATCCTCTTATTTTTAGAGATGCAATGCTTATGCTACGTGAAATTGTCGTTTCAGATATGACTCAAAAAAAGAAAGAGAGAGTTGAATTTTTTGAATGGCTTGATGGAGAAATTGAACGAAGAATTTTAAAACATCAACAATATTTACCTGAAGTTAGAGAAAATCTTAATAAGGATATGAATGCATTATTAGATGAAATAGAAGATAAAAATTCCGATATATTTAAGTTAATTGATATTAAAAATAATCTAAAAAAAGAAATTGATAAACATGATATATGGAAAGATTATTATAAGATTGAAAAAGACTTTTGGAAATTTATAAAAGACAGAGATTTGGATCTTTGGTTTGTTTTAGATCCTGTAATAACAGTACATCCAGATCAAGTATCTTTTGAAGCATTTTCTGTAGATGAGTCTACATATGGTTGTTTATCAATTGATATGGAAGAATTTGAATTACTTCAAAAACCATCTTTAGGAACAACTAATATAGATTTTTCAGCTAAGTTAGCAAAAGAAATTGAAAGATTTAGAACATATAGTGATGTTAAACTTTCAGTTAATCCAGAGGGATTTGGAGTAGAAAGTGGAGTAATGCCTGAACATATGGAAAAGAAAATAGATCTTCCTGAAACATGGATAAAAGGTTTTAATCAAGTTTCTTCTGCTTCAAGTTTAGGAGGAATAGATATTGAATTATCACCAATAGATATGTATGATATATGTTCATTTTTAAGAAGACATAAAGCTAAAAAAAGCCCAAGATATATGAAATGGGTATTAGAACCTAATAAACCAGTAAAAATTGTTTTTGAGCCATTTGGAACTACTCTTACACTTAAATCAATATATAATGGTGAAAAGAAAAGAGAAGAGAAGATATGGGGAAGAAGACGTTGGTTAGTTTTAGAAAAGATAATTCCTTTAGTTAAATCTTTTAAGGTAAGACTTCTTGGATTTGGAATGCCACAATTCATTATAGGAGATATGGGAACTATGAAGATGACTATTGGACTTTCATCATGGTCTTCTAATGATTGGGTAAAAGGAACAGCATTTAATATTTTAGGTGGATTTATTGGAGACGGAAACTATGAAAAAGTTTATAGACTATTAAAAGAAAAACGTTTTGCTTCAATAGAAAATATTTATGAAAACTTAAATGAAGATTCAAAGAGCATTAATAAAGCTGGAATTGGTATGGTTTTAAGGCGTGGTGAAGGATATTATGATCCAATAAATGATACTATAAGATTTAGAAGATTATGCAATGAAGAGCTTCCAAATGAATTATATGAGACAACGAGTATGGAACTAAAAGTTCAGGAACATATAGAAGAGGGAATGGACAAGTTTAGTGCTCAAATGACAGAAGATAATCAATTTATTTTTAAACATTCACTAAAAACACCAAATCCTAAATATAAAAAATGGAAATATTATAGAACAGATGATTTTAATAGAGAGTTTGATTTGACAGAAACTTTATTGACAATAGATGAAGAAGGTCAAATTTCAAAAGTTAAATGTAATTGTAGAGATTTTAATAAGGGACCTAGAAACATTTCAGCTCCTTGTTCACATATTTTAGCTTTATATATGATGTCTACAAAATTTTTGAAATTAAAATTAGAACCAAATAAAGAATACAAAATTAATGATATTATGGAGACGGTACTATGATGGAGAACCAAGAAAATAATATGAATAACAGAAAAAACTATAGAGAAGCTGTAAATACAATGGGTAAAAAGGAATTTACCCTTATAAAGATGCAAGAGTATGGGTTTTGGCCTAAAAATTTACCTACACCTTATGAAAGACAAGAAAGTGAAACAGAAGAACAATATAAGGAAAGAAAATGTTTATTAGAAAAATATGAAAAAGTAATTGATGAGATTTCTAAATTATATGAGGAAAAGGATAAGATCAATTTAAAATTAAGAGAGCTTCAAAAAAAATATGATGAGACTTGGGATTATGAAAGAATTAGATTAGATGTATCTAAAACTATAATGCAAGAGTCTATTGAGAGACGTGCTGAAAGAAAAAGACAAAGAGAACTTGAAAAAGAACAGCGTTCTGAAGAATGGAAAAAAGAAAAAGAAAATAAAATTGTATTTATAGGAAAAGGTTATTCTTCTTTACTTTATGATAAAGAAACTGATGAAAATAAGTTGTTATTACAGGAATTACCTATTATAAAAGACGATAAAGAATTGGCTAATTTCCTTGGAATAGAATATAAGAAATTAAGATTTTTAGTTTATCATAGAGACGTTATTTCAGTTGATAATTATCATAGATATACTATTCCTAAGAAAAAGGGGGGAGTTCGTAATATCGCAGCTCCTAAATCAATATTAAAAAACTCACAAAGAATAATTTTAGAAGAAATTTTATCAAAAATTCCTACAAGTAATTATTCACATGGATTTTTAAAAGGGAAATCTGTAGTTTCAGCAGCAAAAGTCCATGTTAAAAAGCCAGATTTACTTATTAATATTGATCTTGAAGATTTCTTCCCAACTATTACATTTGAAAGAGTGAGAGGAATGTTTAAATCTTTTGGATATTCTGGGTATGTGGCATCTATGTTAGCTATGATTTGTACATATTGTGAGCGTATGAAGGTAGAAGTTAGAGGAGAAGAAAAGTATGTTAAAATATCAGATAGAATTCTTCCACAAGGTTCACCTGCAAGTCCTATGATTACAAATATTATTTGTGTAAAATTAGATAAAAGATTAAATGGATTATCGACTAAATATGATTTTATTTATACAAGATATGCAGATGATATGAGCTTTAGTTTTACAGGAGATATTAATGAACTTAGTGTTGGAAGCTTTATGGGATTAGTATCAAAGATAGTTAAAGAAGAGGGTTTTAATATAAATAAAGATAAAACAAAGTTTTTAAGAAAAAATAATCGTCAATGCATAACAGGTATTGTAATAAATAATGAAGAAATTGGAGTACCTAAAAAGTGGATTAAAATCTTAAGAGCTGCAATTTATAATGCTAATAAAGTTAAAAATAGTGGAGAAATATTATCAAATAAAGTTATAAATGAAATATCAGGAATGACATCATGGGTAAAAAGTGTTAATGAAGAGAGATATAAAGATATTATTAATGACGCTATGAATTTAATAAATAATTAGTTATTTTTTATAGTAAAATGTTTAATTAGAAAAATGAGTTTTAAATTACTATTAAGAAACTACTATATTCTAATTAATTTATAATATTTTTATAGAAAATGGTGTATTGAATTAATAGTATATAATTGGAAATATATATTGTTTACGAGTTTACTTATTTAGAGTGCATTAATAAATATTATTTAAAATGAAAAATAATATATAAAAATAGTCAAAAAATGTTGAAATTTAGTTTTTAATATGGTATACTTTAAAAAGTAAGAAAAATGAAAATTAAACATAGATTTCTTGGCCTTTATGCTGTGGTGTTGCGCCACGGTGGAGATTTGTCAAATACACATCATTAGGTTGCGCGCAATTCGCTACGCTACCAATACTGTGGGCATTAAAAATCGAGCCTTCGGTTATGCCACAGTATTGGTGCTACGCTGAAGTGTCACAACCAAATATAAGAATTGTTAGCAAGAAATCTATGAGATTATAAGATTACCTTCTATTTTTAATATTGAAGGTAATCTTTTTTTGTGATAATTTAAATAAAGTTAAAGATTTCAAAATCTTTGCATATAATAAAATTTATGAATGAACATAATAAATTATAGTAGTTAATTGGAGATTATAACGTAGTCTACACAAAATATTTAAGGAAGGAAGTTTTTAAATGAAAGATATACTTTGTTATGGAGATTCAAATACATATGGATTTAATCCTGAAAATAATGGACGATATGATTATGATAAACGTTGGACTGGTATAATGCAAAATATATTAGGAAATAAGTATAGAGTTATTGAGGAAGGATTGAATAGTCGTACAACTGTTTTAGATGATCCATATTATGATGATATAAAAAATGGTAAAACATATTTTCCAGCATGCATTAAATCTCATTATCCATTAGATTTAATTATTATAATGCTTGGAACAAATGATTTAAAAGAAAAATTTCATGTATCACCTTGTGATGTAGCAAAAGGAGCAGCTATTCTTACAAAAATGGCTCTTGATATTACAGCAGAAAAAAGTTTAACTAATATTCCATCAAAAGTTTTATTAGTATCTCCTATACATATTGGTGAAGGAATTAATACATCTCAATCTGGAGAAGAGTTTGGTTATATGAGAAGCTATGAACTTTCTAGGAATCTTGCAAAGAATTATGAAATAGTTGCCAAGGAACTAAAAGTAGAATTTATTGACGCTTCATTAATTACTAAAGCTTCTGAAATTGATTCACTTCATCTTTCAGAAGAAGGACATAAATTACTAGGAGAAGCACTTGCAAAACGTTGTATTGAAATATTATCTTAAATTTAAATAAATATATTTTTAAGATAACATTTTATATTTGCAATGTTAGAATTTAAATTCTCTTTTTATAAATATAAAAATAAACAAAATGCTTAATTATTGTATAATATTTTTATCTTGAATAATAATATGGTATAGGTCAACAGATAAATCAGTCAGATTTTTCTTACATATGTTTGAAAATTTAGATGTGTAAAAAATCGATTTTCCACAGTCTCTTAGTGATTTTTTATATATAAAATTAATTGAGGTAAAGAATATGAAAAGAAGCATCAAGTTTATAGTAGGATTTATATTTGTTTTTATTATAGGATTGTTTTTGGTTATAAGAAATTTAACTGAAACCAATAATGGTAAAATTGATATGTATGTGGCATTAAACTTACAGATAGATAAATTGATTAATCCTAAGTCAATTGAAGAAAAGTCAATTGAAGAAATTAGAAGTTATTTAAATATGAATTCTAAGAAGTTTTCAAAAAAGTCTATACAGTTTAATGTAATTGAAGATAAAAATATAGAAGTAAATTCTAATAAGATACCAGTACGTATATATAAACCAGAATCAGATACAAAACTTCCTATAATTATTTATTCTCATGGAGGAAGTTGGATTGCAGGTAATATTGATACACATGATAATGTTTGTAGAAAGATTTCCCAAAATACAAAAGCTATTGTAATATCTGTAGATTATGGTCTTGCACCAGAGCATCCTTTTCCAAAGGGTGTTACTGATGTTTATAATACAATGGAATGGGTATATAAAAATGCAGCAAGTATAAATGGAGATGAAAAAAATATAGCTCTTGTAGGAGATAGTGCAGGAGGGAATATCACAGCAGTAGTTTCTTTAATGACAAGAGATAGAAAAATTTATAATATAGCTTGTCAAGTACTTATATATCCATCTACAAATATATTTGAATTAAATACTAAATCATGGTCATATTTTGCTGATAAATTTTCCACGTCTAAACAAGAAATGGAAAAATATATTTCGTTATATGTACCAAGAAAAGAGGAGAGAAAAAAACCATATGTATCACCACTTTTAGATGAAAATTCTGAAGGTTTACCAAATACTCTTGTAATAACAGCAGAAATTGATCCACTTAGGGATGAAGGAGAAGCTTATGGTAACAAGTTGAAAGAAATGGGAATTGATGTAGAGATGATAAGATTTAATGGTGTTACTCATGGATTTATTACAATGGATAAGATAACACCGAAAGCAGATGAAGCATTAAAGCAGGTTTCTTTATATTTAAAGAAGGAATTTGATAAAAATAAAGAATAATTATAGCTTAAACAGTAATTTAAACGTTAATTTTATTAAAAATGTTAAAATATAATTAAAATATATTGTCTAAAATATACCCTAATAGTATAATTGTACAGGAAAATATAGAATATACTATTAATTAGGGGGAAGAACCAATGAAAAGCTTTAAAAAATTAATTTTAGCTTTGTTTGTATTTTATGGAATAGCACTGTTAAATCCAGTAAAAGCTAATGCAGCTTGGAGACAGAACTCAACTGGGTGGTGGTATACAGAAGGTAATTCTTGCTCAACTGGTTGGAAATTAATTAATGGAAATTGGTATTATTTTTATCCAGATGGATATATGGCACATGACACAATTATTGACGGATATTATTTAAATTCTAGTGGAGCATGGACTAACGGTGTTAGTAATAGAGACTTTTTTAAGGCAGAACAAAAAGTAAAAGAATATCTTGCAAACAACGGAAAACGTATTGCAAGTAGAATTGAATATGATCATATGGATGAAAAGTCTTATGTAATTCATTGTTATGATATAGTTAAAGGGCATGCAGTAACAAGTGGATGGTATTATGTAGACAAATCTAATGGAAATGTTAAATCAATGTTTTAAAATCAAAAAATCTAGGAAAAAATATTTTCCTAGATTTTTTTATATAAGTTCA
The DNA here is from genome assembly GCF_019431045.1 of Clostridium weizhouense. GTDB lineage: Bacteria > Bacillota > Clostridia > Clostridiales > Clostridiaceae > Clostridium > Clostridium weizhouense. The sequence continues at coordinate 277,018 of NZ_JAHXPT010000003.1, read as the reverse complement.
AACATTTCTATAAAATTACGGGAAATATTTGATAAAGTTTTATTTTTAGGCCATATTAATCTTAAGTAGGATTCAATAGAAGGCTCTAATATCTTTTTTATTTTTAGATTAACATTAGGTAATATATTAGATGCAGTAAGAGGTAAAATGGAAATGCCTATTCCAGCTTTAGCCCAACTTAATGAAGTAATAATATCATCATTTCTGCATATTATCTGTGGTTCAAATCCAGCTTTATTACAAGTATTTTTTATAATTTCCTCATACCTTCGGTTAATTATTAAGGGTTTATCTTTTAAATCTTTAAGAAAAATTGTACTACTTTTAGTGTCATGATAGAATTCAGCTTTTGCAATTGCGACAAAGTAGTCATTTATGCTGTTTTTAAGATTATCTTTAATTATAAAAGAATTGTATAAAGAAGTATTAAAAGGTTCTCTAACAAATCCAACATCAATTAATCCATTATTTAATAGTTCCATTATTTTAAAACTATTACCTTCATATATTTCATACTCTATTTTAGGATATTTTTTACTAAATTCCTTTATTTTTTGTGGTAATACATTAATTCCAGAAGAGCAAACTGTTCCTATACCTAATGTCCCTTTAAGACCATCATTAAAATTTTTCATTTCATTTACAGTTGATTTATATAATTCAAGTAATTGTTCAGATTTATTTTGGAGTAAAATGCCAGCTTCTGTTAATTCTAAACTTCTACTTGTTCTATTAAATAAAATTACTCCAAGTTCTTCTTCTAATAATTTAAGTTGTTTACTTAACGGAGGTTGAGAAATGTTTAATTTTTTAGCTGCTGAAGTTATATGACCTTCTTCAGCTATAGTTAGAAAGTATTTAAGTTGCCTTATATCCATTATCATTCACCTATTTATTTATATCTTTTAAGTATAAATCTATTCCTAATATGTATTTTAAATATAGATGTTCTATTGATATAATAATAAAGAATAAATTATATTTTTACAAGTAAAGATAAATAATTAAAAATTACTTAAAAGTGTAAATTTACATGAAAAGAAGGGTTAATATGAACAAAAAATTTATAAGGCTATTTGCAGCTGGACATTTAGTGACAGATATTTATCAAGGAGCATTACCAGCAATGTTACCATTTCTAATATCAGAAAAAAATCTAAGTTATGCAGCAGCAGCTTTTTTAATTTTTGCAGCTAATGCAAGCTCATCAATAATACAACCATTATTTGGAGTTTATGCAGATAAAATTTCACTTCCATGGGCACTAGGAACAGGAGTATTGTTAGGAGGCATTGGAATTGGATTGTCAGGAATCATTAGTAGTTATAATGTAATATTTGCTTTAGTAGCTTTAAGTGGAATAGGAATAGCATTATATCATCCTGAAGGTGCAAGACTTACAAATAAATTTTCAGGAGAAAATAAAACGACAGCTGTTAGTGAATTTGCAGCAGGCGGAAATATTGGATTTGCATTAGGTCCAATAATAACAACAATTGTTTTATCATTTTGTGGTTTAAATGGAACAATAATATTATGCATTCCAGCAATAATTATGGGAATAATTCTTTTATATCAATCAAGACACTTTTCACATAGTGAACATGAAAAAGTTAGTGAAGATAATTCTATAAATTATAAAAAAGAAGTAAAAGTTGATGATTGGAGAGGATTTGGAAGGCTTACAGTTACACTTCTTTGTAGATCTACAGTATTCTTTGGAATTAATACATTTTTAGCTCTTTATTTTGTACATGTGTTAAAACAATCAGAAGTATATGGAAGTATAGCATTATCTACATTAATTGTTGTAGGTGCGGTTGGAACATTATTTTCAGGAAAACTTGCTGATAAAGTTGGAAATAAGAAAATAATAATTCTTGGATATTCTGGATTATTTCCATTATTAATAGCATTTTTAAATATTAAAAACCCTATAATAGTAAGTATTATCTTAATTCCATTAGGATTTTTCTTATATATGCCATATAGTCCTATGGTAGCACTTGGACAAAAGTATCTTCCAAATCATGTTGGACTAGCTTCAGGAGTAACAATGGGGTTAGGAGTAACAATGGGTGGAATTATATCTCCAATACTTGGATGGGTTTCAGATAATTATGGAATACATACTGCGTTAAGTGCTTTAATAATAATGCCAATATTTGCAGTAGTCTTAGCAAGAAAGTTACCTATACCTAATGAGGATATAAACAATAAAGGAAAAGAAGGGAAAAGAATAGTAAATATTAAAAAGATATCAAACGAAAGCTTATAATATATTTTTACCAGGTGATTGATTCAATAGAAGTACTCTAAAACTAGGTAAATAAACGGTTTAGTTGAGTTTTAAAACAATTAAGTCAATAGTTTAAAATCACTTGGTAAAATTTTTGTAATGTGTTAGTATTACTGTATTAGAGAAATTTTAACATTTTAAGAATGGCTTATTTTCAATGGATTAACATTAACATGAGATGTATTTAAATTTATTTACCATAGCTATATCTACAGACACAATTCGATTAACATTAACATGAGATGTATTTAAATCAATTCCAACATGGTTCTTGTAAAGTTCTTGCTTCTGATTAACATTAACATGAGATGTATTTAAATTTTTCATCTACTGAAACTTCTGCATTTGCAAACTTGGATTAACATTAACATGAGATGTATTTAAATAATTTTTTTAGAACATTTACTGATAGTAGTGGTAAGATTAACATTAACATGAGATGTATTTAAATAGAAGTTATATAACCGAATGTGGAAAAAAACTATTGGATTAACATTAACATGAGATGTATTTAAATGAGACAAATTCATCTCCTACTTATCGTCCTTATGTTAGATTAACATTAACATGAGATGTATTTAAATGGCTTATTTTTTCTTTATTAATTATTCTTAACTTCTGATTAACATTAACATGAGATGTATTTAAATTTTGACAAAGCTTGGCAAACTAATGGTGAAACAATAGATTAACATTAACATGAGATGTATTTAAATCCGATTGGTTTAGCAGTTGTTGCTATAGCAGCTATAGATTAACATTAACATGAGATGTATTTAAATTATCTTTTTTATTTTTAACATGCATTATGTTTTGCAGATTAACATTAACATGAGATGTATTTAAATGGTGATTGTAAAGCTAAAAAAGAATATAACTATAAGATTAACATTAACATGAGATGTATTTAAATAGATATTGATGCAATAATTGCTGAAGCGACTCAAGGATTAACATTAACATGAGATGTATTTAAATGATTATCCTAAGATAGATGTTGCTGTTAAAGTATTTGATTAACATTAACATGAGATGTATTTAAATAGTTACTGGTAAAAAGTTTTTTACTTATTCAAAAAAAGATTAACATTAACATGAGATGTATTTAAATCCTTGATAAATATTAAGAATATAACTTGTACCCTTGATTAACATTAACATGAGATGTATTTAAATTTTTTATCCTTGTCATATTGCAAATAACCACCCTTTGATTAACATTAACATGAGATGTATTTAAATTAGAGTATGACTATAAAAATAAAAAAGGTGAGATTAGATTAACATTAACATGAGATGTATTTAAATGCTTAATGGTTTTGTTACTGGAGGACAAACCATTACGATTAACATTAACATGAGATGTATTTAAATTTACCCAACCCCATAAGCCTTATATACTCCTTTAAGATTAACATTAACATGAGATGTATTTAAATGTTCTTCATCCTGTAGTAGCTTTTTAAACTTTAGATGATTAACATTAACATGAGATGTATTTAAATAATATAATTGATGATATGTTAGAACAGGCATCAAGATTAACATTAACATGAGATGTATTTAAATATTACAGTTAAAGGTGTTTCATAACAATATGTTTTAAGATTAACATTAACATGAGATGTATTTAAATTTTTTTTCCAACCTCCTTACTTCTATTATATGTTAGGATTAACATTAACATGAGATGTATTTAAATTAGAATTAATACTTTTTATTTTGTTTAAATCTTAAGGTTAACATTAACATGAGATGTATTTAAATTTTCCTATATGAAAAGTTAACTATAATAAGTATAAAAGATATTTTAGAAAAGAATTAAGCTAAACTTTAAAATTTAGTAAAATTGTGATATAATTAGCATGGTTATAATATTTCCTATAAAGCTATATGTAGTTAATTTTATTAATATATAGTTTTATAGGAAATATTTTTGTTAGAGATTTATTTTATTAATAAATACCAAGGCATTATATTAAATAAAAAAACAGTAAGGATGTATGATATATGAATAAATTTATTATAACAACTGATACAACAGCAGATTTACCGAAGAGCTATTTACAAGAGAATAATATAGGACTATTAGCAATGTCTTTTCAAATGGAAGGTAAGGAATACTCAGGAGATGAAGACTTAGATATAAAAGATTTTTATGATAAAATGCGTTCGGGATTAATGCCAACAACAGCACAAGTTAATCCTGAGCAAGCAAGAATAAAGTTTGAAGGATATTTAAAAGAAGGATATGATGTTCTACATATTTCATTTTCTTCAGCACTTAGTGGAAGTTATAACAATACTAGACTTGCAGCTATTGAATTAGAGGAAGAATATAAAGATAACAAAGTTATAGTTGTAGATTCTTTAAGTGTTTCATTAGGTGAAGGTCTTTTAGTTGATAAAGCTGTGAAATTAAAGAAAGAAGGTAAAAGTATTGAAGAAACATTTAATTGGTTAGAGAAAAATAAGCTTAATGTATGTCAATACTTTACTGTAGATGATCTTAATCATTTATATAGAGGAGGACGTGTATCAAAAACTACAGCAATTCTTGGAACTGCTATTGGTATAAAGCCAATTATTCATGTAAATGATGAAGGAAAACTTGTGCCTATATCAAAAACAAGAGGACGTAAACAATCTTTAAATAAATTACTTGATAGTATGGAAAAATTAATGGGAAATTATAAATCTCAAAATGACATAGTATTTATAAGTCATGGTGATGCAAAAGAAGAAGCTGAAATTGTAGCTGATAAAATTAAAGAGAGATTTGGTTTTGAAACTTTTTTAATTAACAATATAGGTCCTATTATTGGATCGCATTCTGGTCCAGGAACAGTTGCAGTGTTCTTTATGGGAGAAAATAGAAAACTATAATAAAATTAATTATATTAGAACTAAAATAAATATAAAATAATAAAAAGAGATACAATTTAGTAAACTCTACCTTTTGTTAAGGACAGTTTATAGAGAAGTATCTTTTTTTATTATGTATAAATAAGTTATGTAAAAATTAAAAAAATTATTAAAATGTTTTTAAAAAAATAGATATATATGTATATCCTAACTGCATATTTATAAAGTTAATTATATATCTTTAGTCAAAAAATATATAAATATTAGGTAAGAAATGAAAAGAAGAAAAGTTAATTTTAAAATTGGTAGAAATAAAACATTTCTAATTAACATATATTTATGATATAAAGGTAACATAATATGTTTTTAATAAAATTAAAAATTAGTTAGTTTTAAGTAAGATTAATTTGTTTAGAAACATAAAATATAGTTAAATTGATTTTGATGGGGGAATATATAATTGAATGGAGTAGTAGTACCTATTAATAAAATAATAGAAAATTATAAAAATGCTGATATAGATTTTGAAAATATGAGTTTAGAAACTTTAAAAAAATATGCAGAAAGAGGTAATAAAAAAGCTGAAAATGCTTTAGGAGATAGATATTATAATGGAGATGATATAAAACAAAATTATGAAGAAGCTGTTAGATGGTATAAAAAATCAGCTGATCAGGGATATGATGTAGCACAATATAATCTTGGAGATATGTACTATAATGGCTACGGAATAGAGCAAGATTATAACCAAACTATTAAATGGTTTAAAAAAGCAGCTAAGCAAGGTAACTCTAATGCTCAATGTAATTTAGGATGCATGTATGAAGAAGGACAAGGTGTTGATATTGATTATAAGGATGCAATTAAATGGTATAAAAAAGCAGCTGATCAAAATGATTTTTATGCGCAGTATAACTTAGGAAACATGTATATGTATGGCAAAGGTGTAGATAATAATTATAAAGAAGCATTTAACTTATATGAACAATGTGCTAAACAAGGGTATGTAAAAGCACAAAATATATTAGGATATATGTATGAAGAGGGTATTGGAGTAGAACAAAATTATAAAGAGGCAATAAAATTGTATGAGGAAGCATCATATGAAGATTACCCTTATGCACAATATAATTTAGCAGGAATGTACTATAGAGGTAAAGGAGTTAAGCAAGATTATAAAAAAGCGTATCATTGGTATAAAAGAGCTGCTGAATTAGGATTACAAGAGGGTATAAATGCTTTAAAAGAAAAGTTTTAAAAAGAAGTTTAGAAAGAGGATATTACTATGAAAATAATGACATTTAATCTAAGGTGTGATTTTTTTCTAGATTTTAATAATAGGTGGGATATAAGAAAAAACTTAGTTTTTGATATAATACATAATTATAATTGTGATATTATTGGCACTCAAGAGGATACAAATAAAATGTTTGAGGATATATCCAATAATATTTCTGAATATAATATTATTGGTAATCCTAGAAGTAAAAAATTATTTTCAGAAAGAAATGATCTGTTAATATCTAAAGAGAATAAAATTATAGATTATAAAACTTTTTGGTTATCAGAAACTCCAGAAAAAGTAGGAAGTTCTAAATGGTACTCAGTTTTCCCAAGAATATGCACAACAGCTATATTGGAATTAAAAAATGGCAAAAAAATTAGGGTTTGTAATTCTCATTTAGATTGTTTTTTTTCTAAGGCAAGAACTTATGAATTAAATAAACTGTTAGAGTTCATTAAAAAAGAGCAACAAAGAGAAGAACTTCCATTAATAATTATGGGCGATTTTAATTCTAATCCTAATAGTAAATTAATTAAGAATTTTACAAGTAATAAAATTTGTAATAAAAGACTTGTAGCAGTACAAGAAGTAAATAAAGATTTATATAATAAGGCAACCATGGGACATTTTAAAGGAAAGGAAAATGGAACACATATTGATTATATTTTTGTATCAGAGGAATTTGAAATAGTTGATGTAGAAATAATAAAATATAATATTGATGGAAAGTATCCATCAGATCACTATCCTTTAATGGCTGAGGTAAATATAAATTAATTGTATAAATAGAAATAAGGTTTATTTATTAATTAACTAATAAAATGAGGAACTTATATAGAAAATTTATTAGGATAGTAAAAGACTATCTCAAATTTATAAAAAATTTGAGATAGTCTTTTACTATTATTTGTACATAAGTAGAAATAATATTTTTAAGATAAGTGTATTTATTGAGAAACAGGTTCTTTTGAAATAACTTCTTTTGAAACTGTTTCCGTATCTTTAGATAATATAATAGTGGCAGCTAATATTAGTGCAGTACCCATTAGTAATTCAATAGATAATTTTTCACTTAAAAATATTACCCCTAGTATTATACTAACTATAGGTTCAAAAGTACCTAATATAGATGTAGATGATGTACCAATTAATTCTATAGCTTTAAGGAATAATATTACAGAAATTATTGTTGAAATAATTGATATCCCTAGATATGAACCAATTATTTTTGAGTTGAATTCTAATACTATAGATTTTGTAAATAGTCCATATACAGTCATGCCTAAAGTGGCACCTATACACATATACATAGTTGAAATTTTATTATCTATTGATTTTATACAATCAAGACCTAAAATAATAACATTACCAGCATATGCAACTCCCGAAAATAATGCTAAAAATATTCCAAATGCATTTAATGTTTGATTTTCAAATGCAATAAGTGAATAAACACCAATACCTGAAAGTAACAATGATAAAACCTTTTTCTTACTGATTTTTTCTTTAAAAAATATAAATCCAAAAATGCAAACAGCTGTTGGATATATAAAATGAAGAGTAGTAGCTAGTCCACCACCCAAATATTTATAAGAAATAAATAAAGCTTGAGTTATAACAGTATAACCTATAATTCCAATTAATAATAAAAGTAAAAGTTGCTTACTTTCTAGAGTGATTTTTACCTTTTTATAAAAAAGATATATAAATAGAATTAGTGCTGATAATAAAAATCTAAATATTAATACTGTTGTTGGATTAGAGCCATTATTATAAGATACTGATGCAAATATAGGCAGAAGTCCAAATGCTGCAGATGATAAAATTGCGTATACTATGCCTTTATAAGAATTCAATAAAATCTTCCTCCTTTTTTATATTTAATAGAAATAAATTTATATAATATTAAGTAATTCACATAAACAAATTTAAATTTTATCTATGAATTTTAAATTTGTTTATAGTATGCTTATACACAGTAAATGTTAAAAAAGTTTCATTATAGATTATAGTTAATTTTATTTTTATAAGCAATAAAAATAAAAAAAATAATTACTAAATATTTAATTTAATTACTATATAATTAAAATTAAGTATTAATGGTATAATATAACTGTATTTTTAAAGCAGTATTTATGTTGTATAAAATATAGCATAAATATATGAAAGTACAGTATGAGGAGGAAGTAATAATGGAATTAAATTGGAGCTTAAAAGAAATATATACATCATTTGATAGTGAGGAGTTTAAGGACGATGTTGAAAAACTTACTAAAACAATAGAAGATATTAAGTTTTGGACAGAAAAAGTTATAGGTAATAATGAAAATTTAGTGTCTAAGCTTGAAGAATATATAAATTATTTTACAAGTTTCACAGAATTAGCGAATAAACTTTCTATATATATAAATCTTAGTTTAAGTGTAAATACAAAGGATAAAGATGCCTTAAAGTATTCTGATATAATAGAAAATAAGTTAACATCAATTGTAGAACCTTCAACTAAACTTCAAAGATGGATAAGTAAAATAGAGGATATAGATGGTGTTATAAAAAAATCAGATTTACTTAAAGAACATGAATTTGTATTAAATAGTTTAGTTGAATCAAGTAAGTATTTACTTAGTGATAAAGAGGAAACAATATTAGCTAGTATGAAAAACACTGGATCTAATGCTTGGCTTAAACTTAAGGATAATTTAATATCTACACTAAAAGTAGATATAGATAAAGATGGAGAAAATAAAGAATTACCATTAACTGTTGTTTTAAATATGGTTTATGATAAAGAAGAGAAGATAAGAAAAAAAGCATATGAAGCTGAAATAAAATCTTATTCTAAGGTAGAAGATGGGGTAGCGGCAGCACTTAATGGAATAAAAGGGGAAGTATTAACAGTTTGTGATTTAAGAGGATATAAATCTCCACTTGAACAAACAATTTTAGAATCAAGAATGGATGAAGAATCATTAAATTCTATGATTTCTGCAATGAAAGAAAGTCTTCCTATATTTAGAAAGTATTTAAGAAGAAAAGGTGAAATGTTAGGACATAAAAATGGTTTACCATTTTATGATTTATATGCTCCAATTAATAATGCAGATATGAAATTTTCTTATGAAGATGCAACTAAATTTGTTGAAAAGAACTTTAGAACGTTTAGTGATAATTTAGCAGATTTTGCAAAGAAAGCTATTTATAATTCATGGATAGATGTTAAACCTAAATCAGGAAAAGTTGGGGGAGCATTCTGCGAAAATCTTCACTTTATTGGAGAAAGCAGATTTTTACTTAATTATGGGAATAGTTTTGGTGATGTTGTAACACTTGCCCATGAATTAGGCCATGGATTTCATGGTGAATGTCTGAAGAATGAAACTATATTAAATTCAGATTATCCAATGCCAATAGCTGAGACAGCATCAACTTTTTGTGAAACAATAATAAAAAAAGCTGCAATTAATGAGGCTACAGAAGAAGAAGCATTATCAATATTAGAAACAGAAATAAGTGATTGTACTCAAGTAATTGTTGATATATATTCTAGATTTTTATTTGAGAAGGCATTTTTTGAAGCAAGAAAAGAAAGTGCTTTAAGTGTAGATGAAATTAAAGAACTTATGTTAAATGCCCAAAGGGAAGCTTATGGAGATGGATTAGATCCTAATTATTTACATCCATATATGTGGACTTGGAAACCACATTATTATTACGCAGACAGTAACTTTTATAATTTCCCTTATGCATTTGGTTTGTTATTTGCTAAAGGTTTATATGCTGAATATATAAGAAGAGGAAAATCTTTCTCTAAGGATTATGAGAAACTTCTTTCAATTACTGGAAAAAATAAAATTGCAGATGTAACAAAAGTTATGGGAATTGATATTCATGATAAGGAATTTTGGAAGAATTCTTTGAAGAGTGTTCAAGATGATATAGAAAGATTTATAGAATTAAGTTATAAATAAATCTTATATAATGTTTAATGCCCAAATCAAAACATAGTTTATGTTTTGATTTGGGCATTGTTATAAAATAAGTAATTTAAAGAAATCTCTATAAAAATGAAGATATTTTTATTATTTAACCCTAAATTAAATATAATATAAAATAATAAAAAGAAACTAACTTTGACCTTCTTTGACCTTAAATATATAATAAAGTTGTAAAGAAAATAAATATTAAATATCTAAAAGGAGGACTTTAGTATGTTTGGATTAATACCATTTAAAAAATATGGAGTAAAATCTACAGGAGATTCATTTGAAGATTTTATAACAGGATTTTTCAATGATGATTTCTTTAGTAAAACAACTGCAATAGGTAATTTTACAGCTGATATTAAAGAAACCTCAAACGAATATATATTACAAGCTGATTTACCAGGTGTAAATAAGGAAGATATAAATATAGAATATAGAAATAATTATTTAACTATATCTGCAAAAAGAAATGAAGTAATAAATGAAGATCACAATAATTATATTAGAAGAGAACGTCATTATGGAGAAGTTTCAAGGAGTTTTTATGTAGATAATATTGATAGAAATTTAATTAGAGCTAAATTTGAAAATGGTGAGTTATATGTAACATTACCAAAAATCAATAAAATTATAGATTCAGGAAGTAGAATAGAAATAGAATAATATTGATGTTACTTTTAGTGAATATTAATGTTTTAGTATAAAACTCATGGACAGGAGAATTTACTTTAAGAACTCTAAAATAAATCTTAGTCCAATTAATGCATGTTCCCAATTAAAGATTGCTGACAAGCAATTAATTGTAAAACTAAAAGGAAACTCGACTCATGTACATTCGCTGAGTAAGTTCAAGTAACAAAATATAAAATTTTGGCTTTCACTTAAGATTTCTAAAAAACAAATTCCAATGCCAGTTCGTTCTTATACTAAAACATTAAGAAAAACATAATAACTATAGATATGATTGATTAAATGGATAATCATATCTATAGTTTCTTTTGTGTTAAATACATTTTTAACTTATATAAGGAAATTTTATTAATGATATTGTATAATAAAGATATAAATAAAGAACTATTATTAATTTTTGGAAAACGTTATCTTAAAAGCTTGATTTATATGCTTACATTTATATATTAATTCTATAAACAAGCTACGGTGTAAATACATTATTAGAAAGGAAAATTTAAAATTATGGATATAACAAGTTGTGTTCAACTAAGCAATGGAATAAAAATGCCTTTACTTGGTTTTGGTACTTATAAGGTGGAGTCTGGAGAAAGTGTAATTAATTCTGTAAAAGAGGCTTTAAAGATTGGATATAGACATATAGACACGGCTGCTTTTTATGGGAATGAAGAAGGTGTTGGTATTGCTATAAAAGAAAGTGGTATTAAAAGAGAAGATATATTTTTAGTAAGTAAGGTTTGGAATACTGAACAAGGTTATGAAAAGACTATAAAATCGTTTGAAGATTCATTAAAAAGGCTAGGAACAGATTACTTAGATTTATTTTTAATTCATTGGCCTCAACCACTACACAAAGAGACATGGAAAGCTTTAGAGAAGCTTTATAATGAAGGCAGAGTTAAAGCTATAGGGGTAAGTAATTACACTGTAAATCATTTAAAGGATTTATTAAAAGACTCAGAGATTTCTCCAATGGTAAATCAAATAGAATTTCATCCAAAACTAATTCAACCTGAGTTAATGGATTTTTGTAATAAAAACAATATACAAATAGAAGCTTGGTCACCGCTAATGAGGGGTGGTATTTTTAAAATTAAACTTCTAGATGAATTATCAAAAAAATATAAAAAAACCATTTCTCAAATTGTGTTAAGATGGGATTTACAAATGGGAGTAGTTACTATTCCAAAATCAATAAAACCATCTAGAATAAAGGAAAATGCAGATATATTTGATTTTGAATTAACAAATGAAGACATGAAGAGAATTAATGAATTAAATGAAAAACTTAGGTGTGGATCTAATCCTGATATTATTTATTCTCAAGGTCATAAATAGAATATATAGATATAATTAAAAGAAATAAATTAGCATTAAGAAAATAATGTTAATTTATTTCTCTTTTTTTGTATAAAAACAACAAATTATTCTAATAATAAAATATAAATCTACTATCTTAGGAGGAAAATATGAAAAAACTAATTAAAAATATTTTTATTGTATTACTATCTTTTATTACATTTGTATCATTTATAAGTATACATACATTGGCAGAAACAAATGAATTAAGTTATTTTAAATCTTATGAGAAGATTATTGAAATTATGAAAGAGGATACTAATAATTTAAGTAAATCTAATGATTTAAACAGTGATTTTTTATATACAATGATAATAAATAATAAGGTATCTGTATCAATGTTAGAAAATATAATAAAATTTGGGGAAAATTCTAATATTAAGAGTTTTGCTAAATCATCACTCAAAGAAGAACTTCTATCTAACGAGAGAATTGAATATATTATAGCTAATTTAGGTGAGGATTCTATTTTCGATTTAGATAAACAGCAAAATTACAATAAACTTAACAATGAAATTTATATTAAAGCTGAAAATGAAATGGAAAAATATAAAGATAGAAAAAATATCAATAAGTCATTCTTAAAAAGTTTTATAGCACATAATGAAGGGGTAATTAAAATGTGTGATAATATATTGAAATATACAAACAATAATGAAGTAGAAGAGGTAGCAACAAATATAAAAAATATAAAAAGTAAGCAAATAGAAAAGATGAAAAAAATTTTTAAATCAGTATAAGATATAAATATAAGTTATTCTAAACTTAAGTAGATTACATTTTATAAAAATGTTTATTAATCAACTTAATGTTAGGGTAACTTATATTTTTTTAGGAACTAATAAATATAAGTATATTTATTAAATAAAACGTTAATGTAACATACCTTTGAAAACAAATAACACAATAAAATAAAAGAAAAAATAAAAGAATAAAAAACACAAAAAAAAAATAAGAGTAACTTGACAAGTATTGGCATTATGGGATAATATTATTAGAATTTTACATAATATAGAGATAAAGAAAGTAGTTGATTTTTCAATGCTTAATAATAGTAGAAATTTAAATGAGATAATAGATGTGAATTTATTACAAGCTATACAAGATAAGTTAGCAGAAATTACAGGTCTTGCTTATAACATAGTTGATTTTAAAGGAAATCCTATTAATAACTATTCAAATTTTTGTGATTTTTGTAGTAAAGTTAGGAGTACAGAAGAAGGAATGAAAATATGTTATCAAACAAATGCACATGCTGGATTAGAAGCGGCTATAAGACAACAACCATATGTATTTAAATGTCCAGCAGGATTAGTAGATGTTGCTACCCCTATTATTGTAAATAATAATTATCTTGGTGCAATTTTTTTTGGACAAGTTAGAACTAATGAAGATAAAGTAGATCCAATTAAAAAATCAAACTATCATTCTAAAATGTGTAAGAATAATTACGACTTATTACAGGATTTTAACAAGACAAAATATATTGATTATTCTAAGATAAAATCAATATATTCTTTGGTTGAGATAATAGTAAAGTTATTAGTTGAAAAATCAGAGTTAATATCAGTACAAGAAGAATTAAGTTTTAATAATATTAAATTATTTAAAGAGAAAGAAGAAAAGAAAAGATTAGAAGAAAAGATTAAACTTTATGAATTGAATTCATTACAAATGCCTATAAGTCTTGATTTTATGCTTAATACTTTAAGTACAATATCAAGTCTTGCATTGATAGAAGATGCTGCTAAAACTCAGGATATGATTTATTCATTGTCGGAATTATTTAGATATAACTCTAAAAATATTGGAACTTTAGTTTCATTAGAAAAGGCTATAGAAAATATTAAAATATATTTGAAAATACAATCAACAAGATTTGGTGAAAGAATAAAATATGAGATTGATATAGATGAAAGAGTTAATAAAGTAAAAATACCTACTATGATTTTACTACCTTTTATAGAATATTCTATATTAAATGGATTATGTCCTAAAAAAGAGGGTGGATTAATTAAAATTAAAGGATATTATGATCAAAAAGATGCAGTTATCTTTATTAAAGATAATGGTATTGGTATTGAAGAAGATGTATTATTTTCAATCTTAAATGGAAAGTGTATTAATGGTTCTTTAGAATCAAATCTATATAATGCTAATAATGTATTAATTGAATATTATGGTGAAGAGTATAAAGCTATAATAAAAAGTGAAGTTAACATAGGCACTACAGTAAGTTTTAAATTACCATTAGCTTAGATATTTATTGATCAGTAGTTTAATTAATGAGAGGAGAAAACTATTATGTGTAAGGTATTACTAGCTTCTGATGAAGCTCTAGAACTTGAAGCTTTAAAAATAATCATATACAAAAAAATTGAAAATATTAATATTATTGGTTTAGCGCATAATGGAGATGAAGTTATTAAAATGGATGATGATTTAAATCCAGATATAATTTTTATGGATACTTTAATGCCAGGAATAGATGGGTTTGAAGCAACTAAGATAATAAAACAAAAAAACAAAGATAGAAAAATTATATTAATGAGTGTTTATGATAATTTTGAGTTTTTACAAAAGGCTTTACAGATAAAGGCTGATGATTATTTATTAAAACCTATAAAACCAGAAAAAGTTATAGAAATATTAAGTGATTACATTAAAAATAATGAAAAGCAATTGTTAGATAAAAATTTATCTAATGAGGATAAATTAAAATTATCTTTGAATTATATAGAAAAAAACTTTAAAACAGATCTAACTTTGCAAGAAGTGGCAGATTATATGAATTATAGCACTACATATTTTAGTAAAAGTTTTAAGAAATATGTAGGTGTTAATTTTAATAAATATCTAACTAACTTAAAAATAAAAGAAGCAAAAAGTGTCTTAAAAAAAACTAATGTTACTATAAATGATTTAGCATTTAATCTTGGATATAATGAACCAAATTATTTTTGTAAAGTGTTTAAAAAAATTGCAGGAATTACACCTTCAGAATATAGAGATAAATATAGCATAAAAGTATAGTTGATGGTTAAAAAAATACCATAATAAATCATAAAAATACTTATTATTATAGTATTTGGAAAAAAATTATAATAATAATAGACATATAAGTATTAAAAAATATTCTAATTAACCTGTATTATAGTATATAAGAAGTAGGTAAATTACTAAACATAACAAATGTAGTAAACGTATTCTTTTGAATAACCTACATAATTGACTATTTAAAAATATAGTGATTTTTAAATATGCTCTAATAAAGGGGGAGAAAAATGGATATTTTATCAAAAGGATTTATTAAACCGACTAAAAGAGTGGAAAAGTTAAAAGAAGAAATACTGTCAGCTGTTCCATGCATAGAACCGGAAAGAGCAATAATATTAACTGAGTCTTTTAAGGAAACAGAAAATCAACCTATAATTATTAGAAAAGCTAAAGCGCTTGAAAAGATTTTAAATGAAATTCCTATAGTGATTAGAGATGGAGAACTTATTGTAGGTAGCTTAACTAAAAATCCTAGATCATGTCAAGTTTTCCCTGAATTTTCGAATCAATGGTTAGTTGATGAGTTTGACAAACTTGAAAAAAGAACATCAGACTTTTTTAAAATTCCAGAAGAAACAAAATCTAAACTCAAAGAAGTATTTAAATATTGGCAAGGTAAAACTGTTAGTGAATTGGCTTCTTCTTATATGTCTGCTGAAACTATTAATGCAATGAACACCAAAGTGTTTACAGTTGCAAATTATCATTTCAATGGTTTAGGTCATATATCTGTAGATTATGCTAAAGTATTAGAAAAAGGTTTTTTAGGAATCATTAAAGAGACTGAAGATGCTATAAATAATGCAGATAAAAGTAATCCTGAATATGTTAAAAAGAAAGCATTTTGGGATGCAGTAATAATTTCTTGTAATGCAGCAATAAATTATGCGAAAAGATATTCAAAATTGGCTAAAAAATTAGCAGAAGAAACAACCGATGTTGATAGAAAAAATGAATTATTAAATATCTCAAAAATATGTGATAAAGTTCCGGAAAATCCTGCGGAGACATTTTATGAAGCATGTCAATCTTTTTGGCTTGTACAAGCTATTATCAGTTTAGAATCAAACGGACATGCTATATCACCAGCTCGTTTTGATCAATATATGTATCCTTATTATAAAAAAGATATAGAGAATAAAGTTGCAACTAAAGAAGAAAATACAGAAATTCTTCATTGTTTATGGGTTAAATTTAATGATCTTACTAAAGTTCGTGATGAAACAACTACTAAAGCATTTAGTGGATACTCAATGTTCCAAAATTTAATTGTTGGAGGACAAACCCCAGAAGGAAAAGATGCAACAAATGAATTATCTTACATGTGTCTTGAAGCTACAGGAAGTCTAAAATTACCTCAACCATCACTTTCAGTTAGAATTTGGAGTAACGCTCCAGAAGAATTTTTAATTAGAACTTGTGAGTTAACTCGTTTAGGAACTGGACTTCCAGCATTTTATAATGATGAGGTTATAATTCCGACTTTAATTAATCAAGGTTTAACTATAGAAGATGCTAGAGATTATGCAATTGTAGGATGTGTTGAACCACAAAAACCTGGAAAAACTGATGGATGGTATGATGCAGCATTCTTTAATTTCGCAAAAGTATTAGAACTTGCTTTAAATAATGGTAAAATTAACGGAAAACAAGTTGGACCTAAAACAGGAGAATTTACTTCGTTTACTAATATAGATGATTTTATAGAAGCTTATAAAAAACAAACTGAATATTTTGTATTCCATATGGTTGCAGCAGATAATTGTGTTGATATTGCACATGCAGAAAGAGCACCATTACCATTTTTATCATCTATGCTTGATGATTGTATAGGAAAAGGCAAATCAATTCAAGATGGTGGAGGACATTATCGCTTCTCAGGTCCATTAGGTGTCGGAATTGCAAATGTAGGTGATTCATTTATGGTTATTAAAAAGCTTATATTTGATGAGAATAAAATTACATTATCAAAATTAAAAGAAGCTGTTGATAGTAATTTTGGAAAAAATGAGAGTGATTCAGTTAAAAAATCTGAATATGAAGATATAAAACAATTAGTTTTAAATAGAGTTCCTAAGTTTGGAAATGATATAGATGAAGTAGATGAATTTACACGTGAAGGAGCAATTATTTACTGTAAAGAAGTAGAAAAATATACAAATCAACGTGGTGGAAAATTTATACCAGGATTATACCCAGTTTCAAATAATGTATATTTAGGAAGCTTAGTTGGTGCAACTCCAGATGGTAGAAATGCATATGAGCCATTAGCAGATGGGGTATCTCCTACTAGAGGCGCAGATATAAATGGGCCAACTGCTGCTGCAAATTCTGTGGCAAAATTAGAACATTTTTTAGCACCAAGTGGAACATTATTTAATCAAAAGTTTAATCCAGGCTCTTTACAAGGAGATAATGGATTGAAAAATTTAGGATCTTTAATAAGAAGTTATTTTGATAAAAAAGGTATGCATATCCAATTTAATGTGGTTGATAAAAAAGTTCTTCTTGAAGCTCAAAAACATCCAGAACAATATAGAGACTTAATAGTGCGTGTTGCAGGATATAGTGCTCAATTTATTTGTTTAGATAAAGGTGTACAAGAGGATATTATAAAAAGAACAGAACAAAATTTATAATTGCCTATATAAATAATTTTAAATATGGTTCTGTTTTGTTAGAAAGTTTAAGGAAGAATAATACTTTTTACAATTACATTTATAAATAATTTTATTTTCACCTAATTCAATAAATTTTTAAATAGCATAAAAATATAATTTGAATTTTCTTTAAAACAGAACCAAAATATAAAATGAAAGGAAAAAGCTATGCTAAAAAATGAAGTGGATTTAAATAAAATAGGAACAGTTTTTAATATACAAAGATTTTCAGTTAATGATGGCCCAGGTATACGTACTATAATATTTTTAAAAGGATGTCCATTATCTTGTGCTTGGTGTAGCAATCCAGAATCTCAAAATAAAAATAAGGAATTACTTTTTAATATAAAAAATTGCACAGGATGTCATAAATGCGAAACTATATGCAAGATGAATGCTATTAATTTTAATACTGATAATAGAATAGATAGAGATAAGTGTATTAATTGTGGAGAATGTGTAGAGAGTTGCTATCCAGGAGCACTTGTTATTTCAGGAAAAGAAATGAGTGTTAAAGAGGTTTTAGATGAATTAAATAAGGAGTCTGTTCAATTTAGAAGATCAAATGGAGGAGTAACCCTTTCAGGTGGAGAACCACTTCTTCAAGATGACTTTGCTTTAGAAATATTAAAAGGATGTAAAAGCAGAGGTATTAATACTGCTATAGAAACTACTGGCTATATAAATAAAAATATAGTAGAAAAAGTAATGCCTTGGCTTGATTTGATACTATTAGACATTAAAACAACTGATGAAAATAAGCATTTAAAATATATAGGTGCAAGTAGTAAATTAATTTTAGAAAATGCAAAATTAATGTCTGATTTAGGAGCTAATATTATAGTTAGAGTTCCTATTATTCCAGAATTTAATTGTGATATTAAAAGCATAGAAAATATAGCTAAGTTTACTAAAAGTTTAAATAATATAAAAGAGATTCATCTATTACCTTATCATAGACTTGGTTTAAATAAATATGAATGTTTAGGAAGAAATTACATGGTAAGAGATGATATTAATACACCAAGTGAAGAAACAATGTTAAAATTTAAAAAAATAGTAGAAAATATAGGACTAAAATGTAATATAGGTGCCCATTAAACCAATAATTAAAATAAAATGGCTCCCTCAAAATATGTTTGTATTTTGAGGGAGTTTTATATTTATCTAAAAATTTATATCCTATATTTAAGTTGAAAATTTTAAATATATAGAAATAAATTTTCATATCATTTGGAATAATAATATTTAAAATATAGCAAAAACAAACTAATTTAAATAGGAGGTATCTATTATGAATAAAAAGACTAATGAAGAAAAATTTTTAAATATGTCACGAGTAGGGAATTTTACTAAAAATGCAGTAGAAAATTTTGAAGAAAATATAGTAGAGCAAAAGAATTATTTGGAAAAGGTTAAAAATAAACTAGAATAACTTTACATGAAGGTGATTATTAAATGATATGTTAAACAATAAAAAAGATATAAAAAAAATACAAGAAAACATATACAAATAATAATTTCATAATAAATAAAGCATATTAGTACTAAAATAATTATTTGTCAAGTTATTAATAATGATATGTTTAAATAAAGTAATAGAATAAATATAAAATTAAAAAATCTATGTTTTAGTTAAACATTTCTTAATGGAAAATAGGAATAAAATAGTATATAATTACTTTGATGGATTTTTATGTAAAAATACAAAATATACGTAAAAGGGGGATTTTATTTTGAAAAATTTACTAAAATCTAAAAAAGTAATTTCATTTTTAACTACATTATCTTTATCAATTACATTACTAACAGGATTTCCATTAATAACATATGCTCAGGATAATGTAAAGAATTTTGACATTGTTGAAATAACAGATTTTCATGGTGCATTAACAGATTCATCTGGAAATCCAGCAGCAGCAGTTTTAGCTGAAAGGTTAAACAATATAAAAAAATCTAATCCAGATAGAACATTAATTCTTGGTGGGGGAGATTTATATCAAGGATCTGCTACGTCTAACATTATGAAAGGGGTTCCAGTTCAAGAAGTTATGACTAAAATAGGAATGGAAGTAACTACTCTTGGAAATCATGAATTTGATTGGGGACTAGATACTATAATCAATACTACAATGAAAGGTGCAGGATACTCAATAATTTGTAGTAATCTTTATGATAAAACAACAGGGAAAAGAGTATTTGAACCATATAAAATTATAACTAAAGACAAAATTAAAATTGCAGTTATAGGTGGTATTACAACAGAAACTCCATCAATTGTCTTACCTGATTTTGTAAAAAATTATGAATTTAAAGATCTTACAACTGAAATAAATTCAGTTGCACAAGAAATTAAAGAAAAGAAGCTAGCAGATGTAACTTTAGTATTAGTTCATGAGGGTGATAATAGGGATAATGCTACAGGACCAGTATTTGATATGGCTAATAACCTTAAAAATGTAGATGCAGTATTTGGAGGACATACTCACTCAAAAGTATCTGCAGTTGCTACAAAGACTAATATACCAGTTTATATAGCTAATTCTTATGGAAAAGGTTATGTAAATGCTAAATTAACAGTAACTAACGATAAAAAAGTTAAGTTTGAAACACCATCTTATGAAAAATCATATGTTGCTTTAGATAATGAAAATGGATATAAGAGTAAAAATCCAAACATTGATAATGATATAGACAAGATAGTAAAAGATTCTAATGAAAGAACAGCTCCAATAACTAATGAAGTGATTGGAAGAAATACTGATAAAGATCTTACTAGAGTACAAGAATTTTCTCCATACGGATCATCTATATTAGGAAATTGGTCAACTGATGTTACTAGAGAAGCTGTTAATGCACAAGTAGGATTTCAAAATAATGGTGGATTAAGAATAGACATTCCAACTGGTGATATTACAGTCGGAACTATGTGGAAATTTATGCCTTTTGATAATACAATTTATAAATTAAATATGAAAAAATCTGATTTAAAGGCAGTTTTAGAACAAGCAGTTTGTGATGGTGGTAAAGGTATACAAGTATCAGGAATTAAGTTTACTTATGATTCTAAATTACCATCTGGAAATAGAATTACTAATATAACTAAAGAAGATGGAACTGCAATAAGTGATACTGAAGTTTTAACAACAGCAGTTCCAGATTTCTTAGCTACAGGTGGAGATGGATTCACAGCATTTAAAAACTGTGGAGGATCAAATCCAGCAAATGATACTCATATTATTGTAAGAGATGCATTTATAGATTGGTGTAAAGAAAATAATAAGAATGATAATAAAAACACAATACCAAATGCAAGTATTTCAAGAATAAATAATATATCAAATACATTAGCAACTAAAACAGCAGCATAAAAATTAATTAAAGACTATCTCAAAAAACTTTCTATGTTTTTTGAGATAGTCTATTTTTAGCTATAAAAATCAATATATGAAACATTACATAAATCTTCACTTATAATTTTATAAGCTAGGTTAATCCAATTTTTACATGTATTTAATATAATTGCATCACTAGTTATAACATAATCTAATTTACTTAATATAACATCTGCATTAGGTACAAGAAAAACCTCTAAATCAAAATTAAAATTAGAAAGTAACTCTAGTATTCTCATTTTTAATCTACCAGTATTAGAAACAGGTGAATCTAGATAAAATATAGCCTTTTTAATTTTCATTTGATTTAATTTTTCACCAATTAATTTAATAGCAATATCTGTTTTATCAATTAGCTTATAAGTTCCACGAAGTCCTGCTAAATCTCTTATTGTTCCATCCATAGAACGAAAGATAATAGAATTAGATAAAGCAACTTCTAATGTTATAATTAGATTTAATCCATCAATATGTACTATGCTATCTTTATATGAGTTTTTAACTTCACTCTTTTCTCTTATTTTAATATTTTCTTGTGAAGATATAACTCTTTTTAATGCTAATCTTTGTCTTGCTGAAAATAGAAAATGATTACCTATAAATTCAATTGTTTTATCTAATCCATATCCACGGTTTAATAAAAAACATATATCAGTTTGTGCTTCTTTTAAAAGTCCTAAATTTTTATCATTAAATTCAATTTTATCTGAAGAAACAAAACCTCTTTGCACTACTTGTGTCATAAATTTTACCTCCTAAAGTTATAATAAATAATATTATAACTTTTATTTGTTATATTTGGTAGAATTTATTGAAGTTTTTATATTTAAATAGTATAGTGCTATTTAAATATAAAAGATTAAGTTGTATTATTAATTAATATAAGTACTTTATAATAAAATAAACTTATATACCTATGAATGGAGTGAAAATATGTTAATTGGGAAACTATAATTTAAACATTTATAGTTGATTATTTATTATGGAAAACCTCTTCTAATGGAGAACTTATTAAATATTTAAATAAAAAATCTTTTTATAATTAATATTAAGAAGTAATAATAAAGTATTAATTATAATACTAAGATACAATATATAAGGAGAGCAGTTATGAACTGGGTTAAACAAATAGAAAGTTATATACCATATAATGAACAAGAATTAAAAGATAAAGAATTAATTTTACAGTGTATTAAAGCATATAATAATATACTTACAAGAGAAAATCCTCTAGCACATATCACAAGTTCTGGATATATAGTAAATAAAAATAGAGATAAGGTATTAATGATTCATCATAATATTTATAAAACTTGGGCTTGGACCGGTGGACACGCTGATGGTGATAATGATTTACTTTATGTTGCAATAAAGGAAGCTAAAGAAGAAACTGGAATTAAGAATGTAACATCAGTTACTTCTGATATATTATCTTTAGATGTTTTACCTGTCATAGGACATTTTAAAAATGGAAAGTATGTTTCACCTCACTTACATTTATCGATCGCTTATCTTTTAGAATGTGATGAAAGTGAAGAACTTATTGTTAAAGAAGATGAAAATAGTGGAGTTAAATGGATTCCTATAAATAAAATACATCTTTATTCTAATGAACCAGATATGATAAATCTTTATAATAAATTTAATAAAAAAATTAAATATATGTATTAAAAGATATTATGCTATATCAGAAGAAATTTATGGGTTTTATATTGAATCAGATTGTGTTCTAGCAGAATTAATACTGGGAATGTATATAGAGTTTCAAGTAATGTAGGATAAGGCAGTATAGCAAAATTAATTAAAGACAACAAAGTAGTAAAACAATATGATTAGAATAATTAAATACTATTAAATAACGGTGTAGAGTAACTAATATAGTTTAATATTAGTTACTCTACACTTTTAGCTTTAAGCTAATCGTAATTTAGACTATAAAATTTATTTGTATATTTTATTGATAAATATAATTATATTATATTTATCAATAAACAATTAAAATTAATTAATAAATACTATTGATTATTTTAAATTTATGTTATAATTATCCTATAAATTAAAAATATTATATTATAAAAAAGAGATTATTTATCCATACTATATTAAAAAGAAATAAAATATTTTAATTGAAGGAGAGATATTTATGTTTAATAAAATTGATTTACCATATGCTTATGATGCTTTAGAACCATATATAGATAAGGAGACAATAAATATACATTATAATAAACATCTTCAAACATATGTAACTAATTTAAATAAGATTTTAGAAGGTCATGAAGATTTTACTAATGGAAAATCATTAGGAAGAATATTATCCGATACAGAATCTATACCTGAAGGAATTAGACAAGGAGTAATAAATCAAGGTGGAGGAGTATTTAATCATAATTTATATTTTTCTGTTCTTTCTCCAACCCCTAAAAAAGCTCCAGAAGGAGAATTATTAGATGAAATAAATAAAACTTTTGGAAATTTAGAAAATTTAAAAACTGAAATAAGCAATGCTGCAATAGGACAATTTGGATCAGGATATGGATTTTTAGTTAAAGATAAAGATGGAAAATTATCTGTAACAAGTGTATTAAATCAAAACAATCCTTTAAGTAATGGCTTTATCCCTATATTATGTATTGATGTTTGGGAACATGCGTACTACTTAAAATATCAAAACTTAAGAGCAGATTATGTTAAAAATATTTGGAACGTTATTGATTGGGGAAAAGTAGAAGGATTATATATGAATTTTTCAATTTAATGAATATATAGAAATTTTAAAAAATTAGCACTATGCCTAATCGAGTAGGAGGTAGATAGTTATTTTATCTGCCACCTACTCGATTTTTTTTTAGATAAATTATGGAGTTTTCAAATCATAAAAGTCTGATAAAATCTAAGATTATAGAGATTTTTTTACTAATAATATGCTAGTAACCATTAATTAAGGATGATTTAAGGTTAAGGTTATATTTATATAAGCTTAAGATATTAATATATAAACATAGACAGGAAAGGAAAACAGAAATGGAGGACAAAAAATGATAAGCTGGGAAATTAAAAAATTAATTAAATCTAAAGGAATGATAATTTCATTAGTAATATTAACTTTTACATTATTAATAATGTCATTTATTAAACCAACGTTAGAAATAGAAAATTCTTATATAGATGAACAAAAAGGATATATTCAAGATAATAAGGACAAGTTAGAAATAGCTAATGAAAAATTCGATATTAAATTATCAGTTTTAGAGGATATGGTTAATCAGAAAAATGATGGAGATGAATTTTCAAAAACATTAACTTCAATCGCTAAAGAAAAAATTGATAATTTAAAAAGTTCAAAATATGAAGATATAGGATTTTGGCAAGTGTTTAGCTATAGAGCAACAAATCCACTTATAAATATAGCAATGCTTGTTATCATAATGATAATAATATCTAATCTATATACTGATGAAATAATATCATCAGTAAAAGATATTATACTTTCATCAAAACAAAAAAAGAAAGCATTAAATGCTAAGATAATAGTTTCATTTTTAATTCCTATAGTAATTTATAGTATATATTTATCAGTAGCATTTATTATAACTTATATTGAGTATGGTTCACCTATCAATGGAAATTTAGAAGCATTTAGAATAGTTGATAATATAGCAATGCTAAATGGAAATCCAACAATAAATCAATACGTATTAACAAACATTATAATAGCATTGTTAATGTTTGAGGGATGGGCTATGGTATCAATGTTCTGTTCATTCATAAGCACATCATCTATAAGTTCAATAAGCGTTTTTGGATTGTTTATCGTTTTAGGAAAGGTGATAACAACGATAAAATTTATGCCGTCAATAATACTTTCAGTATTTTTATATGGTAACTATTATGATTTGATATTTAGTTTTAAAAATATAATTGCAAGTTATATGGGAGAAGTTAGTATACTTGGGCACGGAGTTAGTATTGTAAATCTAATAATAATTGTATTAATAGTAATTTTTATAGTTTCAACTACATTATGCTTTGGAATAAGCAGAACAAAATATATAAATAGATAATTGGAGGAATTAATTATGAATAAATTAGAAATAAAAGATTTAACAAAAATATATGGAAGAAAAAAAGCTAATTATGGTATAACAGTAACATTAGAAAATGGAGTTTATGGATTATTAGGACCAAATGGTGCTGGTAAAACAACTTTAATGAAGCAAATAACAACTCTTATAAAACCAGATAAAGGAGAAATATGTTATAACGGTAAGAACATATTTGAACTAGATGATAAATATAGAGATATTATTGGTTATTTGCCACAAGAATTTGGAGTATATAAAAATTTTACAGCAAAACAGTTTTTAAAATATGTTGGTGCATTAAAAGGAATGCGTGGAAGAAATTTAAATAGTAGAGTAGATGAATTATTAGAATTAGTTGGTCTTTATGATGTAAGAAATAAGGCTATTGGTAAATTTTCAGGTGGAATGAAAAGAAGAGTTGGTATAGCACAAGTTTTATTAAATGATCCTAAAATAATAGTTTTGGATGAACCCACAGCAGGACTAGATCCACAAGAAAGAACTAGGTTTAGAAATCTAATAGCTAAGATATCAAGAGATAAAATAATAATACTTTCAACTCATATAATATCAGATATAGAATCAGTAGCCAAAGAAACTATAATGATAAAAAAAGGTGAACTTCTTATGAAAGGTACTCATAAAGAAATATTATCAGATATGAATAATAAAGTGTATAACATAATAGTTAATGATGAAGATGAATTTAATAGAATTCAAGATAAATATAAGGTTGTAAGCATTCAAAGAGATATTAATTCAACTATATTAAGAGTGGTATCAGATACAGCGCCAAATGAAAGAAATGTAGAGCCAACATGTGCAAGATTTGAAGATGTTTATATGTTTTATTTTGACTTAGAAAATGCAAAAGAGGTGTAATATATGACAAATTTAGTAAAAGCAGAATTAAGAAAAATATTAAGTAAAAAAAGTGTTTTAATACTTTGGGGATTTTTATTAGCTTTTGGATTTATTTTAATAAGAAAATTTGAAATATTAGAAACTTATGCAGATATATTTTATAAGATAGAAGGATCAATTCCACTTATTGGATTAGTAATGTTTATAGTTATATCGGGAAATTATACAAAAGAATATGAATCTAACATGGTTGGTTTAATAAATACAACAAAGAATGGTAAAAAATATATAGCTATAGCAAAAGGTATAGCAGGTGGAATAGCTTTATCTTTAATTAATGGTTCATTTGCATTAATTATAGGTTTAAGAGCATTTGTACTTGAAGGATTTAAAAATTTAAATGAGCCAATTAAAAGCTTATGGTATTTTAAAAATACTGGATCAGATATTACAATATTGCAAATGTATTTAATTGTTATAGCATCTATAATACTAGGTTCATTCTTATTTGCACAAATAGGATTAACTTTATCATCAGCATTTAAATCATCGGTAATGCCTTTTATATTAGGGGGAGCAATTATGGCAATTCCATTCTTTCTTCAAGGATGGGCATCAAAATCATTATTAAACTTTATAGCACTAACTCCTAATTGGGCTATGATGAGTCAATTAATGGTTAGTAATCAAATTCCATTTATGTATAGAATATTATCAGTTATTATATCAATAATATTAATAATTACATTACCTTTAATAGCTTGTAAAAATTTCACAAATAGTAAGAGACTTTAATTGTAAATGCATTTTATAATATCTACTATTAGTGTAAAATGATAATAGTTTACATAGTATTAATTAATTTTTAAAGTTAATTAGACTTTAATTTAAATAAATACTTTATTAATTTAAGAAATAAAAGAGTTTATCCGATATTATAATATTACCTATAAAAAATATAAGTAATATTATAAATTTAGATAAATAAAGAACAGGAGTTAAATATGGATAAGAAAATATTAATAGTAGATGATGAAATTGAAATTTTAAAATTATTAGAAACAGTATTGAAAAAAGAGGGTTTTAGTGAAATATATACAGCAAAGACTATGAAAGAAGGAATAGATGAATTTGAAAGAGTAAAACCTGATTTAGTTATATTAGACATAATGCTTCCGGACGGGGAAGGTTATGAAATATGTAAAAATATAAGAA
Organism: Clostridium weizhouense; assembly: GCF_019431045.1. GTDB lineage: Bacteria > Bacillota > Clostridia > Clostridiales > Clostridiaceae > Clostridium > Clostridium weizhouense. Next base: position 249,261 of record NZ_JAHXPT010000003.1, on the reverse strand, counting down.
ATAATTCTAATGTACCTATATTATTTCTATCAGCTAAAACAGAGGAACTAGATAAGATATTAGGATTTGCTATTGGTGGAGATGATTATATAACTAAACCATTTAGTCCAAAAGAAGTTGCTTTTAGAATAAAGGCTCATTTAAGGAGAGCAAATTATACTAATAAAACTAATGATATAGAGAACAAAGAAAAAATAATAAAATTTGGCCCATATATATTAAATGAAAATAGAGCAGAAATAACAAAAGGTGAAAAAACGATAGAATTAACAGCTAAGGAATTTAAAATATTATCTTTATTAGCACATAATCAGAATCAAATTATAAGTAAAGAAAAATTATGTGATAAAGTATGGGGAGAAGATTATATAGGTTTTGACAATACTATAATGGTTCATATAAGAAAGATAAGAGAAAAGATAGAAGATGATCCGTCTAAGCCTAAATATATTATTACAGTTAAAGGTCTTGGATATAAATTATCTGTAAAGGAAGATTAAAAATGAAGTGGAAGGTGACTGGAAAATTTATATTCACTATTGTTGCAGTTGTTATATTAGTAGTAATACTAAACATTATGACTATATTAGGCCTTTATTTATCTGGTTTTCAAAATATAAAAAACAATAAAAATTTAAATAGTCCAGAAACATTTGCAAGAGATTTTGAGCAATATATGTACGAAAAAGATGGAAATTTAATTGTATCAGAAGATGGAATTAATTTATTAGAAAAGCTAGGTGCTTGGATACAAGTCTTAAATGATTATGGTGAAGAAATATATAGTATAAATATGCCAGAAGGAGTACCTAAGAAGTACACTCCTTTTGATATAGTTAATACCTATAAATATAAAGAAAGACCTTATGTAAATTTTGTTTTAGAAAAAGATTTAACTAATAGTCATATAAATATAATTTTGGCCTTACCTAGTTCATATGCAGATAGGGTAACAATAAATTACTCTTTAAATGCAGCCATATATCAAATAAAAATAATAGTAATTGTGACACTCATTATAGATGCTTTAATTGCTTTAATATTTGGATATTTATTTAGCAGAAAATTAACTAAACCTATATCAGAAATAATCGGAAATATAGATATACTATCAAATGGAAATTATACTTTATATACAAAAAATAACGGCATATATAAAGAGGTATTTGAAAATATAAATGATTTATCTGATACATTAAGAAGAAATGAAATAGAAAGAAAAGAGCTTGAATTAATGAGAGAAGAATGGCTAGCTAATATAACACATGATATAAAAACACCATTAGCATCTATTCAAGGGTATGCAGAAATTATTAGTGACAAAGATTATGAATTTTCAAAAGAGGAAATTCAAGATTATACAGAAATAATATATAGTAAATCTAAATATATAAAAGAGCTTGTAGATGAACTTAATTTATCAACAAGATTAAAAAATAATGCTGTAACCTTAAATAAACAAAATACTAATTTAGTAGCATTAGTTAGAGAAATAATAATTGATATATTAAATGATAGTAGATATGAAAATAGAGATATAGATTTTACAACTAATATAGATGTTATAGAGAAAGAAGTAGATGCCATACTCTTAAAAAGAGCTTTAACTAACTTAATTTTTAATGCAATAGTTCATAATAAAGAAGATGTTTCTATCAAAATAGAATTAACCAAAATAGATAAGATAACAATTGTAATAAAAGATAATGGAAATGGAATAAGTAAGAAAGATTTAAATCATATTTTTGATAGATATTATAGAGGAACTAATACTGGAGAAGCTCATAAAGGTTCTGGCCTAGGGATGGCTATATCAAAAGAGATAATAAATAATCATGATGGAGATATAGAAATTGAAAGTAAATTAGGAAGAGGAACTGAAATTATTATAACACTATAAGACTATAAGACTAAATAGAAATTGAAAATGTTAGGGGAATTATTATGAAACTTTTTAAAGAAGGATTTGATGGATTTACCATTAAAATATTAGCTCTTATATTAATGACATTTGACCATATTGCATACTTTATGCCAACTACAATGAATGTTCCAATATGGTTTCACTGGATAGGAAGAATAGTAGCACCTTTATTTATATTTATGGTAGTAGAAGGATTTTATCATACAAGTAATAGAAAGAAATATATTATAAGATTATATTTATGGTCTATAATTATGGGATTAGGGAATTCTTTAGTACAAAAAGTTGTACCTCATCCAACTGGAATGCCTATAATTAATAATATGTTTGCTACATTATTTTTAACTACACTTTATTTACAAGGAATAGAATTTATAAAAAGATTTAAGGATGAAAAATCGTCTAAACATATGGCTTTGGGATTGTCATTAATTATTATTCCATCATTATTAGGAATAGTAGTAGTATCTATATTATTTGTTTTACCACCAAGTATAGTTCAATTAGTTTTCTTATTAGTTCCTACACCATTTTTAGTTGAAGGTGGCATAGCATGGGTTGCTCTAGGAGTAATTTTATACCTATGTAGAGATAAAAAAGTAGCTTTATTCATAGCATATACATTATTTACATTATTTATATATATAGTTAATGCTCATGGAGATTATAGCTTAAGTAATAGCTTTTTATCAAACTATCAATGGATTATGATAGGAGCATTACCATTTATGTTATTATACAATGATAAAAAGGGTAGAGGAATGAAATATTTATTCTATTTATATTACCCTCTACATGTTTATATATTATATATATTAGGGATTTTGTTAATAAAATAAAATTAAATATAAAGCTATGCTTTAAATTAAAGAATAGTTAAAAATCAAAAAATCCAAAGTGAAATTTTTCACATTGGATTTTTTCATATATAGCTTTATTAAATAATTGTATATTTTTTGTTAAAGATTTAAACTTTCAACATATATATTTACTTTATTAAGCAAGTCCAAGTAAGCGAACTGTAGTAGTGAATATGAAACAAATAACTATACCAGTAATTGTAGGAACTAAAAAAGATATTGCGGTCCATTTTAAACTTTGAGTTTCTTTCTTTATTGTTAGACATGTAGTGCTACAAGGCCAATGCATAAGAGAAAAAAGCATAACACATACAGCAGTAAGCCATGTCCATCCATTATTAGTAAGTAAATTATAAAGTTCAGATGTACTTTCTAATTCTAGCATACTACCTGTAGACATATAACTCATAATAATTATTGGAATCACTATTTCATTTGCAGGAAATCCTAATATAAATGCCATTAATATATATCCATCTAAACCAATAAGATCTGCAAAAGGGTTAAGAAATGTTGCACAATGAGTTAAAATACTAATATCATTTATATTTATGTTTGCCATTATCCATATAACAATTCCAGCAGGAGCAGCAATAACTATAGCTCTACCAAGAACAAATAAAGTTCTATCAAATATTGATCTAACTATAATTTTACCAACTTGGGGCTTTCTATAAGGTGGTAATTCTAGAGTAAATGAAGAAGGAACGCCTTTTAAAATAGTTTTTGAAAGTATTTTAGATATAGTAAGAGTCATAAATACACCTAAAATTATTACACAAGTTAATATTATAGTAGATGCTATTGATTGAAAAGGTCCTATAAACATTCCAGCAAAAAACATTGTGATTATTGCAATAAGGGTCGGAAATCTACCATTACAAGGAACAAAATTATTGGTAATTATTGCAATAAGTCTTTCTCTAGGAGAATCTATAATTCTACAACCTATTATTCCAGCAGCATTACATCCAAACCCCATGCACATTGTAAGAGCCTGTTTTCCACAAGCACAAGATTTCTTAAAAAAGTTATCTAAATTATAAGCAACTCTAGGTAAATATCCTAAATCTTCAAGCAATGTAAAAAGAGGAAAGAAAATGGCCATTGGAGGAAGCATAACAGAGACTACCCAAGCTAGTGTTCTATACATGCCCTGAATTAAAATTCCTTCAATCCAAACTGGAGCACCAATTGAAATAAAAAATGCTGTTAGTTTATCTTGTATTTTAAATAAAAAATTAGCTAATATTTCTGATGGAACATTTGCTCCTTCTATTGTTATCCAAAAAATAATTGTTAATAGTAATATCATTATAGGAATTCCAAATTTTTTTGAAGTTAATATCTTATCTATTTTTCTATCAAAATCATTATATTTTTCTAAACTGAATGATACTACATTTTTACTTATGTTTTCAGCTTTGATTATTAGTGTTGTTACTATTTCATCTCTAAAAGTTTGATTATCTAATCCATTAGATTTTAAAACGTCTCTTGCATCAGAAATAGTTTTTAAAATCTCTTTATTTTTGGATATATTAAATCCTAAATAATTATTTATCGAGTTTAATAAATTTTCATCGTTTTCTAGTAATTTTAAAGAAACCCATCTAGTATTTATTTTATCTTGTAATATTGGATTTAGTTTATCTTCTATTAAATAAATAGCTTTTTCTATAGTATCACTGTATTTAATTTTTATTGGAGTTTTAGTTACTTTGTTAAAAGTTAAATCATAAATTGATTTTTTAAGTTCATCTAAACCTTCTCCAATATTTGCACTTGTGGCAACCACTGGAACTCCTAATAATGAAGATAAATTTTGTATATTTATAATAACACCCTTTCTTTTAGCTTCATTCATTAAATTTACACAAACAATAACATTATTTGTAATTTCAAGTGTTTGCAGAACAAGATTTAAATTTCTTTCAAGACAAGTAGCATCAACAATAACTACTGTAGCATCAGGGTTGCCAAAGCATATAAAATCTCTGGCAACCTCTTCTTCAACTGAATTAGCCATAAGTGAATATGTTCCTGGAATGTCTACTAAAGTAAACTCTTTTTTATTATAAACATATTTACCAGTTGCATTAGTTACTGTTTTGCCAGGCCAATTTCCAGTATGCTGATTTAATCCTGTTAAATTATTAAAAACTGTACTTTTACCAACATTAGGGTTTCCAGCAAGTGCAATTACTTTATTATCTTTAGACGTTCTATTAATCTTAAGTTCTTTATCTAAAGCATTAGTACCAGTAGATTGATTAGTCAAACCCATTAAAAAGCTCCTTTATAGTATTGATTAAATTTATTATTAAATTTAGTTATTTTATAAAAAAATTTAATAGTTATCAGATATATAACTAAATTGTTTCAACAAGAATTTTTGAAGCATCTTCAGATCTTATAGCAATAACAGCACCTCTTATTAAATAAGCTATAGGATCTCCAGATGGACTTTGCCCTAGAGATTCTACTTCTGTACCATTTATTAAACCAAGGTCTAAAAATCTTCTTCTAATTATTCCATTAGCAACAAGATGGTTTACTTTGCATTTTTCTCCTATAGGAAGAGAGTTAAGTGGAATTATATTATTTAAATAATTATCATTCATGATAATTACCTCCTTTTTAAATAAAAAATTATATTAAGCGTAAAAATTTAGTTTAAGGAAACAATTTTTCTCTAAGCCAACATCAGAAGAAAAATTATGACTAAATTTTCAATATTATAAAGAGTTAGTTTAAAGAAAAAAATCTTTCTCTAAACTAACATATGAGAAATAATTAAGAAGTGATACTCATAAATTAAAATAAATATAAAAAATATTGGCGGTGATAAAATGCAACGTGGTTTTCACACAGTAAGAGGATATGAAAATATAAATTTAACAAGAAAATTGCTTACTCCAGCAATGGAAGATTATCTAGAAATGATATATAGATGTAGTATAGAAGATAAAACTATAAGATTAAAGAAAATAGCTGAAATGTTAAATGTAAGAGATTCCTCAGCATCTAAAATGATGAAAAAACTTAAAGGATTATCACTTATAAACTATGAAAAATATGGTGCTATAGAGCTTACAAAAGATGGAGCAAGCTTAGGAAAATATCTTTTAGATAGGCATAAAATTATAGAAGATTTTCTAACCTTTTTAGGTGGTAAAGAAGAAGTACTTATAGAGACTGAATTAATAGAACATGTAATAGGATTTGAAACTGTTGAAAATATAAATTTATTAAATATGTTTTTAGAAAATAATAAAGATATTTTAAATGACTTTATACAATTTAAAGAAAATATAAAGTTAAAATGAGCAAGAATTAATTGTTTTTGTGTATACAATTGTATTACTTGTAAAATATATCCTTCGGATGTATAATTAAATAACTATATACTTTAAGGGGGAAAGTAAATGATAAATTTTAAAAAAATATTTGCTGGATTATTAGTATCTGTAACAATATTAGGAATAAATCCAACAGCAACAAATGCAGAATGGAAAGAAGATTCTACTGGTTGGTGGTATGCACAGGGAAATTCTTATTTAACTGGATGGCAATTAATAGATAATAATTGGTATTATTTTGATTTTTATGGTTATATGAAGACTGGATGGCAATTAATAAATGGATCATGGTATTATTTAAACAGCAATGGAACTATGGTTGTGAATGGAGTAATAGACGGATTTAATTTAGGTAATGACGGAAAATTAATCTCTTCAAGCTATTATAATACAATGAAACAACTTGCAGAAGAAGAATCTTTAAAAAATTATTCTTCTCAACAACCAGTAATTGTAGAAGAAATTAAAAATAAAAATGATTCATCTAATTATACTACAGAAGAAATTATACAACGTATTGATGATTATGCGGAACGAATGTCTCAATCTGATAAAGATGAATCACCATTATATAATTAAATTATTAATATTATATGTACGAATTCATATAAATAAAAGGAATGTCTTAAAAAGATATTCCTTTTATTTAATTATTATGTCATATTTTGGAACATTGTTAATATATTTAAGATTCCATATCCCCATTGTTGGTTAGGATATATATCTCCCATTCTTTTAAGAGTACCTCTAGCAATAAAAGCTTTCATACCTTGAGAATACATATAAGGATAATTACCATTAACAATTCCCCATTCAAGTAACATTGCAGAAGCTCCAGCCAATATAGCTGCTGATACACTTGTACCATTAACAGTTGCAACATTATTATTTGGAGCTACAGTTAAAGCATTTACTCCTCCTGCTGCAACATCAATCTTACCTACGAAATCATCTATAGGTGCCATTCCAGAATAATTTACAATATTATTATTATTCTGATTGTAAGCAGCAGCAGTAAGCAAATATTCTGAATTACCCGGATTTGTGATTGTATTATATGGATCTGAACCTCCAAAGCCAGTGTTTCTATGTTTAATACCATCTTGTGGTAACCAAGCATCAAATTTTCCATCTAAAACATAATTTCCTATTAACCTAATTTTCCATATGCCTGCTTGTATGTTATAAAATCTAATACGAATTAATTCATCACCAGTAAATTCTTCAGGTAAATAATAATTAACTTTTATCGATGTTTTTTCAAATATAAAAGTATAAAGTTCAGTAGAATTAATTAAAGCATTCATTACACCACTATTTTCTCCAGAAGGAGAGATTATATCTATAGACATTACATTTGGAGATGGTACCCAAACTTCAAGCCATAAATTTTTTTGAGTAGGGTCTACATCTATCTCCATTACATTTAATCCACCAGCAACAGGAATTATACCAGAAGCATGGCCTCTCTTATTTCTTTCATTTCCTGTACCAGTAACAATAGCAATTCCACTATTTGATGAAATTGATTCTAAATATTTTCCTAAAATATCATTTCCAGTATGACTCCCTAAACTACTACCTAGTGGTAGATACATAACTATTGGTTTAGCAATACGTAGAGAATATCTATACAAAAATTCTATTGCCGCAAAAATAGAAGTTATATTATATACGGGTATATCTACATTAAATTGTTTTTTAAAAGAATCATCTTGTATCAATTTTACAACTACAAAATTACATTCTGGAACAACACCTTTTAAATTAGGGTTTTTTCCAGTACTGCCTATTATTCCGGACATATTTGTTCCATGTCCTATTTCATCTTTTGAAGGAACTATTTCATATGGAGATTTTCCTTCCTTATATGCCTTTATAGCTTCATCTATTTGTGCTTTTGTATAGACACTACCAAAAGGTATACTATCGTCTACATTATTGCTATTTATTGTCTGATCCCAAATGTATTCAATTCTTGTTTGACCATTTGAATCCATAAATTCTTCACATAAATAATCAATTCCAGTATCTATTATTCCTATATTAACACCTTTTCCTGTTAAATTTAAGGGTAACTCTAATTGTAAAAAATTAGCTTGAGAAGCTTCAAGTGGTGAAATCTCTTCAAGAGTATACATTTCAGCAGGTTTTACATATACAACAGAAGAAAATTTAGCGGCAATATCAAATGGTTCTACATTTTTGGGTACAGATATTATTGCATATTTATCATTAATTAATAATACATAATAATTAGGTTCTTTTGAAACCTCTTGAATTATATCTCCTTCATATTGGATGATATAATTATCAAAATTTATATCACTAAAAATATTTTTAGTGATATTATCGTCTCTTTTCATAAAATCCCTCCATAATTTTTTTTGGAATTCTTATAAATAAGTTATTTGAATAATATTCAATAAATTTATCATATGTATTTCTAGAAGTTCTATAGGATCTACTAATAAAATCAAATGTTCCTAATAAATCAAAATCTCCGTAACCAATTTCTTGATTTGGAAAAGTAAATATTTTATTTCTATAAGCTCCATGCATAAAATAACTCCTAATTTTTTTTGAATACATAGTTGGATCATTTCCATTTATAATTGCCCATTCTAATAAAAGTACACAAGCACCTGCTACTATTGCTGTAGCAGCAGAACTTCCAGATATTAAAGTAGTTCCACCTGAAACCTGAGTTGTTAAAATATTAATTCCTATAGTGGCAATATCAGGATTTATTGTAGTATTAACATTAGTATTAAATCCTTTTCCTGAAGAAGCAATTAAAGAATTATCAGAACCATAATAAGCTACAGTAACAGTATTAAAAGCTGTTGAAGGTATTGTTAATGTATTAAATGGATTTGATTCAAGAAATATTGTATTTTCTGGTAAAGTAATTTTAGGTTGTAACCAAATGTCATATCTACCATCAGTTATATATTCTCCTAATAATTCAAATTTCCATATACCAGGTTTTATATTATTAAAATTAACATTTATAACTTCATGACCAGTATAATAGTCAGGCGTATAGTATCTAACACTTAAGGCTGTATTTACAAAGACAAAATTAAACGTTTGAAATTTATCTATCTTTGATTCTATTAATTTAGATGATTCGCCAGTTGGAGAAATTACAGTTAAAGAAGCTCTATTTGGCCTTCGTACCCAAATATTAAATGAAAATGCTTTAAGTTCTTTAGGTATTTTTAGTTCTACAGTTTTTACATCATTTACGTTTTTTATATAACCTGTTGCATGTCCTTGTGAATCCCCTTCATTTCCTACACCAGTTATTACAGCTATTCCTCTTAGACTTGCAATAGATGATACATATCTAGAAATTAAATTCATACCATCATGACTACCTTCAGTACTTCCAACCCCTAAACATATAACTATAGGTTTTTTAGATTTTATAGCGAAATTTTTTATATATTCTATTGCAGATAAAACTTCTGAAGTATTATAAATAGGTACAGGTTTAACTCTATTTTCAATTAATTTTTGCTTAAAATTTGCAGATTCCAATAGTTTTACAATAACAAATTCACAATCTTGAGCTATTCCTTGAAATTGAGGATTATACCCTCTAGCACCAATAATTCCTGCAATTTGAGTTCCATGCCCAATATCATCTTTTGAAGGGACAATCTGATAAGGGTCCTGATTGTTGGTACGAGCATTAAGTGCATTATTTATTTGTTCATTAGAATATTCTGTGCCAATATAAAGTGGAGCAGAATTCTGAGAAGAGCTTCTAATAGTCTGATCCCAAATGCTAACAATTCTTGATGTCCCATCCTCTCTAATAAATTCTTGATTTAAATAGTCTATACCGGTATCAATAATTCCAACTAATACATTTTTACCAGTTAAATTTAAATAAGGATTGACTTTAATAGTACTTATATTATCAACAGCACTTGGAGAAATATCTTGAAGTATAAACATAGATCTAAAATCAACAAATATAATTTCAGGTACCTCATTTAAAAGTCGAGTTAAATCAGAAGGATTAACTGCTATAACTCCAAGAGTTTCATTAATTATATCACCACAAGCATATGATATCTTATCAATTTTTTCTTTGAAGTTACCTCTATATTCAATTAAATAGTTAGCTGGAGTTGGATCATAGTATAAATTACAATCACGTATATTATTCATATTTAACTCCTAAAAATTATTCATAATAGTTTAAACTTTTATTGATATTAAAATATCGATATTTGTTAAAATATAGTTATTTTATTATATTTTAATAATATGTAGTTAATGATATAAAATATATAATTTAGAAAAACATCGTTTATACTCAATTTTAAATTAAAAATCTCATGTCATAATATTTTTAATTTAACATGAGATTTTTGAATTTTAATTTTTAACAAATGATATTAAAAGAAAGAATCTTTATAATAATATTTCCAATTATCATTAATTTTTTCTTCTCTAATATAATAAGATATTTCACTAGAACGATCTTTAGATAAATTCAATTCTCTAAATTTAGAATTAAATGAATCAGAAAAAGATTTAAGAGCTTCTGGAATTAGTCCTATAGATGAATTAAATACTTCAAGTGGATTAGAGCTCTCATCATTATTTCGAGTTGAAAAAATTGTTTCATAAGTATTATTACTAGCCTCATTAGCTAATAAATTTATTTTAGTTTTTAAATCATCATCATAGTTACTAGGATATGATAATTCTAATGTAATTCTATAACTAATATTTCTAAACTTTACACATGGTACTTCTGTAGTAATTGGGGTATCATCTATATAACCTATAGTTTGATTTTTAAAATCCTCTTTAACTTCAGGGATATCAATAGAAGCTAAAGTTTTAGTATATACATGCCTAATTTCATTTAAAGAATATTCTTGCTTATTATTTTGAAATTGTATGTCATTATTTATAGAATTTCTACAATTCTCACAATTAGATATTAAATCAGATCTGTAACATATGAAAGAATCGATTCTTTTTAAATCTAATCCAAAATAAACCCAATATCTTCCCAACCATCTAAATCCAGATATAGAACGTTTATCAACATTAAATAAGAATGCCCAATAGCTTTTACCATTTGTTTCCCAAATATAAGTATATTTAAAAAGACAAAATCGTATTGAGTTTGGACTAACAGCTTTAGCTTGAGGACTATCTTGAGATTTACTTAATTTTTGTACTCCATTATCTTTTTTACTAGGAATATAATTTGGAGGCGGTGATTGTGGCATTCCTGGAGGCATATTTCCTCCACCTGGAAATTTGCCTCCAGGAATAAATGGGGTTCTTTGATTACTAAAATATTCATATGGAATAGAGGAAAATTCATAATTTAAAGATTCATTATCATCTTTATAAGTATCATCATTTTCATTTAACATTTACATTTGTCTCCTAAATAATTAATTATAAAATAGTATATGTATAAATTCTTAATATGTTATAATATAAATGAATTCGCTTTATAGAAGTTAATGGTTATATATGAAAGTGAATAGCTAAAAATAATATATATTGAGGATTGTGAAAATATGTTTTTTATAGGTATATTTGGAATAGAAAATAAAGATATAGAAATAAAAGTTTTAAATAATATAGTTTGTGAAAAATGTAATACAACTGTTATAGGAAGATTAGTAAAGAATTATGATTATTTTCATTTCTTTTTTATTCCTTTTTTAAAATGGAATGAAAGCTATTATGTAGTATGTAATAATTGTGCTTCAATATATAGTATACCAAAGGAGAAAGGTAAAGCTATTGAAAATGGAGAAGATATCGAATTAACTTATTGGGATTTTAAGAAAACAAATAATATATATTATGATGATTATTATGAACCAAAGGTATGTTGTAATTGTGGTAAAAGATTAGAGTATAACTTTCAATATTGTCCATATTGCGGAGAAAAAATCAAATAATTATTATAGTAAAATAAATATAAGATATATAAAATGAAATCGATGTAGTTAAATTAAGTATTAACTACATCGATTTTATTTATATTTAACATATGAAAATAAATAGGATTTAATTATTTTTTTACATAATAAATTAAAGTTAAGAAAAAACTATATATAAGAAAATAAAATTAATGAGGTGATTTTATCAATAATAGAAAATCAAATAACTTAATAAAAGAAAAAAGTCCATATCTTCTTCAACATGCTTATAATCCAATCAATTGGTATGCATGGAGTGAAGAAGCTTTTGATAAAGCTAAAAAAGAAAATAAACCTATTTTTTTAAGTATAGGATATAGCACATGTCACTGGTGTCATGTAATGGAAAAAGAGTCTTTTGAAGATGATGAAGTAGCTAAATATATGAACGAAAATTTTATAGCAATTAAAGTAGATAGAGAAGAAAGACCAGATGTTGATAGTGTGTATATGACAGTATGTCAGGCTCTTAATGGTCATGGAGGATGGCCTTTAACCATTTTAATGACTCCAGATCAGAAACCATTTTATGCAGGTACTTATTTTCCTAAACATTCAAGATATAATATGCCAGGACTTATGGATATTTTAACAGCTGTATCTAATGAATGGGAAAAAAATAAAGACAAAATAGTATCTTCAAGTGAAAGTATACTTTCTGAACTTGATAGATATTTTGTTAATAAAGCTTATGTTTCTAAATTAAGTTTTAAGAATTTAGATAATGGATATAATCAACTTTTAAATAGTTTTGATGAACTTTATGGAGGGTTTGGGACTGCACCTAAATTTCCAACTCCACATAAAATAATGTTTTTACTTAGATATTATCAATTAAAAAATAATAAAGAAGCTTTATATATGGCAGAAAAAACATTAGATTCTATGTATAGAGGAGGAATATTTGATCATATAGGATATGGTTTTTCAAGATACTCTACAGATAATAAATGGTTAGTTCCACATTTTGAAAAAATGCTTTATGATAATGCACTTCTTATAATTACATATTTAGAAGCTTATCAAGTTACAAAGAAAGAATTGTATAAAACTGTAGCAGAAAAAACATTAGATTATGTATTTAGAGAATTAACTAATGAAAATGGTGGATTTTATTGTGCAGAGGATGCAGATAGTGAAGGAGAAGAAGGAAAATTTTATGTATTTAATCCATCAGAAATTATTGAAGTTTTAGGAGAAGAGGATGGAAAATATTTTAATGAATATTTTAATATAACTTCTAGCGGAAACTTTGAAGGCAATAGTATTCCTAATTTGTTAAAAAACAATAAGTTTAATAATACAAATATAAGAATAAATGATATAACTAAAAAACTATTAAATTATAGATCTTCTAGAATGAAGCTTCATAAAGACGATAAAATTTTAACTTCATGGAATGGTCTTATGATAGCTGCACTTGGAAAAGCATATATGGTATTTGAAGATGAAAAATATTTGAATTATGCTAAAAAATCAGAAGAATTTATATTCAATAATTTAATAGATCGTAAGGGAAGGTTGCTTGCAAGATACAGAGAAGGTGAAGCATTACATAAGGCATACTTAGATGATTATGCATTTTTATGTTTTGGACTTATAGAAATTTATCAAAGCACTTTTGATACAGATTATCTAAAAAAAGCTATTAAACTTACTAATGATATGATTGACCTTTTCTATGATAAAGAACAAAATGGATTTTTCATTTATGGAGAAGATGGAGAAAATCTAATAGCTAGACCTAAAGAATTATTTGATGGGGCAGTACCTTCTGGAAATTCTGTTGCTGCATATAATTTAATAAGACTTGCTAGAATAACTGGAGATACAAAGCTAGAGGGTATGGCAGAAAAACAGCTTGATTTTATAACAGGCTCTTTATTTAGTGAAGAAATAAATCATTCATTTTATTTAATAGCAGCTTCTTTTGCATTAAATTCATCAAAAGAATTAATATGTATTGTTAAAGATGAATCTGAAATAAATAATCTGAAAAATTTTTTGAAGAAAAAATATGATTTTAATTTAACTATAGTAGTTAAAACCGAACAAAATAAAAAAGACTTAGAAGACATAATTCCATTTATAGAAAATTATAATTTAATAAACAATAAATCAAGTTATTACTTATGTGAGGGTAAATCATGTCTAACTCCAGTATATGATATTAATGAACTTAAAGAGTTTTTATAAGTATAGTGTTAAAATATATGCTGAGAATTAGATTAAAATTACTTTTTAATCCTTTTAATCCTTAAAAGCAACTTAAATTATACTTTAACTTTATATAAAATATAAAAAATATTTTAATAAATATATAAAATTTAATTGGACTTTAGAAAAAATTAAAAGTATAATAAATTCTTGGAAAGATAATAAATAAGCTTAATATGAAGTTAAGAATGATCTGATTACTATATTGAAAAAAGTAGAAGCTTTAATTATACAGCTTCTACTTTTTTATTTAATTAAATAGATGGGAGTTAATTATGAAAGTAAATATTTTTATGCCTAAATATATGTTAGATTTTAAATGTATAAACTCAAAATGTACAGATACATGCTGTGCAGGGTGGGATATTAATATAGATGAAGCAACATATAATAAGTACATTAATAGTGATGGGATTTTTAAAGAGTTAATAGATGGAAAGTTTGTTAAAAATAATAATGAACATGAATCATTTAATCATGGATTCATGATACTTAAAGATGAACGTAGATGTCCATTTTTAAATTCTAATATGCTTTGTGATATACATGGAGAATTAGGAGAAGAAAATCTTTGCATAACTTGTAAAAGTTATCCTAGAGTATTTAACCTTATAGATAATATATATGAAAAAAGTGGATTATCTTCATGTGAAGAAATATGTATTAGAGCATTTTTAAATAAAGACAAAATGGAATTTATTGAACTTGAAGAAGAGTTAGAAGAAGATAATATTGAAATAAGAAGAATTATTGACAGTGAAGCATTTGAAGGTACTGAAAGTATTCTTCAATATTTTTGGGATATAAGAGTAATTTCTATAAATATTATGCAATTAAGAGAATTTTCTATAGAAGAGAGATTAAGTATTCTTAAGAATTTTTATAATCAAATTGAAAAAGCATATAATGAATATAAATTTATTGAGATAGAAGAAATTTTAGAAAATTTTAATGAAGAATCAATGAATTATAATTTATTAAAAGGATTAGCATTTAATGAAAACAATGAATTTTATATAAAAATTTGTGATGAAGATCTTATAAAAAGTATAAGAAGTTTAAGATTAAAACAATGTGTTAATGAGTATAGAGAAGGAATTCTAAATAAAAAAAACATATGCCAATATTTAACTAAAGAATCTAAATACTTTAACGATCTAAAAGAATATGATTATATATTTGAAAATTATATAGTAAATCAAATTTTTAAGGATTTAATTCCTTTTAATAAAGGAAAAAGTTTAATTAAAAGTATTAATGTGTTAATTAATATTTATAGGTTAATTAAAGCATATGTTATTGGAATTTCTATAAATTCTAATAAAAAAATAACTGATAAAGAAATTGTAAGGGTTATTCAAGCATTAGGTAAAGATATGGAGCATAATAAAGTATTTGTGAGTATTTTAGAAGAATAAAGAAATTAAATTTAAAACTGTATTTATATTCTTAACTAAATATTATTTTTTCAAAAATATTTAGTTAAGAAATTTTTTGAAAAAATTTTATATTTTGTCTTGAAAAATAATATATTTTAATATATTATTAATTTAAGTAAAATAGTGGTATTGATATTCAAAAAATACATTATAGTATTATTATGGATTATAAAATTATTTAAATTTGTTTTTGGTTTAAATGTAATCGTTTTTTAAAAATAAGTATTATTTTTTTGAATTTAATGCAAACGATTGCGTCAAGTATTGAAAATTTAAATAAACAATCTACTAAAAAATTAAATCATAGAAAGTAATTAATACAATTAAAACTATACAAAGGGGTGATTTTATATTAATTAGTATTAATAAATATATTTTTTAACTATAATAAGAGAAATAAGGGGGATAAAAATTATGAAATATAATAATTTATTTAAGAAATATGCAAAAGTTGCATTATCGTTAATATTAACTTTTGCTATAATGCTATCTTCTAGCATTACAACTTTTGCGTCAACTATAAAAAAGGATTATAAAACTTATGTTATGGCTCCACTTGAAGATATAAAAGATAATGAATGGAACACATTTAAAGAAAAATTAATAACTCTTAAAAATAATGGTGTATATGCAATTACAACTGATATTTGGTGGGGATCTGTAGAAAAAAATGGAGATAATCAGTTTGATTGGAGTTATTATAAAAAGTATGCTGATGTTGTTCGTTCTTCTGGATTAAAATGGGTTCCTATTTTATCAACTCATCAATGTGGTGGAAACGTTGGAAATGGGGAAACAACAGTTTCATTACCAAGCTGGTTATGGACAAAGGATAGTAAAGAAAATATGCAATTTAAAAATGAAGAAGGACAATATATTGATGAATATCTTAGCCCTTGGTGGTCAGGTATTGAACAACAATATGATGAACTTTATGCTTCATTTGCAGAAAATTTCAGTGACTATAAGGATATTATAGCTAAGATTTATCTTTCAGCTGGTCCTTCAGGTGAATTAAGATATCCTTCTTACAATAGCAATATAGCAGGTTGGACTTATCCTGAACGTGGACAATTATATTGTTATAGTGAAGCTGCTGTAAAGGATTTCCAAGATGCTATGCAAAATAAATATAATAGTATTTCTGAAGTTAATACTGCATGGGGAACAAATTTAACAGATTTTACACAAATACAACCTCCAACTGATGGTGATAATTTCTTTATAAATGGTTATAAAACAACTTATGGAAACGATTTTTTAACTTGGTATCAAGAAACTCTTGAAAAACATTTAGCTAAAATAGGATCTTTAGCACATGAAAATTTTGATTCAGTTTTTAATGTTAGAATTGGAGCCAAAATGGCAGGTATACACTGGTTAATGAATAGCCCTACAATGCCACATGCAGCAGAGTATTGTGCAGGTCTTTACAATTATAGTGATTTACTTGATCAATTTAAAAAATCAGACTTAGATTTGACTTTTACATGTCTTGAAATGAATGATTCAGATGCTTATAAGGATAATTATTATTCAGCACCAAAAAGTCTTGTTATAGAGATTGCAAATCTTGCAAAATCTAAAGGTATAACAATGTGTGGTGAAAATGCATTAGCTATTGTAAACAATAATCAAGGATATCAAAATTCAGCTGAAGCATTATTTAATTATGATCTTTCAGGATTTACACTTTTAAGAATAAATCATATTTTATCAGATAATGGAAAATTTACTTCAGATTTTGAACCTTTTATAGATACTTTAGTAAGAAAACCAGTACCAGTAACTTTTACAATAGATAATGTTAATTTAAATAATGGAGAAAAATTATATTTAACAGGTAGTAATTGGGAAATGGCTAACTGGACTACAGGATTATATCCTTCAGAATTCACTTGTAAAGATGGAAAAGCTACAGTAACTGTATATCTTGGAGAAGGACAAAATTATGAATTTAAAGCAATAAAGAAAGATAAAAGTGGAAATGTAACTTGGGAGAGTGGAGATAATCATTCATATACTGTTCCAGAAGATGGTGGAAATTATAACTGGAGCTGGAATAATTAATAATAGAATAAAAAATAACTAAAATTGAACCTATGAAATAGACATTAAAAAAGACTATTTTAATAGGTTCTTTTTTTAATGTCTATTGAAAATAGTAATGTAAAAACTCAAAAGTAATTAATAGATATAAAAGTGCATTATATTTATGTAGATCAAAAAGATACTAAACTTATATAAAGAGGAAGATTTAATATAGAATAATATGTTATAATAGGATATGTTTGTATGGAATGTAATAATTAAAATACTATATTTAATTAAAGTAGATTTTCTATTTTTTAATAACTAAAGAATAAAAGGATTGATTGAAATAATGACAGGATTTATAATAACTCTTATTATAACGACAATAATACTTAGCATCATATTCTTAGATCTTATCAAAAAAATATATTTGTTACATAAATATTTAATAATAATATATTTAATTTTTGCACCACATATTGTTTTTTTAGGATATATTTTTAGTGAACGTACTAAATTTGGACAAGATAAATTTATATGTAAATGGATTATTTTAATTGAGATAATTTTTTTTATTTTTTATATTTGGCTAAAATTAAACATAATTACTAATTATAAAAGAAAAGACATAAGTATTAGACTAAGAATAATGTTAAGTGGAAGAAGTCTTGTTTTTTATGGATTATATATAGGGTTTATTCAAACTATAATATACATAATTGCCTTTAAGGAAATAAAAGACATAAATATTCCTAATAATATTTTTATAATAGATACTATTATTACAGGCTTAAATATTATTACGTTATTTATAAATGGAATTTTGAAAGTTTTATGTACTTCAAGAAGATTAAAGGTATTAAAAAGATTTGTAATAGCTTTTTTGGTTTTTGTTCCAATTATAAATATTTTTATAATACTTTATATATGTCATATTGCAAAAATAGAATATGATCATGAATGCTATAAAGTAATTAAAAATGACGCTCGTATTGATTCACAAATATGTAAAACAAAATATCCCATTATATTAGTACACGGTGTTGGGTTTAGAGATTTAAAATATATTAATTATTGGGGAAGAATACCTAAAGAATTAATTCGTAATGGTGCAACAATTTATTATGGTAATCAAGAGGCATGGGGAACAGTTGCTTATAATGCGCAGAATATTAAAAGTAAAATTTTTGATGTCTTAAAAGAAACAGGAGCTGAAAAAGTAAATATCATTGCACATTCAAAGGGTGGCTTAGATGCACGTTATATGATTAGTAAATTAGAAATGGGAGATTATGTTGCATCGTTGACAATGATTTCATCACCACATAGAGGATGTAAATTTGTTGATATTGCTTGTAAGATACCCGATAAAATTTATAAGATTATTGCAAAATTATTTGATAGATATTATAGAATGTTAGGAGATAAAAATCCTGACTTTTATACAGCAAGTAGACAATTTTCAACTAATCATAGTAGAATATTTAATGAGGAAGTAAAAGATGTATCACAGGTTTATTATCAAAGTTATGCAACTGTAATAAGAAATATATTTAGTGATTATGTTGTAGCAATTCCTTACATTTTAGTAAAATTAACAGAAGGTGCTAATGATGGACTAGTCGCAGTTGATTCTGCTAAATGGGGAGAATTCAAAGGAATATTAAAAAACAAATATAGACGAGGAATTTCTCATGGAGATATTATAGATTTAAGAAGAGATGATTATAAAGGATTTGATGTTATAGAAAAATACATAGAAATTGTATCGGAACTTAAAAATAAAGGATATTAAAATATTTTTATAAAAAATAATTATTTGATAAAATAAAGTAATTAGTAAAATTTTACTAACTACTTTATTTTTTTATTGTATATAATAAATAATATAAAAATGTTAAAGTATAATAACATATAAATTATGCTCTTATATAAAAAATTAATATAGCTAAATGAATAGGAGGAGTTACATGGATATATATACTATAGGTCACTCTAATTATTCTGTAGAGAAGTTGATTGACATGTTAAGACATTATAATATTAACTGTGTTGTTGATATTAGAGGGATTCCCTATTCTAAATATAATGTTCAATTTAATAAAGAGATAATAAAGAGAACTTTAACCGATAAAGGATTTACATATATTTATATGGCTAAAGAGTTTGCAGCAAATAGAATCATCAAAACATCTTATAATAAGGAAGGATACGCTGATTTTAAGAAAGTTATAGAAGAACCTGATTTTTTAAAAGGAATTGAAAGATTAAAAAAAGGTTGTGAAAAAGGATACAAAATAGCGTTGCTAGGAGCAATGCAAGACCCTATAAGATGTCATAGAAGCATACTTGTTGGAAAATCATTAATAGATAATGGTTTTAATGTAAAACATATATTAGATAATTATTCTATTGCAAATCAAGATGATATAGAAGAAAAACTCTTGAATAAGTATTTTTATGATAGAGCACAAATTACTATAGATAGTTTACTTGGAAATAATATTAATGAACAAGAAATGATAGAAGAGGGTTATAGATTAGCTAATCGAGAAATAGGTTATAGAATAGAGAAAATTAAATAAAATATATTACTTTTTAGAAAGGAGAGATAAAAAGTATGATAAAATCATTTCCTTATTTAATAGATAAGAATAGTAAAATACTAATTCTAGGTTCTATGCCAGGTGTTGAATCACTTAATAGACAGCAATATTATGCTCATCCTAGAAATGTATTTTGGAGAATATTATACACTTTATTTAATGAGGATTATAATGAAGATTATGAATATAAAAAATCATTTTTAAAAAGACATAATATAGGCTTATGGGATGTACTACATACTTGTGAGAGAAAAGGAAGTTTAGATTCAGATATTAAATTTGAAGAAATAAATGATTTTAATGCTTTATTTAAAGAATTTCCCAACATAGAACATGTGTTCTTTAATGGTTCTAAGGCTTATGATAGTTTTAAAAAGAAAGTAGGATTCTGTTTTGAAGGAGTAAGTTTTCATAAATTATGTTCTACGAGTCCTGCACATGCAATTTCTTTTGAAAAAAAACTAGAACAGTGGAAAATAATTAAAACTATAAACGAATCTTAAAATATATTGTTAATTTATCGGAATTTTATAAGTGCATGAGAATAGTATGAATTAAATGGATAATAATTTAGGAGGAAATATGAATATTGATTTTCATGTACATGGAATACTAAGTAAAAAATTAAAGTTTGATCCAGAATTATTTTTGCAAGGTATAGAATATGCAAAAGAAAATGGATTAGATGGATTTATTTTATGTGAACATTTTAATGCAGTTGACTTAAAATCTGCTTATTCCTATCTAAAAGATAATTATATTTATCAAGGGGACAGATATATAGTAAATGGTTTTTCAATATTTATAGGAATGGAAGTAGATATACGATATGGTGGACACGTTATTGTAAGTGGGAATAGAGAATCTATATTAAAAATCAGAGAAGAATTAGAACCTAATATAAAAAAAGATAATTTTATTTTTTTTGAGAAGTTGTTAGATTTGGGAGAAAAGTATAATTGTTTAATGATTGGTAGCCATCCTTATAGAGAAAATCATAAATTATATCTTCAACCAGAGAAACTATTAAAAAGACTAGATGCTTTAGATTTGAATACAAAAGATATATATAAAAGAGGTTTGGATATAGTTGAAAGAGAAGTAAACGAATTATCTAAAACTCTTAATATACCATATGTAACTGGAAGTGATAGTCATTACCCAGTTCAACTTGGAACTGTAAAAACTTGCTTTAAAAATGAATGTTACACAATAAAAGATTTAAAAGAAAATATTAAAAATAAAGCTTATGAAATAAAAATATCAAAATGTCTTAAACTAAAAGTATATACGTCTAAAATAACTAAAAATTATATAAAAAGAAAAAAGAAAGAAGAAAGGGAATTAAATAAAAATAATTAAATTATATTTTGAAATAAAACTTTTAATTCTTATTAAGTAAGAGTCAAATATCAAAAGATTTTCATATATTAATTTTGATATTAATTATTTTAAAGTTGTATATGTATGAAATTTCTAAAAAAATTATTCAAAAATAAGTTTGATAATACACGACAAAATAAAACTGATTATAATACTAATGCTAAAAATTACGTAAATTCTAAGAATTTTTCGAGCAAAACTAAATATCTTATATGGGTTGATCTTAAAAATTTTAAAGTTAATATTTTTAGTGGCAGTAAAAACAACTGGAAATCATTAAAAAGTTATCTTTGCACAATAGGAAAAATTTCAACACCTACTCCTAAGGGAAAGTTTACGACTGGAATAAAAGGATTATATTTTGGAGTAAATAAGGGGTATAAATGTTGGTATTATACACAATTTAAAGGAAATTATTTATTTCATTCAATAATATATAATCTGGATGGTTCTGTTAGGGATGGCAGACTTGGAATGGCATTATCTGATGGATGTATAAGGTTAGCAAAAATAAATGCTAAATGGATATGGGATAATATTCCTAGAGATACTACGGTTGTAATAAGTTAAAAACTAAACTCTATTTTTATAGTATAATATACTAAAATAGAGTTTAGTTTAATTATAAATAGAATAAATGAGTTTTTCTTGCTATTTTCATCTTATAGATTAGAAATGTTAGATGTATAAGAAATTTATAACTTTATAATGATATTGATGATTTTTTAATAATATAATTAAACTAAATATATAATCAACTAAAAGAAATATTAATTTAATTAAAGTGAGATAAAAGCATATGAATTTAAGTGATATTAAAAATAAAATAAAAGGAACAAAACCTTATATAAATGGATGGAAACAAGCAAAGCGTGCTTCAATCATAGTCCCTTTAATACAGTTAAATAACAAACTCTATGTTTTATTTGAAGTAAGAGCAAAAAAATTAAATAGTCAACCTGGAGATATATGCTTTCCAGGTGGAAAGATAGATTTTAAAGAAACTCCAAAACAGGCAGCATTAAGAGAAACTTATGAGGAATTAGGTATAAAAGATATTGAAATAATAAATGAATTGGATACAGTAGTTAGATATGATGGTATGATAATTCACCCCTTTTTATCAATAATAAAAGATATAAAGAATATAAAGATAAATAAAAGTGAAGTTGATCATGTTTTTTATGTTCCAGTTGATTATTTATTAAACCACAAACCATTAGAAGCTGTTGGAAAGCTAATTGTTAAAAGGGAAGATGATTTTCCTTATGATTTAATTGTAAATGGAGAAAATTATAAATTTAAAGAAGGACCTTATAGATATTTATTTTATAAATATAAAGATTATGTTATTTGGGGAATTACAGCAGGTATATTAAAAAATTTTTTGGATGAATTATAGTAACTAATTTAATTAATAATTTCATTTAACTTAGAACTATCAATGGTTTAGTATATAATACTTTTAATTTTTAAAATTAGTATAAATAACTTAACTTGTTTTTATGCACCTTTTTTGTTAATATTTATTTAAAATGTATTAATATATTTATAATATATACGATAAATATATATGTAATACTGATAAAAAATAATTTTAATTAAAGGAGGATTTAAAATGGCATTTGAATGGAAAGAAAGATATAAACTAAACATTGACGAAATTGATAAGCAACATAGAAGGCTTATGGATATAGGAAAAAAAGCTTATGAAATTGCTGTAATAGATGATGGTTATGACAGATATGATGAAATATTAACAATAATTGATGAGCTTTTAGAATATACAAAATATCATTTTGAATATGAAGAAGAAATGTTAAAGAAATATGATTATAAACATATCCATAGTCAAGAAGAAGAACATTCATTTTATGTATATAAAATAGATCAAGTAGCTTCTAGAGAAGATATAGATGATAATCAAAGAAAAGTTATATTAGAAATTATAGATTTTTTATCTCAATGGATTAGTACTCATATTATGATATCTGATAGAGAATATGCAGTATATTTAAAAGAACAAGGTATAATATAATAGCTATTATTTTATTTAAGGAAATTTATAAATTGTAAATAAATTTTAATTAATTTATAAATATTTTTATAACTCTTAATATTATATAAATAAGTATAATGTTAAGAGTTATGGATGTTTCTAATAAATTAAGTTAAAAATTATAAAATTTTTAATGAACTATAAGAATTATACTTGTTGAGCAGTTGGTCTACTTAACAAGTATTTTTTATTCTTTATAAATGATAGTATATTACAAAAGAAATCTTATCTGTTAAAGCTTTGTAGTTTTAATAAACTATAAAAATGTTTTGTATATATTATATGAAATTATAATATTATACTTATAATTTTCATATTAAAATATAGATTGATTTACATTGGGGGGATAATTAAATGAAAAACAAGAAAAATAGTAAACTTTCAAGAAAACTTATACCAATTATTATAATAATGATTACAATACCTGTATGTATTGTTGGAATAATTTCTATTCAAAAATCACAAAATATATTAAAACAAAACTTAAACATAACAAGTTCTCAAACACTTAATGAAGTTGATAAAGGATTTTCCAAATATATGAACGTTCTTACTAATCAATTAATTATGGTTACATATAATGATGATATAAAAGATTTAAGTTCTTTAGAAAATGCACGTGAAGGAGATACTCATGAAGATATAGCTGAATATGTACAAGCTTTATTAAACTCAGTAAAAACAACATCTCCTGAAGTTTTAAATGCATATTTTGCAGGAGAATATGGTGAATTAGTCTCAGATGGAACTGTAGTTGATCAAAATGATTTAGATTATAAGTCAAAAGAGTGGTATACAAAGGCTAAGGAGGCTGATGGTAAAACTGTTTATATAGAACCTTTTAAAGATAGTGTAACAGGAAAATTAGTTTTTACAATAGCTCAAGCTGCAAAAGGATATAACGGAGAATTTATAGGGGTAGTTGCTTTTGATATATCAGTGGATAATTTAGAAGAATATGTTAAAGATATAGGATTATTAAAAACTGGATATGTTATACTGGTTGATAAAAATGGAAATATAATAGTAAATAATGATAAGAATAATATTATTAAAGAAAAACTTAGTGAATTAACAATTTGGAATAGTATCTATTCAGAAGAAAAAGGAAATTATGAATATAAAAATGGTGGAAAAATTGTTTATATTACGCATCAAAGTAATGAAAACACTGGATGGAAACTTGTTGGATTGATAGATAATGAAGAAATACTACAGCATACAAGGATAATAAAAACAACAATATTTATTACAGTATTATTGTGTATAGTTTTAGGAAGTATAGCATCAATTTTACTTATAAACATTCTGCTTAATGAAATTAAAAAATTAAATACATCTATAGGGAAAGTTGCAAAGGGAGATTTTACAGAAAGAATAAATGTTACTATGAATAATGAACTTGGAGAACTTGGAGATAACTTCAATTTTATGTTAGATACAGTATGCAGTCTTATGAAAGATGTTGAAAGTACGTCATCTAGTTTATTAAGTGCTTCTTCTAATATATTTAATATGTCTGAAGAAACAACCTCTTCAGTTTCAGAAGTTTCAAGTGCAATAGAGGAAGTTGCTGCTGGAGCTACTAGTCAAGCTCAAGCAGCTCAAACAGTTTCTGAAAGTGTTGATAAATTAGATACAAGAATAGAGGAAGTAGATAGTCGTACTAACACTATAAGTAATTTATCTAATAAAGCTGAAAATTTGAGTTGCGAAGGATTAGAAATATTAAATGAATTGGTGAATAAATCTAAAAAAACAACTGAAAATTCTATTAAGTCTACAGGTATTGTAAATGAAGTAACAGAAAGTATTGAAAACATTAATTATATCTCAAATGTCATAGCAGGTATAACCGAACAAACAAATCTGTTGGCATTAAATGCAAGTATAGAAGCTGCTAGAGCTGGAGAGGCTGGAAAAGGCTTTGCAGTAGTTGCTGAAGAGATTAGAAAATTAGCTGAAGAATCTAAAAATTCTACTGACCAAATAAAATCGATCATTAATGAAATAAATAATAAAGCAGTTGCGGCCAGTGAAGCTATGATAGAAAGTACTAAAATGCTTAAAGAGCAAGATAAATCAGTAGAAGAAACTAAGCAAATCTTTAATAATATAGTAGACTCTATAATAAATTTAACTGAAGGTATTAAACATATAAAAAATTTAAATGAAGAAATGAAGAGTGATAAAGAAAAAGTTAAAGATCAAGTTGAAAGTATATCTGCAGTTTCACAAGAAACAGCTTCAATATCAGAAGAGGTTACGGCTTCATCAGAAGAAGTTACTAAAACAATGGATGAATTAACTCAATATGCTAATGTGTTACAAGATATAGCTAATCAATTAAAAGATAATATAGATAAATTTACATTAATCTAATATGAACAACTCCTTAAAATATAAATACATTTATATTAATGAAGTATTTTATTTTAAGGAGTATTTTTATGTATCTTTTAAGTGATAGTGAACTATTATTATTATCAAATTTTATATATTTAAATTTGGATACTTTTAAAGAAAAAAGTGTAAAAAAAATAATAAATGATATCTTATATAAAGGTAAACTTAATCAAGCTATATTAACAAATGGTGAATGTAAAGAGGTAGTAAAAAAAAGTGAATGGATATCAATTATAGAACAAATTTATAACGATTCTAATTTAATGAAACTAAAAATTGAATATATAGAAACAGATACTAATGGGGTAAAGACAGCTACTTTTATTTATAAAGATAGTATAACTGTAGTTTTTAGAGGTACAAAAACTTTACATGAGTGGGGAGATAATGGTGAGGGAGCTTATAAAATAGATACATCTGAACAAATTAAAGCATTAAATTATATAAATAATATTCCATATAAGAATATAGTAGTTACAGGACATTCAAAAGGAGGGAATAAAGCTAAATATGTAACACTTTTGTCTGATAAAGTTAATAAGTGTATTTCATTTGATGGCCAAGGATTTTCTAATGAATTTATTAATAAATATAAAAATGAAATATTAAAGAATAAAAACAAAATAATTTCCATTAGTGCAAAGTACGATTATGTTAATTGTCTTCTCAATTCAATTGATGAAAAAAAGATATATATATATACTGAACTTCAAAAAAATCCATTTTATTATCATAAAGCAGGTATAATGCTAGATGGTAATGGAACTTTAAGAGCAGAGACAGAGCAAGCTTTTTTTTCAAATATTATAAATGAATTTTCAATTTATGTGATTTCAGAATTACCAGAACCACATAAAAGCTTTGTTATAAATAGTTTAACTGTAATAGTAGAGTTATTTTTATGTGGGAATAGCATAAATAAAAATATACTAGAAATAGTAAAAGGAACATTATTATTATTTGATTATACAAAACATTATAAATTAAAAAATGAATTTTCTATAGCGTATAATTTACTTTTAAGTATTACATTCCCACTTGTATTTTGGAATGATTTTATCAAAATAGATGAAAGTAATTCTAAAGAAAACTTAGAAAATACATTGTTAAAAATCAAAAACTATCAAAATAATATAATTTATAAACTAAGAAAATTAGGCATAGAAGGAGAAAAGGTGGCAATTCTTATCGATGATGCTACTAAT
Source organism: Clostridium weizhouense (assembly GCF_019431045.1). Taxonomy (GTDB): domain Bacteria; phylum Bacillota; class Clostridia; order Clostridiales; family Clostridiaceae; genus Clostridium; species Clostridium weizhouense. Next base: position 221,791 of record NZ_JAHXPT010000003.1, on the reverse strand, counting down.
AAACTATTATATAAATTTAAAAATATTTAGTAACAAGTAAAGAATAATCCGTATTTAACGATAATAATATGGATTATTTTTTATTTATTAGATTAATTTTACTTAAAGAGTTATATTTTTATATAATTTAGCTTAATTGTAAGATTAATATCAGCTAAATTTGCATTGAAAAATGAAAGGAGAATAATTATGCGAATAAGTTACAAAATTTATAGTGGAAGTACACGTGCTACTGTACTCTCGGTATTAAGTGGGATCTTTAAAGCAATAGCTTTAACGTTTTTTATAGGAAGTATTGGAGTATTTTTTATAGATAGTGCTTCAATTAATATGGAATTTTCAGATAAAATAATATTTATAGTTGTTACTATTATATGTTTAATTTTAGGATTATTTTTAAGTAAAAAAGCTGAACAATTAGGAAGAATTGATTTTGAAAAGAAAATAAAAAAAGATTTAAAATTTGCCATATCTATGGGAAAGCAAAATCCTGAGAATGTAGAACTATATATGCAATTAAATTCACAATATAATGAATACATGCAATCAAGGGAATTTAATATACAAAACTTTGTAGAAACTGAAACTCAAAAAATTAAAACTGTAAAAACAAGATATGCTATATTTTTAGCTGTACTTTTTATAATATCAATCCCTATTATTGTATTTGTTGGGAATAAGGAAGGCACAAGCTCAGCTAGAGAAGAGGAAAAATATCAAGAATATGTAAAGTTAAATAATGATATATTGTGGAGATTTGATGCTTCAGTCACTCCTTATGTAGAGCAATTTGGAAATGATGATAAAATCATAATTCCTAAAAATGAAATTTCAGGAATTACACCAGTAGTTGAAGGATTTTTTAGTGATTTAGATAAAGTAAAAGAGACAGCGAGTAAAAAACCTAAAACAGATGTTGATGAAAATGCTATAGCATTAGCTGATGAAACTAAAAAGACATATGATATTATTAATGAAGTTTGTAAATATTATAATGATAAAGAATATAAAAATGATAATCTATTAAGAGCACAAGAACTTCATGATAGATATATGGATCAAATAGAAGTATGGTATTATAAATATATGCAGTTTTCAGAAAATTTAGAGCCTATGGCTATTAAAGTAATGAGTAAAGATTTAAATACATATAAAAAAAATGGACAAGACTTTGACTATTATAGATTAAAACTATTAATTGATAGTGAATCGCTTAAAAATTATATGAAAGAAAATAAAATTGATGATACAAACGTACTCTCAAGTGATTTAACAGAATATAAAAATTTATTAAATACTTTAAATGAAACTTATGATAAATATAAAGTTTATTCAAAGGATAAAAAGAATTCTATTCATTTAGAAGCTTTACAGAAAGATTCTGATTCTTTTGTTAGAAGTGCCAACAGAATACTTGAAGTAGTAGATAAACAAGATTTGAGTGCAGGAATTGTTCATACTCCTGGAATTGTATATGCTGAATCAGAGCCTTCACCAGTTGATGATTTAAGTTATTATTTAGATCGTATGATATCAGATTATAACAGCTCTATAAACTAATAGATATAAAAAATAAAAGATGAGATAAAAATAATATCATCTTTTATTTTTTTATATATTTTTAGTTTATGGAAAATATATGTACTAAATTTTATTAAAAATATGATACTATAATTAATATAAAAATTATAAAGAAATAGAGGTATATTTATATGTCTGATTTAAATAAAGTAGTAAAACCTAAAGTAGTAAATTTTCTAGAAAAAGATATAGATATTTATGATTCACTTCTTAATGAAAAAGAACTTTTAAATAGTTTAATAGAAAATTGTACATTAGATTGTATAAATGAAGAACGTGTAGAGATTAACGGGTGTATTTTAGAAAATGTTATATTTGACCAATGTTTGTTTAAACGTATAGATTTATTAGATTGTGTATTTAAAAATTGTGATTTATCTAATATCGATTTTTCAGAAGGAAGTATATATAGAGTTGAATTTCAAAATTGTAAATTAACAGGAAGTAATTTTAGTGAATGTAGCATGCAAAATGTTCTTTTTAAAGATTGTTTATGTACGTATTCTAATTTTTCATATTCAAAAATGAAATTAATAAATTATGAAAAATGTAACATGAATAATGTAAGTTTTTTTGAGTGTAATTTTAATAAAATAGCATTTAGTGGTTGTAATTTAGTGTTAGGGGATTTTACTAATACTCTACTAAAAGGAATAGATTTTACAGACAGTGATATTTCTTCGATTATACTTACAGGTAGAGAATTAAATGGTGCTATCGTATCACCAATACAGGCTATGGAACTTGCTAAAATATTAGGAATTATTATTAAATAAAATAATACTATAATTGATTATAAAACTTTTAAAAGGAGAATTTAATATGCGAGAATTTAAAACAGGTAGATACAGACACTTTAAAGGAAAAGAATATGAAGTTATTGATATCGCAATTCATAGTGAAACTAGAGAAAGATTTGTGGTGTATAAGGCTCTATATGGAGATTTTAATACTTTTATTAGACCTTACGATATGTTTATGAGTAAGGTTGATAAGAATAAGTACCCAGATGTTACTCAAGAGTATAGATTTGAATATATTGATAAGTAATAATTAGATGTTTATCATGAAATATAATAGTGTAGTATATGTTTGGAACTATATATTTTATACTAGCATTTATATATGTTTTCTTTTTTTGAAAACTATTTAGTATTAATTATAATTTAAATATAATCATATGTTTTAGATTTATAACGTGTGTATCTATGTATAGAATTATTATAAAAACTTTAGATAACTAATTAACAGAGTAGATAATTATATATAATATATAGATTTTATAATGTATAATTAAATCTGATATAATTAATATGGTAATATTTAAATAATATGTACATATGAATAAGTTAAACATAAGAAAGTTTAATGTTAAGTAGAAAAACTAAGGAGCTGATTTTTTTAATGAGTAAAGTTATTGTTATTGGAGCTGGACCAGCAGGAATGATGGCTGCAATAACAGCAGGGAAAAAACATGAAGTAATATTATTAGATGGTAATGAAAGAATAGGGAAAAAACTTTTTATAACTGGAAAAGGAAGATGTAATGTAACTAATGCAAAGGATATATCTGACTTTTTTGATTATATACCTGGAAATCCTCACTTTCTTTACAGCTCATTATATACTTTCACTAATGATGATACAATGAAATTTTTTGAAAATGAAGGAATTAAACTAAAGGTTGAAAGAGGGGATAGAGTATTTCCTGACTCAGATAAATCTTCAGATATAATTAGAGGGTTGTCTAATGCATTAAGCAGATCTAATGTAAAAATTAGACTCAACTCAAAAGTAACAGATATAAAGTATGAAAATAATAAAATAACATGTGTTGAAATAAATAATGAAGAAATAATTAAAGGTGATCAGTTTATTATTGCAACTGGTGGAGCATCCTATCCTTTAACTGGTTCAAGAGGAGAAGGACAGGAATTTGCTAAAAAACTAGGACATAAAATAGTTAAATTAGTTCCGTCATTAGTTCCGATAGAAATAAAAGATCATATAACTAAAGAACTTATGGGATTATCTTTAAAAAATGTTGAAGTAACAATAAAAGAAAATGGTAAAAATGTATATACTAATTTTGGAGAGATGCTATTTACTCATTTTGGTTTATCTGGACCTCTTATATTAAGTGGAAGTAGATTTATAAAAAATAATAATAAATCCTACAAAATTTATATTGATTTAAAACCAGCATTAAATATTGGAGAACTTGATAAAAGGATACAAAAAGATTTTAAAAAATATTTAAATAAAGATTTTAAAAATTCATTAGATGAATTACTACCTAAAAAGTTAATTCCTTTTATTATTAATTTAACAGGTATTTATGAAGATAAAAAAGTAAATGAAATTACGAAAGAAGAAAGAAGAAAGTTAGTTGATACTATAAAAGGTATCGAGCTAGAAATTAAAGGTCTTAGACCAATTGCTGAGGCTATTGTCACAGCAGGTGGGATAAGTACAAAAGAAATAGATCCTTCAACAATGAAATCTAAAATTATTGATAATCTTTCTTTTGCAGGGGAAGTTATAGATGTTGATGCTTTTACTGGAGGGTATAATGTTCAAATTGCATTATCAACAGGATATATAGCGGGTAACAATCTTTAATAATTAATTAAGAAAATATTACCTTGTTTGAGATAATAAAAAATTATATAATCGTATTAAAGGTTTAAAATCAAAATATTATATAAAAATTAGAAAAGAGGAACAGATTTTGAGAATATCAGTAGCAATAGATGGACCAGCAGGTGCAGGTAAAAGTACAATAGCTAAATTAGTAGGTAATGAATTTAATCTTATGTACATAAATACTGGAGCAATGTATAGAGCAGTAGCATTAAAAGCTAATGAAAAAGGGCTGGTTCCAAGTGATGTTAATAAAATATGTGATTTAATAAGTACTATGGAAATGCACTTTGAAAATGATGATTTAATTTTGAATGGTGAAAATATTCAGGATAAAATAACTCTTCCTGAAATAAGTAATATAGTATCTTCTTATGCTTCAATATCAGAAGTAAGAGTTAAACTTGTTAAACTTCAAAGAGATATGTCTAATAAATTTGATGTTATAATGGATGGAAGAGATATAGGAACGGTTGTTCTGAAAAATTCAAACTTTAAGTTTTTCCTAACAGCTACAGCAGAAGAAAGAGCAAATAGAAGATATAAGGAATTACAACTTAGAAATATTGAGTGTTCATATGATGATATATTAAAAGATATTATAGATAGAGATTATAAAGATACTCATAGAGAAGTAGATCCACTAAAAAAAGCAGATGATGCTATTGAAGTTGATACTACAGGACTTAATATATCTGAGGTGACAGAAAAAATAAATTCTTATATAAGACAAAAAATTAAAGCATAAAAATGCTAAGGAGAATATATTAATGAGTGAAATAATTTTAGCAAAAAATGCTGGTTTTTGTTTTGGAGTACAAAGAGCTGTAGATGAAGCATTAAAAATACAAAAACAAGAAGGAAAAAAAATTTATACACTTGGTCCTTTAATACATAATAATGATGTAGTAAACTTATTAAAACAAAATAATATTTACTCTATAGAACTAGAAAATATAAATATGTTAAATCCTGATGATATCATTGTTATAAGATCTCATGGAGTATCAGAGGAAGTTATAAATTCTTTAAATAAACTTCAATTAAAAGTTGTAAATGCTACTTGTCCTTTTGTAACCAATATTCAAAAAAAAGTAAAGAAATATTCACAATTGGGGTATACTATAATAATACTTGGTGATTCTAATCACCCTGAAGTCATAGGTATAAATGGTTGGTGTAATAATAAGGCTATTATTTCTAAAAATGGTGAATTAGAAGGTGATATTCCTCATAAGGTATGCGTAGTATCACAAACAACAGAAAAAGTTGAAAATTGGGAAAAGTTAATTAAGAGTCTTTCTACAAAAGTTAAGGAACTATTAGCATTTAATACAATATGTGCTGCTACAGAGGTTAGACAGAGAAGTACAAATAAAGTTTCAAAAGAAGTAGATTTTATGATTGTTATTGGAGGTAAAGAAAGTTCGAATACAACTAAACTTTATCAAATTTCTAAAAATAATTGTAAAAATACAATACACATAGAAAATGCTAAAGAGTTAACTAAAGATTTTATGAAAAATAATATAAATAGAATAGGAATAACTGCTGGTGCATCTACACCAGATTGGATTATTAAGGAGGTAATTGAAATTATGAATAACGAACAAAATATTAACTGTGATGATCAATTATCATTGATGAATGAACTTGATAGAAGGTTTGTAATTGGTGATGAAGTAGAAGGGGAAATTCTTTCAAAAACTAATGACTCTATAATAGTTTCATTAGTAGGATATAAAATAGATGGAGTTATTCCTTTTAATGAATTAACATTAAAAGAGGAATCTGCAGATATAGTAAGAAACTTTAATATTGGAGATAAAATAAAAGCAAAAGTTATAAAATTACAAAATTCTGATGGATATGTTGTTTTATCAAGACTTGAATATGAAAAAGAAGAGACTTATAAAGAACTTGAAGTTTTATTTAATGAAGAAAAAACTTTTAATGTAACTGTTAAAGAAGCTAGAGAAAAAGGACTTGTTGCATATTATAATGGTGTAAGAATATTTATACCTGCTTCACAAATTGATACTAAATTTACTAAAGATAAAGAACAATATCTTAACAAAACTTTAGAAGTTAAATTAATAGATTATTCTATCGATAATCATACAAAAGTAATAGCTTCAAGAAGAGTTTTATTAGAAGGTGTTAGAGCTGAAGAAGAGGCTAAAGCATGGGAAGTATTAAATATTGGAGATGTAGTTAAAGGTGAAGTTAAAAGATTTACTTCATTTGGAGCATTTTTAAACGTTGATGGCATAGATGGTTTATTACATTTATCCCAAATTTCATGGAATCATGTTAAAAATATTGAAGATGTACTAACAAAAGGGCAAGTTATTGAAGTTAAAATTATTGATTTAGATAAAGAAAATAAAAAATTATCTTTAAGTAGAAAAGAATTACTTCCAAAACCATGGGATAATGCAAAAGAGAAATATCCTGAGGGCTCTATTGTATTAGGAAAAGTAGTAAGAATAAATGATTTTGGTGCATTTATAGAATTAGAACCAGGAGTAGATGGCTTAGTCCATATTTCAAAAATTTCACATAATAGAATTCAACATCCATCAGAAGTTTTAACTGTAGGTGAAGAAGTTAAAGCTAAAATTTTAGAAGTAGATGAAGAAAATAAGAGAGTAAGCTTAAGTATAAAAGATATCTAAATTTGTACTAAATAAAAAAGAACCTAATATATTTATATAGAGGTTCTTTTTTGTTTAACTTGTAAATAAAAAACTTCTTTAGTATATTTGAAATTGACTAGAATAAATAAAAATAATATACTTTACTTATTATAAAAGTGAGGAATTTTTTATGCTTATAATAGAAAGATTATCATTAATGAATATAAAACACTTAAAAAAATTACAAAAACAAAGCAAAAATATATATAATAAAGATTTTTTTAAAGATTACAATACTCAATCGTTTATTATTCAGTATTTAAAAAGAAAAGAAGTAAAGTTGTTTAAATATAATAATGAGTATATAGGATATATATGGATAGATTCTCCTATAGATAGTACAAATAAAATTTTAGCACTATATATAAATGATTTATATATAAATATAGTAAAAGAAGAAATCATAAAAATATTTAAGAATAAATTATTAGTTTTTGATGTAATTGATAATGAGTTGAATTATGATATAATGAAAAAATTAGGTTTTAAAGAATTAAAGGTAACTTCATTGATGAAAATTAAAATATCAAATCAACATAAATCTTATTTAGGTAATAAATCTAATTTTAAAATTTTTACTAAAAAAGAAGATGAAAAATTAAGATGCTTTATTCAAAATTCTGTATTCCATGAAAATGATAGAATTCCATTAGTTCCATATGATATAAAACTAGAAGAACAAGAAGACTACTACATAGATAATCTATGTGTATTTATAATGGAAAGAAATAATGCAGTAGGCTACGGTCAAGTTATTCTACGAAATGATTTATATACTATAGTTAATGTAGGAATATTAGAAAAATATAGGGGCAACGGTTATGGAGAAATGTTAATAAGATATTTATTATATTTATGTTATAATGAAAATATAAGTGTAGTAGCTATAAATGTAGATTCTAACAACTATAATGCAATAGCATTATATAAAAAAGTTGGATTCAGTGAATATGGAAAAATAACAACTTGGAGCAAATAATTCAAAGAACATAAGCAATGTTTAATTAGGGGGATACAATATTAATGGAAAGTAAAATAATTTGGGATAATAATTCTAATATAGTTTATGGTGAAAAAAGTAATTTTAATAATAAACTAGAATTTATTCAATATGTAAAAGCTGAACATAAAAAAATCAATAAATATGATTGTTATGTAGATAATTTGAAATTGCAAGTTTATATAATTACTAAAAAAGGTATAAATGCAAATAGTATTGTACCTATTTCTGATACTGATATAAAAATAGTTACTATGTATAGTGGAAACTTTGCAAGTATGGAAGGATTAAGTGGAAATTAATTTATTGTGTCATATTGTATATAAAAAGCATATAATAAATGTAAAAATAATATTAGGTTGGTATTAATATGAAACATAGTGATTGGATAATAATGAAACTAAGAGGAAATCGAGAAAAGGTATCATTTACTATGGATGAAGCAGCTGAAATAGCTAGAAATTTAAAAATTGATTTTTCTAAAGAAAAATTTGATTTAGAAGAATTCACTTTAGGGGTAAATGTAGAACTTGAGCATGGTAGTAAATTTCCAGAAACTAATGTTACTCAAAATGATCCAATATTAACTGGGAAAATAGCATTAGCACATTTAATGGAATTTCCTGATTATTATACAAGGCTAAAAAAGTTAGAAGATGAAGCTAAAACATTTTGGGATTATACTAATGTATAAAGGATAGAATAATAATAAAAATATATCTTATTTAAAGATATATTTTATCTATAGAATCTGAATAAAGTAAAAAGGTAACAAAGTAAGTAAATCTTATTTGTTACCTTTTTACTTTAATTAAAATATTAAATTTATTTTTACAAATTTATACAACATAGGACAATAAATTATAAACTATTATGTAATATCTATTTTAAAAATAGTATTATATGTAATACGTTGAAAAAACATAGACAATTATATAGGTTTACTAAAAGTTCAAAATTAGATATACTGTATATGTAAACAGTTTCAGGTGATGAAAAAGTATCGTTATATTATTAAGTTAAGAAAGGATGAATGCTGTATTGGGAAATTTAATAAAAATTGCTATGTATGCAGAAAAAAGAAAGAAAAATAGAACAGTAAATATAGAAATGTTAGAGAAGCATATTTTACGATATAATAGATGGTTAAAACAAACTAATAGAGAGGATAAAATAGAAAGTTATGAATGCTTCTTGCAATCTCATTGATTATTTTTAAAAGTAGGTTAAACTTATGTTTAATCTACTTTTAATTTACAAAAATATATACTTTAATGAACTATTTCTAAAAAGAATTTATTAAAAAACATAATGATTAATCCTGATAAGCTTTAATTTCTATAATATATTTGTTATAATACAACAAGATGATTTAAAAAATTGGAGGAACAAAAATGACTTTTAATATAAATGAATTAGAAAAGAATAATAGTTTAAAATATTATATTGAAACTTGGGGTTGCCAAATGAATGAAGAAGATTCAGAAAAACTATCAGGGATGTTAAAACGAATCGGCTATACTAACACTGAAGTTAGAGAAGATGCTTCGATAATATTATTTAATACTTGTTGTGTTAGAGAAAATGCTGAAAATAAAGTATATGGTAACCTTGGGATGTTAAAAAAATTAAAAGAAAAAAATCCAGAATTAATTATTGGAATATGTGGCTGTATGATGCAACAAAAGGGAATGGCTGATGAAATCTTAAAAAGGTTCCCTTTTGTTGACATAATTTTTGGAACACATAATTCTCATAAATTTCCAGAATACTTAAATAGAGTACAAACTGAAGGAGTACAAGTTAAAGAAATTTTAAATAAAGAAGAAAAAATAGTAGAAGGTCTTCCTATAGATAGAAAAAGTAGTGTAAAAGCTTTCGTTACTATAATGTATGGTTGCAATAATTTTTGTACATATTGTATAGTCCCATATGTTAGAGGAAGAGAAAGAAGTAGAAATCCTGAAGATATAGAAAATGAAATTAAAGAATTAGTATCTAAAGGTTATAAAGAAGTAACTTTATTAGGTCAAAATGTCAATTCATATGGTAAGGGATTAGAAAATGAAATTACCTTTGCTGATCTTCTAAGAAGAATTAATAAAATTGAAGGGCTTGAAAGAATTAGATTTATGACATCTCATCCTAAAGATTTAAATTTAGATGTAATTATGGCTATTAAAGAATGTGATAAGATTTGTGAACAAATTCATTTACCTGTACAAAGTGGATCAAATAGATTACTTAAAGAAATGAATAGAAATTATACAAGAGAGCAATATTTAGAATTAGCTAAAACTATAAGAAAGGAAATACCAGACGTAACATTTTCAACTGATATAATAATTGGATTCCCAGGAGAAACAGAAGAAGATGTTGAAGAAACTATAGAATTAGTTAAAGAAATTCAATATGATGCAGCGTTCACATATTTATATTCAAGAAGAAATCATACACCAGCAGATAAGATGGAAAATCAAATACCAGAAGAAGTTAAGCATGAAAGATTCAATAAATTAGTTAAAGTAGTTAATGAATGTATTGCAAAAGGAAATAAAGCAGCAGAAGGTAAAATTTATGAAGTTCTAGTTGAAGGTGTAAGTAAGAATGATGAAAATAAATTGACTGGAAGAACTAGAAATGCAAGATTGGTAAATTTTGATGGATGCACAGAATTGATAGGGAAGTTAGTTAATGTAAAAATTACTAAGGCTAATTCATTCTCATTAATTGGAGAAATAGTAGAGTAGAGTAATTAAAAAATAAGATGGTATATTAAAAATTATATACTATCTTATTTTTATACTCATTAAGAAAAATATTATATAATATTAGCAATATACAATTACAAATCTATTAGAGCATAGACATTTACTTAATTATATCTTCAAAAGAACAATTTATAATTTTTTGAAGATCGTAGGGATTCATCTCAATTTGATGACCTATTTTACCACCACTAAATACTATTGTTTCAAAACATAAAGCTTCTTCTTGAACAAAAGTTTTAAATTGTTTTTTCATACCAAGCGGGGAACAGCCACCCCTTATATAACCAGTTATTTTATTTATATCTTTAACGTGAATCATTTCTATATTTTTTTCACTGGCAACTTTACTAGCTTTTTTCATATCCAATTCTTCGGCAACTGGAATTACGAAAACATAGACTTCTTTAGAATTACCTTTAGTTACTAAAGTTTTAAAAACCTGATTAACATCTTTATTTATTTTATGTGCAACTGCAACGCCATCTATTTTACCATCCTTATTTTCATAATTGTAAGTTTGATATATTATATTATTAGTATCCAAAATTCTCATAGCATTAGTTTTTGTTTGAGCCATAGATTTTTCCTCCTTTGAACTTAAAAAATATTATAAATCATATTTTAGATTTAATTAATATTTTATCCTTGAATAAATTATACATTATAATTGCTTTTTTAATCAAATTTTTGATTTTTTATGAAATTTATAAGCAAAAAAATACCCCTCATGTGTTTATATATTATGAATTTGAATATATTTTAAAAGTAGTTTTATGTGCTTTTTAAAAAAGTTAAATCCCAAAAAACATCAGAATCGATATCTGTATTTTAAACTAATTAAGATTAATTTTAGCAATTTTAGGATATTATAAAAGTTTTAATCTATATAAATTTATTGATAACTAAAATAAAAACATTATTTTAAAAGATATTTAAAATTATATATTTTTTAATATATAAACTTAATCCTAAATCAACAAACAGTTAGAATAGATTTAAATTACAAAATAAAATATAAAGTAATTTAAATAACTTACTTAAATTAAATCACTTTATAATAAAAAATAGTTGGTTTAATGAATGTAATAATCAAGCTAAAAACAATTAAATAGTATAATTTATATAAAATTTGGATATAATATTAATAAAAAAGCGTAAAATTATTTCGGGAAATATACATTTCCCGAAATAATTGATAAAAAATTCATTTATTGTTATAATATATTTAAATCTTGTAAATAATAATAAGATTTAAATATATTTCAATTATGGAGATAAAAAAATGAATTACGATATTAATATGTTTAAAAATAATGATCTACCAGATTCGGTTATAGATTTTCTAAACTATCTAGAAACTATTAAAAACAAATCTGAAAATACAATTAGTGCATATAAAAAAGATTTAACTATATTTTTTAGATTTATGATGCTATATAAAGGAATGGTTAAAAATAGCAAAACTGATTTTGATGAAATAGATATAACATCAATTGACGATGAATTTTTAAAATCTATAAAACTTAGAGATTTGTATGCTTTTATGTCTTTTGCTGAAAAATATAGAGAAAATAGTAGCTATGCTAGAGCTAGAAAAGTAGCTACATTAAAGTCTTTCTTTAAATTTCTTCAAGGAAAAGCAAAAATAATAACAGATAATCCGACTATTGAGCTTGAATCACCTAAAATAAATAAAAGACATCCCGTTTATCTTACATTAGAACAAAGCTTACATTTACTTGAATCTTTAGATAAAAAAAATAAAAATTATGCTCGAGATTATTGTATTTTAACTTTATTTTTAAATTGCGGAATGCGCCTTTCAGAATTATGCGGTATAAAGATAGATAAGATTAGAAATGATACACTAACAATCATAGGTAAAGGAAATAAAGAACGAACTGTTTATTTAAATGAAGCTTGCTTAAGAGCAATAAATAATTATAAACAAGTTAGAGATGATTCTAAAGCTTTATTAGAAAATAAAAAATTCTTATTTTTATCTTCTAGGAATGCTCCCATAAATCAAAGAACTGTTGAAATAATGATAAAGAAACATATAACCAATGCTGGTTTAACGGATGCTAAATATACCCCACATAAATTAAGACATACTGCTGCTACTCTTATGTATAAATATGGACAAGTAGATATAAGGAGTCTTCAAAATATTTTAGGACATGAAAATATATCAACAACTCAAATTTATACTCACGTTGATGATGATACATTAAGAGAAGCTGTAAAATCAAATCCATTATCAAAATTATAGTGCTACTCTCCTGTTATAATAAACATTACCTACATAAATAATTAAATTTATTTATGTAGGTAATGTTTTATCTAAATTACTTTACATAATATTTATACTGTAGTTATTTTTTAATAGATATAAATTTAAAATAAAAACAATTCTTATATTTATATTTATATAGTCAATTTTTCTTAATAAAATTAATTATAGTATTATTATCTTATTGAATCTCCGTAAAGCTTTTTAAAATTATCAATATATTTAGACTCATTTCCCTCGTACATTATAAGTGTATTCCCTTTTCTATAATAATATGGTTTAGTTGTAAAGTTTGTTGTTTTACCATTTATAGTTAGTCCATTTTCAGATATATTTTTTATATCTTCTTCTATTTTATCAGCAGAATCATATTCATAAACATAAACTGAATCATTCCCCACTTTATAATTTGTTTCTTTTCCAGTAAAATATGCTTTTTTTCCTTCAGCATATTCTTTAATATCATAACCTGCATTAACTATATCATCTTTAAAATTTATTGCAGTATATTTTATATTCTCGCCTACATCTTTAGCTTCTTCTTTAATATCTTCTCCAACTTTTTTAACATCTTCACTGGTTTTCTCTGTATTATTTTTAATATTATCTGTTGTTGAATTTTTACAACTAACAATTGCTGAAGATGATAACATAACTAGTAAAGCTAATGCTAAAACAGAGTTTTTTTTCATATTAATACACCATCCTTTAATTATAGTTCTATAATAGTTTGTGTTTAAAATTTTAATATATACTTAATTATTAAATGTTCAATTACTTTACATAACATTTATACTGAAAACTAATTGAAAATTAAAAAAATAAAAAAGGTGTGATAAATTAAATTTATTTCACCTTTTTTATCTAGATATATTTTAATAAATATTATTTTTTACTTTTAAATCTTCTAACCCCTGGATATACTTCTTCTGTTAATTCATCTATACTTTCTTCATCAAATAAATCAGTATCATCTAAATATTCAATATGCTCAAAAGCATCTTCATATCCCACATTTTCATTTGTTTCAATTTCATTTACTTTCAAATCTGTTGAATCAATAAATTTAGAATATAAAGCTTTCAAATCAACATTACTTTCTTCAAATTCTTTTAATTGTTCATCATCTAAAGATGATTTCAAATTATTTAAAAATTCTTCTTCTAATATTTTATTTTCTTCTTTTGTTTTTGCAATATCTTCTATTTTTATCGCTTTAGTATCTATACCATCCATTTCTAAGCATTTACCACAATTATCACATAATTTATTTTGATATATATCACAATAATCATCATCAGTATATTTATTTATCATTTATAACACCTCTATTTCTATTCTGAAATCGTCATTATATTATATCAAACCCACTCATTTTACGCAAATTTTAGTTTATAAATTTCAATATAGAACATAAGTTTGTTATATAAGAAAAGCTATGATATAATAACTATAAGATAGTGAGGTGTAACGTAACGATGATAGAGAGTAAAGACAGGCAATCAGAAATATATGAGTTTTTAAAAACATATACAGAAAATAAAGGATACCCACCTTCAGTAAGAGAAATATGTGAAGCTGTTTCATTGAAATCAACTTCTACTGTACATGGTCATCTTAAAAGATTAGAAAAAAAAGGTCTTATTAAAAGGGATCCAACAAAACCAAGAGCATTAGAGATAGTAGAACTTGCCAGTTCAAAAAAAGAAATGATTAATATCCCTATCGTTGGGAAAATAACAGCTGGTCTACCAATACTTGCAACAGAAAATATAGAAGATTCATTTCCTATACCACTTGATTATATAAAACATAATAATGAATTATTTATGTTAAGAGTATCTGGTGAAAGTATGGTTAATGCAGGAATTAGAAATAATGATCTTGCTATTATAGAAAGTTGTAACAATGCACTAAATGGTGATATTGTAGTTGCATTAATAGATGAAGAAGCAACTATTAAAAGATTTTATAAAGAAGCTGATCATATTAGATTACAACCTGAAAATGATTCGATGGATCCAATTATAGTTAATGATTGCAAAATCCTTGGTAAATTAGTTGGAATATTTAGAGCGTATTAAAAAACTCACATAAAGGGGCTATCTCAAATTCAAGATATTTTTGAGATAGCCCTACATTTTTATTATTTTATATCTAAAACTTTACTTAATCCTAATAAAACACCTATTTTACCATGATCAAAGTTTAATCCACCTTGAATATACGCAATATATGGTTCTCTTATCGGACCATCAGCTGATAACTCTATTGTTGAACCTGAAATAAATGCACCAGCCGCCATTATTATTTCACTATCATATCCTGGCATTGCCCACGGTTCACATACTGCAAAAGCATCAATAGGTGATCCAGCTTGGATTCCATTACAAAATTGAATTAACCTTTTAGGATCACCAAATTCAATGGCTTGTATAATATCTGTCCTTTTATCTGTTGAAGCTGGAAACCCTTTAAATCCTGCAAGTTCCATTACTCTTGCACAAAATATAGCAGTTTTAACTGCTTCTATAGATACATGAGGTGCAGAGAATAATCCTTGATATAAACTTCTCATTAAGCCATAAGTTGCACCATACTCCCCTCCTATTCCAGGAACAGTTAATCTATAGGAAGCTTGCTCAACATATTCTTTTTTTCCAACAATATATCCACCACCTGGCGCAATTCCACCACCTATATTTTTCATAAGTGAACCCGCCATAAGATCTGCTCCAACTTCTGTTGGTTCAATACTTTCTATGAATTCACCGTAACAGTTATCAACAAATATTATTACATCTTCTCTAACTTCTCTTATATATTTAATAACTTTCTCTAATTCTTCAATTAAAAATGATTTTCTTGAAGCATATCCTGTACTTCTTTGAATATGTATTAATTTTATAGCTTTATCATTTTTTAATGTATTTTTTATTTCATCAAATTTAAATTTACCTTGTTCATCTAATGCTATTACATCCGTTTGTATTCCATACTCATCTAAAGAACCTATATTTTTCTTGTTGGTTAATCCTAAAACTCCAAGCAGTGTATCATAAGGCATGCCTGAAACACATAATATTTTATCTCCTGGTCTAACATTTCCCATAATAGCAGCTCCAATAGCATGAGTACCACTAACAAAATGCGGTCTAACTAATCCGGCTTCAGTTTTAAAAATTCTAGCATATACTCTGTCTAATGCATCTCTTCCTAAATCATCAATTCCATAACCAGTTGTATTAGTAAAATGAGATTCACTTATTTTTTCATCTTGAAATGCTTTTAGAACTTTAAGTTGATTATACTCTCTTATTTCATCATATTCTATAAAAATTTCTTCTGTATCTTTGATAGCTTGTTTATATAATTTGAATGCCTCTTCATTAACATTATAATTATTAATTAAGAATTCTTCTGTTTTCTTTAACATATGTTTTATTCTCCTCCTAGGTCCAAGTAACTATATTTCGTCAAAAAGAAATAGGCAATAACTTTGCCTATTTACTAACTTTCGTTATCTACAAATAAAATGGGTTTAGCTGGAGTTACCGTTGTTATTGCATGTTTATATATAAGCATTTGATTTCCATCTGAATCCAAAATAACAGTAAAACTGTCAAAGCCTTTTACAAACCCTTTTAGTTGAAATCCATTTGAAAGATATATTACAACAGGGATTTTATTTTTTCTTGCACCATTTAAAAAAATATCTTGTAAATTATTTTGTTGCTTATTCATCAAACTATAGTTACCTCCATTGAATTATTATTTTTCTTTAAGAATATTATAACCCTACTTATTACTTATGTCATCAATAATTTTAGCTAATATTTCCTCATCTGATAACTTATCTTTATCTAAGAAAATACATCTTGGATCTCTTCTAAACCAAGTTAATTGTCTTTTAGCATAATTCCTAGAGCCTTGTTTTATTAAATTTATAGATTCTTCTAAAGATATTTTCTCTTCTAGATAATAAAGTATTTCTTTATATCCAATTCCTTGCATAGATTGCATATCTGAAGTATATCCAAGTTTTTTAAGTTCTATGCACTCATCTATCAATCCTCTATTTATCATAATATCAACTCTTTGATTTATTCTATTATAAAGCTTTTCCCTATCCATTGTTAATACATAATAAAACACATCATAATCTGTTCTATAGAATTCATCTCCAGCATTATATGAACTAAATGGCTTTCCAGTAGTTTTAAAAACTTCTAATGCTCTTATAACTCTTTTTCTATTATTAGGATGAATAGAATTAAAACTTATAGAATCAATTTCTTTAAGCATAGCATGAATATAATTATTTCCATTCTCATTAGCTAGATTTTCTAAATGAGCTCTATATTCTTCATCTTTTTCAGATTCAGTAAATGTTACATTACAAGTTAAAGAGTTTATATAAAGTCCAGTTCCTCCAACTATCATAGGAAGCTTTCCTTTATTTATAATTTCCTTTAGTGATTTTTCTCCTAATTCTTTAAAATCAGCTACTGAAAACTCTTGTTCTGGAGAGATTATATCTATCATATGATGCTTAACATCTCTCATCTCTTCTTTTGTGATTTTAGCAGAACCTATATCCATTTGCTTATATATTTGCATCGAATCCGCTGATATAATTTCACCATTTAATTTCTCAGCAAGTTTTATAGAAAGTTCTGTTTTGCCTACAGCTGTAGGCCCTCCTAGAACTAGTATTTTCTGTTTCATTGAATCATTCCTTCTATAATTAATTATAAATTTTAAACTATACGCCTAAATTTTTTATCTATATCTGTACTAGTAAATTGAATTATCGTAGGTCTTCCATGTGGACAGTGAAATGGATCATCTATATATCTTAGTTCTTCAATTAATTTAGCCATTTCAAGCTCATCTAAAGAATCATTTCCTTTAACAGCTGACTTACAAGCCTTAGTTGCTATTGTATTATACTTAACTTCAGTTGTTTTTCCACTTCCTAAATTTTTAAGATTATCTATTATATCTAAAAATAAACTTTTAGGATTAAGCTTTCCTAAGAAATAAGGAACTTCTTTTAATGCAATAGATGTTCCACCAAACTCATCTATTGTAAAGCCGGCACTTTTAAATACATCTTTGTTTTCTTCAAAATAAGAATAATCATCAATGCTTAAATCAATAAGTGTTGGGACCATTAATGGTTGTATTATAATCTCTCCCTGACTTATCTCTTTTAAGTATTTTTCAAATAATATCTTTTCATGTGCTGCATGCTGATCAATCATATATAAAGTTCCATTATGTTCTCCTAGTACATAAGTTTTATTATATTGACCAATTATTCTTATTGCAGGAAATTTAGGATTTTTTATTATATTATCAGGTTTGGTTATATAACTATTTGTATTTTCCTTTATTGAATTTTGCATATTACTTTCAATATTTATATTATCGCAATTCTGAACTATTGTATTATCCATGCTTAAACTAGTTTCTTTATTGCCACTTATTATTGAAGATTCTTCACTAATAAGTGTACTTTTTTGCACTTTAGAACACATGTTCTTGTTATTGATTTCTAATTCTAAATCATTATGGTCACTTTTTAAGTCAATAGGAATACTACAAATACTTTTTTCTTCATTTGGAGAATAAATTCCTTTATTATTTT
The DNA here is from genome assembly GCF_019431045.1 of Clostridium weizhouense. Taxonomy (GTDB): domain Bacteria; phylum Bacillota; class Clostridia; order Clostridiales; family Clostridiaceae; genus Clostridium; species Clostridium weizhouense. The sequence continues at coordinate 203,151 of NZ_JAHXPT010000003.1, read as the reverse complement.
CTATAATTGAGGTATTTACTATATCGAATGATGTTTTATTAGTAAAAGAACATTTGTTCGCTTGAACTTTTTCCTTCTCTTCTTCTATCTTAAAAGTTATTTCTTCAATAGTTAAATCATTTTTTTTAGTTTTAATTTCCTTTTCTTCTGGAATAGCAAATGTATCAAATATCTCTTCTTTTAAAGCTGTATGAACTGCCCCAAATATTTTTTTAAATATAAATCTCTCATCATTAAATTTAATTTCTGCTTTTGTTGGATGTATATTAACATCAATATATTCTGGATATATATCAACAAATAATATAAAGAAAGGAAATTTATTTGAAGTTGAAAAAGATTTGAATGCTTGTTCTATAGCAATTCCAAGAGATCTATTTTTTATATATCTATTATTTACAAAAATACTTTGATTATTTCTAGATCCTCTTGCTATTTCTTCTTTACCTACATATCCATATATCGTAACAAGATCAGAAGTATCTTCAAAATATACTATGTTATCAGATATACTTTTATTATATATTGTTCTTATAACATCTTTAATATTTCCATTACCATAAGTATGAAGTATCTTCTTACCATTATTAAATAATTTAAAACTTATATTAGGATGAGATAATGCTATTCTAGTTATAATGTCTGTAATTAAAGAAGTTTCCTTTGAGGTTGTTTTTAAAAACTTCTTTCTCGCTGGTACATTAAAGAATAAGTCTCTTACTTCAAGTATTGTACCTTTATTTATTCCACATTCTGTTACTTCTGAAAAAGTGCCACCTTCAATAGAAATTTCATATCCATATTCTTCTGTTTGTTGTTTTGATTTTAGATTAACTTTAGATACAGAAGCTATTGATGGAAGCGCCTCCCCTCTAAAGCCTAAAGTACTTATGCTATATATATCTTCTGACAATTTTATTTTACTAGTAGCATGAGGCAAAAAAGCTTTAGATATATCATCTTTATAAATGCCATCTCCATCATCTACTATTCTTATAAGATTAATTCCGCCTTCTTCTATTTCAATTAATATATTTTTAGAATTAGCATCTATAGAATTTTCAACTAATTCTTTTACAACTGAACATGGTCTTTCAACAACTTCACCCGCTGCAATTTTATTTGCAGTATCTTCATTTAAAATATTAATTCTTTTCATCTAATTATCCTCCTTTCATTTGTATTTCATATAATCTATTCTAAAGATATTAGTTTACTTAGATAAATTCTAATATCAATTTTTATACTAAAATCTATAAGCTGTATACTAAAAAATTATTCTTATTTTGAAACTTAATTTCATAATAATTAATCTTTTAATTATTAAATTTCTTAGCTTCACCAACTAATTTATATAGTATATTCATGGCTTCCATTGGATTTAATGTTAATATATCAACACTGCTTAACTCTTTAAGAAGTGCTTCTTTTTCCATAAATGCAAAATCAAGTTGTATAGTATCTGAATTAGATTTCTTTTTCTTCTTATTATGAGTATTATCTTTTAAATCTTCTAAGTGAATAAAATTCTCTTCTTCCTTAGTTGACGTTGAATCCTCTATTTTTTCATTTGTAATTGAAGTTGTAACTTCTCTCTCATATATAAAATCACAAGCTACTTCTTTTTTATTAGCTTCTGTTTCTGATATATTATGTATATCATTTATATCAAATGTATTTTCCTTTTCTAATCCATTAAGAATTTCTCTAGCTCTAGATATAACTGTATCTGGAAGACCTGCAAGTTTTGCTACCTCTATACCATAAGATTCATCTGCGCCACCTTCAACAATCTTTCTTAAAAATATTACACTATCTTTCATTTTCTTAACTGCTACAGAATAGTTCTTAACTCCTGGAATTATTCCTTCTAGTTTTGTTAATTCATGATAATGTGTTGCAAATAATGTTTTGCATTTTAAGTTTTTATTTCCTGTTATATATTCTATAACTGACCAAGCTATTGAAAGTCCGTCATATGTTGAAGTCCCACGTCCTACTTCATCTAATAATACTAAACTTTTAGATGTTGCATTTTTTAAAATATTGGACACTTCCCACATTTCTACCATAAATGTTGACTTCCCACCTGCTAAATCATCAGATGCACCTATTCTAGTAAATATTTTATCACATATTGATATATTAGCTGAAGAGGCTGGTACAAATGAACCTATTTGAGCCATTAATGTAATAAGTGCAACCTGTCTCATATATGTTGATTTTCCTGCCATATTAGGACCAGTAATTAATAGAAGTTCTTTATCAGTTTGATTTAATGTAGTATTATTAGAAACAAACTCTCCACGTCCAATTACCTTTTCAACAACTGGATGACGTCCTTCTTGTATGTTAATTACTCCCTCTTCATTAATTTTAGGTTTAACATAATCATTTTCAAGTGCCACTAATGCTAACGTAGAAATTCCATCTAAGCTTGATATTATCCTAGCACTTTTCTTAAGTCTTGCAATCTCTTTTTCTACTTTATCACGAATTTCTGAAAATAAATCATATTCTAAGTTCATAAGCTTTTCTTCTGCACCTAAAATTTTGTCTTCCATTACTTTAAGTTCTTCTGTTATATATCTTTCAGCATTAGCTAATGTCTGCTTTCTTATATATCTTCCTTCTGGAATAGAGCTATAATTTGATTTAGAAATTTCAATGTAATATCCAAATACTTTGTTATATCCAACTTTTAATGATTTAATTCCTGTAAACTCTCTTTCACGATTTTCAAGTGCTACAATCCACTCTTTACCATGAAGTTTACTTTGACGCAATTCATCAACAACATCATTATATCCATCTTTTATTATATTACCTTCTTTTATACTTAAAGCAGGATCTTCTTTTATAGAATTCTCTAACAAGCTTCTGATATCAGATAATTCATCTAAATTATTATAATATTCCTTTAAAAGTCCTGAATTAGCATATTTTAATAGTTCTTTAAGAGAAGGTATTCTTTCTAAAGAAGCTTTAAGAGAAAGCATATCTTTAGCATTTACATTTCTGTTAGATATTTTACCAACAATTCTTTCTATATCATATATTTCTTTAAGAGAACTCCTTAAATCTTCATTAAAACTTATTGAGTTAAATATCTCTTCAACACCTGTCAATCTTTTTTCGATTTCAGATTTAATTATCAAAGGTTCTTCTATCCATTTTCTTAAAGTTCTTCCGCCCATAGATGTTGCACTTTTATCAAGTACCCATAAAAGAGAACCTTTTTTACTTTTTTCCCTTATACTTTCAGTAAGTTCTAAGTTTCTTCTTGAATTACCATCTATACTCATGTAGTTTACTATTTCATATTGTTCTAATAAATTTATATTAGTTAAACTCATTTTTTGAGTTTCATATATGTACTTAAGTAATACTCTGCTAGTAATTTCTCTTTCTTCAGTTAATCCGACAACTTCCATATCAGAAAATTGCTTTATAAGTTCTTCTTTGCTAACTAAAAATTCATTAAAATTTTTCTTTGATATAAGTGCAGAACTTACTCCTTTTATATCTTCTATAAGTTCCTCATTTAAGGTTTCGTCTACTAAAATTTCTTTAGGAGCTACCTTTGAAATTTCATCTAATAAACTTATCTTTATATTGTCAAATGAAGTTACTTTAAATTCTCCAGTACTTATATCAGAAATAGCTAATCCTATTCTATTATCATTTATATATATAGACATTAAATAAGTATTATCATTTTCTAATGTACTATTAGCATCTATAAAAGTACCTGGTGTAACTATTTTAACAACACCTCTTTTAACAATTCCTTTACACTTTTTAGGATCTTCAAGCTGCTCACATATAGCAACCTTATACCCTTTATTTATAAGCCTTGGAATATAAGCTGCTGCTGCATGATGTGGTATTCCACACATAGGAGCTCTCTCTTCAAGACCACAATTTTTCCCTGTAAGTACTAATTCAAGTTCACGAGAAACAGTAATAGCATCTTCAAAAAACATTTCATAAAAATCACCTAATCTATAAAATAAAATACAATCACTATATTCTTCCTTAGTTTTCATGTATTCTACCATCATTGGCGTTAAAGCCATAATAAATATCCTCCTTTATCAATAACCTTACTAAATAAATAAAATTATTTAAAAATTTTATAACATATTTAATATAAAAATTAATTATATCTTTTGTCCATTACAATATATAAATAGCTTTATTAATAATTAATTACTATATTTAAATAATAAATCCAGTTTTATTTTATCATAGGGGGAAGTAGTAAGCAAAACTAAGATTTTATTTAATATTTTTTGATAAAGATTAAATATTTAAAATTAATTAAAAAAATATAATTTAAGCTAACATTTATTTAAAAGCTAAAACAAAGAACTATCTCAAACAGCTAAATATGTTTTTGAGATAGTCCTTAAAAAATCATAGAGGTTAATTAGTAATATAAATTACAGTAGGTTTTAAAACTCATTATATATTTTGAGTTCTTACAATAAATTATTCATTAGACTCATAATTTGTTACTTCTTTTATTGTATTATCCTCATTGATAAATACAACTTTAGGTTTATGTTTTTTAGCTTCTTCTTCATCCATTTGACAATACGCTATTATAATAACTTTATCTCCAGGTTGTACAAGTCTTGCAGCAGCTCCATTTAAACAAATAACTCCTGAATCTCTTTTTCCTGGAATTACATACGTTTCAAGTCTTGTTCCATTATTTATATCCACAATTTGAACTTTTTCATTTTCTAATATATTTGCTTCTTCCATTAAGGTTTTATCTATTGTAATACTTCCTACATAATTTAATTCTGCTTGTGTTATTGTTGCTCTGTGTATCTTTCCTTTTAACATTGTAAGTATCATATTTAAATTCCTTCCTTTATATGTTTTTTATATACTCTAAATATTAAATATGAAATTATCTATTAATCTTGTTTTACCTATATAAACTGCTATTGGTATTAAAGCAGTAGTGTTTACTATCTCTAGATCATTTAATGATTCACTATCTACTATTTCAACATAGTCTATTTTGGCTAAAGGTTCTTTGTTTAATTCATTTACTATAATATCTTTAATTATTTTAGAATTTCTTTCACCATGCTTTAATTCTTCTTTAGCTAATGAAAGACTTCTATTTAATACTAATGCAGCTTTTCTTTCTTCTTTAGAAAGATATACATTTCTAGAGCTCTTAGCTAGTCCATCTTTTTCACGTACTATAGGGCATGATAGTATTTCTATATTTATGTTTAGATCCCTAACCATCCTCTTTACAACAGCTATTTGTTGAAAATCTTTTTCTCCAAAATAAGCTTTATCTGGAGTAATTATATTAAAAAATTTAGAGAGAACTAAACAAACTCCATCAAAATGTCCAGGTCTTTTTGCTCCACAAAGTACATTTGTAAGTTCCGAAACAGAAACTGTTGTGGATTTATTATTAAAATACATTTCTTCTTTATCAGGATTAAATACTATACTTGCTCCAGATTTTTTACAAATCTCTAAGTCCTCATCTATATTTTTGGGATAACTGTCATAATCCTCATTAGGACCAAATTGTGTTGGATTTACGAATACACTGACAACTACCTTATCATTTTCAGATACAGCTTTTTCAATTAAACTTTTATGACCTTCATGAAGACAACCCATTGTTGGTACATAGCCTATTGTTAAACCATCTTTTTTCCAGTCCTTGATTATACTTCTAATATCCTTAATTTCTTTTAATAACATTGAATTTAACCACCTTTAATTAATATAATTTTTTTAATTCAGTTTCATTTATTTTAAAGCTATGTTTATCTTGTGGGAAAAAGCCTTCTTCAACTTCACCAATATAAGTTTTTATTGATTCTCTCATAGTATTTCCTACATTAGCATATTGCTTAACAAATTTAGGAACAAAATCATCAAACATTCCAAGCATATCTTGATAAACTAAAATTTGTCCATCACACTTATTGCCAGCACCTATTCCTATTGTTGGAATAGATATCTCTTTTGTTATAAGTTCAGCTACTTCTTTAGGAATACATTCAAGTACAATTGCAAATGCACCTGCTTTTTCAATCAATTTAGCATCCTCTATAAGTTTTCTTGCAGCATCTTCATTTTTTCCCTGTATTTTAAATCCACCCAAAGCATTAATTGATTGAGGAGTTAATCCTAAATGCCCCATAACTGGAATTTGAGCATCTACAATAGCTTTGAGCTGATTTATTACATTTGCTCCACCTTCAAGTTTAACTGCATTTGCTCCACCTTCTTTAATAATTCTACCTGCATTTTCAATAGCTTTTTCATTTGAAATATGATAAGAAAGAAATGGCATATCACTTACTATAAGTGAATTTTTAGCACCTTTTTTTACTGCTTTTGTATGATATATAATTTCATCAACAGTAACAGATAAAGTATTATCTTCACCTTTTATAACCATTCCCAGAGAATCCCCTACTAAAATTCCGTTAACACCACTTTCGTCAATAATTTTTGCCATTGAATAATCATATGCAGTAAGCATACTTATTTTTTTGCCTTCATTTTTTAATTTTTGAAAAGTTGATACTGAGTTTCTCATTACTCTATTCCCCCTAAAACTTCATAAATATCTTTGTGTTTTTTAGAATGACTAAATAAATTGTTTAATACATTTTCTTGATAAAAATCTACTGAGTTATTCGTAGTAGAATAATCTCTACATTCTTTTAACGAAGTGAGTTTTAATAAATTTAGAGATAGTACTTTATAAATATCTTTATGTTCTTCTTTTAGCATTAAGATATGGTTTTTCACTGTCATAATATCCCCTCTTACTACAGGTCCTGTTAAAGATTTAACAAAACCTTTATCAAAAATACTTTGAATATTACCTTTAACAAGAGGGTAAATAGCTTCTAATGCTTCTTTTTCATTTAATCCTAAATTAATAAAATATTCAGTACCTATTTCTAACAATGACAAAACTAAATTAGAAACTAAAACGTTTGCCAAATGGTAAATTGATGAAGTGTCAGATGATCTAATAAAATATTTATTACCTAACTTAGTAAGAAGTTTAATAATTTCTGAATTTTTATTTGTTATTTCTCCTTCCACTGAAAAAAATATTTTTTCTAACTCTTTTAAATCGGTATTTTTACTTGAAAATGCGAATATTGGGTGTATGGAATAGGTTAATGCACCATAACATTTTGCATTAATTAATACATTTGATGATAATGAACCACTCGTGTGGCAAATAGATTTGTTATTAAGATCAAATTTTGATAGCTGTTTATCTATAGTTGAAATGATGTCATCAGGTGTTGTAATAAATAATATGTCACTTTTTTTAACAAGATCTTCTAAATTATAATAAAGTTTTGATTTAGTAATATTAGCTGCTTCTTGTGTATTTAAAACAGTATTTCCATAAAAGCCAGTTAATTTTATCCCTTTATGAGTAAAGTAGTGCGCTAAAGATACACTTACCTTCCCAGGGCCAATAAATCCTACTCTAATAGTATCACCTCCATAGTGATACAACATCCTAATTTCAATCTCATTCCTATAGATATGAGTTGCTATATATTATTAATTATTAAAAATTTCTGGTGAGGTTCCATAAGATACCACCCAAAATTATTTTAACATCATATTATAGATTTAACAATTATAATTTTTTATAAAAAAATAGAAATTATAAATTAATTATAACTTCTATTTTATGTTGATATAATCACTTATTTTTTACTAATACATAGTATTTTCCGTATCTTTTAACTGGTTTTATTACCTCAAAACCATTAATAAAATCTCCAATTTCTTGATCTTTAGTAACTTCTATTAGAATATTATCTTTTTTATTTTTTTGTGTTCTATCTATTATTACCTTTTTTTTAATTGGCATACTATATAATACTCCTATAATATTAATAACTTCTTAAATATTATATTTAATTTTTTCTAAAATATGCCATATAAACTTTATTATAAAAACATTTTTAATTTTTCTACATTATTTTCTTCAAACTTCTGTAATTGTTTCATTAAATTTAAGATATCTTTTTCACCCTGATTATATTTTCTAATATTTTTTATCGCATCTATAATCCCCATATTACTTCCTAGTATAAGCATTTCAGCAATATGAGATGTCGTCTTATTCCTCAACGTTTGAATATTAATCATAATGTAAGTTCTTATTTTTTCAACTGCACTTATACCTTTTTCATCATAACCATTAAAATTAAGAAGCTCTTTAGCTTTAGTATGTATTTCTTTATAAGTTTTTAATTCTTCATCTAAATGTTCTTTAAAATTTTTATCTTCAACTAACTCCATTAATTTATTAATAGTGTCTACTCCCATTTGTGAATTTTGATATATAAAATTTAACAGTTCTGCATTTCCATTCATAATTGTTACACTCCTTTTTAAACATAGTGTATACAAAATATTTTATAACTATTCTTAGTGTTAATATAAAAAGGAATTTAATTAAACGCTATCCTAAAATTAATCTTATTTCCAATTTTTGTATAAGAAAAGACACCTACATTTCTGTAAGTGCCTTGCATAATTTTTATTATTAATAAAATTTTATATTATTTCTTCTACAGAACAAACTCCATCAATATTATGAATAGATAATATATATTCCATATGGTCCCACGTTTTAATAAGTTTTAATGTCATTACTAAGCCAATAATTTTTTTGTTTTCCTCATCAATTGTTTTCCTTAATTCAATATTTGATATCTTAGTTCCATCTTTTTTAACAGAAGACATAAAATTAGCTACCCCATTAATATCTTCAAATTTCACATATATATCCATCATTTTAGAGTGAGTTTGCATATAATTATCTAGTTTATGTAGTCCTGTTACGACTCCCAATAAATATATGCACGATATAATTGCACCTTCATAAAAGCCTATTCCTATTGCTAACCCCATACAAGCACATGCCCAAAGTCCTGCTGCTGTTGTAAGACCTTTAACTTGATTTTTACCAACAACCATTATAGTTCCTGCACCTAAAAAACCTATTCCACTTATAACTTGAGCTCCCATTCTACTAGCATCACCTGATAATTTAAGTATATCAGTCATATATTGACTTGTTATCATAATAATAGTTGCTCCAATGCATACTAAAATGTGTGTTCTAAATCCAGCTGGTCTATTTTTTCTACCTCTTTCAGCACCAATGATGCCAGCACAAATTGTTGCTAATGTAAGTCTTAAAATAATTGATATAGTATTAATCTCTCTTAAATAGAGTATTAATTCATGCATACTATCACCTACCTTTAGTGATACTTTTAAATGTCTAATTAAATAAACTTAAAATATCTTCTTCTTTCAATGTACTTATTAATGAACCTACACTTAAATCATCACTTAAAATTTTATCAATAAGTTCTCTTTTAACATCTTGAAGTTCAACTATTTTCTCTTCTATAGTTCCCTGTGATATAAGTTTTATAACTTCAACAGTATTTTGTTGACCTATTCTATGTGCTCTATCTGTAGCTTGATCTTCAACGGCTGGATTCCACCAAGGATCAAAGTGTATTACTATATCAGCACTAGTTAAATTAAGTCCTGTACCACCTGCTTTTAGTGATACTAAAAATACTGAATTTTCTCCTTCATTAAATTCTTCTACCATTTTCATTCTATTAATAGATGAAACTGAACCATCTAAGTATGAAAATAAAATATTATTTTGCTTTAAGATGTTAGCTATATTTTTAAGCACAGAAGTGAATTGTGAGAATACTAATATTTTATGTCCTTCACCGATACTTTGATCTAATAATTCTATAAGTGCTTCTATTTTGCCGCTTCCTCCTGAGTAATTTTCCATTACTATGGATGGATCTAAACATATTTGTCTTAATTTTGTTATATAAGATAGTATTTCTATTTTGCTATTTTTAAACTCATCATCTTCTACTTTTTTTGATATTAATTCTTTAGCATAATCAGAATAAGTTTTATAAACTAATTTTTGTTCGTCACTTAATGGTATTAATAAACGCTTTTCGATTTTATCTGGTAATTCTTTAATTACATTTTTCTTATATCTTCTTAATATAAATGGTTTTACAAGTCTATTAAGTTCTTCCAATATTTCTTTTTCCTCTTCAAGTCTTCTATAATATCTTGTTGTAAATCTCTTTTCATTAAAAAGATATCCTGGCATTATAAAATCAAATATTGACCAAAGCTCCATTAAAGAATTTTCTATTGGAGTACCTGTTAATGCAAATCTTCCATTAGCATTGATCATTTTTACAGCTTTTGCACTTTGTGAAGAGGGATTTTTAATGTTTTGAGCTTCATCTAAAATACAATAACTAAATTCCATTGTATAAAGATCTAAATCCCTTTTTAAAAGATTATATGTTGTTATTATTACATCATAATCATTATAAGATTTAATTAAACTTTCCCTATCCTCTTTATTTCCATTTACTATACATACTTTCATAGAAGGAGCAAACTTTTTAAACTCATTAAACCAATTATATACTAATGAAGTTGGTGCTACTATAAGCGAATATGAATTAGGTTTTGATAATAAAAATGTTATTGCTTGAAGAGTTTTACCAAGTCCCATTTCATCTCCAAGTATTCCACCAAATCCTAAATAATCAAGTGTTCTGAACCAATTATATCCGTCCCTTTGATACTCACGTAATTTAGCTTGAAGACCAAATGGTGGTTGAAATGCCTTATTTTTAATATTTCTTAGTCTTCCTTTAAGTTCTTTTAATTCATCTCTTCCAGTTATAAACCTCAAATCTTTATCATCTAAATATTGTTCTAAATAAACGGCTCTATTTTTATTAACCTCAATAAAATTATTATTTAAAGTTTCTTCCAAAAGCAAATTATCTAATAATGTTAAAGCTTCTTTTAAATTTTGCTCTTCTAAATCTAAAAGTTCTCCATTTTCAAGTTTATAATATTTCAAATTATCTCTAAAACTTCGAAGTATATTTGATGTTTCTTCCTTAGAAATATCCCCTAAAACAAATTCAAAATTAAAATAATCATATTTTCCTTTTCTAATTTCTCCTTTGAAATCTGATTTAGATATCTTCTTTATACCCTTAAAACGCTCAGAATAAAATACCTCACCATAATCTTGTAATTTTTCTACTTCATATCTAAAAAATTTAAATATATCATCATCATCTTTAAAAAAAATAAACTTATTATTTATTTCTTCAAACCCTAGTCTCTTTATTAATCCATAAACTTCTTTTTCCTTTTGAGCATCTCTATATATAACTTTATCTTTAAATTCTTCAAAATAATTAAATTCATGTCCAGCATAAGATACTTTTAAAGTTAAATATACATTTTCTCTTTCCTTATCAAAATAAAATTTGAATGTAACAGGTGCTATTATTACTTTATTTTTAATTGATTTAGATAATATTAATCCATTTGTTAACTGCTGTATTGACGGTATTAATTCTTTTAATATTCTTTTTTCATCACTTTTATTAAATGTAATACCTGAAGTTGCATTAAATACTTTAAGATAAGGAGTTAATCTTTCACATTGCTCTACAGATGGTATATAAATTGACGTACCATATAAAAATACATCTTCATTTTGAGTAAGCGCCTCTGGCATGCCATTTGGTGCTTCTAATATAATATTATTATTCTTTTCTAAAAGCGAAAAAGGAATAGGAATATCCTCATATAATATTTCCGAATCAATTATTCTACAAAAAAATCCATCGCCAAGACAAATTCTATGATTTTTTATTATTTCTAAAAAAGGTTTAACCAATATATCTGGAATAGTTAATGTTTTTCCACTAATTAATTTATCTTGGCTTCTTCTAAAACTGCTTTGTAATCCTTCCATTTCATTAATTCTATATAGAAATTTAATTAATCTTCTATCCTCAAAAGAAAGATTTTGATTTCTTATATCAAAAATAAATTCTTTACCATACTTAATTGGCATTTTGTTATACATATAAGTTAAAAACTGATTTATATCTTTTAAAATATACATTTTATTGCTTTGATTTTTAAGTCCTATCTTAAATTCAGCTTGAAGTTTTGAAGACCAACTATTTCTATTTAATGTTACTTCAAACTTAACTTTTTCTTTATTAGAATCTAACAATAATGCTAAAGTATCCTGACCTTTATTAGTAGATGAAGAAAATATTTCACCATCTTTATTATTTGTATCTTCTAAAAATATAAACTTTTTCGTTAATTCTTCATCATTATCTATTTTATTTAATAGATAATAAAACGAAGCAACTAAATGCTTACAACAATAATTATCCTTAGAAAATTCTTTTTTTTCAAAGTCCAAGCAACTACAATAGGTACCTATAACTTCTTTTGTTTTACTATCAATTTCTATTTTACATGAATATTCACTAAAAAGACTTTCTGAGATAACAGAAGATACTATATCTATCATATGTTTATCAACATTTACATTAATATCTTTTATCAAGTCATTTTTTAATATGTTTTCTGCTTTTAATCTATTTCTACCACTTATACTCTTATTAAATCCTTCTAGTAAAATTTGTTTTATCAATAATATCACCTACAATAAAATATAATAATTTACAGTACCTAATAAATACTATAATATAAACATTTATCAAGTACTGTATACTACTTATTAATTTAGCTATTTAGTTCTTTAAATCTTGTTATTAAAGAAGCATCTATATATTCTGACTTTGAAAATCCTTTTCTAAAATATCTAATTTGTTTATACTTCTTTCCTTGAAGTTCTATATCTAAAACATCTATTCTATCACCTTTAAATACTGTAGGTTCTTTTTTACCTTTTAAATACACGTGTAACTCCATAATTTCATCCTCCTAAATAGTTAAAAGTTTACTTAAATAAATATCTTTAAATTTATTTATTTTTATTTAAGTTATATTCTTCAATGGCTGCAGCTATTTCATTTAAATATTCCCATCTTTCATATTTATGCTCTAATTCTTGTTGGATTTGTTCTTTCTCTTTAATTAATTCATTAAGTTTCCCATAATTAGTAGCATTTTTTTCTAATTGTTTTTCAACATCTTCCATATTTTGTTCAAGATTAGCAATATCATTATCTATAGTTTCAAATTCTTTTTGTTCCTTAAATGTAAACTTTGGTCTATCATCTTTACTTTTAATTCTTTCTTTTCCTTGCTTTTTAGAACCATTACTTGATTTATCAGATATTGAATTTTGATTTGACTCTTCAAATTTTTCAATTTCTTTTGCAATTAAAAAATCACTATAATTTCCGTTATATTCTTTAATCTTTCCATTTGCTTCATAAGAGAATATCTTATTACAAATTCTATCTAAAAAATATCTATCATGAGATACAACAATTACAACTCCAATAAAATCATCTAAAAATGCTTCTAAAATTTTTAATGTTTCAATATCTAAATCATTAGTAGGCTCATCTAAAATTAAAAAGTTTGGAGATTCCATCAAAACTCTTAAGAGATGAAGTCTTCTTCTTTCTCCACCTGATAATTTTTCAATTGGTGTATACTGCATTATGCTATCAAATAAAAATCTTTCACACATTGAAGAGGCTGTTATTTTAGTCCCATCTTCAGTTGGAATGTATTCTCCACCTTCTTTAACATAATCAATAACTCTTAAACTATGATCTATATTAGAATTATCTTGAGCAAAGCAACCTATTTTAACAGTATCACCTATTTCTATTGTTCCACTATCTAAAGGTAATACCCCTCTAATTAAATTCACCAATGTAGTTTTACCAGCACCATTTTCCCCAATTATTCCGATTCTATCATCTCTTAAAAATATATAATTAAAATCTTTAATAAGCTCTTTTTTATCGAAAGATTTGCACACATCATATAATTCAACTACTTTTTTACCAAGTCTTGTTCCAACAAAAGACATATGTACATCTTCCTGTCTCTCAATACTTTTAGTATTTACAAGATCGTCAAATCTTTGAAGTCTAGCTTTTTGTTTAGTTGTTCTAGCTTTAGCACCTCTTCTTACCCATTTTAATTCATTTCTTATTAAAGCTTCTCTTTTTTCTTCTTGAACTTGCTCTGTTTCAAGTCTTTCAACCTTTTTCTCTAAAAAAGCTGTATAGTTTCCTGGATATGAATAAAGATTTCCTCTATCTAATTCTATTATTCTGTTAGCCACTCTATCTAAAAAATATCTATCATGAGTAATGATTAACAAAGCACCTTTTCTTGCATTAAGAAATTCTTCAAGCCATTCTATAGACTTTGCATCCAAATGATTTGTAGGCTCATCTAATATAAGTAATTCGCATGGAGTTATTAATGCAGATGCAAGGGCAACTCTCTTTTTTTGTCCACCTGATAAATTATCAATTTTTTCATTATAATTAGATATTCCAAGTTTATTTAAAATACTTTTAGCTTCACTTTCTAAATCCCACAAATTAAGAGAATCAATTTCTCCTTGAAGTTTTATAAGCTTATTATTTAACTCATCAAAATCTTCACTATTGCAAGAATTTATTTTTTCTAATAAATCTTCATATTCCATAAGAAGTTTCATTTCTCTTGTGTCGCCTCTAAAAATTTGTTCTAATACAGTAGCTCCGCTTTTAAACTGTGGATTTTGCGAAAGATATTCTATTCTTACATTTTTCCCTTTTGTTATATTTCCATCAAAAAATTCATCTTTCCCAGCAACAACTTTTAAAAAAGTTGATTTCCCTGTACCATTAATTCCTATAAGTCCAATTTTATCACCATCATTAATACCTAATGATATATTATTAAGTAGTGTCTTTTCACTATAACTTTTATGTATATTCTCTAATGTAATTATATTCATTAAAATTAAAACTCCTTTATGTATTTCTTCATAATAATAATCTACCTATTATTTTAACACATTTTTAAAAATAGTACCTTATAAAAGAAAAATCACATATAAACTAATGTAAATAAATGATTCTAAGCTTCTCTTAAATTTATACCTCTATGACATTCTAATTTTGCTAGTTCGTCTTTTAATAGTCCTCTTTTTACTATTTAATTGTATAAAAGCAGAAACTTTAATTCATATTTGATCCAAGTATATCTATTGCTTAAAAAAAACTTAATATTACTATAATATTATAAAAATAAAGAAATATTATGTTAATATAGATTATTGATATAAATGTAAACCTTAATTTAATAATAAATACTAATTTATAAACCTACAACTTATAAAAATAAAAAGGGCGGTATAAAATAGAAATGATAACTAACAAAAGCAAAAGAAAAAATACAATATCTAAAAAAATACAAGAAGCAATAAGCAAAATATTAAAAATGGTATTTAGTATATTTATTCTTATATGTATTGGATTTACATTATTATATTTCTTTCATAAAGAGGATAATATAAAATTAAATTATACAGAAATAAAACGTTATATAAATTCAGCCGATAGTGTAAGTAAAGGAAAGTTACAAGTTAATTGGAAACATCTTGCTGCAATTGATTATGTTAGATATGATAAAAACATTTCAAACTCAAATGATCAAGAGATATTAAAATTAGGACAAACATTTTTACAAAAAGATAATAAAAAAAATAAGTATGAACTTATAAATTTAGAAAGTGTGCTTAACAAATTATCATTTAGTGATTCTCAAAAAAAACAAACTTATAAATATCTAAAACAATTAGAATTTATAGGATTGGTGCCAAATAATTTAATGCAAGGTTCATCTACCAAAGAGTTCATTACTGAACTTTCTCCAAAAGCAATTGAATTATATAATAAGTATGGAATTCTTCCGTCTATTACAATATCTCAAGCTATTTTAGAATCTAATTGGGGAAAATCAGATCTTAGTATTAAAGCAAATAATTTATTTGGAATAAAAGCTGATAGTAGTTGGAAAGGGAAAATAATAACTATGACTACATCAGAGTATTACAACTCTGTTATAAAGGATAGTTTTAGAAGCTATGAAAATAAAGCAGATTCTTTAGAAGATTATGGTAAATTCCTTTTAAATAATAAACGCTATAAAGAACATGGTGTTTTTAAATCTTCTCAATATATAGAACAAGCTCAATCAATTGAAAATGCAGGATATAGCACAAAGCAAGATAAAAATGGAAATAACATATATGCTGATTTATTAACTGATATAATAAGAGAAAATGATTTACAAATTATTGACAGTAATGTACAAAGTCAAAAATAAAACTATACTGTACAGAAAAATTAAATTTAACAATAAAGCTAATAATATTATATACTATTAGCTTTATTGTTAATAATTATATACATTATTGCATACATTAAATTAATACTAATATACAATAATTATTTTTGATTATGTACTCCAATACCAGTTATTATTAAGATAGACCAATCTGTTTCTAAATTTTCAATCCATTTACATTCAATATCAAGAAATTTAAGCCAAGCATTAAGGCCATGACTTTTTTTACTAACATTAGGTGACTTTCTTCCATGTTGTTCTTTTATAAATTCTAATAATTCTATTTGTTGATTTTGGGTTAATTCTTTATCTAATAATTCTTTTATTTTTTCACAACACTCATTATAAGCTATTGCATCTTCTAAATATAGCTCATCTGCATACACTTGTCTTTCTTTATTTAAAAGATCTGAAATTTCATTAATCTCATCTACATTTGATAAATAGTGTTTAACTCTTCTTAGTGCTTCAATATCAGCATCCAATTTATTTATTGTTTTTTCTAGTTTTTCAAATTTCATTTTCTATTCTCACTTTTCTATTTTATTTAATAATTAAATCTTATTAAGATAGTTTATTATAACATTAATTTTAAAATCTTTAAATTAAATTCTCTATTTAAATAAATTTCATCCCATAATTAAAGTATACATTTTTTAACACTTGCAAACTGTTTTATATAACAAATTTAAAAGAACTTATTAATAAATACTTATTCTGATTTATTTGCTTAGTATTTGACAATACTAATTATAAATTTAATTTTATTTTTATGGAGTAATAATTATGAATAAAAAAGCAATTATTATTGGAGCAGGTGTTGGAGGTCTTTCACTTGGTGCACGACTTCTATCTAAGGGTTTTGAAGTTGAAATACTTGAAAAAAATTTAACTATTGGAGGTAAAACTAACTTACTAGAATATGGTGGCTTTAAATTTAATTTAACTGCGTCTTTACTAATGTTTTATACAGATTACATTGAAATATTTAAGTATTGTAATAAAAATTATAAGGATTACTTTTCTCTTATACCTTTAAAAACACTTTATAAAGTATTTTATTATGATAATACTACTTATAATTTTGATAGTGAATTATCATCTTTGTCTAAAAAAATATATAACATAACTGAAGGAAATATTAATGACATATATGGATACTTTAATTTTATATCTTATAATTATCAAAAATATCTTATTTCTAATAAATATTTTTTAAATAGAGCTTTCTTTAAAACTAATGATTTTATCAATCCAAATATAATTTATAAAACACTAGATTTACGAACACTTCCCTCTTGTTATAAAGATTGTAAAAAACATATTAAAAATAAAAAACTTATAGATTATCTTTTGTTTCAAAGTATGTATATAGGGGTATCTCCTTATGATGCATCTAATATATACAATTCTATACCAGCAGTAACACAAATAGAAGGATTATATCATATAAAAGGAGGCATATATTCATATATAAAAGCATTAGAAAAACTTATACTAAATCAAAATGGAATAATTAAAACTAAACATGAAGTTAAGAAAATATTATTTGATAAAAATAATAATGCGATTGGTGTTTTAGTTAATAATGAAAAAAAATTTGCTGATTTAATCATTTGTAATAGTGATTATTCTTATACTATAGATAAACTTATAGAAAATAATGATATTAAAAAATTATTTAAACCAATAGACAAGTTAAAATATTCTTGTTCAACATTTATTTTATACTTGGGACTAAATAAAAAATATCCAATACTTAATGTAAATAATATATATATAAATAAAAATTTCAAAAAAAATATAAATGCCCCTTTTAAAGGATTGCTTTCAAAAAATCCATCATTATATATTTATTGTCCTAGTTCTATAGATAATAGTGTTTGTCCTAATGGTTACGAAATAATCAATATTATGGTAAGAGTTCCTAATCTGCTTTACAATAAAATAAATTGGAATTTTAAAACTATAGCTAATATTAAAAATCAAATTTTAAATCTCTTATCATCAATAGATACTCTTAATGATATAAGAGATCATATAGTATTAGAAAAATATCTAACACCTCTTGATTTTTATGATACTTTTAATACTTACAATGGATGTGCTTTTGGTTTAAGTCATACTTTAAATCAAACTAATATTTTCAGACCACAATCTGAAATAAAAGGTATTAAAAATTTATTTTTCACAGGAGCATCTACACATCCTGGCAATGGAATTTCTATGGTTCTTAAATCTTCTAAAATTTGTTGTGATAGAATATGTGATTTATATAAATTATAATAAATATTATTATAATTCTCTTTATTGTTAGCAAAATATATGTATTATAAAATTTTTGTATTTATATAAAACGTCTATCCCATTAACTCAAGATAAACTTTAGATCTGGAATAGACGTTTATTAAAAACATAAATCTTATATTAAATTATCTTCTTTTAATAAGTTAAATAATGTTGGATTAAAATTAAATTCATTTATTAAATTTTTAACCTCATTTAAAGATTTTTCTTTTTTATCCTTAGATAGTTTCATTTTTGATGCTCTAATTAATATATTTTTAGGAGAATGTGCTATATCTATAAATTCAAGAAGTTGAGTTTTATATCCAGCACATTCTAAAAGATTTGCACGAACTGAATCAGTCATAAGTGCTGCTATTCTTTCTTGTACTATTCCATAGTTTGTTAGTATAGAAAATTTTTCAGATTTCATTTGACTATTAAATTCATGTTGACAACATGGAACTGAAAATATCATTTTACTATTCCATTTTATTGCATTATATAAAGCATAATCTGTAGCTGTATCACATGCATGTAACGTTATTACCATATCGACTTTATTATTATATTTGAATCCATTTATATCCCCTAGTTCAAAATGTAAGTTTGCATAATTATATCTTTTAGCTATTTCATTACATTTTCTAATGACATCTGATTTAAGATCTAAACCTATCATTTTTACATTAATTTTTTTAATTTCTACAAAATAATAATATAATACAAATGTTAAATATGATTTTCCACATCCAAAATCTAATATAGTAAGTTCTTTATATTCATTTTTTTTGATTTCATCATCTATAATCTCTATAAATCTATTAATCTGTTTATACTTATCATATTTTGAATTAATAACCTTACCTTCTTTAGTGAAGACACCTAAATCAATAAGAGGTTGAATTAGCATACCCTCTTTAAGAATATAATTTTTTTCTTTATTATGGTTTTTATTAACAAGCTTTGCATTATCACTCTTCTTTTTACCTAAATGAACTTTACCTTTTTTAGATATTTTCAAATCAAATGTATATTTATCTGCCCAAGCTGAAAGTTGTTTATAGTTAGAAAATACATATTCTAAAAGCTTATTTTTAAACATATTTATATTGATATTTTCATGAAATACTTGCTTATCAGTATATTTTTCTATTTGATAATATTGTTCTTTATTGTTTTCTTTTAATATAAATGTTATTTTGTTATATTTAACATCTTTGTTAATTTTATTGCTAATTACTACTTTTATAATATTTTGCTCTGCAATCTCATTAATTGCTTTTTTTAATTCTTCCATTTTTCCACACCTTATCGTTTATTTTATAAGCAAATTTATCTAATAGATTCACTAAACTTTATTTTTTGAATTTAATAAATTTAACTTATTGTTATTTAATAATTACATATATATCAGATATTATAAATTTAAAATAAAAACTTAAAGGTATCTTTATATGTAATAACAATATTATATATTGTAACTTAAGTAATTTAAACTTTTTTATAAGAATTTATATATAATATCTTTTTATAGCATTATTAAAAAATACTAGTATATTTAATATATAGTCTCTATTTCTAAAACACATATTCAATGCTTATTTGGATAAACTATATTTATATATAGTTTTAAATGGTGGTGATGAAGATAATGATAAAAAAACTAAATATTTTTATAATATGCTTTTTAGTTATTTTCAACATATCTGTCAAATCAAATGCAAATGATAATATGGATTATGTTATACAAATGAAACAAGATATTTTAACTCTTATGTTAGCTTATCCAGAATATATAGTAGGAGTTGAAAAAAAAGATAATGATAAAGTATATATAATTATGAAATCTGGTAAAAAAATTTTATACGATGATAAATTAAATAAAACTCATGAACAAAAATTAGAAAATCCAGATCTTCAAGATATGTTAGAACAATATTATCCTTTTGAAAAAAATACTAATGTTATGGATAAAACTTTTGATCCAGGAAGAGCTAGACAGTATGATCTTTTAGGAGAAGTTTATGGGAACTCTAAAAAAGCTATAGAATCAAATTTAACTCATTTAAAATATGGATATAAAAATTATCAATTTAATAAAAAAAATAATGCTAATACATGTTTAGAAGAGGTATTAAAAGAACTTATACCACTTTCAAAAAATAGAGGTGATATAGCTTCAATACTTTATCCACCTAGTGGAACTTATAATTATAGAGTTATTTCTGGTACTGGAAGACTCAGCCCTCATTCTTATGGTATAGCAATTGATTTAAAAAGTGATAGAAAAGATTATTGGAAATGGTGTTCACAAGAAGATGGTTCAAAAAGAGTTTCAGAATATCCTAAAGAATTGGTTGATGCATTTGAAAAAAATAATTTTATTTGGGGTGGAAAATGGGGACATTTTGATATTTTACATTTTGAATATAGGCCTGAAATAATATTGAAAGCTAGATATTTTACTGCTTTTAATAAGAATAATAAATGGTATGAAGGTGCTCCTGTTGAAGAAGAAACTACTAAAAACTATATTGATATTATTGAAAAAACATTAAATTAAAATATTAATTATTAGAAAGAGGTAGTAATTATGTTAATATCTAAATTAAAAAGAGCCTCAATAATAACTATACGTATTGTTACAATTATAATAATAGGTTTATGTATTAATACTTATAATTATAAAAAAGTTTCAGCATATACAATTAGTGATGATGATATTAAAAATTATGTAGAAAATGTATTTCATATAAAAAGTAAAGCAATATTAACTCAAGATTTAGAATGTTTAAAAAATATATATAATACTGAAGGAAAACTTGGACAATGGGCTTATCAATATGAAGAAAAGAAAATAAAGTATATAAATAATTGGGCTGAAAAGCAAGGTGTTAAATTTATAAATATAAAACCTAAAACTAAAATTACAAAATCTAAAGTTGGAGAAAAGCTATCATCTTTTAACATACTCTGTAGTACAGAATATCAATATATATATCCAGATCAACCTGATTTAATTAATACATCAAAGATAGGAACATATCATTGTTTACAAGTAGTTAATAAAAATGATGAATTAAAAATAGTAAAAGAATGGTATACTGATCCTTTTGCAGATTCTCTAAATTTGGAAAATATTAAAGTAGATGATATAAAAGAGTTTATAAAAGTACAACCTAGAAGAGATTTTTCTAATATTAATGAAAAAAGAAAAAATGCACTACAATATGCTGAAAAATTTTGTGGATTATCAAATGATGAAGAAAATGAATTTAAATACAATAAAAAGTATAAAAATTTTAATTGTGAAGGAGGAGATTGTGCAAATTTTGCTTCACAAATATTACATGAAGGTGGAAAATTCAAAAAAAATTCTGCATGGAATTATGAAAAAGGGAGTGCTACAGGAGAATGGGTAAATGCAGATAAATTTACTAATTATATTTTAAATAGTGGAAGGGCTTCTGTTATAGCAAGAGGAAGTTATGAAAAAGTATATAAATTATCTTACAAACTTCTTCCAGGAGATATTGTAGCTTACGAAAAAAAAGGAGATATAACACATATTTCTGTTGTTACTGGAGCTGATTCAAAAGGCTATACTTTAGTCACTTGCCATAATACTGATAGAAATAATGTTCCTTGGGATTTAGGCTGGAGTAATAAAAAAATTAAATTTTGGTTAATAAGAGTACATTATTAATATAAAATCACTGCCTCAAAATTTATTTATATTTTGATTTTAACTAAAATAATAAATTTGGGGCAGATCATTTATAATATAATTTATATTATACTTTTAATTTTCATCTACAGCTAAAACACTTAAAGTAGCATTTGTTATACTAAGACCTGCTGCAACTCCTACAAATGAATTTGAAGAAACTTGGACAGTATAAGTGAATTTTCCTGGATTAGCATGCCCATCATAAAATTGAAATGCAAATGTTTCTGCTTCAAATATCTCTGCTATTGATGAAAATACCCAAGAACCTCCAACTAATTGTTCAGAACCATTTTCCACATATTTTTTAACAGTAAATACTAAATTTACATTAAGCTCTGCTGTCATATTTATTTGTGAAGTAAAAGTTAAAAGTACCGAAGGATCTTTTAACTTTGAAGTATCTATAGTAACACTTGCTACTGGTAAATCGTTTATTAATTGTGTTGTTAATACTGGTAATGGGCCTACACCACCAGTATTAGCTTTTAAAATGACATTATTTCTTTCTTCCCTTTTTACTCTGCAAGTTCTTTGCACATTTTGATTAGAACATGCTTGAGCTGAAACTTCTTGTAAATATCTTTCAAAATTTCTTTCTTCTGCCGTTCTTGTTTGAGCATTTCTATTTTGATTTGCTCCACAATATAAAGGTTTCAAATTCGTTCATCCTCCTTTTTTTATCTTTTGCTTTAATTAAATAAATATATTTATCGTATATAATAATTATAAATGATAATATTCTTATAATTATTACTTTAAATCTAATCTTGATCTACTGCCAAAACACTTAAAGTAGCATTACTTATAGTTAATCCTGCTGCAACACCTATAAATGAATTCGATGAAATTTGAACAGTATAAGTGAATTTTCCTGGATTAGCAGCTATATCATAAAATTGAAATGCAAATGTTTCTGCTTCAAATACCTCTGCTATTGATGAAAATACCCAAGAACCTCCAACTGTTTGCTCAGATCCATTTTCTACATATTTTTTAACAGTAAATACTAAATTTACATTAAGCTCTGCTGTCATATTTATTTGTGAAGTAAAAGTTAAAAGTACTGAAGGATCTTTTAATTTTGAAGTATCTATAGTAACACTTGTTACTGGTAAATCCTTTATTAATTGTGTTGTTAATACTGGTAATGGACCTACTCCACCAGTATTAGCTTTTAAAATTGCTTTCCCCATTAATGTTTTCCTCCTTTTTATCATTTGTGTCGTTATAATATAATATATTCTAATAAATTATATATTGTTACAATACATGGTTATAGCTTTAGTAGATTTTCATAAAACAAAAAAAGATAACTCCTATTTTTTATAGTTGTTATCTTTTAATTTAAATAAAATTATTTTAGTCTATTTGGTAACATATTTCGTCTATTATAAGTGATGGATCATTAGAAAGATTAATTTTAAGTCCTACCCTGTTTTTATCATGGCTATCTAGTATTTTTATAGCTGGTCTTAATGGAAGATTTGGTGTGTTCTCTTCTACTATTGCCTTATCACCATTACTAAGATTGACCAATGTACCTTTGGTAAATGGAACCACTATTTTACAAAAAATATTAACCATATCATAATCGAATATAATTCCTGCATTAGACATTAAATATTCTAAAACATCATTTGGAAACATAGCTCTTTTATTAGGACTATCTGTTGATAAATAATCATATATATTTGCAATACTTACAATCTTGCTTAAAACATTTATTTTATCACTTGATAGATTATCTGGATATCCTCTTCCATCTATTCTTTCATGATGTTGAAGTACTATCATTTTACTATGTGAACTTAAATTATATGAATCAGATAAATATCTATACCCTAAACTACTATGTTTTTTTATAACTTCAATTTCTTCCAATGTAAATTGATCACTTTTATTTAAAATTTCTTTTGGAATAAATGATTTTCCAATATCATGCAATAATGCCCCCATACAAAGTGCTTTTAATTTACTTTTAGGAAGTTTTAACTTTATTCCAAGAATAAGTGATATTATAGCAACATTTACTGAATGGGCATAAATATAATTATCCATACTTCTTATATCTACTAAAGATAAAGTTACTTCTTTATTATTTAATATTTCATCAATTAAATCTTCTGTCATATTCCCAATATTTTCATAATATTGTTCTTCTTTTTTAGAATACTTATCTGCAACGGTAAATTTATTTATATCTGAAAAAGCTTCTTTTATAGTTATAATTGCTTTTTGTCTTAATTCTGGTTTAATAATATCTTCAATTTCATCTGAACTATATTCATCAATTATATATAATGATAAAATATTAAGTTCTCTTATTTTTGAAATAACTTTTTCTCCTAATATTACTCCTGATTTTAATAAAACTCTACCTTCAATATCATATAATGTTTTTCCTAGCACTGTATTTGGTCTTACACATTCAATTGGAACTAATCTCATATTTTTCTATCTCCTAAAATTATTAATTTTTATCCAATAGTTAGCATTCATAACATTTTTACACGATTTTTATTTCTATAATTTATAAATAATTTTTAGTTTTTCTCTTAATATTTATTTATTTTGTAAAAAATTTAAATAATATATAATTTTAAAATTATAATTCTATTATAACAAAAACTTGCATTAATTTGAAATATTATGTCATAAAATAAATATATGTGTTATAGATTTTATTTTATTTTGTTGTTTTTTATTTTTAAACGTATTTGCAATTAACGTTTAATATATTAAATTTACTTCAACTACTATCAGTAACTCACTTTTTCTGTACTAATCAATAAGGAAGATATTTTTTTATCTTAAGTTAATCTTAAATAATATAATTTAAGATACTATTTTTATAAAATTTTAGTATAATATACTAGAAAAATATATAAATAGATTTGAGGTATTATTAATGAGTTGTTTAGGGAATATTATTTGGTTTATTTTTGGAGGCTTTATTAATGCTATTGGATGGTTTTTTACAGGAATCGTTTGGTGCATAACTATAGTAGGTATCCCTATTGGTCTTCAATGTTTTAAAATGGCTGGATTACAGCTTGCTCCTTTTGGAAAAGAGATTGTAGAAACAGATAATAGTGCTACTAGTTTTTTATTAAATATATTGTGGATTATATTTGGAGGATTAGCTCTTTGTATAGCTAATCTTATAAGTGCATTTTTCTTATGTATTACAATAATTGGAATACCATTTGCTGTCCAATCTTTAAAACTTGCTAAATTATCACTAATGCCATTTGGAAAAGAAGTTAGATAAATAAATAAGTGTATAAAAGTACAATATAAATTTGCACTTTCATACACTTATTCTATTAAACTTTTAATTTCATTTACAATTTTATTTATATTTTTTAATGTAGTATCTAATTTAATTGTATCCATTTTAGAATATAATGTTAATCTTTCTAAACTTCTATTAAGACTATCTTTTTCCCTTTTTCCATCTAATATATCTAAACCAACTCTTCTTATGAGTTCATTCTTAGAACATATTAAAGTGATTTTGTAAAGATAAAATGATTTTGTAAACAAATTGTCTAATATTAAATTCATAATTTCATCAGTATCAATAACCCAGTTAAACACTATATATTGAATAGATGAATTTTCTAGAAAGCTATTTAACATATAAGATATATTTTTTATAACCATTTCTTTATTTTCTTCATTTACAGTAAAAGGATTAATCATCCAACACCAATCACCATCAAGCCAAGCTGAATTAGGCAAAGCTTTATATAAACTTTTACTTACAGTAGTTTTTCCAACTCCCATAGTTCCATTTATTATTATAAGTTTCTTAATCATAATTCACCCCCCTTACATTAACATACTCAACTTTAAATATATATATAATAAATTTTATTTTAAAATATATTCAATTTTTTCATTTATTATTTTATCTAATTTATTATAACTATATTTTATTTTTTATTTTGGGTAATGTAAAGTTAAGATTAAAAGAATTTTAAAAATGTATATTATTAATATTTTTGTAACAATTTTTAATAAAATTGCTAATATAATTATATAGAGAAATTCAATTATATTAGTGAATATAATTATCTGGCACTATAGCCAAGTGGTAAGGCAGAGGTCTGCAAAACCTTTATTCCCCAGTTCAAATCTGGGTGGTGCCTCCATAATAAAAGTTAGTAAACTTGGGGATTTCACCTTGTTTACTAACTTTTTGATTTTTGTATAATTTACTTATTAATTTAATATACAACTAAGTGCTATTATAAAAAAATTTTAATTTGATATTCTTTAGATCCCTTCTTCTTTTATAGATTTTGAGTATTTAAGAAATCCATCTTCAATATTAAGTTCTAAATATCCTCTTTCATTTAAATATTCAACATATGATTTAAGCATCCTTTCCAATATAAAATACTTATATTGCGTTCTTACTGGAATATTAAACTTTTTAACTACTGTTTTAAAAATTTCTTCAAATGTCATTTTTCCATATATAATTTTATATATACTTTCTGCTCTATTTTCATAAAAATCTATATTATCACTTATAAGTTTTTTAACTTCATTATGTTTATATATTCCTTTATGTGATACTATGTAATGACTGCACTTAAGAGTATAAAGTTTTTCTTTACTTTTTAAATCCTCGCTTAATATAAGTGCATATGGCATTTTTGCACTTTTCATAACTTCATAACTTATAAGAGCATCTCCTAAATATGCTACATTATCAGGAGTTATAATACATATATGTTCAGGACTATGACCTGGAGTATGAATAATTTTAAATTTAACATCATTAATACAAATTTCATTCATTTCATTAGAAATTATAATATCAGTTTCACAGACCATATGTCCAAAATGTTTTTCTGCCTCTAATAATGTTGGGCTATTATAATAAAGTTTTAAATTAACATTAGACGTACATACAAGCGCTTCATATGCTGGCATAGAAATAATGCAATTGTATTTTTCTTTTAAATATGTATTATTACCTATATGGTCGATATGAGCATGAGTACATAATATACTTTCCACTTTAAAATTGTTTTCACTCAAAATTTGTTCAATACCTTCTCTTTCTTTTATCCATCCTGAATCTAACATAATTATTTTTTCTTCAGTAATTTTGTAAAAAGGAATATTTGTCATTCCTGTATCTATACAAAATGTATTTCCTTTTACTCTTTTTATGTTCATAAATTATCTTTAGTATTTTACAAGCTAAATAACACTAAAATACTAAATGCTCCTTTCCTAAATATATTACAAGATAAATTTATATTAAATTTAGTTTATAAGTATAATTATAACTTAATTACTAGAAAAAGTACTATATTAAGTACTTATATATATTAACCAATAAATTATTTATACAAAAAAAATTATACTCTAACTTATTAAAAAGATAACACGTTATTCAAATTCTACTTTCATATCCACACTAAAAAAGCTAGTAAGCTTAAGATTTTACTCTTGCTTACTAGCTGTACATTGTATATTTTTAAATTTAAGATATTTCTTCTTTTAATGTTAAATTTTCAGACTCATTTCTGTGATACCATACTATTGATATTATTGCACATACGCCCATTAGATAAGGATAAAATAAATATTGCATTATAGCAAAAGGTGATATTGCTGCTAAACCTGCTGCAGAAATTAATTGGGCTCCATATGGAATTATTCCTTGAAAAACACAAGAAAACATATCCATTATTCCTGCAACTCTTTTAGGTTCTAAATCAAATTCATCTGAAATATTTTTAGCTATTGGTCCTACAGTTACTATTGCTATAGTATTATTTGCAGTACATATATCTACTAAGCTAACTAAAGTAGCTATTCCAAACTCTGCATTTCTTTTATTCTTAAATTTCTTTAATCCTTTAGTCAATATATATTCTATTCCACCATTCTCTTTAATTAAAGCTATTGTTCCAGCTATTAATAACGATATAATTATTAATTCACTCATTCCAGCTATTCCGTTTGAAATTGAACTACATAATCCTATAACATTAAATGTACCGTAAGCAAATCCGATAACTGCTGCAATAACTATTCCACCAAATAAGACTACTACAACATTTAATCCCATTAATGCTGATGCTATAACTGCAATATATGGTATAATTTTAATTAAACTATATTCTAATTTTTGTATATCACCAGCTGATGCATTTTTTGTTAATATACCAAAAATTATAGTTGTTATTATTGCAGCTGGAAGTACAATTCTAAAATTCATTTTAAATTTATCTCTCATATTACATCCTTGAGTTCTTGTTGCAGCTATAGTTGTATCAGAAATTATTGATAAATTATCCCCAAACATTGCTCCACTAACAACAGACCCTACTGCAATTGCTACTGCTACTCCAGTTTTATCTGCTATACCAACAGCAATTGGGACTAAGGCAACTATAGTCCCCATAGATGTTCCAACTGAAAGTGCTATAAAGCATCCTATTAAAAATAAACCAACAATTAATAAATTACTTGGTAATATTGATAATCCTAAGTTTACAGTAGAATCTACTGCACCCATATCTTTTGCAACTTGAGCAAATGCTCCTGCTAGTATAAATATTAATATCATTAGAATAACATTATTATCTCCTGCGCCTTTACAAAATATATCTAATTTTTGATTTAAGTTTTTTTCTTTGTTCATTATTAATGCAGTAACTGCTGAAGCTAAAAAAGGAATTATTACTGATACAGCATACATATCACCAGCTACCAAAGATACACCAACATATACTATTAAAAAAATTAATAATGGTAATAGTGCTTTTATATTTACATCTTTCTTCATTGATATTCTCTCCTTGTACTATTAATTTTAAGCAAAAAAGAAAAGCCTCAACCCATAGTGAAGCTTTATTTATATATTCATATATTATATTAAACTTCTTATCTAACAGGATTTGGCACCACGCTTCTAATTTAAGTAATTTTAAATATTAAAAAACAAATTATTACTTAATAGTAATAATAATTTAACTACTAAATTAAAGTAGGTTGCTGGGCTTCATAGGGCCAGTCCCTCCACCACTCTCGATAAGCTATTCTTTTTTATAATTTTAACAATATAATTAAGCAATGTCAATATAAAATAATATTACTTTGCTAATATTATTTTATTAATCTTTATGTTTATTAACTAAAATAATAATTTAAGCAAAACTTATATATTATTATTTATACAATATAACTAACTTTATAAATAATTAAATTTTATATTTTTCTAAATCATTTTTAAAGTTTTCAGTAATTCCTTTAAAATCATGTATATTATCTATAAGTTTTTTTATTTCATTAGTATAATTTATTACATTAGCACTTACTTCCTCTGAAGATGCTGAATTTTCTTGTGCAATAGCAGCTAATGACTCTATGCTATCATAAACATTAGCTATAGAATGTGATTCAGTATTTAATTTATTTATAGTTTCTATCATAGAAGTAGCTACACTTTGTACTGATTTATTTGCTTCGAAACTTATGTTTCTTACAATACCTAAGCTATCTGTTTGTTTTTCTAACAAATCATATTGCACTTCTATATCTCCTACCAATGCTTTTATCTCATTTACAAATTGTTTTAAATTAGAATTTATTTCTTCTACTGCATCTTTTGACTGTTCTGCTAAATTTCTTATTGATTCAGCTACAACTGCAAATCCTCTTCCTTGTTCTCCAGCTCTTGCTGCTTCAATAGATGCATTTAAAGCAAGTAAATTAGTTTGTTCAGATATTCCAGAAACTATAGACACTATACTAGTTATATCTTTTGCCTTTATTTCAAGGCGTGTACCTTTATCTTTAACTTTATTAAATGTATCTAAAGACTTTAAAATATTTTTACTAGTACTCTCTACATTTTCATAACTATTATTTATCTTTTCCATTGCATCTTCAAGTTGAGATTTATTAGTATTTTCATTTTCTACTATAAGTTTTAATGCTTGAATATTTCCATTAAGTGCTTGTACTGCATTATCTGTATTTTGAGCTTGCATAACAGCACCATCTGCAACCTGTTCAACAACACCTCCTATTTCACTAGATGTATGATCCATTGAATCAGAGATTGTATTTATATTATTTACAAAAGTATTCATTTCATCTGTAACGCCTTTAAAGCCAACAAAATCTGCTTGTATAACATTTTTATGATTTTTAATTAAATTATATATGTCTTCAAAAAAATCATTTGTTGTAACTTGTCCATCAATATTATATTGATTATTTATGATTCTACCAATTTCTTCTTTTATTAAATTAACAGGAGACATCATTAATGAAACAGCACAAAATGCTCCTATCCCAGATACAACACTTCCAATTAATGCTTTAAATATTTGATCTATCCCCAACATAGGTATCATAACTATTCCTGATATTAAAAATGTAAAGATTCCTGCTTTCCCTCCAAAATTTTTAATAAATCCAAGAGAAAGTAAATTATTAAAAAAATACTTTTTATTATAATATATATCTTTATCAAAAGTAAGCTTAATCTTCAATTCAGTATTAGTTCTTGATAATTCTTCTTTTTCCACTTTTTCATTAAAATATTCACAGGCTCCTTCTAACATTCCAAGAAAATAATCAAACATTCCCCTAGAAGAATTATAACTAAATATAGCTTCCTTATTTGATATAGGCTCAATTAAAACTAAAGGTGGCTTTGCTCCCTTAAACTTTTTTGTCATTACTATGTGGACATCAAACATAGATTTTAAAAATGAGTATAAATTATCATGTCTAAAAAATGCTGGATAATCTTTGCTAAATGATTGTATATTATCTTGTCCTATTTTTCTCCAAAGTATACCAACTTCCATATTTTGTTCCTTAGCTATATATGACATTATTTTTTTAACTTCTTGATCATCAATATTTTCAATAGGTGAAAATATTTTATTACTTCCCCATCCAACATAATCCATCGCTTTATCAACAGTTGAATTTCCAAATAGTTTTCTATTAGTTTTCATCCACGTTGCTACAACTGTTCCTTTCATTACTATATACCTCCTAATTTATTTACAAAGTAATAATTGTTATTTAATTATAATCTATATTAATTATACCTCTTAATTATACAATAATACAGTTTTATTAATAAGATAATATTATTATTTATACTTATACTTTTTAATGTAAAAATACACTTAAAAAGTATAAGTATAATTTTCTATTTTTTTATTTGGCTATGTTTTATTAAAACGTACTCTTATATATATTTTTTTGTGTGATATGTTATTGATTGTTGTTATTTTTTTTATTGTGTTTTATATTTTATAAAGGTATTTTACATTAACGTTTGTATTTTAGTAATAATTGAAATTTTTACTAACTATTGTTTTAATTTGCTTATCCTATTCTTTAATTATTTATTTCTTAAATTCAATTATTACTTTAAATTAATAGTATCTTCATTCCAAACCTGCTCATATATTTCTTCCATTGGGAAAACTCTTCTAGGATTTTTTATACGTATATGAATCCTAAATTCAAACTTTTTATAATATTTAAAAATAAAAAAGTTAACTTAAAAAACATTAAAAGTTATTTTAAGTTAACTCTTTTATAAACTAAAAATATAATAATTATTTTAAAATCTTCTCTATTACATCATTAAGTTTCGTAATAGAGTCCTGATTATTATTTTTAACTAATTGCTCTATACAATTTGACATATGAGATTTTAATATTATCTTACCAGTATTATTTAATAGTGATTTAAAGGATGCTATTTTTATTAATATTTTATTATCGATATCTTCTTTACAATAAATATTTTCTAATATCTCAGCATGTCTTATTATCATTAATAGTATTTTTATAATATAAGCTTCACTATAAATAATATTCTCTTCCAAATTACCTCCTATTAATTGTTTACAAAAAATTTAGTTGTTTTATTAAACTATATTACTATATTATATATTGTTTAATAAAATATAGTGAATAACATTTATTTATTATTTAATATATTGTTTTTTTTAGAATTATTATTTATTAAATATTTTCTTATCATAAATAATCCTCCAATTGCAATAACTCCTAATAATAACTCTGCCATTGCACCATTTTTGGGTAGTAATAAAAGTTTTCTAGCTATAGCATATAATAAAACCTCTACAATAGTATCTGGTGTATGAAGAGATAACATTATAACTAATTCTATTCCTATTATAAGTAAAAATATTTGTCCTAATAAATCATTTATCTCTTGATATTTTACAACTGTAGAACTATTAACCACAAACATTTCCCATATATTTCTTACTATATCAATAATTGATAAAAAAACTAACAACATAACTACTATAGCCAATATTATTTCAAAAAAATGTGCTATTTTTAAATATGTTTCCTTACTATTTAATCTTTTCATATTTCCCCCTATTATAATTTTTTCTTTATTTTGCACTATTAACTAAAATTATATCAAAAGTATTTTAGTTTACAATATATATTAAATTTTGCTTCTTGCTTATTGAATTTCTTGTATAAATAACCATTTTAATAATTAAAATTTTGATAATACTATAAGTATATTAAATTTTAAGGAGATGATTGTTTTGCATAGTCAAAATAAGAAGGTATATTCAGAAAAAAATTATTTAAAAAATGGTAACAAAACACAAGGACAAACAGCTAAAAGTAGCTTTAATACTACTTTAGAACAACCTGCATTAAATGAAAGTGGAATTGATGCTAAAAAGAAAGGATTTTAAATAATAAAATATTAATAGTAATATAATAATCTAGATAGGACTATCTTAAATTATTAAAGTAATTTTAAGATAGTCCTCATCTTTATTCTCTCTTTTTAATTTATGTTTTTTATAAAAACAATAAACTTCTTCAATAATCTAATCTAAAAAATAAATAACAAGACTAAATAATGTGTAATAGATTAAATTTAAAACTTTTACCATTCTTTCAATATTCTCTTTGCTTAAAAGTTATCAAATTAATACTAATATTGTTATAAATTATTAAATTTATTTATTAAATTACTTACTTTATTGTTATTAACTGATATAATATTTTTAAGATAATTAGTAAATATAAAAATATATTTAAATTAGTATTTATAATTAAATAATAATTTAAAATACAGCCAAATAATACAATTCAATCCGTTTAATATAATCACACGGATATATTTAGGAGAAATAATAATGGAAAAACTATTTTATCAAAATCAATATTTAAAAACTTTTACAGCAGAAATTGAAAAAATTGAAGAACTACATGGTAAGTTTCATGTTGTTTTAGATAAAACAGCTTTCTTCCCTGGTGGTGGAGGCCAATATTGTGATTTAGGAAAAATCGAAGAAATTGAAGTTTTAGATGTATATGAAAAAGACAAACTTATATATCATGTATTAGAAAAGAAACCTATAAAAATACATAAAGTTAAATGCTCTTTAGATTGGAAAAGAAGATCTAATGGTATGAATCAACATTTAGCACAACACGTTTTGTCTGCATGCATCTTTAAGCTTTTTAATATAAACACTATTGCTGTACATCACGGAAGTGAAATTAGTACTATAGACTTTAATGCACGTTTAACAGAAGAACAAATTAAAGAGTGTGAAGAATTTGCTAATAATGTGATATCTGAAGCTTTAAAAGTTGAATTTTTAACTCCAACAAAAAGAGAACTAAAAAATATTAATCTCAGAAGAAAATTACCCAATACAAATGAAGAAATCAGAGTCGTAAAAATTGGTGATTTAGATATGGTCGCTTGTTGTGGAGTTCATCCAAGTTCTACATTAGATTTACGACTTATAAAAATAAAAAAATATGAAAAACATAAACAAGGTACTAGAATTGAGTTTTTAGCTGGTGAAAAAGCTGTACAGGATTCCTTCTTAAAAGATGAATTTACAAGTTCAATATGTAAATATTTAAATTGTAATGAATACGAAGCAATAAATGGAATAAAAAATTTAAGTAACAATCTAAAAGAAACTAATGAAGAAAATAAAAAATTAAGAATTGAATTGTCTAGATATGAAATTAAAGATATGATTGAAAATGCTTATAAAATTGGAGATATTAAAATTATAAAATCCATTTATACTAACCAAAATATTAAATATGTAAACAATCTAGTATCTAAGCTTACTGAATTTGAAAATATAATTACTCTTATTGCTATACATTCTAATGAAAAAGCAAACCTTATATTTTCATGTTCTAAAAATTTAAATACTTTAAATATGGGTGAAATATTAAAAGATGCAATAAGCCTTATAGATGGCAAAGGTGGCGGAAGTCAGACTTTAGCACAAGGGGCTGGAAAAAACAATTCTAATTTAGATGGTACATTAGATTATGCATTTAATAAAGTAAAAAATAACTTTCTTTAATAAAAAAGGGTCTTTCTGTTTTACTAAATTATATTCAAATATAGATTATACTAATATTTAATTTTAAAGAAGAATATTATAAAAAATCAACCACTATCTCTACTACAACTCTAAAGGTTGATTTTTTTTAATTCTTTTTCATTATATATAATTATAAGTTTATCTTATAATAATGTTTGAATTAATTCTTTTGCTGGAGATGGTAATACCACTGTACCTATGATATCTCCGCTTTCTGCAAGTTTAGTTTCAGCTGCTTCTACTGCGGCTTTAACTGCTGATACCTCTCCTGTAAGTATTGTATAGCCTTTTCCACCAAGACCTCTTGCTATCCTTATTTCTAACAATTCCACATTTGCTGCTTTTAAAGCTGTATCTCCTGCAATTACAGACGCAACAGCAGATATAGTTTCTATAATACCTATTGAAGATATTTGATTTAAATCAGATGTAGCTGTTATTGCTGGGAATACTTTTTCATGTACACTTGCTATAATATAATCGCTTATAAGATAATTCTCTCCAACTTCTCTACCAACATTTACAGCATTTGTTACATCACCTACATCACCTGCTATTATTACTATATATTTTCCAGGACACATTGGGGTTGATAATGTCAATTCTACATTTGCTGATTTAACCATTTCGTCGGCTGCTTGAATTCCTTTTGCTATACTTTTAAATTCTAGTAATCCAATAGATCTTTTCATCATTCTTTCTCCTTCCCATTAAATCTTACCTAGATATAACAATACTATCATCTGTAATTTCTTTTATTATTCCACTTATACTAGCATGGATTTTAGCTCCTAATTTATCACTATCAATATCTCCAATAAGATCTCCTTTTTCTACATTATCTCCAACTTTAACAACAGGTTCTGTCTTAGCACCTATATGTTGTGATCTTAAAATTACTACCTCTGAAAAGTCATATTCACTGTCTTGAAGAAGCGCTTCAACATCGTATTTTTCAATATTTAATCTTTGTTTAAGTTTATGAACTGGAAATTTTCTATACTCTCTAAAATCATCTGATTTTTCCGGTGCATTATGGTTAGGATTTTTTATTCCATTTTTAGCTAATTCACCTTTAAAAAAGTTATTTAATTTCCATGGTTGAAGTCCCATAACACATACCTGTTCGCAAAGTCCACATTCACTACATAAAAAAGCTGTAGTTGGCAATATATCTTTGCTACATGTTCCTCCATAGCTTGCAATTCTCATCATTTTATCTGGTTCCATTTTATGTCCTAGTAAGTGTCTTGGACATACTTCCGTACACATAGAACAATGACAACATGCTGCTCTTGCTTGCTTTAACATAGACTGAATATTTTTTTTCTTTGATAATACTATATTATGATTTTTAGGTATTACTATTAAACCTTTTGTATTTTTCTTTATAGGTCTATCTATATTTTCTATTAATTTGCCCATCATAGGACCACCATCAATAATTTCAAAATCATCTATTAAAGTTCCTCCAGCTAAATCAAGAGCTTGTCTTACAGAAATTCCTATAGGTACTTTTACTGTAATAGGATTTTTAACTTCGCCAGTTATAGTTAAATATTTATCTGTAACAGGTTTTCCTTTAAGTGCGTTATATACATTAAGTAATGTTTCA
The DNA here is from genome assembly GCF_019431045.1 of Clostridium weizhouense. GTDB lineage: Bacteria > Bacillota > Clostridia > Clostridiales > Clostridiaceae > Clostridium > Clostridium weizhouense. The sequence goes on along the minus strand of NZ_JAHXPT010000003.1, from coordinate 166,817 downwards.
ACATTAATAACTATAACTCCAACATTTAATGGAATACCACCTTCAGGTACTACCCTTTTAGTAACTTCATAAACGGTGACTTGTTCATCACCTGCTGGATAGAAATTACCAAGTTCAAACAGCTCTAATTTTGGATATTCTCCAATTTTTTCATTTAAATGATTTATAGCAGCTTTATATTTCCTTTTTAAGGCAACGACCCCTTTTTTTGCCTCAGTTTCATCTACTATTTTATTTAATGCATATAAAAGTTCACTTGCTTTTTGATCCATTAACTGTTGGTCTACTTTAAGTAACGGTTCACATTCTGCACCATTAACAATAACATACTCTACTTTAGCATTTAATTTCACATGAGTTGGAAATCCTGCACCACCAGCGCCAATTAACCCACCATCTTTTATTAAATCTATAAAGCTTTTTTCCACAAATCTCATCTCCAATTCTATTTAATAGAGAAATTATCTACCATTACACATCTTCTTTTTCTTGTAAATGTTTTTGCAGATGTTAAGCCTTCACCTGTTGGTCCAGCAATAGTAAATGTTCCATGTCCTTCTGCACCATAACCAATTCCTGCATACGAAGGTGCATTTTTAACAAATATAGTTGTTTGTACAGCTTTAGCAAATTTACTTAAGTTATCTATATGTTTTGAGTGCATTATAGCTGTATGCCTGTTTCCATGTTCAAGTTTAACGCCTAAATCTATCGCTTCATCTATATTTCTAACTCTAATTATAGGAAGTATTGGCATCATAAGCTCTTCAACTGCAAATGGATGATCTTTATCAACTTCTGCAAAAACTACTCTTATACTTGGATCTATATTAATTCCTAAATGACTCATAATATAATCAGCATTTTTTCCAACAAATTTTTTATTAACAGTTCCATTTTCAGTTAATACTAATTTTTCTAATTGTTTAATTACATTTTTATCAGTTATTTCTATAGCACAGTATTTTGACATACATGTCTTTAAGTAATCAGCTACTTTATCAACTACTATTACTTCTTTTTCACAAATACATGGTAAATTATTATCAAAACTGCACCCATCTATTATATCAACAGCTGCTTTTTCTATATCAGCAGTTTCATCAACTACTACTGGAGGATTACCAGCACCTGCACCTATAGCTTTTTTACCACTTGACAATGCTATTTTAACTATACCAGGACCACCAGTAGCACAAATCATATTAATATTTGGATGACTAAGCATTATATTTGTACTCTCAATACTTGGCTTTCTAACAGTAACAATAAGATTTTTAGGTCCATTTACTTTTTCTATTGCTTTATTAATAAGTTGGATAATAAATACTGAAACATCTTTTGCTCCTGGATGTGGTGAAAATACAACTGTATTTCCAGCTGCAAGCATAGATATACCATTATTTATTATTGTTTCTGTTGGATTTGTTGATGGTGCAATAGCTCCTATAACTCCAAACGGAGACATTTCATAAAGAGTTAATCCTCCATCACCAGTTTTAACACCTGCTTCAAGATCTTCTACTCCAGGAGTTTTATCTAAGGCAAGGTTGTTTTTAAGTACTTTATCTTCATATCTTCCCATACCAGTTTCTTCAAATGTTCTTCTAGATATTTCTTCTACATTTTTTCTAACTTCATCTTTAAACGCTTCAATTATTTGAGTTCTTTTGTCTAACCCAACTTTTCTGTACTCTTGTTCTGCTAACCATGCATGCTCAATAGCATCATTCATATTATCAAATACACCAAACTCTCCTTCTGAAGCCATATTCAAATTTGCAATGTCCATTATTTTCTTTTCTATATCTGCAATTGGATTTTTAGCTGTAGATTCTGTTCCAACTGACGCAGCAACTTGAGTATTTCCTGTAAGTTCTTTGACAACATTTTTAACTATACTTTCTATATCAATCATATTAAAATCATTCATTAAATCGTTCCCCCTACTTTTCTATTTATTAATTATTTACCTCAACGCTATCTACGATAGCTACAATCGCCTTATCTATAGGTGTATCTTGATTATTAAACACCTGACGTGCTGATCCACCGCTTGTTACCAATACAACTTCTCCACAACCTGCTCCAACAGAATCTATTGCTACTTCACTTTCTCCTACTGGATCATAATCTGTATTTAAAGGTTGTACCACTAATATCTTTTTACCTACTAGTCCCTCATTTTTAGTTGTAGCAACAACTACTCCAACTACTTTTGCTAAATACATATTTTTGTACCTACCTTTTTATAATTTGTATTCCAAGTTCATCAATTAAATCTTTTGCAAGTGCTGTAATTATTGCATTACTTGGAATTACAATATTTTTACTTTCTGAATTTGAAACAATATCCTCTCTAGAAATAACTTTTTTACTTATTTTACATTTAAAAGATGTTTCTTGTGCATCAGTACACTGAGACTTATATATAGAATTATTAATTGATATTTTATTATCAACATCATCACTTTCCAAAATATTTCTTACACATTCATTATTAATTACAAAATCAAATAAATCTTTTGAATTTAATAATTCTATTCCATATGATTCAAGCATCTCTAAATATCTTTTAATCATATTTATATATGGAATTGGTACTTTTCCATTTATATTTAACATTTTTAAATCAATTGCATCTTTCGAAATTATAATTTGGGTTCCATTTAAAATACATTTTGATATAAGTGCTGTAGGTAAAGTATCTCCAATGCCATTTGCTATTTTAGCTAAAGAATTTGTGCTTAAGTTTGCCCCTATTAATAATTCAAAATCTTCTTCATATAATTTTTTATTGTTACTATGATTTCCATCAACATATATATTTTCTTTACCAAAAATATCATTTATCATATTCATATCAAGTATATTTAATGATGCTTCTGATAAAACTGCCCTGAAACTTATACCTCGATATTTAAGTTTTTTTACTTGAATAATACTTTCTTCTACTCCAATAGGAGTACCTGTAAAAAATACAATTGCTTTTTTACTATTTTTATAAGTAGCTTTATCACCTATTTGATTCATTACTTCTTTTAAAACTACCTTAACAAGTTCATCAAAATTCAACTTTTTCACCTCACTTAATGCAGCTAACAGCAATACCTAAAGGTGTAACTAACAAAGGCCTACTTGGTTTTATTGTTTCAATACCTATAACTTTTTTAAATACATTTTCAAATTCACTAAAGCTACAAGCACCTCCAACAACATATATCTTTTTAACATCATATCCTTCTAAATGCCTTTTAACTATATGAGCCATCTTTTCTATAACAGGCTTTACAAGCAAGAAATTATCCTTTTCTCTATTAGGATCCTTTTTAATTTTTTCTGCTTCTTCAAAAGATATATTATAATTTCCTGCAATAACTAAACTCATATGAGTTCCTCCAGTAGGCTCATCAGCAGTATATAATACCTTACCATCTTTTAAAATGCTTACTCCAGTTGTTCCCCCACCTACATCAACAACTGCACCATCAGTAATTCCAAGAACCGCAGCTGCCGCTGTTGGTTCATCAACTATACTAACTACTTCTATATCTGCTGCCTCTAAGACATTTGCTATTGCCTTTACATTACCATTCAAAGTACCTGGTGGAATAGCTGTCGAAGCATACTTTATTTCTCTACCTAAAATTTTCTCTACTTTAGATTTTAAATTTCTAACAATCTCTATTGCACCAATGTAATCTACTACTAGACCATCTTTTACAACAGATGCTGAATATGATGCACCTGCAACTGGATTATCAAATTCATCGACTACAGAAAATACAATATTTGCTGTACCTAAATCGACTCCAGCTTTTATATTATTGTTATATTCACGGAATTGCTCATCCTTTATTAAATTATAGAAAACATCTAACTTCTCATTTTTATCAAATAAACTCATAGCTAAACCCCTTCAACTTTGGTTATTTTTATTCTGTCTCCATTTTTTAATCCTGAAGCATTTGCTTCTTCAATATCAATGTGCATCTCAGGGACAAAATCATCCGAAACTCTAATTATTACATTGTGAAAAGTTAACTTTCTTGGACCATAACTTGTTACACTTACCATTTCTCCATCTCTATATCCATACTTATTTGCATACTCTGAAGATAAATGAATATGTCTTGAAGCAACAATTACACCACTATCTATTTTAATTTCACCTTTAGGACCCCTTAATAATATTCCTGGAGTGCCATTAAGTTTACCTGATTGTCTTATTGGGGCATCTATTCCAAGCCTAATCTCATCAGATATTGAAACTTCTAATTGAGTAGATTCTCTTAATGGTCCAAGTACTCTTATTCTTTCAAAATATCCTTTTGGCCCAATTGCTTCAACTGTTTCATCATAAGCATATTGTCCTGGTTGTTTTAATTCTTTCTTTATATTAGGTTTATATCCCTTTCCAAATAATGCCTCAAGTTCTCTTAGACCAAGATGAATATGTTTATTGGAGATTCCTACGGGTATTAAGCTATCATCATATTTATTCAATTCTTTTAGTACTGCATTTGTAACAGCTAGTACAATTTTTTCTATATCTACTTGAACCATGTGAAACCTCTACCCCTTTCTTATATTAAGCATTAGCTTGTGGTAAAATTTTCTCTGTATCCATGTGTGGTCTTGGTATTACATGAATCGACACCACTTCTCCAACTTTTTGTGCGGCTGCTGCTCCTGCATCTGTTGCTGCTTTTACTGCTCCAACATCTCCTCTTACCATTACTGTAACTAATCCTGAACCTATTTTTTCATATCCTACTAATGTTACATTTGCACTTTTCACCATTGCATCTGCTGCTTCTATAGCCCCTACCAATCCTTTTGTTTCAACCATTCCTAATGCATCTCTCATATAAAATTCCTCCCTATTTTTTAATAATTTTTAGTGTTTACTTTCTATTATTAACTCACCAATGATTTATTAAAATATTTTAAAATTACTTTAAGATTTACTAAATAATAAGTTATTTATAAAATTATTATCTTTAATCTGGAAAATAGATCTTTTAATTTAATAATTAATTACTCAACATTTACTTTAGGTATTAATTTTTCTGTGTCCATATGTGGTCTTGGTATTACATGAATTGACACCACTTCTCCAATTTTTTGTGCGGCTGCTGCTCCTGCATCTGTTGCTGCTTTTACTGCTCCAACATCTCCTCTTACCATTACTGTAACTAATCCTGAACCTATTTTTTCATATCCTACTAATGTTACATTTGCACTTTTTACCATTGCATCTGCTGCTTCTATAGCTCCTACCAATCCTTTTGTTTCAACCATTCCTAATGCATCATGCATAATAATATCCTCCTCTTATTTTTTAATATCATTAAAATGTATACAAGAATTCCTTGGCTCTCCTTTTTTTCTTGAGCACTTTGGATCCATACACAAATTACACGTTACTTTATTTTTTTCTTTAATTAATTCTATTTTTTGATAATCATACTCTGAAGTTCTTATTTCTTCCGTATTATTAGTTTTTTCTTCTTTATATTCTTTTCTTGAACCTGTTTTTAAAATTACTTGTTTTATATTTTCATTATCTAGATTTTTATCATTTTTTTCATTTAATGAATTTAGTCCAACATTATCATAATTAAATATCATCTTTTCAAGTTGATTATTAGGTCTAGGAATAATAGATGTCCCTAAAACTTTATTTACCATTTTTGCTGAAGTACAAGCTGATTCAACAGCAGCTTGTACTGCACCAACATCTCCTCTAACTTTAACCACAACTGTTCCACCTTTTGAATTTTCATATCCAATAAGTTCTACATTTGATGATTTAACAGCTATATCAGCAGCCTCTATTCCTGCTACAAGTCCAACAGTTTCAATAAGTCCCAAAGCAAAACTTTCCAGATTCATCACCTCCTTTAATTACGTTAGAACTTTAATTATTTATGATTAATATTTATTTTAATAAGTCTAATTTAAAGCTTATAAATTTACCTATATAACTTTTTATAAATTAATCTAAGCTTGTAATTTTAGGTTCTAAATAAGTGTATTAAATATATGAATCTGTTTGTGAAATAGGTATACTTCCCATTTTAGATAAAAGTTTAACTCCTATTTCTCTTGCAGATATTATAGCTTGCTTAACAGATTCTGAATCTCCATAAATAGTTGTAACACATTCGTTAGTATGACTAGTTTTATATGATGGTGACCAATATTCTAATATTTCAACATTTGATGATTTTAAAGCTGTATCACTAATTAAAAGTCCTATTGCAGCTGGAGCTCCTACAATTATTCCAAATGCTTTTCCAATAGGTGCTTTAAATGCTTTATGGCATGCATAACTTGCTCTTGCAGTATATTGAAATTCTAAATGTCCACATTCATTCATATAAAGATTTCCAAAAGTCCTATTTAAATCATTTAAAGTTATTTCAACTGCTTGTCTCACATCAGAAATATCATCTGAACCAAATAAAATTAAAATTCCATGTCCAGCTCCACCTTTTGTATCTCTTGCAAGTTCTATATTTATAACTTCTACATTAGTACCTTTAACTGCCTCATCAGCTGAAATTATTTGTGCACCTGCACCTGTTCTTGCTCCTATTATTCCAATTGATTTATATTTCTTTTCAATATTCATTTTGTTAAGTAAAGAACAATCAATATTTGCTATAACAAGTCCTATAGTATCACCTAGGGCAGTTCCTACAAATTCAGTGGTGTGATCATCCACTTTCAATTCATTATTTTTTATATTTTCTGTACCATGAATTTTAATTTTATTGTTTGATTCTATTCTAGTATTTTCAAATATTTTATTATCAACTGTATTTTCTTCACTTTTTAATGCTTCTGATATAATCATGTTCATTAACTGGTCATTCAAATTTTATCTCCTCCTTAGAATTTATCCTATAATTATTGTCTGCATAATAAATACATATTTTCTTGGATAAAAATTTCTAAGTTTCAGATGGTTTAAAAATTCCACCTAAGACTAAGAACTCAGTTTATCATTTAAGTTGATAATTTTAGTATATGTAACTAGGAATTTAAATAAAATTAACAGCTAATAATTTCTCTTATTTAGTATTAGTGATTTTATAATTGATTAATTTAACAATATATTTAGCTTGTACATTAATAATTTAAAGCTGCTCTATATTTTGTTAAAAAAAGAACAATTAATTCAAATATAAATATATAAATTTTTTTGAGAAATACTTGAATAATAATTTTTCAGCATATATTGTTTATATTTATTAGAGTTTTTAACAATATATTGAATAAAAAATATCTTTTTATACTTTATAGTAATTAACATGGCATTATAATCACTTTATTGCTGTTAATTATTTAACAAATATTTTCAAAAAAAATTATATTGCTTAGTAATAAATAATATTATTTTCCATAGAAAGCTTTTATTAAAACATTTTCTAATCCTTTTTGACTTGCTAATCTAGGATTTCCTGTTGTACAAATATCCTTCATTGCAGTTTCACACATTGATTTTAGTTCAGATTTAAAAGCATATTCTTCAACACCTAAATCTTTTATAGCTATTGGTATATCTACAGATTGTAACAATGCTTTTAATGCTTTTACAAACATAATTACTCCTTCTTTAAAATCAGAATGCGGTAAATTTAAAAGTCTTGCTATCTCACTATACCTTTTAGCAGTCTTAAAATCATAGTATTCATTTTCATCAAATAAACAAGAATTATATTCTACAACATATGGTAGTAGTATTGCATTAGCTCTACCATGAGTTATTTTAAATGTTGCTCCTAATGCATGTGCTATACTGTGATTTACTCCAAGTCCTGCATTTTCAAATGCAATTCCTGCCATACAAGAAGCATTATGAATTTTAATTCTACTTTCTTGATCCAATCCATTTTTATATACCTTTTCTCCATATTCAAATATAGTTTCTATTGCACTTTTAGCTAAAGCATCTGTATAATCAGAAGCTCCTACTGATACATATGCCTCAAGTGCATGAGTTAATACATCTAATGCTGTATCTGCAGTTACTGTAGGTGGTACAGTTTTAGTAAAGTTCCAATCAAGCAGTGCTATATCTGCATACATTTCATTGCTCTTTAATGGTATTTTAGTATGAGTTTCAGCATCAGTTATAACTGCATATGATGTAACCTCTGAGCCTGTCCCACTTGTTGTTGGAATAGCTATAAAAAATGGCTTTGGTTGATTAGTATTAGGAGATTTCTGTCTTAAAACATTTAAAAAATATATCATAGCTTTTGAAGCATCTATTACTGATCCTCCTCCAACTGCAATTATAGTATCTCCTCCATAATCTAAAAATCTTTTAAATCCATGTGTGACTACTTCCATTGTAGGCTCTGGTTGTACTTCTGTAAAAATTTCATATTTTATAGAATTTTCTTTAAGTATATTAGTTACATTATCTGTCACTCCAAGATCATACATAATTTTATCAGTAACTATAAATACTCCTTTTGATTTTAATTCTTTCAAATATTGTATTGCATCATCATCATACAATATTTCTGCTGGAATTTTAAAATTTTTCATCTACTATATACCCCCATATTATTTTAGAGAATATATTGCTTGTTAATATAATAACATTCCTAATTAGTTTGATTGTACCATAATAAACAAAAATTTCAAGTATATTTTTTGAAAATTTAGAAAATATCTTTAAAATATTCGTTTTCAATGTTTTTTTAACCTATTTTTATGGTATTTTCCATCTTCTGAGTTAATTATATCAAAACTCTAAAATTTTGTATAATTATTTTTTATTTTTTATGTTAATATTTTAACTTAGTTTTGCATGTTTTTAATATGAATTAATAAATTATAACAATTTAATCTCTATTATTTATAATTGGTTTAATATAAACTATGCTATCACAAATTTTATTATTCCTGTGATAGCATTAAAATTAAGTATTTATTATCTATATATCTTCTAATCAAGTTAATACATTTATAATCTAGATTTTAATTTATCATAAAGATAAATTATATATTTGATATTTACTCCTTCATCTTTTAACTTATCTATTCTCGTTTTTATCATAATTAAAACCTCTTTTGCTTCTCTAAAATCTTTATCTTTTATGCAATTACTTGCATATGTTATTAAATAATCTATTTTCAACACATCTTCTGCCAATTTTTCTTTATCTTCATTTACTAAATCAACTAACAATGTATAAATCTTAGGACTTGTTGTTCCTTTGGTATCTTTTAATAAATCATTATTCCTACTATTTTTCTTTGCCATTTATAACACCTCTTTATATATATCGTATAGAATACACTAAACGTATTTTCAGCTTTTGTTTTATGTCTTTACAGAATCAGAAATCTTTTAAACATGAGCTTTATACTTAAATATAAAGCTCATCATAAAATTATATATGTAAATATATTAAATTTCTTTTCCTTCTATTTTAGCTAAAGATCTAACTTTGTTCATTAATATTTTAAATTCATCCGGTTTAATTGACTGTTGTCCATCACTTAATGCATTTTTAGGATCATTATGCACTTCTATCATAAGTCCATCTGCACCTGCTATAACTGAAGCTTTAGCCATAGGTTCTACTAAGTAAGCATATCCCCCAGCATGACTTGGATCAATAATAATAGGTAGATGAGATAACTTTTTAATAGCTGGAACTGCTTGTAAATCTAAAGTATTTCTAGTGTAAGTCTCAAATGTTCTAATTCCTCTTTCACAAAGAATTACATTTTCATTTCCTTCAGACATTATATATTCAGCTGACATAAGCCATTCTTCTATTGTTGCAGATAATCCTCTTTTTAATAAAATAGGTGTCTTAGTTCTTCCGACCTGTTTTAATAAATCAAAATTTTGCATATTCCTAGCACCTATTTGTATTACATCTACATCCTCAACAAACTTGTCTATATAATCTGTAGACATAAGTTCAGTCACTATTGGAAGGCCTGTTTCCTGTTTTGCAGTTTTTAATAATTTTAATCCATCAAACTCTAATCCTTGGAAACTGTAAGGTGAAGTTCTAGGCTTAAATGCTCCTCCTCTTAAGAAATTTGCTCCTGCATTTTTTACCTTCTTTGCAATTTCAACAATTTGTTCTTCACTTTCAACAGAGCATGGCCCTGCTATTATTCCTAAATTTTTTCCTCCAATAATTGAGTTTTGAACTTTTACCACAGTATTTTCGGCCTTAAATAATTTATTAGCCTTCTTAAAAGGTTCTTGAATTTTCATTACTTTATCTACTCCTGAAAAAGCTAATATTTTTTTAGGATCTATTATAGATGTATCACCTATTACCCCTAATATATAATTAGTAGCTCCTTTAGATAAATTACTTTCTAATCCTATTTTTTCAATTAATGATTTTACTTTTTTTACTTCTTCTTCTGTAACTTCTGATTTCATAACAATTATCATCTTACTATTTTCTCCTATATAAAAATAACCCAAAAGCGTATTGATCTATTAAATTTTTCATATATTTTTCTTTTAAAACCTACATGAAAATATTCTAATAGTCAAATAATATCTTTTCTTTCGTTTCTAACCATTGAACAAGTTATAGTATACCATTATTATAAACAAATTTTCACTCTTTTGTTTTATTTCCTATTTGAGTTTTATTCTTAATATGATATTTTTAAGTATCTTAATTATTAAATTAGTTAAAAAGCAAGAACTAAAAATAAGTTCTTGCTTTCACTTTTATATCGTAATTAAAAATTACTTCCATTCCACCCCCAATTTTCAACCTCCTCATATTTAATATATATTTTATTCTTAGGTATTTGTAATTCTTCCCAATATATATTACTAATTTCTCTAGTTAACATTGCAAAAGTTTCTTTACTTGCCTTTCCAAATACTTTTACTTCTATAAATGCACCTTTTTCTAATTTTTCTCCTCCAAAGTAAAGCGAATACTCACCCTCAAATCCAACCATCAAAAATTTTTCACTTTTCCCTGGAACTAGTTCAATTATTTCTCCTAGTCTTTTTTTTATTTTTTCTTCTTTCTCTTTTGAAAGTTTCATAGTTGTTTTAGAACCTATAAATGGCATATAATAATCCCCTTTCTTACTATAATATTACTTATTATTCTGTAACATTATTATATAATATCAGTATTTTAGGAACAACAACAAAATTATTATACTTTAAAATATGAATTAGCATATAGGTTCTAATTAAGTTAATATATTTATAATCTTTTATAGAAATAATATTTATAAAGATTTTAAGATTTATATTAATGTTCAAACTTTATTGAAATTTATATATTTAAATTTTATATCATATTCTCAACATTTTTTATAAATATGTAACAATTTTCAAACTTTTTAATATAATAAATATAATAAAAAAAATTTTTTAAACTTAATGATAAATTTTATAAAATAAATAGATTCTATTTATTTTATTATAGGAGTGAATAGCAATGAATAAATTTCGTAAGCTATTAAAATCATTTAAAAGAATTGCTTTAATTGATAGATGTCTTATATTGTTTATGATTATTCTTATGATTCAATTAATATACAACTTGTTTTCAAATGAAGTAATTTCAAAAAATACTCATAACATTGATGTTGTCATTAGAACAACAGCCGCCTCCATTTTTGGATATTTTTTAAGTGCTAACTTCATAAAAAAATCTAAAAATAATAAAATTTCATGTTTTAAAGATGATATAATTTCTAATGAAAATAGTATTTATTTAGATAACACAAACTCTTTAAATTCAGTAGACAGTTCTGAAAATAATCCAGATTTTATTTCTAGCAATGTACAATCTAATAATAATACTAAAAATGAAATAGATATTAAAAATTCTTCAAACAAAAATTTAACTGAACAAGAAACTAGTAAGCAACAAATTATAATAGCTACTATAATAGGAGTAATCTCATTAATTGTAATAATAATAGCAAGGAATTTTACTGATTTAACTCAAATTTCCTTAGCGAGTTTAACTCAAATGAGAGATTTTGTTTCAGGATGTATTGGATTTCTTTTAGGTACTCCAAGTAGAAAAGAATAATAAAAATAAAAAAGTCATGTATTAATCTTATACGACCACATGACTTTTTGCTTTTGTTTTAATAATCATTTAAAATTTATTTCTATAGAATAAAATAATTATCAAATTAATTTTGCTTATGTACATTTTTAAGTTTACAAAAATACTTTTCCTATAAATATTATAATTGCTGCAATAAATGCTGTTATTGGAATTGTTAAAATCCATGCCCAAACTATATTTTTAGCAATTCCCCATTTTACCGATTTCATTCTTTTAGATGCGCCAACACCCATTATAGTTGTTGAAATTATATGTGTTGTACTCACTGGTGCACGAAATAAAGTAGCAGATAATATTACAACTGCTGCACCTGTCTGCGCTGCAAAACCATTTACTGGAGTCAATTTTGCCATTCCACTCCCCATAGTTTTTATAATCTTTTTTCCTCCTAATGAAGTTCCAAGCGTCATCGCTAATGCACAAGCTACTATAACCCATACTGGAACATCAAAACTTTCAATAAGGTTTCCACTTAACAAAGCCATAGTTATTATTCCCATAGATTTTTGAGCATCATTTCCACCATGATTTAATGCCATAAATGCTCCTGCTACAATTTGAAATTTTAAAAATAATTTATTTACAACATGAAGTTTAAATGGTCTTAAAATTTTATTAAGTAGTAACATTATTATATAACCTACTACAAAACCTATAATCGGAGAAAGAAATAGCCATAATATTACACTATGAATTAAATTATACCAATTAACCACATTTAAAGTTGATTTATAAGCTATTCCACCACCAACTAATGCTCCTATTAATGCATGTGATGAACTACTTGGAATACCAAAATACCATGTAATTAAATTCCAAATTATAGCTGAAAGTAAAACCCCAATTATAACCCATTGAGGTATATCATTATGACTTACAATATTATCTCCTACAGTTTTAGCAACTGCTGTTCCTGTAAATGCACCTATAAAATTAAATATTGCACATATCAATATAGCATTTTTAGGAGTAAGTGCTCTTGTAGTAATAGATGTAGCAACTGCTGTAGCTGTATCATGAAACCCATTTATAAAATCAAATATTAATACCAAAATTACTATAAATATTGTTATAGTCATAGTGCTATGCATTTTTCATGACAACTCCCTCTACAATATTTCCAACTCTTTCACATGTATCTATAGTGTTTTCTAAAATTTGATATATTTCTTTCCATTTCATAACAGTTAAAGGATCTATTTCATCTTTAAATAATTTTTCTACTGTTTTTCTAAATAAAATATCAGCTTCATCTTCAATTTCATCTATTCTTTTTAACCTTTTATTTATACTATTTGATTTATTTCCTATTAAATTTAGTTCATGTATTAATTCTAAAATTTCCGCAGTAGCTTGTACTACTTTATCTGCTAAATATTTACATGCTTCTGTACCTTCATTAATATTAAACATTACAAATCTATGTATAGTTGAATTAATTGAATCTAATATATTATCCATTTCCTTAACAATAGCATATATATCTTCTCTATCTATAGGTGTTATAAAAGCTTCATTCAATTCTTTAATTATGTCACGTACTAATTGATCTCCTTTATGCTCTAAAGCTTCAATCTTTTTTACATGAGTATCTTTATCATGTAAAGTATCTAAACTTTCTCTTAACAGTTTTCCTCCATCATTTGTATGCTTACCCATCTTTGAGAGTAAAATATAAAATTTATCTTCCTTTTTGTTAAAGTTAAACATTTTATAGCATCTCCTTATAAAATATAAACATTCTTTTTATTTCATATTAAACTAAAAAATTACAGTTTAAGTATATTCCTTTTATATAAAGATTTAAACTATTTTTAAAAAACTTAACATAAAATTAACCTAAATATACTAAAAATAGAAATTTAGAGTTAATCGTTTTAAACGTCTATTCTCGGTTTTTAAATATAATGCAAGTCCTGCACCTACTTGACCTCCTCCAGCCATCATAAGTATATGTAATAAATAATTTATTCCTTGCGTATATCTATTAGGATCATTTAATATTGCATGCATTGACGTTAATGCTTGATGTAATCCAACTGCTACTAATGGTAAAAATCCTGCTCATAATATATAACCACCATTTACTTGATGTTTTGTTTGCTTTTGCAAGATCTTCTGCTTTGATTTTATCTAAAATTCCTAATGCAATACCTGTTAATTTAGAAAATTCTACCCCTACTTTTGCTACTTTTCCTTAACCAAAGACTACTTGTAAATTATCTGATTGAACTATCCCTATAGCCCCTTCTATTTTATTTATAATTTCGAAATTAACTTTTTATGAATCTTTAATACTAATATGAAGCCTTGTTATTCAAGTTGCATTACTTAAAACATTTTCTCTTCCACCTACTGCAATTAAAACTTCCTTTGCAATTCTTTTATAATTTATAAATAACTCCTTTCTATAATCTTAATATTCATAAATCTTATACTAAACTTTTGTATTGTTTTAATAAAAGTACTTAATTATTTGTTTAATACATTTTTATTAAAAATTTTTTAATATATGTCATATTTTTTCATTTTAACTATTTCATTTTGAAATATTATTTCAACCAATTTTATTTTATATAATAAAATTATTCATTTAAATTAATAGCTTTTTATGATATTAATAAAAATCATGAATATTTTGCATATTATTTTTACTAAGAAATCATTAGATATATAAAAACTCACAATAGTAATATAATAATAATCTATAGTTTTGTGAAAAATAAAATTATAGACTATTACTATATTAAATTTATATAATATATAAAGTATTTATTTTTGATAGTAATTTATTTAATTTTTAATATCTTTAATTAGGTTATAATATATATTACTTACATACTTTTACTCACTTCTTTATAAAAATTATCTAATCCAATTCTATCAATAAAAAATCCTAATTTTTCTCCATCTTCTGCATGTTTTTTGTAATATATAAAAATATTATCTACTAACTTTAATGCTTGCTTCTCTGTTAAATCTTTAGCAATAATATCTGCCATTCTTGGATTATGTCCAGCTGACCCTCCAACCGTTACAATAAATCCAGTTTTATCTGCAATTACTCCAACATCTTTGCTATATACACTTCCACAAGCATTTCTACATCCTGCCACTCCTATCTTAGTTCTGCAAGGCATATCTTTCCACTTATATTTATTTAGAAGTTTCATTCCAGTACTAATCGTATTATATTTTGATCTTTTACAAAACCCTGCTGGACACATCTCAACATTCTTTACTGAGTTTTGGCTTTTTACTGCCGGCTCCATGCCAAGTTCTTTCCATATTTTTTCTAAATCTTCTTTTTCAAGATTTGTTATTAATATTCTTTGTCCAGATGTTATCTTTATTACTCCATTAAATTTTTTAACTACATCAACAATTTTTTGCAAATTATCTGTAGTAATAAATCCACCTGGAATATATGGTGTTATAGCATATTTCCTTTTTCCGTTTGTTATTTTTTGAAGATTTCCAAAATCCATTTTTCTTCCTCCTATTAAACATTTCATATTAGTATTTCTATCTATTTCTCATAAAATCACTTTTTTAAAATTATCTATATCTACTTTATATAAACTACATTTTAATATAAGTTATCCACTAAATTATATTTTTATAATCTTTTGAATAATTAAAAAATTCACCACTAAAAGTGATGAATTTTTAAACACAAATTATTATTTATTATTCTTTTTTGCAAGATAAGGCATAATTAAGCCTAAACTAATTAATACAAATGGTGTTACAATATTAAGTAATAATTTAAACAAATCAGTTGAGTACATACCTCCAATACATGCAAAAGCAGTAAATGCAAAACACCATGCACCTAGAATAATACCTAGTGTATCATTCTTTACAAAATAATATTCTCTATTAAACTTTTGTCCTGCTTTTTTAAGTGCAATATATGCAGCAAACACCCATAAATAACGAAGAGGCATGCATACAGCATTTAACTTTACTAACCACTTTACTAGTTCATCTACACTTCCAATTCCAAAAGCTGGTATTATTATTAGAATTGAAACAATAACTAAAATAAGTTTATTTCCATTTGTATATGATCCATATTTATTTTTTATAAACATTTTCTCAGGAATAAAATGTTTATCTGCACTATCAAGTAACATACGTAAAGGTGCATCAATTGATATAATTAAAACTGAAAATTGACCTATAAGGTTTGTAATTGCATATATAATTACAAATAAATTTCCTAAATGATAATATTCCCCTAACTTTTGAAATGCATAATATGCACCATTTGTCATTAAATCTTTAGGTACATTATTTGAATCAAACATCATTCCAAGTGAAACTGTACCTAAAATTGCACATACAGCAACCATAATTGCTAAAGCAATCATACCTTTTGAAAAACCTCTTTCTGGATTTTTCATCTGATTAACATAAGGGGAGATTTTTTCACAGCCTCCAACTGCAAATACTAAAATAGCTAAACTAGTAAAAAATTTCGTATCAAAGGTTGGCATAAATGTTTTAACAGACCAATCAATAGAATTTAAATGTGCATCTGTGATTGCTGGTGCTGCTATCATTAAAACAATAAATAAAATAGACATTACAAACATTGATGTCCCTGCAAGCGTTGCTAATTTTTTTAATGGATTTAATCCCTTTGATGCAATATAAAGTCCAACCAAAAAAATTATTAAGCAAATTAATTGCATAACTTTGGGATTCATTGAACTAATCCTTTTATCTTGAAAAATAGCCCAACTTGTTGCTATCATAACATTTGAAGGCTTCTGTGAGATATAAGGCATATGAACTACCCAATATGTCCAACCAGCATAATATGCAATTTTAGGTCCTATAGTTTCATTAATCCATGAACTTACTCCGCCACCATGCTCTTTAAATGCTGATCCTAATTCTCCTACCATTAAAGCATAAGGTACAAAATAAATCGCAAAAATTATAATCCAAGAAACAATTGCTTTAAGACCATTATATTCTGAGAAACCGTTAACAACATTACCAAAACCCCATACTGCTGAAAAAGCCATAAAAGCTAATGTGTACCAAACAATCTGTTTATTTTTATTTTCTGACATAACATGCCCCTTTCCTATTTCTTAATATTATTATTTAAATAATAACTTATACGCTTGTCTTTGTACACGTTTTCTACAAAATAGGTATTGCTTTTTTTATTTTTCATATTTCATTTTATATTTAATTATAATAATTAAACCATACAGCATATCTTTTCTATATAAAACAAATTTCAACATTAGCACTATTTAAATTTATATAAAATGTTTCTTTGATTTTACATACAAGATAATATACTGTTTATACTTTTTTCTAAATTAACATTTAAATAATATACAATATATATAATAAACCATAGCATCAATAAGTTTTTTCTAGTACATTTTATTGATAATAATCTACTTGGTTACATAAAAATTTCTAAAAAAGTTATAAAGCTTCAATTGAAATTGATTTAGAAATATTAACTAATTAGATTAACAATATATGATACAATAACCTTTTTTTATATTAAAAATATGATAAAATTAATGTATTGGACTATCTTTTAATGAACTTTATACTATAATATAAATACTATTTTAGAATACATCCAATAACAAAAATAATTTTATAGGGAGCGATTTTTATGACACATCCATCAGAATATCTTAGTCAAGGATATAACTGTGCAGAATCTTTAATAAAATCATATAATGAAAATTTCAATGAAAATATCCCACTTGCACTAGGTAGTGGGATGGGAGCTGGATTAACAGTAGGAAGTCTTTGTGGTGCTATAAATGCCGGAATTTTAGTAATAGGTTACTTGAAAGGTAGAAGCAGTAATAGTGAGAATAATATGGCTAGGAATTATTCCAAAGAATTTATAACAAAAATTAAAGAAAACTATACTACTGAAATATGTAAGGAATTAAAAGCAAATAAAATTAGTTGTGCTGAAATAGTAGATTTTTCTTATAAAACATTAATAAGCGTCTTAGAAAAATAAAATTTATTTTTTTAAGTTTTGTAAATATAGGTGGACATCCACCTATATTTTTAGATATTCTTTAATTTCAAATAAATTTCCAAAACTCCTATTACAATATTTCTTTATTTCTTCATCAGATTTTTTCAAATCTTCCACATGTAAACCAACCATATTGGCATTATAAGCTGCTCTTATTCCAGCAGGTGAATCTTCTATAACAATACATTTTTTAGGACTTACAGAAAGTTTTTTTGCCGCATCTAAAAATATTTCTGGATTTGGCTTTGACTTTGTTACATCATCTCCACAAACTATTGCATCAAATATATTCTTAATATTACCAATTTTCAATTGTTTATCTAATCTGTTTCTTTTAGCTGAAGTTGCAAGAGCTACTTTATATCCATTTTTCTTTAAAGACTTTAATATTTCAATAGCACCAGGTTTTATAGGAACTTCCCCCGAATCTATAATTTGTAATAATAATTCATCTTTTTCATCATACATTTTCATTATTGGTAAGTTATCGCCATATATATCTACAAAAGTCTTAATAACATTTTCACGTCCTCTTCCCATTACAGTTACATAAACATCTTTAGTCATTTTATACCCATATTTATTAAAAATGTTTGTCCAAATTTCTAAATAAATCCTTTCTGTATCAAAGATAACTCCATCCATGTCAAATAATACTGCTTCAATTTCTTTCATATTTTTCCTCCGTAAACTTAAATCTTTATCTTCTCTTAATAGAATATAGTTCTTTATATCATTTAAATTTAAATTTTTATAAAATATTTAATAACTCATACTTATTTATCATTATAATACAAATTTATTTAATATAATATATTTTCTAAATTTCTATAATATTTAATTTTAACTTATTCAGTTAATATGTATACATTTTTCTTTTGTTCTTGTTATAAATTTTATATTAAGGTATCAACACTATTTTAAAACATAAATTATATTTTTAATTATGATTTATATATTTCATGGTACATTTAGTTCTTCAATATAATATTTTACAGTATAGATATATTTAATATTAAGCTAACTATTTTTTATAAAATTTCTAGATAAATTATATGAAGAGGTGTTTTATGAAAACTTTGAAATTAATACTCGGAACCATTTCTTTCATATTGGTTTTAATTATTGCATTTCAATCATGTGCCATAGGACTTGAAGATACTTTTAATGGGACTAATGGTGGTATTGAATTTGTCCTTGCATTATTTATGCTAATAGGAGGGATAATTGGTGTTATAAATAGGAATTCTAGATCTTTCTCTATTACAGCTGGTTGCTTTTATATTATTGGTGGTATTATAGGCTGTTTAAATTCTCCCCTACATTCTGATTTAAGAATATGGTCAATCATTTCTCTTATCTGTGCCTTTCTCTTTATTAGTATAGCTACTAAACAAAAAATTTAAAATTATTAATAAATTATTTACTAATTATAATTTTTAAATAAGAAAAAATATAGAATAAATAGTCTATTTAAATGTTACACTATTTATTCTATATAATCGATTGTTTTAAAAACTTAATGGTAGCTTAATTTTATTTTATCCATACTCCATTTGAACCTAGTACATAACTGTCTACTACACTACTTTTAACCATTGCTCCATCAGTATTTAAATAATACCAAATATTATCTTTATCTTTTAACCACCCAATTTTCATTGCTCCTAATGAACTCATATAATACCAAAGTCCATTATCATTTAACCATCCTATTTTCATCGCTCCTGATGATTGCAGATAGTACCAAGTACCGTTATATTTTAACCATCCTGTTTTCATCGCTCCATCTTCATTAAAATAGTACCAAAGTCCATTTATATACTTCCAACCTTTTTCCATAATACCATCATCACCAAAATGATACCATTTTTTATTATTATACAACCATTCCTTAAGAGCAATCCCATTTTCACCTAAATAATACCAATTTTTATTCAAATTTATTCTTTCAATATACCAATCATTCATAATAAGTTTTCCATTTGAATCATATCTATATAGATTTCCATCTTCATTAAACCATTGATCATATTTAGGTTTCATATTTAAAACATATGTATTTCTACAATTAATATTTTTAGAATCTTGAACTTCTATTTCTATTTCTTTAAGTTCTAAATCTAAATAAATCTCTCTTTCAAATGTTGGATCTATTATAACACCATTAATTCGTACTATGTCTTTAAGATTTTCTGGTTCTACTTTAATTAAAATACTTTTAATTGACTTATCTAAATCTAAATAATAATAATTATCTTTTTTACTTGCATCTAATTTAAACTCAATATTTCCATCATTTAAAATAATATTTTTCAACTTAATATCTTCTGTTTTATTAAATTTCAAATCATCTTTTTTATATATCGCAGCTTTATAATTATTCACAGTACCATTTTTATTTTCAAATCTTATATTAAATATATTTTTGTTTTTGCCTAAGATAACTTGTTTTTCATATATACGATTTTTAATACTATTCTCTGTTACTGTTTGTCCATCAATTATAATTTTTGAATTTTCTTTATTACATATACATTTAAGTGTAACTTTATCTAACAATTTACTTACAGTTATATTATATAAGTTTCTATCACTAAAACTTTGATTAAGGAATATATTATCGTCTTGTCCAAAATTTCTACCTATAAAAAAAGGTGTTCTTAGACTAATTAAAATATCATTATTTACTTCACTTGCATATACTGTTTTTTTATTTATTAAATTAAAATGATTTCGTGGTACAAATATATTAAATACATTAATTATAATTATTGCTACAATTATACGTTTAGTATTTTTATTCATAATTATTCCTCCAAATGATATATATCTTATTTTACCATTTAATAAAATAATTGTGAATTTATATAGTCTTAATAATTTCTTAATTCTTGATTTAATAATTTTATCTTATTTTTACTAAAAAATATATCTAAAAAGACAATAAAATAACTTTCTATAATTAATATTGTCATTATTTTAATATTACTGGAAATTCTCATTTCCAGTAATATTTTTTTCTATTTAAGAAATATAATATTATTTTATAATCTTTTTAACATTTCAATAAAACTAAATTTCTTATTCTATATAAGCTAAATATCCAATTTATCAATCATATTTTTCATAGATTCAAATTCACCCATATCAAGCCATGCTCCATCTGTTACTGGATATATTCCTACTTTATCATTTCCAGATAAAGATTTGTAAATGATCTCTGTCATATTGCAATAACTATCTCCATCAAGATATTCAAGAATTTCCGGTTCTAGTATATACATTCCTGTATTCACTAAAAATTCATAATTAGGTTTTTCATCTAAAGATTTAATACTTCCATCATCATTTAAATTAAAAACACCGTATGGTATCACATAATTCTTTAAAGCCGTAACTACAGTAATTTTATTTTTACATTTTTTATGAAATTTTAATATATCAGAATAATTTGCATCAACTAATATATCACAATTAGTTACAAAAAAAGTATCTTTTAAAGTATTCTTCAATAAAAACAAGCTTCCAGCTGTACCTAATGGTTTATCTTCTTCAGTAAATGATATATTATAAGAAACCTCTTTACTAAAATATGCTTTAATTATATCTTTTTTATAATTAATTGTTATATGAAAATTATTAAAATTAAAACACAAAAATCTATCTATTATTCTTTCTATAATAGGAATATCTCCTATTGGTAATAGCATTTTGGGAATGAATTTTGTATATGGCTGTAATCTAGTTCCTTTCCCCCCAGCCATTATAACTACAGGAATATTGCTGGTCTTAAAATAACTAAACTCCTTTTGATAAATATCATTCCAAAATACTATGTCAATAACCTCATTCTTATCATTAACTATAGGTATTGCCTCAATCTTATATTGTTTTAATAAATTCTCAGCATTATCTTTATCTTTTATCAATACATATTTTGGTGACTTATTCATTATTTTATCTATAGACATTGAAACATCACCATTTTTTAATATCCACCTTCTAATATCACCATCTGTTACAACACCAAGTAGTTTTTTATCTTGTACAACAACTATTATTTTTTTTCCAATCTTATCTAAAGTATCAATCCCTTGTCTTATTGATATATCTTTACTCACTAAAAGATTACTTATATCCATAAGAACTCTCCTTTTCCTACTAAGTGTTATTTGTATAGTATAAAAAAACTTATTATTAGTTTTTTTATACTATATTTCTATAAAAACTTTTTGTTTATTTGTATTATCTATTTTATCATTTTCAAATATTTTTATCTTATAATAATGATTAATATCAAATATTTTAAAGCAAAATTCTCCAAACTCATTTGTAGTAGTATCCATACAATAAATATTTCCTCTATTTTCCAACTTAAGATTTATAAGCTTTCTTTTATCTTCTGATAATACTATTTCTAATATTACTATAGCATTTTTAACAGGACTCATATCTTCATTGTATACATATCCTCTAATTAATACTCCTTTATAACAATTATAACAATTAATTTTTTTCATAATTACCTCATATTATTAATGAAAATTAAACTTCATTAATCATTGGTTGATATACATCTAATATATAATCAATTTTAGGATTTAATGGTAGTAAAACAGAATATTCACCATATATATTAGTAATTAAATATCCAAACTCTTTAATTAGTGGTGGATAATCATTATTATTTATTTCTCTAATAACTATAACAGCATTAATTATAGGTTTTTTAAATTGATCTACTACCTTTCCAATTAACAATATATCTGTAGATTTATTCATAATAATTTTTTTATTTATTATATTACACCTTTTTAATTCACTTGGACTTATTAAGATTTCTTTATATGAACTCAAATACTCCACCCTCTATAACTCTATATTAAAGGAGAATATATAGAAAATTCATAATCCATCCCACATTTTGCTTCTAAAGAAAATACATATTCTCCTTTATCATTTGTAAAACAATATCCTAAAATCGTATATTTTTTACTATATGGATTAATTTCTTTTACTTCAATAACCGCTCCAATTGATGGTTCAAGATTTTCATTGTATATCTTTCCCTTAATAATACTTAACTGTTTCATTTTTGCAATTATATCTAATTGCAAACTATCCAGACTCATCAACTTACATCCATATAATATTATTGAATTTTTATTTTTCATTTTTATACACTACTTATTTTCTTTTATTGGTTCAGGAGTTTCAATATTTGGTTCTGTCTCTATTGTTACTTGTATTTGGTTTTTACCTTTAAGTTGATCTGCTGATATTACAAATCCATTTTGTTCTTTACCATCAACTATTAAATTCTTTATTTTCATTTCCCTATAGACTTCACCATCTATTTTTATCTCTGCCATCTACTGTTCCTCCTTAAATTAAATAGTATCTCTTATTATAATATGAATTTATTCAAATTTTGAAACTTCATCTTGTATAATTTTTTTAGCTTCTATAAGCATCTCATTCATTCTTTTAAAATAGTTTAAAAATGCTTTTCCTTGATATTTCATATTTGAAGTTAATCTATCATAATCTTTTGCAAGCATAGCAAAACTCTCTCTTTTTATAGAAAACATAAATTTATTAAAATAACCTCCTAAATAAAAACTTTCCAAAGAAGATTCAAAAGTTTCGACTATATTTAATATGAATAGAAACCTTTGAAAATCTATATCATTTTCATCAATATTAACTAAAGATTTCTCCTCTTTAAGATTGGATAAAATTGTACATTGTTCTATTCCTTGTTCAGATTTTTCAATAAAAATATCCACAAAATTAATTATAGAATCAATTACCTTATTATAATCTAAATCAATACATTTATTAGGTTTTAACTTCTTTTTATTCTTATCAAAAATATTCAACTTGAATATATCTGATAATTCTTTATGAGGAGCACCTTTTATATCAGCGCCATATGATGCATTTATAAATTCTACATTTCTTCCTGTTTTATATTGCTCTATATGATATTCCATACTATCTTTAAAAACGTTTAGAGTGCTTGTTGTTCTAATATTATTTCCAAAAACATCTTTTACAAATTTATTAGCTAAATTAGTATTAATAGTATTATCTACACTAAAAGTAGCTTTAGTTGAATGATGTTTATTATAAGTGTATGCTAAATCTTGTCCTATTAATATTATTGGATTACAACCTAATAAATTAGCCATAGATAGACACGTATGTGCTACTGATCCTCCTTGAGATAATCCTCCATATCTATTCATTTCATTAATTATTTTAGAAAAAACATTAGAAATATATATTTTTTCTCCTCTATAATTCTTTACTAAATATCTATTACTATATTCATAATACAATAAAGGAATATCTTCTTTTAGATTTTCTTTCATCATATCATACATCGCATCTGATGGATCTATAGATACAATTAAATCTGGTTTTATTCCGTTTTCTATTAATGTTGAAAAAGTTCTATTGCTTGCTATAACAAAAGATTTTTTCACTTTATCAATATTTCTAATCATATCTTCTATATTTTTATCTAAAGATGGTCCTGCTGAAACTATAAAAGCAGGAACATCTTTATTAATTTCAACATATGAATTTAAAGGACTAGATTCTTTTATAATTTTAAGATTTTCTATAGAGTTTCTCATAAAAGATTCTTTACATCTATAAGCTAAAGTTATATTTCCTGATATAGAAAAATATAAAGAATCTATTGATTCTATTAATTTTTCATATTCATCTTTATATATTTCACTGTAATTTCCAAAAGCATGAACATATAAATTGTCAAAATTATCTCCATTGATTACTGAAGATAAAATATCATCTATTGATTCTTCATCATATAAAATTATACTTATATTCTTCTCTAAAATAGTCTCCTTATTTTTGTTGAAAATTTCTTCATTTGGTTCAAAAATTATTACTCTATTATTTTTACATAATATTGTTTTTAACTCTTTTAAATATTCTCCGGTATCTAATCCAAAAATAATTATAAATGAATCAAATTTAAGTCCATCTAAGTTATCAATTAATTTATTAATATCTTTTCTATAATTTATATCATCTGCTAAATAATATTCATTACTATCTTTTTTAATCTTATATAATTTATACCCATCTAATGAATTATATCTTTTCATCTATACCCCCTAAATTCACAGAAAGATACAGTATAACTATACTGTATCTCCCTTTTTTTATATTAATTTACTTTTTTATATTAAATTATTTTAACCGTGTGCATAGAATTTCAAAGTTATTGGTGCTCCTGTATTAACAGTTACCCCATATCTACCTTCACTATTTCCAAATGTTTCTATCGCTGCATTTCCTTCTGAACCTGCAACAGTTGAATACCATCCTAAAACTGTACCACTTTTTAATATAACTGTAGCGGAATAAACTCCACCTGTACTTGATACATGCAAACTTGTACCTATAGCTGTTCCATAAATAAATGCTAAATCCCAAGCAGTAGTTCCAATTGTTTTAATTAATTTATTTCCATTAACATTAGATATAGAAGTAGCTCCTAAAGTAACTGCCAAAGGTTTATAAGTTGCCATAATATTTCCTCCTTGATTTTAATCTTTAGTATCTAATTATATTATATGGATTTCACTCTATAGATGTGATTAAATTTAAAAGTTTTATCTAAATATTTATAGATGAATATGCTTTAAATTCATAAGATATACCTAGATTTCTTGGAATTGATACTCCATAAATGCCATGTTCATCACTAAAAGTTATACCTACATACTTTTTTTTAGCTGGACAATATCTTTTATCAATTGAAAATATAGTTATTGCAGCATTAGCTAATGGATTTTTATACGGACTCAATACTTTTCCTGTAACTAATATATATTCACTTTCTGGAAAAATAACATTAAAATTTATAATTTTACATTTTCTGATCTTCTTTCCTGATATTATTTTTTTTACACTAGCACACATTTTTCTCACCCCCTAGAAAGGTAAATAATTAAACTTAAGCATATAAGTAATGCACTTATTAGCCCTAAAATAAACTATTTTTATTTCACCAGTTTCTTTAAAGTTATTTCTTAAAAGACATCTTTTAGATCTAATATTATCCCTAAATACCCATGCAATAATCTCTTTAACTTCTTTATACTTTTCTATACAATGTCTAACTAATAATCTTACAATATCATTTCCTAAACCTTGTCCTATAAATTTTGATGAAATGGCATAAGAAATTTCTATACTATCTTTTTTAAAATCAATATATCCATATCCTACTGCAATATCATCATTAATACTTCTTGCAATAAATATCTGTCTGTTCTTATTATTTAATTGTTCTTCACACCATTTATAAAACTTTTTTTCATTTGGTTTATCACTATAGTTCGTCCAATATATATTTTCTTTTTCACACTTTATAAAAAAAAATTCTTTAAAACTTTCTCTAGTAAGATTACTTAAATATATCTCCATTTTTATTCCCCCACTGTTTATCTCCATTTTAAATTCTCTCATTTAATAAAATTACTTTTGTTTAAATCTTTAATAGTTTATTATTTAACTCTAATTTACCATTTTCAAAAAATTTCAATTTATTTTTCTACATTTTATATTGAAGAAAAAGTTCAGCCTTTTTCCCATTAATATTTTCCCATTTATTTATTAAATAATCATACACTTCTTTATTATGAACTCTTTTGCCAATATAAAAATCAGCTGTATTTTTACAAAAACTTTTCTTAAATTTATATAAATTATCATTTATGTTATCAGTTAATCCTCCACCAAAATGAAATTTATGAAATTTATTATTTTTTGCATACTTTATAGCTGTCCATAATAAAAAATTATTAGGTGAATATTTTAAATACTCTTTTAAACTTCCTGACAAATGATAATGAAAATTTGTGTATCCTTTTAAAAATATAGAACTGGCTATTGTAAGATCTCCTAAATTCACACTAATACATACATTATCTAGTTTAGTTAAATTATTAAAATATTCTTCACTAAAATAGTACTTAGGGCTAGCCTTTACTTTATCCATAGTTATTTTATATACATTTTTAAACTGTTCTAAATTAGAATCAAAATTCACAGTAAGTCCTAATTTTTGTGCCTTTCTTATAACATTTCTATTTTTTGAAGTAATATCATTTTTCCAAATTTCTTCAATAGATTTATCTAAATTTATATAAGTTGTAGTTCTATTATGAACTACTTTAATATTATCTCTAAATAAGTTATGATTATTTAAAAATGGATGGAATCTTATAAATTCTGCTATAATATTGTTTTGAAAACAATATTCTTTAAAAATTCTTTCAAACTTTCTGACAAAATTTATATCACTAGTATTTACTATTGGACCTCCATACCCATAAGCCGTTTCTATATCATAATATGAATTATCTAATTCATATCCATTTATAGTATTTATTAAAAATGGATATATTGCTAAATTATCTTTGTCTTTATAAATAAATAATTTTCCAAAACTATTTCCATTAGCTTCGTAAAGTTTATAATATTCACTTGTGAAATATATATCTCTAAATTGTGGTGATAACTTGTTAATATATCTATTCCACTTATTACTTGAAGTGTCTAAAAACTCTATCAATATGAACTCACCTCATCATTTATTTAATTTTAACTTTTTTATCTTAAAATAGTCTTTAAAGTTCTAACTAAATAATCCATATTTTCTATTCCATATCTCCAATCAATTGGTAAACTTAATATATTTTTAGATATATTTAAAGAAGCTTCAAAGTTCTTTATCCATTTTTCTTCTCTTAAATCCCAATGAATTGGAGCATATATATTATTTTTCATAAGTTCTTTTCTTACATAATCACGATTTATCAAAAAAATTGGAAAAGCTAAAGGTATACTATTATTTAAGTCTTCATCATCATATATGAACTCAATATCTGATATATTTTTAAGATTACTAAAGAGATATTTATAATTTTCTTTTCTTTTTTTAATTAGTGCTTCTACTGGAATATGATTTAGAAACTCCTTATATTTCTGATTAATTCGATATACCTTTTTCCTTTTATAATATTCTCTATGAGCTCTATCAAAAAGCTTTAAAAAATCCCTTTCTTCACCAGTGCCTTCTGATATAAATTTTCTTTTCTTTTCTCTTGCTTGTTCTACAATATTAAAATAATCATCTTCAACCGATTCTAACTCTATATTTTTATTACATAAAACTATAGAACCATCTATTGGTAAGAACTTTCTGTAGCTATTGAAAATATAATTTCCTATAAATCTTTGTTGCCTTTTAATCCAAAAGCTTTGGACTGCATCTTCAATTAATATTATTTTTTGTGATTTCAAACTTTTCAAAAAACTACGTACATTCTCTTTTTGATAAAAGCCAAAATAATCTATAAAAAATACAACTTTTACATTAAATTTAGCAATTAAATTTTTTAAAGTTTCTATTTTTAATTCTAACTTTTGATTTATCTCATAAAACTCATATTTTATTCCAATATTCTCTACAACTTCTATGATAGTTGGACATAAATATGATGGAAGTGCAAGTATTTCATTTTCTTTAAAATTAATATCATTTAATATAAACTCAATTGCACTCTTTCCACCATTTAAAAGAACGCCTATATTACTTATATCATTATAAATATTTTTATCCTGCAATTTATTTTCAAACCAAAATTCTCCTCCAATAGGCATGTTAAATTCATCCATAATTCTCCTCTTCTCTGAATTTTTTAGATAAATTCCTTAAATATATATTTAAACTTTTATTATATCTTTATTTTT
Source organism: Clostridium weizhouense (assembly GCF_019431045.1). Taxonomy (GTDB): domain Bacteria; phylum Bacillota; class Clostridia; order Clostridiales; family Clostridiaceae; genus Clostridium; species Clostridium weizhouense. Next base: position 137,858 of record NZ_JAHXPT010000003.1, on the reverse strand, counting down.
TTAGAAGCTATTATTATTTCAGCAATTTTAAAATCCATCTCTGTATCTATATCTATAGAAGATTCTCTATCCATAATATATCCAGTCAAATTCTCTACTTCAAATGTTTTTTCTTTTTTTAATATTTCAGTTTTTATTAAAAAAATCGCACCATTATATCTATAAACTTTAGGTAAATCTTGTCTTCTCGTAATTCTTTCTCCTTCTTTAAGAAAATACTCAAGCTTTTCTCCTTTAAAAATATTAGTCCAGTAAGGATTGACTTCTGCCTCACATATAGATGCAATACCATCAAAATTGCTTTTTAATAGTTTTTCTATAGCTTCATCAATATGCTTTGTATTTCTTAATGGCGATGTACATTGAAGTAATAAAACATAATCTGAATAATATTCTTGTTCTTTTTCAAGATAATCAATCATCTGTAAAATACTCTCTACAGTTGGAGAACTATCTCCAGCTAACTCATTAGGTCTTAAACAAGGTATTTCTGCACCATATATTTTAGAAATTTCAGCAATTTCCTTATCTTCAGTACTTACAACAACACGTTTAATATATTTACTCTTTAAAGCTGATTTAATAGTGTATCCTATTAAATGTATCCCTTTTAACTTTCTTAAATTTTTTCTATATAGTCCTTTCGATCCCCCTCTAGCAGGAATAATCGCTAATATTTCCTTATTCATAATTTCTCCTTAATTAAAGAACTAATTTCCCCTTATAGTATTTATTCCATCATTTAAAGATTCAACTACAATGTCAATATCTTTCTTTTCTAAATTAGTACTACATGGAATATTTATAATTTTATTTATATATTCTTTAGCTTTTTCTACTTTATATACTTCACATTTTTTATAAGGTTTTTGATTTTGTATAAGGCCCCAAATAGGTCTAGTTTGAATTCCTTTTTCTAGTAAAAATAGAATTAATTCATCCCTTTTTAATCTATACTTACTATTATCTATTAGTAAAGAATAAAACCAATAGTTTGGTAACACATCTTTTCTAAAATCCATTAAAGATAACCCCTCAATGTTACTTATTTTAGATTTATATAGTTCATAATTTTCTTTTTTTATTTTTATAAAATCCTCTAATTGTTCTAATTGTGCTTTTCCTAATGCTGCTTGTAAATTACTCATTCTATAGTTATATCCTATTTCGTTATGAATGTAATATAAAGTATCATCTTTCGCTTGAGTCGATAAATATCTAGCTTTTGATAAAAGTTTTTGATCATTAGAAACTATCATTCCACCTCCGCCAGTAGTTATTATTTTATTACCATTAAACGAATATATCCCAAAATCACCTATCGTCCCTGCATACTTTCCTTTATATTTTCCACTTATAAACCTTGATCCTAAAGCTTCTGTAGCATCTTCAATAACTTTTAGCTTATATTTAGTTGCAATACTCATTATCTTTTCCATATTAGCAATGTTTCCAAAAACATGAACTACAACAATAGCTTTAATATGCTTTTTAGATTTATTATTAATTAATTTTCCTTCTATTAAATTACATTCTTCTCTGCAAAATCTTTCAAGCTTATCTACATCCATAGTTAACATATCATCACAATCCATAAATATCGGTTCTGCTCCAATATATTTAACTGGATTTACTGCTGCAATAAAAGTTAATGTTGGTACAATTACCTCATCACCATTACTAATTCCACTTAATATAAGTGATAAATGTATACCTGCTGTTCCACTTTGGCATGCCACAGCATCATTAACATTTAAATATTTAGACATTTCTTCTTCAAATTTGTTTATATAACTTCCTCCTGTTGATACCCATTCCTTATTTATTGCGTCTAAAATATACTTTTTTTCATTACCTTTTAAATTTGGTACTGATAAAGGTATAAAACTTTTCATAATCCACCTCCTATCAAGCTATACATTATATATATTGGTTTTATATTTAATTAAATTTTCTGGTATCTTAAACCATTCAATAGTTTCTTTGATTCCTTCCTCAAAAGTATATTTAGGTTTCCAATTAGTTAATTTCTTAATCTTTTTATTAGAGCCTAATAATCTATTTACCTCACTTTTTTCTGGTCTTAACCGTTGTTCGTCACAAATAACTTTTGCATCTTTATTTATTTGCTTAATTAATTCATCAGATAATTGTTTTATTGAAATCTCTTTCTCACTTGCTATATTAATTTCTTCTCCTATAGTTTTTTCAGATTTAGAAATCTCAATGAATCCTTTAGCTGTATCTTTTACATAGTTAAAATCTCTAGTTGGAGTTAATGAGCCTAATTTTATTTCTTTTTTGCCAGATAATAATTGAGTTATTATTGTAGGAATAACAGCTCTAGCAGATTGTCTAGGTCCATAGGTATTAAATGGCCTTACTATTGTTAAAGGTAATTTAAAGCTTCTATAAAAAGATTCAGCAATTCTATCTGCACCTATTTTAGTTGCAGAATATGGAGATTGTCCTTGAAAAGGATGATTTTCATCTATAGGTACATATTTAGCAGTTCCATAAACTTCTGATGTTGAAGTAATCAAAACTCTCTTAGTCTCTAAGTCTCTTGCTGCTTGTAATACATTTAATGTTCCTTTAATATTTGTATCTACATATGAATCTGGAGAATAATAACTAAATGGAATAGCTATTAAAGCCGCCAAATGGAATATGTCATCTATCCCCTTAATAGATTCTTTAACTCCATTTGGATCTCTTATATCACCTGTAAAAATTTCTATTTCCTTTTGTTTATTTTTATCTAATGTATCTAACCATCCCCAGGAGTTAAAAGAATTATAATGAACAAACGCTTTAACCTTATAACCTTCTTCTAATAATAACTCACATAAATGACTTCCAATAAATCCATCAGCACCTGTAACCAATACTTTCTTTGTCATAAAAATCCCCCTGTCTTCTATTTATTTACAAAAATCCACTTCTTAAATTATACCTTTCTGAGTTCCATCCAGGTTGTTCTAAGATTTAATTGTATTATAACTTTCTAAAAAATAATAAAATTTCTACTTAATAATATCCTTATAAATAAGATATTCATTTAAATACCATACAGTTCTTAAAATCTATTTAAGCATTTACTAATTCGAATAAATTAATTTATAGAACTTCTTTCAGAATTTACATATAATATCTTATAAACAATTTTAAAAAGTGATACTATGAGGTATGTTTTAAATATAAAAGAATGTGAATTTTTAGGTAGTGGCCATGAAGGAAGTGTTTATTTGACTCCTGAAGGATTTGCATTAAAAGTCTTTTATAAAAAAAAGAATGCTGACGCTGAAGTTAACATCTTAGAAAAAGTTAAAGATAGTAGATTCTTTCCAAAGGTTTTATTTATTGCAGGAAACATGGTTTTAAGAGAATATGTAGAAGGTGACAATCTTCATAAATTTTTAAAAGAGCATGGATTATCTTATAATCTATCTTGTGAAATAATAGATCTTATAGAAGATTTTAAAAAATTAGGGTTTAAACGGTTAAATATTAGAAATGCTCATATTTTTGTATGTAAAGATAACAAAATACAAATTATAGACCCTAGAGAACCATATAAAAAAAGTACTCCTTATCCTAAAGACATTATTAAAATCTTAGTTAAATTAAATCTTTTTGATAATTTTCTAAAACATCTTCTTTCATATAAACCTCATCTCCTTTCTTATTGGATTTCTGGATATAACTACTTTATAAATTTTTCTAAAAAAAGACGCCATGCACATAAACGTATTTGTTAAAATAACTAAAAAAATAACAGCAAGAATTTTAAAAAATTTCTTTGCTGTTATTTTAATCACACTTTATATTACCTTCTTAAATTTCATCTATAATTTAACATATTATAATGAATATATGTCTGAAAACTCTACATTGCATCTTTCTATTTTAGCTTCTAAAAGTCTATTTGATATATTATTTTTTTCAAGTAATTCAATTAATTTAATTGGTATATCAAATATAATTTCTGCTCCTTTAGTTTCATTATTTTTTGCTATAATTGTACCACCGTGCATTTCTACTAATGATTTCACTAAAGCTAATCCTATTCCACTTCCTTCACATCTTCTAGTAAATATATTTTCTGATTGTTTAAAACGTTCAAAAATTGTTTCAAGATTTTTTTCTGGTATTCCTATCCCATCATCTTTTACACTTACAATAATTTTTTGCTCTTCTCTATTAACTTTTAAATTTACTTCTATAATTCCATTAGTATCTGTATATTTTATTGAATTTGATAATAAATTTAAAATTATAGTTTCAAATTTATCTGGATCTATAGCAAGTATAACTTCCTCATCATTAGTATCAAAAACTATCTTTCGTCCTTTTCCTCCAATATATTCTGTAACAGATGATATTATGTCTTCAATTAAAGTAACTATATTATAATTTTCTAAATTTAAAGTATAATATCCTCCATCAATTTTTGTAATATCTATTAAATTATTTACAAGTCTTAATAATCTATATGCATTTTGTTTAATTCCATTGATATATTTATTAGGAACACTAATATATTTATTATCAATTGTATTTGCATCTTTAGAGTTCATTAATTGAACTGTAGCTAAAATTATATTTAATGGTGTTTTAAATTCATGTGATACATTTGCAAAAAAATCATTTTTAAAATTTTCTAATTCTATAGCCTTTTCTAATTTTTTTTTCTCTTTCTCTAATATTTTTTGATGATTTATATCTTTTCCAACTATATAAACTAATTTTTCTTTTTCTATGCAGCTCCAATTCCATTCAAATAACTTATATTCTCCATTTTTGCATAAAACTCTAACAGTTAGATATTCCCCTTTTCCACATTCATTTGAATAGTCTATTAATTTTATTGCTCTTTCTCTATCCTCTGGATGTACTATATTAAAAGCATTCATATTTAATAATTCTTCTTTACTCCATCCAAGTGCCTCTATACAATTTTGAGATACATTTTTAAATTTCTGATCTATACCTAAAATCCCCCATAAATCTGTTGCTATCTCTAAAAATGCTTTTAATTCTTTTTCACTTTTTTTACGTTTATCTAGTTCTTTTTTTAATGCTTTGGAAAGCATTCTATTTTTTATTATCATTCCAAATTTTTCACATGTAAACTTAATAAAATCGTCTTGTTTATATTTAGGTATATTTTCATCATTATAAAATATATTTAGCACTCCTAATAATTCATTTTCATATTTTATAGGATAAACTCTTATATACCCATAATAACTATCATCATATTTAAATTTATTAGATTTTTCCCATTCTAAAAAACTGTCACTTTCTCTAATATTTCTTGCTTTACTATATATATCTGTTGAAATTAACTCTTGCTTCACTTTTTCATCTATATATAATGTATATTTATCTTCTATAATCATAGCAGTACCACATTTTAATGTTAATGTTAATTTATTTAAATTTTTATCTTTCAAAAATACTGAAATCCCATCACATTCTAATCTCTTTTTTAAATCATTAATTATTTTATTTAACCCTTTGTCATGTTCAAAATCATCTTCTTTTTTATTATAGTTACAATTTAATAAATTGGATGTATTTTTCCCAATTTCATACATCATATTCTTATCTAAAGTTACTTCTCTAGAAATTCCCATAATAGAATTTTTATTTTTTTTACAAAGTTTAGAAAAGTATGTCTCAAAGCATCTATTCTCACCTTTAAAAATTATATTTTCTTCTATCAATATTCCTGTTTTACTATTCAAAATTTCCATATCTCTTTTTTCTAAATAATCATTTATTTCCTTTGAAAAACATTCAGAACTTTTCATATTTATAATATCTTCTTTATTCACAGATAATATATTTTCAAAAGCTTTATTAACATACTTAAATTTTCCATCTTCACCTTTAATCCATACTTTATATGGTATATTATCTAACAACATTTCTAAATCTTCTAAGCTATAATATTTATCCTTATTAATTATTTTATTTTCCATAATTTTATTCCCCCACTAAATAGCTGCTTCTTAACTTAAAGAAGTTTTTATGTTATATAAATTTCTCCATTTTTAGCTATATTTTAAAATATATTTTGAAAAATAAACTATTTATACCTTTAATTAAGTATATAATATTTATTTTTACAATACAACATAATATTACAATTTTTATATATATTATATTTAATTTAATAAAAAAAATATCAATAATAAACTTTCAGATAAAATATTAGCGAATTTCGTAATATTTTATTTATCTTTATCAAATTTTTCTTTATAAAAAATAAAAAAATCGCTAAGCGACTGTGGAGCGTCGATTTTTTTAGCCATGCACCCTTTCCAAACGTAGTGCAGGAATACTGGTGCGGCATATGATTATTTTTTATTCTTTAGGTTTTATTTCTTAATCTTTAAGCAATAATATACTCTAAGTTAACCACATATTTTTAAAAATATAATTTCCTCGTATTTGAAAATACGAGACCAGTTATACAAAAAAATAAAAATTTTTAAAATTATTTTTTTGTATAACTGGTCTAAAGAATAAAAAAACTATCTTAGAATAATATTTTAATTATTTTAAGATAGTTTATACTTTAATTTATATTATTAAATTTTCATTTTGCTAAATATATTAAAATTAAGATTATTTCATATCTTCAAAGATTTTGTTAATAATCTCTACTCTTTCATCTCCTAATATATTAGCTAACTTTACAGGCATATGTCCATTTTTATACACGCTATCGCCATTTGCTTTAATTATTTTAGATACTTTGCTTTCAAAATTATCATAAGATATAAGTTCCTCTAAGTATGTATCTACAAGATCCTTTAAACAAGTTGCTAATTCTCCTGGATTTTTATAAACAGCTCTCATTTGTTTTCCTCCATACTAATTTAAAAAATATTTCATATTGTATTATATAATAATATAATATATTTTCATATACTAAAAGTCTTGTATACGTTAAAATTTAAAAATTTAATATGAAAAATTTAAAAATAATTATTTATTTATCTAATTTTATTTGAAATTTCCATGATTTTATCATATAATTTTAATTGATTTTTATTAAATTTAGGGGGATTTTTTTATGATTAAAAAACGAAGTGTAGGAATATCAATACTTCTATCTTTTATCACTTGTGGTATTTACAGTTTATTTTGGATGGCATTTTTAAGTAATGAAACATCTGAATACTTACAAGAACAACAATCTGGTGTAACTGAAGTAATTCTTGGAATAATAACATGTGGACTTTACTTTATATACTGGAATTATAAAATGGGTAAAAGAATATATGATATACAACAACGTGCTGGAATTTTAGCTACTGATAATAGTCTTATATACTTAATTATTAGTTTATTTGGATTTAGCATTATTCCTGTATGGATTATTCAAAGTGATTTTAATAAACTTTTACCAGATGCATAAAACATATTAATGGACACTTTTAAAATCTATTTTAAAAATTTTTTTATTATGATTCTTATTGGAATTATTGTTATACTGATAAGTAAATATACAAATAAACCTACTTGCATATTTTATAACTACATTGGTATACCCTGTCCTACATGTGGTATTACAAGAGCATTTAAGTATTTAATAAAAGGAGATTTAAATAAAGCTTTTTATTTCCACCCATTATTTCCTTTGGTGTTATTATTTCCAATGTTTTGTACTAAATATTCAAAAAAGTTTATTTATATACTCAGTGCAATTTTTATAAGTGTATGGATAATACGATTATATTTATTATTTCCCAATACACCACCAATGAACATAAATAATGATTCTATTTTATTTAAAATATTATCATTATTCAAATAAAAAGTAGTATACATAAGATTTTAAAGCAATATTTTTAGATTTTTAATTCTAAAAAATATTGCTTTTTTTATTTTAAACTATGTTTTAAAAAAGTTAATATTCTAGTATAAGCTCATTGAGAGAGAACTTTACTTTAAAAAACTCTAAAACAAATTATTATATCATCATTTTAAAGAATGCATATGTTGTTTAACATCTTTCCACTCTACTATATAACCTTGACCTTTTGAGCAAAATATTGAACTTGATGTATACTCCCTATCAGAATTTTTGTTATATGCTATCTTGTTTATTATTTCTTCACTATTATGACAAATATAATATCCATCAAAGATTAAATTAATATTTCCTAATCCATGTGTAAATGCTATTAACTCTAGTGGATAATTCATAAATGTTGATACTGGTCCTTTTCCTTTTATTATATTTTTATCATCTAATAGCTCAGGAGTTTCAAATGTGCCATTTAATCTTTGAATATCAGATAAAATTTTACCTATATATTCTGTTGAAGCAGTTATCTTAAATCTATAAAATGGTTCTAATAATATGTTATTTGCTTGTTCTAATCCATGCCTTAATGCTCTATAAGTAGCTTCTCTAAAATCTCCACCACTTGTATGCTTTAGATGAGCCCTTCCATTTATTAAAGTGATTTTTAAATCAGTCAATTTAGAACCTGTCAAAATCCCTTTATGTTCTTTTTCAAATATATGTGACTTAATAAGATTTTGATATGATATAGTTAAATTATCCACATGACATTCATTTTTAAAAGTTATACCACTGTTTTTTTCACCAGGTTCTATTTTTAAAATTACTTCTGCATAATGTTTTAAAGGTTCAAAATGTCCATACCCATTAACAACATTTGAAATTGTCTCTTTATATAAAACTTCACATTCTCCAAATTCAATATCAAATTTAAACCTTTCTTTTATTATATCCTTTAAAACTTCTAATTGAATTTTACCCATTATATTTACATTTATTGTTTGCAAATCTTCATCTAAACTTACATTTAATCCTGGATCCTCTTCTTCTAGTATCTGAAAACAGGATAAAATCTCTTTTTTATTAAGTGCATCATCAAATATAACCTTTGCTTTTAATGTAGATACTATTTTATAGTCAATTTTTTTCTGCAATCCTCCTAAACCATCACCCACCTTAAATTTAGTTAATCCAGTTACTCCAAAAATATCTCCTGCAAAAGCTTCCTCCTGTAAGATAAACTTATCTCCATTGTATATTCTTATTTGATTAATCTTTTCATTCCTCTCCTCATCATCAAAATAACGTAATAAATTCTCTTTAACTTTTATACCTCCAGATAATGCCTTTATATAAGTTACTTTTTCACCTTTTTCATCATATCTTATCTTGTATATTCTTCCTAAAAAATTTTGCTTCTCATCATAGTTGGTATAAGTTAATAAATCTAATTTATTTATAAACTCTTTTATTCCTATATCTTTAAGAGCAGATCCAGAAAAACAAGGGAACATTTCATTATTTTTAATTTGTCTTTTCATTGAGTTAATCCATGAATCAATGTCAAAATTATTTTCTACATATTTATCTAATAGTATTTCATCCCGTTCTGCAATAAACTCTATTAGTTCACTACTCATATTATCTTTAGAAAATGATTCATCAATATAACAACTAGATTTGGTTAATTTTAATGAAATATCTCTTAAAATCTTTTCTACACTTGCCCCTTCTCTATCAATTTTATTTATAAAGAAGAATGTAGGCACTTTATACTTTCTAAGAAGTTCCCAAACGGTTTCAGTATGTGCTTGAACACCTTCAACTGCACTTATTATAACTACTGCATAATCCATTACTTCTATTGCTCTTTCCATTTCAGTAGAAAAATCTACATGTCCTGGTGTATCTATAAGATAATATGTTGAATTATTATAATTAAATATTGCTTGATCAGAAAATACAGTAATTCCTCTATCTTTCTCTATCTGATGACTATCTAAAAAAGCATTTTTATGATCAACTCTTCCTCTTTGTCTAATACTCTCTGTATGATATAATACTTGTTCTGCAAATGTTGTTTTTCCAGCATCTACATGAGCTAAAATACCTATTGTCTTTTTCATTATTTACTCTCTCCTAAATCTTAATAAAAAAACTTCTATTTCGTATAAATAATTTAATATCTTTATAATTTTTCTATTTGATTTTTATATTAAAGCATAACACTCTTATTTACAAAATAAAATGAACTATTTCAAAAAAACTTTAAAATAGTCCATTTTATTATATACGATTAGTTTTAATATTGTTATATTTTTAATTTAAATTATCATTATAAAAGTTAAAAACTTGATTTAAATAAGATTTTAAAACACTATCCTTTTCTCTATATATTTCATGTTTTGATCCAACACTTAATATTGTTTTACAATCTTTTGCATTTTGAGCAAATACGTTTTGCCCTCTTGGCTTTACATATGTGTCCTTTTCAGCCTGAAATAATAGTACTGGTATTTCTACTTTAGATGCATTTTCTTGTTCTATTATTTCTTTCGTAGCATTTAATGATGTTCTAAGCCAATTGTAAGAAGCTCCACCTCTTTGAAAATCTTTATTTTTAGATACAATATTATAATAATATTGATATCTAGCATTGGAGCTTGTACAAGATTTTTCTAAATTATTTTCTGAACTATATGCCCCTTGAGTTACTGCATACTTATTTCCCAAAGAAAATGTTGTATATATCCATGAAACAGATTTAGCTATAAATTCTGGAACATTTCCTGTGTTTATTTCTAGCATTGGTGCATTTAATATTGCTATATCAAAATAACCTGGATATTCTTCTAAAAATTTACTTCCAATAGCTCCTCCCATTGAGTGAGCAAATAAAAACAATTTTTCTTGCTTAGCTTCAGGTTTAACAATATCATCTAAAAATTTTTTTAAATCTGAAACATAATAATTAAAATCTTCTATATTTATTTGAGTTTTGTCTGCTATACCTAATGATCCTGATCTTCCATGACCTCTATCCTCAAATCCATATACAGAATAACCTTCATTTAAAAAATAATAAATAATTTCTCTATATTTTTCTAAAGACTCCCCAAACCCATGATTTATAACAATCGTTGCCTTTGAATTATCTACTTTGTATTTTTGATAATATAATTTTGTAGTTTCATCTATCTCGAAATATCCTTCTTCTCTTTTATCATTTAGATAAGGTTCTACTACTTCCTTCATATCTTTTTCATATTCATCTTCTGATATAAATATTTTACTAAACTCTACCTTCTCATTTTCTGCTGAATAAGCTGGAATTGTTAATTTATTAGACATACATATAAGTTGTAAGCAGAAGATAATTAAAAGTATTAAACTTTTTATCTGTAATTTAAATCTTTTACTATTTATTTTCATATAATATCCCCCTATTTTTCCTTTGTACTATAAAAATATAACAAAGTAAATTTTCACCTTATATTATATATTCTCTATTCTAATATATCTATAATCCACTTGTTACATGCAGTACATTTATAAATCCTTATAACAAACAAATCTAATTTTAAATTTTCAATTACTACAGGTATTTTTTCTAATTCTTCCTTGGTAATAAACTCATCTTCTGCATTTATATACCCATGTATTTCAATAAAATAATTTTCTTTAGTGTCTTCACAACATTCATTAGAACCTGCTATTTCTATTTTTTCGTAATTTAAAGAAGAACTCAATTCATTTATTATAGGTAATAAATCTTCAAATTCCTGTATGTCATCTAGAAATTCTTCTTCATAAAATACTAAATCCTTTATTCTAAAAAGTTCTTTCATAATTGTTTTTTTCTCCTTTTTCTATGTGTTAAAAATATATCGATAGTTTTACTTAAAACTATTTATTTAATCACTAATTCAACTGGACAATGATCTGATCCCATTATTTCCGTATGTATAGTTGCAGATACTAATCTATTTTCTAATTTCTTAGACACTAAAAAATAATCTATTCTCCATCCAGCATTATTTTCTCTTGCATTAAATCTATACGACCACCAAGAGTATACCCCTTCTTTATCTGGATAAAAGTATCTATATGTATCTATAAATCCAGACTCCAAAAGCTTACTTATTTTTTCCCTTTCTTGATCACTAAATCCTGCATTTTTTCTATTACTCTTAGGATTTTTTAAATCTATTTCATTATGTGCTACGTTTAGATCTCCACATAATATTACTGGTTTTCTCTTCTCTAATTCTTTTAAATATTCTCTAAATGCCTCTTCCCATTTCATTCTATAATCAATTCTAGCTAATTTTTGTTGAGAATTTGGAGTATAAACATTAACTATATAAAAATCTTCATATTCTAATGTTATTACTCTTCCTTCTTTATCATGTTCTTCTATTCCAATTCCTAATTTTACATCTAAAGCCTTTTCTTTAGCAAAAATTGCAGTACCTGAATATCCTTTTTTCTCTGCATAATTCCAATAATCATAATATCCATCTAACTGTAAGTCTATTTGTCCTTCTTGAAGCTTACTTTCTTGAATACAAAATATATCAGCATCATTTTCTTTTAAAACATCTAAAAAGCCTTTTTTCACACAAGCTCTTAATCCATTCACATTCCATGAAATTAACTTCTTCATATGTTATCTCCTTTACTTTCGGCACATGAAAATAAATAACAAGTCAAAAGTTGCAATGTATATTTTTCATCAGGCAAAGATATGAATTGTCCTCATAGTGTACCTATTAGATCAATTTGAAAAGCCAGCATGATAAAAAATACGCGAGCAAATAGACTTATTGTTTTTTGATTATGCCTTATTAATATAATAATCAATATAGATATAATACCATAAAAATTAACTTATAGGAAAAATTTATTACCCAAAATAAAAGAACTCTAATTTTTTTAGAGTCCTTTTATCTTTGTTATTATATGATATTAATCATTTAGTTTTACTGCGCTAAGATGTTCAGGTGAAATTCTTTTTTTACTTTTATACAAATTATAATCATTTGAAATATATATTCTCAAACTTTCATCATTTTCTTCTGCATTAACTTGATACATTGTATTTTCAACATATCCATGGATGAAATCGTCTTTACTAAAAGATAGACTAATTTCTGTCCCAATTTGAGTAATTACACCAAGTATATGTTGTAAATCTTTAGATTGTTTTGTAAATACAATGTCTCCAGTCTCTGCGACACAAAATTCAACCTTCATAGTTTTCATCCCCTTTCTATATAATAATTATATAGAAAATTATTATATTTTTCCATATTTTCTAATATTTATGAATTATTTTTTATATTTTTATAAGCATTTTAATTATATATGTTATAATTAAGTTAATACATTTATAATTTTTATGGAAAATTATATTTTTAATTAACATTATCTAGTTTTATAAGCATATATTATAAATTTTCTATATTATCTTTGTCATCTTTATAATCTTTAAAAATATGTTCAGCATTTTTATCAGCTCTACTAAAAGTTTTACTTAATGATAATATAAAAATTATTGTTATAATGACTATTAGTATAATAACTGTTTTTATCATTTCTATATTCCTTTTCTTAATAACGTATATATTTTTGAAAATTATACCATATTTTATTTGTTATATCAATTATTCAATATAAATGATATTATAATCATTATAAATACTAAAAACAAATAGATATTTTTATATTATTTAAAGAGATTACCTCAAATATATAAATATGTTTTTGAGATAATCTCTTTAAAATAAAAGTTTCTATAATATTATATTTAAAGTTCTACTTAGATAATAAATTATTTACTATCTCTTCTGCATTTTCTAAACAAGCTCCACATCCAGTACCAATATTAGTAGCCTCTTGAACTTCATCAAATGATTTAGCTCCATTTTTTATAGCATCCTCTACATCTTTAAGAGTAACATTAAAACATGTACAAATAACATCATCTTTATTCATATATACTCCTCCTTTATTTACTTTTATAAATCTTATTATTTGATATTTTTAATATTTTGATACATCTATATAAAAAATTATAGTTATTAAATAAAAACTTATATATCTAATAAAATTTAAATATATTCTTTCATTTTGAACATACTATATTTATAGTTTTTATGAAGGGAGATATTCTATATGGAAAGAGATCATTATATTGTTAATGGCTTAGGTAATGAAAATATTAAAACTCAAGTAAAAAATGCACTTGAAAATATTGAAGGAGTAAATAAAGTTTGTGTTGACCTTGGACGTAGTAGTATTGAAGTAGCTTACAATAATCCCGCTACCTCTGAGCAAATTAAAAACTGTATCGAAAGTACAGGAAATACTATTCAATATTAAAATTTTATTATATATAATTCTTCAAACTAACTTTAAAGCTATAAATTTTTAACACCTGACTTTTAAAATTTCAATAATAAAAATCTTATTGGAATATAATAAAAGCTGCTCTTGCTTGATTTTATACCAAACTAAAGCAGCTTTTTATTATATACTAAATTTATTTACTTCTTTATTTAACTCTTCTATTAGTTCTATTAACTTTTCTGAAACTGTATTAATATCTTTGCTAGATACATTAAATTCTTCTGCTGTTGCATCTACTTCTTCAGTACTAGCAACTAATTGTTGTGATATAGCTGTAACAGATTGTATTACTTCTAAAATATGATCTTTTTTAGTATTGTTATTACTAGATATTTCTGATATTTGTTGAATTTTAGGTGTAACTTCTCTTAAAAGATTTAAAATGCTATTGAATGATTTTATTGTATTATTAATTTTATCTTTTTGATTAGAAACCTCTAAATTTATATCATTAGTTGAACAAATAATATTTTTACATTCATTAAGAACATTTTTAACTATTATACCAATTTCATTTACTGATTCCTTACTTTGTTCTGCAAGTTTTCTTATTTCATCTGCAACAACACTAAATCCATTACCTGCCTCTCCTGCTCTTGCAGCCTCAATGGCTGCATTTAAGGCTAATAAATTAGTTTGTTCTGCTATTAAATTAATTGTTGTAGTAATCTTTTCAATAGATGCTATTTTGCCATTCATATTAGTAATATCGTTATTAAAATTATTAAAACTACTATCAAAATTGTCTAATGAACTATTTAACTCATGCATATTTTCACTGCTTTTAACTAATTGTGATTCTATGTTATAAGACATTTCAGCAACATTTTCAATATGATTATTCATATAATCTATATTTTCTCCAAACTCTCTCATTTCATCATTTATTTTTAATATTTCACCTGATTGATTTGTATTCGCTTTTGCTGATTCATGCATAGCAATAGAAATATTTTTAGCTCCATATGTTATTTGAGTAGAAGTATTTTCTAATAATTGTGATTGATTATTTAAAACTATAACGTCATCTTTTACCTGCTTAATCATATTCCTTATAGATTCTCTAGTTTTACTTAAGGATCTATTGATATCTCCAATTTCATCATTTCTACTAAGTTCTTTTGAATCTATTGTCTGATTAAATATACCATTTGATAATATCTCTATATTCCCCTTTAGTTTTTTAAGTCTTCTACCTAGTAATTCACCTATCATAAATATTATACATATAAGTAAACTTATTCCTACTATTGATACTATAATAAATAATGTTATAATTACATCTTTTTCTTTGTTTACATCATTAGCACTTACTTCTAATGCTATTGACCAACCTTCTGTTCCAGGCAATTGAGTGTATGCAATATACTTTTCTTCTCCATCTTTAAAATTTTCTACTTGTGTTTCTCCAGTAATCATCTTTTGATGTATTGATGCTAATTCTTTTAAATCTTCATTTTTCTTTGATTCTTTTAATATATTTTTTTGATTGTGTACATCCTCTAATTTTTCTGAAGCAATTATAGTTCCATTTTTGTCTAGAATATAAGAATTGCCTGTCATTTTAAAATATTTTAAATTGTTTAAGTCCATTGATAAAAAATTACTTTCAAATGTACATGTCAAAACACCTACTATATCTTGTCCATTTTTTAAAGGGACAGCAACAAAAATTATTTGTTCATTTGTTCCTTTGACAAATGATGGAGAACTTATATATGTTTCATTATTCATAGCTTTTTTAAAATAATCCCTATTAAATATATTTTCTGAATAATTGTCTGTTGTAACCAATTGTCCATCAATTGTAGCTATTCCTATAGATCTTATATTTAAGCTTCCAAGATATTTATTTAAAACTTCACTTTTCTGATCTAATGTTAAGTTCATATCAGAAACTGTACTATCCGATGCTACTGAACGTGCCATAACAAGTTTAGTGTTTAATTTTTGTTGAATGATAGTGGCCGCATCATTCATAATCCTTATCATACTTTCTTCTTTTATTTGGGTTAAATTCTTTTGAACTACTAGAAAAGTTCCTAAAAATGCAATTCCAAATATAAGCACAAATCCTAACGATAAATTTTTAATTAAATTCATTTTTATACTTTTACTTTTTTTCATATTTACCCCCTTAAATTAAAATAACTAATATATAAGTTCTAATAAAGTTTGTTTATTAATATAAATCTTAAAATATTTATAAATAACATAGCTTGCCAGCATAGTTAGAAACTTATAAAAAATAACCAAAATAACTTTTTAATTATCTACTTCTTAAAATATATGTAATAAAAAATTTAAAACTTTAATTTATCCCATTATTTAGCAATATGCAATCGGTTACCTATTTTTGTATTTATAACTATATTATACATAATTATATTCTATATTTATATATAAAAAATAACTTTATTACATAAAGTTAATATAATGTAATAAAGTTATCTTAATATAAATATCAGTTATTTTCGCCTTTTTGTTTTATTCTTTAATGACTTATCTTTTTGTTTTTTATTATTTTTACTTTTCTCTTTTAAATTACTATACGACTTGTCTTTCTTTACATACTTTTTATTGCCATTATCATTGCTTTTAGAAGATTTGTTTCTAACACCTTGATTTTTATTATATTGTGATTTATTAGTCTTATATTTATCAACTATAAGACACTTAGGACCATTTCCAATTAAATCTGTCCTATTTGACTCTGTTAATGCTTCATATACCAATGTATAGTACTTAGGATTTTTATACTGAAGAAGCGCTCTTTGCATTGCCTTTTCATGTTTAGTTTTTGGTACATATACTTCTTTCATTGTTAAAGGATCTAATCCAGTATAATACATGGTAGTAGCCAAAGTCCCTGGTGTAGGATAAAAATCTTGAACTTGTTCTGGTTGATAATTTATATCCCTTAAATATTCAGCAAGCTCTATTGCACTTTTTAATGTACTCCCTGGATGACTAGACATAAGATACGGAACTATAAATTGCTTTTTACCTAACTTTTTAGTTATTTTATAAAATTTTTCTGTAAATTTATCATAAGTTTCCCCTGATGGCTTCCCCATATACTTTAAAGCTTCTTTAGATACATGTTCTGGTGCAACTTTTAATTTTCCACTTACATGATGCTCCACTAACTCCTTGAAAAATGTATCATCTTTGTCAGCCAT
Source organism: Clostridium weizhouense (assembly GCF_019431045.1). Taxonomy (GTDB): domain Bacteria; phylum Bacillota; class Clostridia; order Clostridiales; family Clostridiaceae; genus Clostridium; species Clostridium weizhouense. Next base: position 120,437 of record NZ_JAHXPT010000003.1, on the reverse strand, counting down.
TATATAATCATATCTAAGTCCTGAACGTACAAATGCTTTTTTAACTTTAGGAATTTTTCTTATAGACCTTAGTAGATCTAAATATTCACTATGATCTACTTCCATATTTTCACATGGAGATGGGTATAAACATTCTTTTGCCTTACAAGCTCCAAATGCTAATTGATTGCTACAAGCTGGTTTTCTAAAATTAGCTGTCGGCCCACCAACATCATGTATATATCCTTTAAAATCTTGAAGATTAGTTATTTCCTCTACCTCTTTTAATATTGATTCCTTGCTTCTACTTTGGACAATCCTTCCTTGATGAAAAGTTATAGCACAAAAATTACAGTTTCCAAAGCATCCCCTTGAACTTACTGTACTAAATTTAACCTCTTCAATTGCTGCAATTCCTCCTAATCCTTTATAAATAGGATGATAATTTTTCATATAAGGCAAATCATAAACTTCATCTAGTTCTTTTCTATTTAATGGGAGCTGTGGTTTATTTTGAACTAAATATTTGTTGGCATGTTTTTGTACAATAATTTTTCCCCTTACAGGATCTTGTTCTAGATATTGAACTTTACTTGCTTCAGCATATTTCTTCTTGTCCGCACACACGTCTTTATAAGAAGGTATTTCAATGTAGTCTTGTAAATTTTCTAAAGTTTCAGTGACATAACAAGTACCATTTAAATATGTAATATCTTTTGCTCTTACACCATTTTTCAAGCTTTCAGCAACTTCAACAACTTGCTTTTCTCCCATGCCATATATAAGCAAATCTGCTCCACTATCTATAAGCATAGATTTTCTAACCTTATCACTCCAATAATCATAATGTGCAAACCTTCTAAGACTCGCTTCGATTCCACCAATTACTATATCAATATCTTTATACGCTTCTCTTATTTTATTACAATAAACTATAGTTGCTCTATCTGGTCTTAATCCCATCTTTCCACCTGGAGAATAAAAGTCCTTTTCTCTAAGTTTTTTACTTACGGTATAATGATTAACCATTGAGTCCATATTTCCTGCATTAACTAAAAAACCATATTTAGGTCTTCCTAGTCTTTGAAAATCATAAAGTGTCTTCCAATCTGGTTGCGCTATTACTCCTACTTTATATCCTTCATGTTCTAATACTCTTGATATAATAGCAGTACCAAAACTATGATGATCTATATATGCATCAGCCGTTACAATTATAAAATCTAATTCATCCCAGCCTCTTTCTTTCATATCCTTCTTACTTATTGGTAAAAATTTTTTTTCTGTTGTTTCCATTCTTTCACCTACTTAATCTTATCTTTAAGTTTCATAATCCTCATACTAGTTTATATTCTTTAAGTAATGCCGTCAAGATTTATCCGTTCTATACGTTTATTAATAAAAAATGCTTTTAACCCTTATGAATACCCTTTTCTATTTTATGGAAATAAAGTACTATTATTGGTATAATAAACTTATATATTTAAGATATTATTTTCTATATATAACGCTATGTTTTAAGTGAATGTTGATATTTTAGTATAAGGGCGAACTGGCATTAGAATTTGCTTTTTAGAACTCTTAATGAAGATTTGTACAGTTAATTGCTTGTCAACAATCTTTGATTGGGAGCATGCATTAATTGAACTAAACTTTATTTTAGAGTTCTTTAAGTAAATTCCTATGTCCATGAGCTTTATAGTATAATATCGCCACTGTTTTAAAACATATCTATATATAAAAATAATTATTATAAATAGTATCTATCAAAATAAAAGGAGAACCTTATGAGAAAAATAACTATTTTAATTCTTTCTTTGTTAATTAGCTGTGTTTTTATTTCTTGTAACAAAAATACTATGTTTTTATCAAACCAACTAGCTCCTTATGCTTTAAGTAAAAACGAAGAGACAATTGCTAAACTTATCTCTGGACAAAGTCAATACGCTATTTTTAATTTTAATATTGATAAAAAAATAAAAACCTTATCAATCTGGATTGAAGGATATAATAATGGTGAGAAATTAAATTTAAATAATTATTCATGTTTTTCATTAAAGAATCCCACTGGGAAGATATCAATAAATACTAATACATCAGATAATTATCAATGGAATTTTTCATTTGCTGATGATGAAAATATAGCTAATTACTCTTTCAAAACTAATAATCAATTCGAAACTGATTCAAAATATTCAAAGGGATACACTAAGCTTTTAGATCCTGTTGAGATTAGTATTGATAAAGAAATAATTCTTCAAGCATACCTATTTAAAGATAATGGTAGTATGTCAATATATTCTACTAATGAATATTTAGATAATCCTAAAATTTTAAAAGAATTTGATTATGTTTATTTAGTTAAATGTAAATTTTCAGATAAAGATTCCACTTTAGAGTAAAATTAATGTCTTTATAATTTAATATTAATTATAATTTTAATTCTAAATCCATAATACTTGGAGCTATATTCATATTAATAATATCTTATTTTACTTAAATAATCTTATAATTTTATCTATATATTAATGCTTTCAACTAGATACATTCAAAATATTATAAAATCTAATAAAGCCAATAATACCCTAATATAGTATTATTGGCTTTTAATATAGAATATATTTTAAAGTAAAGTCCTCTATAGATGAACTTTATACTATAATATTAACATAACTTCAAAACACAATTTAGTTTTTAAATGAATGTATTGGAGCTGGAATTCTCCCACCTCTTTTTGCAAATAAATCTGATGAATTGCTATTTACTTTCATTACAGGTGCTGTACCCAAAAGTCCACCAAATTCAACCATATCTCCAACTTTACATCCTGGAGCTGGAATAATTCTTACTGCCGTAGTCTTATTATTTATAACACCAATTGCAGCTTCATCTGCAATCATAGCTGAAATTGTTGAAGCTGGAGTATCCCCCGGAATTGCAATCATATCAAGACCAACAGAACATACACACGTCATTCCTTCTAATTTTTCTAAATTTAATGAACCTTTAACAACAGCATCTATCATTCCTGCATCTTCTGAAACTGGTATGAATGCTCCACTTAATCCTCCAACATGACTACAAGCCATTACTCCACCTTTTTTAACTGCATCATTAAGCATTGCTAAAGCTGCTATTGTACCATGAGTTCCTACTGTTTCAAGACCTATTTCTTCTAAAATTTCCGCAACTGAATCTCCAACTGCTGGTGTTGGAGCAAGAGATAAATCTACTATTCCAAAAGGTACATCTAACCTTTTTGAGGCTTCTCTAGCTACTAACTCACCCATTCTAGTTATCTTAAAAGCAGTCTTTTTAATTGTTTCAGCTACAACATCAAATGATTCTCCTCTAACTTTTTCAAGTGCTCTTTTAACAACACCTGGACCACTTACTCCAACATTTATAATTTTCTCTGCTTCTCCAACGCCGTGAAAAGCACCTGCCATAAATGGGTTATCTTCAACCGCATTTGCAAATACAACTAATTTAGCACATCCAAATCCTTTGGTATCTTTAGTTAGTTCTGCAGTTTGTTTTATAATTTCCCCCATATCTCTAACTGCATTCATATTTATACCAGATTTAGTACATCCAACATTAACAGATGCACATACCTTTTTTGTAGTAGCCAATGCTTCAGGAATTGAACTGATTAAAATTTTATCTCCCTTTGTACATCCTTTTTGTACTAAAGCTGAAAAACCACCTAAAAAATCTATACCTAATGTTTGTGCCGCTCTATCTAAAGTTTGAGCAAATTTTACATAACTTGTATCTCCACTTGCTCCTGCAATTATAGACATTGGTGTTATTGATACTCTCTTATTAACAATAGGAATTCCAAATTCTGATTCTATTTGTCTTCCTACTTCTACTAAATGTTCTGCAGATTTTGTGATTTTATCATATATTTTAATTCTAGCTTTTTCTCCATCAGGATCTATACAATCTAATAATGAAATCCCCATTGTTATAGTTCTTACATCTAATTTTTCTTCCTCAATCATTTTTATTGTTTCAAGTATTTTATTAGTATTCATAAGTTCTCCCCCAATAATTATAATGAATGCATTGATTTAAAAATTTCTTCTCTTTGAATCTTAACTTCGACACCTAGTTCAAGCCCTTTAATAGTTAATGCTTTATGAACATCTTCAAATTGTGCATTCATTTTTTCACAATCTAATATCATCATCATTGTAAAAAAACCCTGCATTATAGTTTGGTTAACATCCAATATGTTAATATCAAATTCTTTTAACGTTGTGCTTACCCCAGAAATTATGCCTACTTTATCTTCCCCAATTACTGTTAATATTGCTTTCATGCTTATCTTCTCCATTCATAATTTAATATTAATTTTAAGATTATGTTTTAAGTTATATCAACATTGTAATATAAAAGACTTTCTTATTTTTGTATAAAATATTTTTCCAACTTAAGATTAGAAATCGTTATCCAAAATAAATATAATCTTTATTAAAACTATGATACTCCAATAGATAAAACTTTTAAAATAAAAATCTTCATCCTTATGCTATAATATCAAAACTATTTAAAAACATAATCTATTTAATTTATAAATATGCTAAAATAATACTTTAATTCTATAATTTATAACAGTGTTTGTCAATTTAATATGAACTTTTCAACCTATTTTTCTATTCTTTTTCGTGTTATTTTTATATTCATTTATATTTAATGTTTCAAATTTAAATTGTCCTTTTATTAGTATTATTTTTTCTTTGCATTTATAAATTTTTAATCGAAAAAATCCTTTGTTGTTTCTTCTTTAGTACCTTTTTTATAAACATTTGTTTTTTCAAAAATAATTCTTTTATTTGAATTGTTTTTATTTTGTACTGATTGATTACCTTTTGATAAAGATTTGTATTTTAAATAATATAAAATACCTGATATTAATCCAAAGACTAAAAATAATACCATAATAATCAAAATCCCTTTATCTTTTTCTTTTAATACAGCCACTTTGCTATAAGTTGGTGGTTCAATATCTTTTTTTATCTTATATGTTTTTATATTTCCATATTCATCTATAACTACAGAATCTCCATTTAATTCATAAATTTTACTAGAAGAACTTAAATATTCCAATGAATCTCTCAATATTTTTTCATTTGGAGAAGTTATTATAAGCATAGCTTTTTGAGAATTATATGGAGATACATCTAATTGGAATACTGAAATTTTACTTGAAAATGGATCAGTTAAAAACAATTTTTCATTTGATATAAACTTTGAATATGTATCATTAAATTTAAACCATAAATAATTATTTAAATTCTTTATAATTGTATTTTTTTCAGGAGTTCCATAAATTATTATATTATTTTCTTTTTCTTCACCTTTTAAATTTGAATTTCTTATAGCTTTTAAATTTCCATTATTGTAATGTAGATCTTTTCCTAAATAACCAAAAACTTTTCCTATTTCAGTTAAATCTTCGGATGTTAAATCATCTGGTAATATTACTAATGTATCATTATACATTCTATCTTTAATAAATGGACTTCCATAATTAGAAAAATAATAATTTGTAACATTATTTAATCCTGTATATAAATAAGATTCATTACTCACTAATGCCCATGGCATTTCTCCTTGTCTTTTTTCACAATATGAGTTAAGAATTTCTAAATCAAATGTTATCTTAAATTTCATATAATTACTTTCTTTAATATCTTCTGGTATAACTAATTCTAATTCATCATTATTACATTTTTCTTTTTCAAGTTTTTTACTTCCTATAGGCGTTTCATTTATGTAAATTGTCACTAAAGCTCTATCAAAATCCAAATTTTGAGAATATCTCATAAAAATTTTTATTTTGTCTCCAGAACTTAATTTTCTATTTTTAGGTAAACTATAATTTAACGTAGCACTTCGTCTAAATTCTCCTTTTAAATTTAATTCATTAAATCCCATATCCTTAAAAGTTATTTTTTCACTTTCATCTAAGATTTTATTTTCTTCTTCTAAACTTTTATCAACTATAAAAATATCACTCTCCAGTTGATAAACTAATTCTTTATTCATAAGTGTTTTAATAGCTTTTATTAAATTATTATCATCATTACTTACAATTAATAACATTTTCATATTTTCCTTATTTATATATGGTGAATTTATTGTTTTTATAGTACAATTCTCTTTATTATCACTTAAAAAACTTATTTCACTTGGTAAATTTTCATAATTTCCAATATAAATTCCACTATAAACTCCTTGATCAATAAAATCATCATATTTATAGATCTTCCCTCTAAAATCACCATTATCATATATTTTTCCAAAATATGAATTTAAAAGTAATGCCGCACTTAATTCACCATCTGTATAATCATTAGGTATAACTATACATGTTGAAGAGCTATCCTCATTATTTTCTTTCAAATATGGATAAGGAAAATTAGATATATTATTATCTGCTAGAATATTATTAAAATTTACATCTATATTAGAGTCACCTTTTAAAACAATCCAATTAGCAGTATTAACGTCATCTACACATGGTAAATCTGAAATTCTTGAATAAGTTTCAACCTTTAATTCATTACTTCCATAAACAATCATATCTTTAGGAATATTAACTTTAATATTTTGAACTTCACTTTTGTTATCATAATATATTTTCTGAGAATAAAAAGGCTTATTATTAACTGAAATTAATAGATATGTTTCTTTATCTAATAATTGATTTAGTGAGAACTTAATTTCTGTATAAACCGAGTTCACATTCCACCACTCATTAATCTTAAAATACCAACTATGACTAGAAAATACCCCTTTAAAAGATACATCATTACCAAGATTATATTTTTTAATATTAAATTCTTTTTCTATGTTGTTTGAATTCTTAATAGTTTCTGCTTTTACTCTTAAAGGTATAATATTTATAATAATTATAATCAATAAAATTAAAAAAAGTCTTTTTTTATGATTACTCATTTTTATATCACCTCATTAGAATCTCTCAGTCTTATACCACTTTGTTTCTTTTTTTAATAATAAGTCCTTTAAATAATTATAAAATCCCATAACTGCAACAATAGCCCATAACTTACAATAAGTAAAATACATTATCGATATAACAAGTATATTTTTAAAGTTTAACTCTCCTTTTTCAGTTGATATTGCTATCATTATAGAAAGATTAAATACTAAATATGCCATAATCCATAATATCAATCCATAGCCAGTAATATTTATATGGATTATTTGTCCAATACCTAGTATAAATAGTCCATCAGAAATAACACTAGCTGATAAGAAGAAAAAGTAAATCATAGTATAATATAAAATATCAAATTTTGTAACTCCAAAACCATTTTTAAATAAATATTTGAAATTTTTAATAACAACATAAGTATTGCCTTTTGCCCATCTGTTTCGTTGTTTAAACCATACTTTTAACGTTTCTGGTTCTTGTTCATATGTTACTGCAAGAGGCATAAATTTTATTTTATATCCCATCATATAAATTCTAAAACTTACTTCTGTATCTTCTGTTATAGCCTTTGTATCCCATCCACCCATACTTTCCATTATATCTCTTCTAACAACAAAGTTTGTTCCTGGTATAGTACATAAGTTAAATAAATTCCACCTTCCTGCTTGTGCCATCCATTGATATGTTAATGTCTCTATATTTATGAACCTAGTTAATAAATTTCTATTTTTATTTCTACATCTGAATTTACCAATAACTGCGCCTAAATTTTTATCTTCTAATAATGTTTCTACCAAATACTTTAACGCCTTTGAATCTGGAGTATTATCTGCATCATAAATTGCAAGTATATCTCCTTTACTTTTACTAAGACCAATATTAAGAGCATTTGATTTTCCTTTTCCTCCAATGATATTGTCTGTATTTATTATTATTAAGTTTCTATCTGGAACACTTTTTTTAATATTTTTTAATATTTCAGCAGAATTATCACTAGAATTATCATTAATGATTATAATTTCATATTTATCATGTGGATAATCTAAATTTAATAATGATTCTACTGTTTTCCTTATAACAATTGCTTCATTATGTGCAGGTACCATAATCGATACAGTTGGATAATATGTTAATGTTTTCTTCATATATTTATTATGTATTTTAGAATAATAAACATATCCAGCTATAACCAAAATAATATTTATAAAAATTATTATCCATATTACACTAAGTGAATATATTGCCATATAATCAAATACGTTCATTCCTATTTCTCCCTATTTGAAGAATTTTCTCCTATCAATTTTTATACTAATTAAAACGATTATTATAAAAATTATTACTACAACAAATGTACTTATTTCTAATATCTTATTAGTTAAACGTAAATTTATATTTACTTTATTATTATTTTCATTTTGTTCTCCATATAAAGAATACATATATTCTTTATTATCAATAAACCTTGATTGAGATACATTTTTATTATTCAAAAATATTCCTTGTTGATTACTTATAATATTCATATTTTCAATTTTTATATTACTGTTTATACTATATGTACTTTTAAAGTCTATATCCCTATTTTTTAGTATACTTACACTTTTTTTAAAATCATCAAATGATAATTTACTACTCACACTTATTGCTACATTATTGCTTAATTCATTGAAAAATCTATTTTTTTCATTATCAAAACTAACTTTTTCAATTATATTTTTATAATCAAAAATTGAATAACTATCAAATTCTAAAACTTTTAAGTCATTACTTGAGGATAATAATAATGTATTACTCTTTTCTAATAGTGATTTAAAGTCTTCTCTATATAACCAGTAATCAGGTATACTAAATGCTATTGGATATACCCAATAATCTATATAATTTAAAAATCCTTCTTCGATTTTTTTAGTTAATATATCCTTCTTAATATTTAAATTATCTAAATAAGGCATAGTTAAAACAATTTCTCCACCATTTGACTGTGCATATCTTAAAACCTCCGTAAACCTATTCATTGCAGGTAAATTTTTATTTTCAAAAACCGGAGTTACTTGTATGAAAAATGGTATTCCCCATTCCTTTAAATAATTTATTTCTTCTATTAGAACGTTTAAATCATTAAATGGAGTAACTTCATCTAAGCAAAAATATACTTTATTTTTATAATAATCTTCTTTTTTAAAGAAATTATAAATCAAATTATATATTTCTCTATATTTATCCTCATTAAACTCTAAATGATGTATATATTCTATACTATTATTTTTAAAAAAATTAATTTCTGAATCTTCTCCAAACCAAAAAATTTGTTTATTATAATTATATAAATTGTTCTTTATAGAATTATTAAAACTATTTTTAGTTGAACATAATATAAATATCCCTTTATACCCTGATAAATCTTTTCCTCTATAAGCTTTTAACTTTATAATATCAACTTTCATCCCAGTAGATAAGGCTATTTTAGTTATATTATTCAAAATATTTTCTTTATTCCCATACTGCTTATATGAATCATATAAAATTAATACCTTATCCTCATACTCATCACCATAAGTTAAATTTGTAAAGCATAAACTATTTATAAATATAAAAACTAATATTAAAATTAGTACTATATGTTTAAATAGATTATTCTTGTATATCATATTCTACTTCCCTTTCTACAAGTCTTAATAAAGTCATAGAATCAGTAATAGATTCATCTAATGTATATGAACCCATTTGAATATCTAATTTTATATGTTTATATAATGAATAATCTACAAAATCAGTTTGGCTTATATTCTCTCTAAATCTTTTCTTAACAATTTCAGCTCCATTTTCATCTGTAATTGTTATAAATACTAATGTACTTTCATTTATTATATACTTAACATCTTCTTCTCTAAGTGCTTTTGTTAAAATCTCACATGCTTTAACTAATAAATCCATATATCCTTTTCTGCCTAAAATTCTTTTTAATTTATCTGCAAATTTAATTTTAACCATAATCAAGGTCAATGGTAATTTGTGCCTCTTGCTTATATTTGTATAAATAGGTAATTCTGTCATAAGAGCTCTATAATTTCTTATTCCTGTATGTTGATCAATCATTACAAGTGTTGAATTTTCTTCTTCTAAAGTTTGTGCTTTATGTTGCAGTAATAATGTATTTTTTGAAAGTAAAGAAACTATTAAGGCTGTAATAGGTATTATTACAACCCAGTAATAAGTGTTAAATTCAATTCCAATATTACTTGAAATACTTAAATATAACTTAAAACTCATATAAGCAAAATCAGTTATCAATGTAAGTATTAGTGAAAGCGTAACATTTACATAATAACTTATTACTGCAATTATCATTACAATCGTAAGCATTAAATAATTTTCAAAACTTTCATTAATTTGAAGTACTTTAAAACTAATACAAATTATAAAAAAATATGTTATTAAAATTGTTATTAAAATATCTACCTTTTTTTCTACATTCATTTTCAATCACCTTATGACTTTCCGTTTTTACTTTCTAAAAATAAACTAATCATATATATAAAAATTAAATCAAAAGCCATATTATACATAAATACATGTTTTGATAAATCTGCATCTCCAACATTTATTATTGAAATAATTATCTGAGATAAACCTGTTAAAAATATATAAAAATAAGCTTCTTCTTTAAAAACCAACTTATTATCATTAAATTTTTTCCCTCTTATAAATCTTGATATAGAAATATATAAATAAATACTTATTGTAATGATAGTAACTAATATATTTTTAGGTATAAATTTCTCTTTAAATGTACTCCATAATGCAAAAAAATAAGATTTTTCTCCAAAAGCTTTATTCTGAACTTTTTCATAATTTCCAATAACTTGAGGTCTAATTGAATATGAATTATCAAACCCAATATTAAGCATATTAAAAAACATACCAGGATTAGTTATATAATATTCTAAAATTTTATTTAATGGAAATCTATTGTAGTACTCATCTATTAAAAACTCATCATATGGATTTAATAACTTTATTTCTTCAAAAAAATTAGTTTCTTTTAATAAAGAGTATTGAGGATTTATTTTAAAATATTTTAAAATATCATCTGCATCATTTTGATTTAATAAAATTCCTCTATTCATTGCATGATATCTGTTTGTATACTTTAAATTTCCCTGATTTGAATTATAAAATACAATAGAACTTATTATAAATACTATTGATAAAATAATACTTAATACTTTTATTGCAATATTATTTTTATAACTCCCTATTACAATAAATATAAATGATATAAAAATACCTATTGGAATTAATTGTTCTTTTGTTCCAAAAAATAAAAATGATGAAATAGCAAAAAATATTATGTTATACCAAGTAAATTTGTTAAATTCTATCATGTACATCAGAAGTCCTATACTTAATAAGAAACAACTTATCTCTACTCCTTCACTATAAAAAGAATTGTAATATGCCATGTATCCCGTATCACACAATATTAAAATTACAATTAAAGTAATAATTAATTTATCTTTAATATTATGTACTTTATTAATTAATGTTTTTACTAACAAGTATATTCCTATTGATTGAATTATTAAAAATATAGCTGCCATAAATCTAATATCTAAAATATAATCTTTGGTAAAGAACATATCTAAAAAGATAGCCGTTTTTATGAATATTGATTGAGTTGATATTCCTAAATTTTCATAGTCATTATTATATTTACATATACCATAATTTTTTATAAAGTATCCCAAAAACACTTCATTATTATTTTCATTTAAGTTATACAACCCATTTTGATTTATAACTTTATAAAATCCTCCATTATCTGCCATACCTATGATAGGATTTATAAATAATGTTAAAATTCCTATAATCAAAACTATTACAGATGCTAAAACAGGAAAATTTATATTTATTAATTTATTATGTAATTTATAATTTAATATACATTTTTTCACTAAATTTTACACCTTCTTTGAAAACATATTATATAAATTTTAAATAATATTTTCTTTAACAGTTTTAAATATGTTGCAACCATACTATTTTATGTATATTATTATCTAAAATTAATTTTATATAAGTCTAATAATATCTTTTATAATATAATTATTTTTTATTTTTTTAATCACTACCATATTTCTGAAACGATATATTCTAAAAGTTATCCTTTTTTCTTTACAGTTATATTTTATAAAGAAAAAAGGATGTATCAGAATGATAATTCATTCAATAATACACCCCCATTTTTATACTATTATGAAACTTCGTTCAATATATCCTCTATAGGTTGAATAAATAATTTTTTATTTGAAATAAACTCATCTTCTTTTAATAACTTTAAATTTTTAAAAACTATTTCTATATTTCTTAAAGGTATTTCTATTCCTCCATGATACTTTTCTTTTAGTTCATTAAAGTTTTCATTAATGTATTCTAGTGTCTCTATCATATCATTAATAGAATATTTTTCTGAATATATTTTAGCTTTTAAATCTAAAAAATATTTTTCTTCAAAATAAGATAAATTTTTTAAGATATAATCTTTATTTTCTTTTTCCCATAATTCATATTCTTCAATACATGCATCCTGTTTTAATATAGTAATAGGTATATTAATTAATTTTTCAAATTCTTCTTTATCAATATCCCATATTGTATTTCTAATTTCAGCAATTAACCATCTTATTGTTTGTAAATTATAATTTCCACTACTAAATTCTTGTTTAATATTATTAAATCTTTTTTTAGTTAACAAATTCATATAATCACCTCAATATAAGTATATTACGTTTTATAAATTGATTATTTATTATTATTTGTATTATATATTTTTTTATTACTAATATTTTTCTAAAATAAATATTAATAATATGTTTTATATATATTTATCAATTTATAATACTCAAAATTCATGTATTTTGATAATAAAAATACTTTTTAATTGTAAATTTAAAAGTAATACTCTAAAATTTATGTTTTGTTTTTAAAATTTTTCTAAAGATCATTTCGTATTTTATTTTATTAAATTTCCTTCACCACTAATAAACCTTTATATTTGTTATTTATTAATTTAAATACTGGTATACCTAGTATAGTTACAACAACAAATTCTCCTATTGCTACTTCTCCGATTGATAAAAGTAATGGTATTTTTAAAATATGATTAAGCATAAATCCTATAATTAAACCATTAAATATAGTTGGCCATAAAGATGCTATAATTAATGAAATTTTATTATTTTTAATATATACAGATGTTAAAGAAACAGAGATAACACTAATAAATGTTGCTAAAGTTCCAAATATAACATCAAGCATTCCATTAGGTCCTAGTATATTAGAAATAAAACATCCAAGTGTAAGACCCACAATGTAAAAAGGATCAAAAAATGCTAATAATACCATAATTTCAGATATTCTAAATTGCAAACTTCCATAGCTTATAGGCGCCAAAGCAATAGTTAACGTCGCATAAAGTGCTGCTATAATTGCTGTTCTAACCAGTCTTTTTGTTGTTTTATCATTTTTCATTAAAAATTCCTCCTAAAATTATTTATTACAATCAGTTTCTTCAAAACACTACTTTAAATAAACAAAGCTTATATTTTAAATATAAGTAAATATGTTTTCTTTTTATTCTTTAGACTATATTTTTTATATAACTTTCCAAAAATAAAAAAATCGTAGGATAAAAATCCTACGATAATAAAACACAACAAACATAAGAGTTTTTACAAATGTGTATAAAAACTCTTAATTATTCATTAATTATTAACCGTAGTTTTATTTAAAGTCAGGAGGCTTTCGAACTGACTATATTAAATTTAATCCGTTAAAATTATATCAAACATTGATATTAATTGCAAGATATGTTATTTCCCATATCCATCTTTATTATTTTTATGCCACATCCATGCATCTTCTATTATTTTAGTTGTATTAGTTCTAGTTGGATTCCAACCTAATACTTTTCTAGCTTTATCTGATGATGCAACTAATTTACTTGGGTCTCCTGCTCTTCTTTCTCCAATCTTAGCTGGAATAGCATGCTTTGTTACTTTTCTTGCTGTTTCTATTATTTCTTTTACTGAAAATCCTTGACTACTTCCTAAATTAAAAATATTGCTTTCTCCATCATTTATTAAATAATTCATAGCTAAAATATGAGCTTCAATTAAATCTTCAACATGTATATAATCTCTTACACATGTACCATCTTCAGTATCATAATCATCACCATATATAGTTATAAACTCTCTTTTTCCTAATGCTACTTGAAGTACTATTGGAATTAAGTGTGTTTCAGGGTTATGATCTTCTCCAATATATCCACCTTCTCTTGCCCCCGCTACATTAAAGTAACGAAGTGATACATATTTTGTCCCATATGCTTTATCACACCACTTCATTATTTTCTCCATAGTAAGCTTTGTTTCACCATATGGATTTGTTGGACAAGTTTCCATATCTTCAGTTATTGGAATTTTTTTAGGCTCACCATAAGTTGCTGCTGTTGATGAAAATACTATATTTTTAACATCAAATTCATTCATAACTTGAAGTAATATTTGTGTTCCATATACATTATTATTAAAATACTTAATTGGATCTGTCATAGATTCGCCAACTAAAGAATTTGCAGCAAAATGAATAACTGCATCAAACTTTTCTCTTCTAAAAACATCTCTTAAAAATTCGATATCTCTTATATCTCCTTTATAAAATCTTGCTTTTTTATTAATAGACTCTTCATGTCCAGTTAATAAATTATCTATAACTACAACATCATATTCTTTATCAATTAATTGGCTTACGGCATGAGATCCTATATATCCTGCACCACCTAAAACTAAAATACTCATAAAAAACCTCATTTCTTTTACTTTATCTATATATTTATATTTTTTAATCTTTTGTAAGTCTTATTAAGCATATAAACTGTTTTTAATTTAAAACTATAAATTTTGAAATCAAGTATAATTATACCATATATTTTAAAATTCAAGTAATGTTAAGATATTTTTAATTTATTTTATTCTATGTTTTAAGTAAATTAATTATAATTTTTCTACTTCTTTTTGTATCTCTTGCATTTTTAAATCTGTTGCTGCTATAACATCTGCACATTCTTTAAGATCTTCCCTTATATGTTTAGGAGTTATTTCACCTTTTTTATAATATAATTTATGTTCTAAGCTTGCCCAAAAATCCATTGCAATAGTCCTTATTTGAACTTCTACCTTAACATATTCTACATGATCCGAAAAATATATAGGTATCTCTAAAACTAAATGTAAGCTTCTATAACCATTTGGCTTTGGATTTTTAATATAATCTTTTTCTTGAATAAGTTTAATATCATCTTGACCCTTTAACATGTCTGCAAGTTCATATATATCACTAACAAATGAGCACACTACCCTTACACCTGCTATATCATTTAAATTTTCTCTAGCTGATTTAATATTTACATTAAACCCCATACGTTTAAGTTTTTCTAATATACTCTTCGGAGATTTAACTCTAGATTTCATATATTCTATAGGATTTCTTTTTCTTCTAGTTTTAAATTCAAAGTCTAAAATATCAAGTTTAGTCTTAATTTCTTTTATTGCAGAACTATAAATCATTAAAATCTCTTGTACTTCATCCAATTTTTCTTCTATATTTTCCGTGGGTATACTTATGTGCTCCCCATCAAAAAATATTTTATCATCATCTCTTATTTCGCTCATTATCTCACCTTCACAATTGATAGTTTATCCGAATCTTTCTTCAATTGATATGTTAACATATACATCATAAAAATCAATAACTTCTTATTATTTATTACATGCTAATATAAAATTAACATGTAATAAATAAACAATAACCTATTTTAAAAACATTTTCAAAATAGGTTATTACAAAATTTTTTAAATATTATATAATTCTTTTATACTTTAAAAGTTATATTAATTTATCCTAATTATTTCTTTTTTATTGGAAAATATATTTCTGTTATAATATCTCCTCCATCCATTGGCCCTTTTATATATTTTTCATATGGAGCATCAATAAATTCATATTTATTTTTCTCAATCCATTCAGTTAACTTTCCATAAGCCCCATTAAGTTTAGAATATGGTCCAACAAAAGTTGTCATAGCACAAGTATTTCCTTTTAAGATTCTTGTAAATTTATTATTTTCTTTTATCGGAAGTGCTATTTCTGTATCATTATCTTCTGGATTAAACTCACTATCATGATAAATTGACATTGGACATCCCTCCACTTTAAAATGGTTAGAATATACTATTTCAAATAACTTACCAATATAATAACCATATTCTTCTACATTCATCCTTTGTCTTAAATTCAGAATATTCATATCCTGAGTTTCAACTAATTTAACTTCTA
This sequence comes from Clostridium weizhouense, assembly GCF_019431045.1. Lineage (GTDB taxonomy): Bacteria > Bacillota > Clostridia > Clostridiales > Clostridiaceae > Clostridium > Clostridium weizhouense. Next base: position 104,083 of record NZ_JAHXPT010000003.1, on the reverse strand, counting down.
TCTTATCTATAAATGACATAATATCAACCCCCTTCTTTAAATTTGTTATATCTTCTGTTATCTGTTTTTCTATATCATTAAATTGCTTAATTATATTCTGTATTTGTAGTTTTTTATTAATTATTTTATTAAGCATAAATTCGTTATCATTAGTTGAAATAATTTCCTTAATTTCTTCAAGAGAAAAGTTATATTCTTTAAGCCTCTTAATAAAAATCATGTCTCTAATTTGAGATATATCATAAAGTCTATATCCATTTTCTTTATTAATCATGTTAGGTGTTATTAAACCTATATCGTCATAATGTCTTAATGTTCTTGTAGTAACTGCACATATTTTTGAGAATTCTCCTATGTTAAGCAAACTTACCCCTCCAAATCATTAGTTTGTTTTGCTAGCTTAATTTAAGTATAATCTTTTACGTTACGTTAAAGTCAATAAAAATTTTAACTAGATATGTTTTATATTAATCATATCTAGTTAAAAATGTATATATTATAAATTTAAAAGATTATAATTTTTATAAATATTCCTTATATAGATTCTTATAACAAAAAACATCTTATTTTTAAGCCTTTCTTTTAATTAGATATAAAAAAATAATTAAATGTTATAAGTGTAAATATTGTATTATTCTATATAAATTAATCCATACTAATTATAAATTAAAAGAATATCTTTTTATTAGATTTAATTGGAGGTATATTAATGAATAGTAAATATTCTGATTTATTTGATACATTAGTTCAATCATATTATCATGGAGATTTTGATGAAACACTTGAGCGTATAATGGTTTGTCATAAAACATCTCCACAAGAAACATTTGCAATTATAACATCACTATGTGGAGTTGATATAAAATTTGATAATAACTATGTTTATAATTTAAAGAAAGCAATAACCCAATATACAGTTAATAAAAGAATAGTTGAAAAACTTGAATGTTATAATTCTAATTGTAATCCTGATAAAAATAAAAAATTTACTTGTCAATTAGCATGTCCTTTTAATGCTATATATTATGATACTAAAAACAAATCAACTTGTATTGATGAAGATCGCTGTATACATTGTGGAATTTGTGTAGATGCATGTAAAAATGGAAGAATTCTAGACAAAGTTGAATTTATTCCTGTAATGAATTTAATAAATGAACATGAAACTGTTATTGCTGCTGTAGCACCTGCTATTTCCGGGCAATTTGGTGATGATGTTAGTATGGATCAATTAAGAGCTGCTTTTATAAAGTTAGGGTTTACTGATATGATTGAAGTAGCTTTTGCTGCTGATATTCTTACAATAAAAGAATCTGTAGAATTTGATAAACATGTCAATGGTCCTAATGATTTAATGATTACTTCGTGTTGTTGCCCTATGTGGGTAGGAATGCTTAGAAAAGTTTATAAAGATCTTGTTCCTGATCTTTCCCCTTCAGTATCTCCAATGATTGCTGCAGGAAGAATTATTAAAAAATTAAACAAAGGCGCTAAAGTAGTTTTTATTGGACCATGTATTGCAAAAAAAGCTGAAGCAAAAGAAAAAGATTTAGCTGGAATAATAGATTTTGTATTAACGTTCCAAGAAGTTGATCAAATATTTAAAGCATTAGATATTAACCCTAGTGAACTTAAAGGAATTCCTTCTATTGAATATGCATCACGTGGTGGACGTTTATATGCAAGAACTGGTGGTGTTTCAACTGCTGTTTCTGAAACTATAGAAGAACTTTATCCAGAAAAATTTAAATATTTCAAACCTATTAAGGTTGATGGAGTTAAAGATTGTAAGGAAATTCTTGAAAAAGCTATGAAACATGAAGTTGATGCTAATTTTATAGAAGGTATGGGCTGTCCTGGTGGATGTGTAGGTGGACCTAAAGCTATTATACCTCCTACACAGGGCAAAACGGCAGTTGATGAATTTGCTTATGATTCATCTATTAAAGTCCCTCTTCATAGTCAGACTATTAATGATGTTTTAGAAAAACTTGATATATCTTCAATAGATGATTTTAAAGATGAAGAAAAAGTAGCTATATTTGAACGTAAATTTTAAAATTCTTATAAATTTAAATAAATAGACTATCTCAAAATTATTTATATATTGGGGATAGTCTTTATTAATTTTTTATATAAGTTCATAAGTTTATGCATCAAAGAAGTAATAGACTGATCTACTCATCTATTTTGAATAATATTGTGTCAATAAATTTAACTGATATCTCGATTAAATAAAGTAATTTCTTATCTTATATAGCATATACAACGCTTTTGAGTCTATTATTTTATATTCCTTATTATAACAATACTTCTTTTTAGTAGAAGTATTGTTATAATAATGTTAATATAATATTAACTAAATTTTGTAATTTTTCTCAAACCTCATTTTTAAATTTCGCTATGTTTTAATACAATATCAACATTCACTTAAAACATAGCCTAAAATTTTATTAACTATTTCTAAGAAAGGAGTTTATCAATGAAACTAAAAAAATTTATAAGTTTTATTTTAACCTTAATGCTAATATTTTCTATGAATTTTACTAAAGCATTTGCAACGGAAAATGATAGCAAAAATCTTGAACAAGCTATCGAAAAAGCTAAAAATATAGTAAATATTCCTGAAAGTTATACAAACTTTTCTCATTCTATAATCCACAATGATACAACAACTAAATTATTAGAACTTAATTGGGCTGAAAAAGGAGGAAAGCAAGGAAATATCTCAGTATCAATTGACGAAAATGGTAATTTATATAATTATTATAAATCTTGTAATGAAGATACTCTTACAGGCATTTCACAAATTACTAAAGAAAAAGCTCAACATTCAGCAGAAGAATTTCTATTAAAAGCACTCCCTTCATATGCAAATTCTATGAAAAAAGTTAATACACATGATAATGATACATCAAATAATAATTATTCATTCACATATAAACAATTTGCAAATGATCTACCAACTGATTTTATTTTTGTTAATATAAACGTAAATAAATACACTAATGAAGTTACACAATTTAATTTCTCAAAACCTGATAAAAGCAATTTTGAATATCCTTCTTTAGATAATATTATTAATTATGAACAAGCAAAAAAAGATTATATTGAAAAAATAGGTCTTAATTTAAAATATCATTCTTATTATGATTATAAACAAAATAAACTAAATATATTTCCAGCATATTCTATAGATAATACAAATAACTTAGCTATTAATGCAAAATCTGGAGATATTATTTATAAAAATAATATTAATCCACTTTATAGAGAGGGGAAAGTAAATAATATTAATGAAACTTTAGATACTTTAACAAAAGAAGAAAATGATGCTATAAAAGATATTTCCGGAATTATTACAAAAGAGGAAGCTGAAAATATCTTAAAAAAATATTTACCCAATATAAAATTAACTAATAACTATTTAAATAAGAACAATATATCCAATCAATATGTATGGCAAATGATGTCTGATAATGCGTATGGTGAAATAGATGCAAAATCTGGTGAATTGTTAGCTTTTAATTCATATTCTAATGACAATTTACAAAACAAAAATCTATCAAAAGATGAAGCTAAAAATATTGCAGAAAAGTTCTTAAAAGAAGTAGCTATTAATAAATTTTCTGAAACAAAATATGATACAGCTACAGATTTGATATTAGATAATGCCTCTAATGATATTAGACAATATTCTTTTGATTTTATTCGTCAAGTAAATGGCATTGCTTTTATAGATAATTTTTTAAGAGTTGTAATTGATAAAGATACAGGTAATATTATTCAATATAGCAACGTCTGGTATGATAATGTTACTTTTCCTGATATTAATAATGCTATAACTAAAGAAGAAGCTTTTGATAAGGTTAATACTAATCAAAATTTTGGATTAAAATACATTATTAATAATAAGAATGAGATTTATTTAGTATATGATTTTATAGATTTAAGTGGATTTCATCTTATTGATCCTATAAATGGAAACAGATTAGATTTTAATGGTGAGATATATAAAGATTTTAAAATACCACAATATACAGATATAAATGGACATTGGTGTGAAAAAACAATAACGCATCTTTTAGAGAATGGATATTATCTTAAAGGAGAACAATTTAATCCTGATAGTAACATCACACAAATTAATTTTTTGAGATATTTATATTCCCATACTCAAAATTTTTATAATGATGATGAATTTTATGATATGTTAATTAACACTAATATACTTAAAGAAGAAGAAAAATCTCCAAACAGCTTACTTACAAATCAAGAAATAGCTAAATTAATAGTAAGATATTTAAAATATGAAAAAATAGCACTACATTCAAAAGTATTTGTTAATCCATTTAAAGATGAGATTGATGAAAACTTTAAAGGCTATGCTGCTATATGTTTTTCACTTAATATAATGAATGGAGATAATGAAGGTAAGTTTAATCCTAAAAATAATGTTACCAATGCAGAAGCAGCACAAATTATTTATAATTTACTAATGCAAAATTAATTATAATATATGCTTCTAACTAGATATTATTAGTTAAGGATATAATTTTCTATAAAACATTATATCTTTAACTTAATTAAAACATTTATACTATGCTTTAAAGTAATTTTTATATTATAAATATTAACTTAAAACATCGGCAATTATAAACCATAATTTAAAAGAGCTATCTCAAAAACATATTTATATAATTTGAGATAGCTTTAATTTTTTTGTTTTAATATAGTAAATTTATTTTAATACATATCAGTTTTAAAAATCAATTGCTTGACCACTTAAATTTTAACTTCGATATAAACCTAACAACAGTAGATGATAACATAATTCCAAATGCAATTGCACCACCAATTGATAATGTAAGTATACCTTTATTTAAAGCATCATTAAAATTATTCTCAACAATATAACTTATAGTACTATATGCTGTTATACCTGGTACTAATGGAAATATACCTGGTATATAAAACATTGATGCTGGAGTCTTTTTTTTACGAGCCATAAATTCACTATATATATTTACAGCAAAAGCTCCCCAAAATGAACTTATTACCTGGCTACTTGTTATTTCAAAAATAATACTATAAATTATCCATCCAAAAGCACCGGCAATTCCTGTCCATATTATTTTTCTTCTATCAATATTAAATAATATAACTGGAAATACACTTCCTAAAAATGCAAGCATTGTCATTTTAATCAACATATAAATTACATTCCTTTCAAATAAATAATTAATGATGTACCTATTCCTGCACTCACCGCTATAATAACAATCATAGCCTCAAAAAATTTTGCAACACCAGATGAAAAGTCACCATAAAGAATATCTTTTATTCCATTTGTTAAAACAACACCTGGAAGAAGTATCATTATTGCACCTGTAATTACATTATGTTTATTAATTGAACTAATGAGCATTTCAGATAATATACTCCCCCCTCCTATAAGTAATCCTGACAAATAAAACTCCAAGAATTGAAAAAATCCCAATTCTGAAATCTTTTCAAGTATTACGTATGTAATTAAACATATTATTATAGATGAGATTCCATCTAATAAAGACCCATTAAAGAAAAGTGTATAAATAAATCCTGTCATACATGCCGCCATTATTCTTACAGATAAAGTAAACTTAGGAGCCTTTTTAATATCGTCTAATATCTTTTTAGCCTCCTCATATGATAATGACTTTTCACAAATTTGTCTTGAAAATGAATTTATTAACTCTATTCTATATAAATCTACATGTTTTTTATTTACTTTTTTCATTGAAGTAACCTTATCAACTCCTGATTGCTCTACTGATAACAAAAGACCATTTGACATTGACAAACATTCTCCTGTAAAACCATAAGCTTCACATATTTTTACCACTGTATCTTCTATTCTATATGTTTCAGCACCATTAGCTAACAATATTTCTCCTGCTGTAAGTGCAATATCAATTACATTTTTCAATTCCATAAGAAGCTCCCTAATTATAATAATACAAATTTTATACTTCTATATAATAATATAGCAATTAAGAGACTTATATCAATAAATATTTATTATAAATACGTTTCTAACTAAATACTATTAATTAAAGAAATACTATATTTATAAAAATTATATAAAATATCTTTAATTATCTTTTTTCTAATCTATAAATTCTATTTAATAAAAATCCCTTGTTTCAAAACGTAAAATTAGGATAAGGCATTATATTTTCTACAATACCTTATCCTAAAAATCAAGCTATATAATACTACATTACTTCTATAACTTTTGATACCCACTTGCAAAGATTTGCTGAAGCTTTTTGAGCTGTTTCTACAACTCTTTGGTGTGAATGTTTAACTTTTTGTATTCCTGTTGCCATATTAGTTATACATGCTATTCCTAACACATCAATTCCTAAATAATTAGCTACTATTGTTTCTGGTACCGTTGACATACCAACAGCATCTGCTCCATGTCTTCCTATCATTCTAACTTCAGCAGCAGTTTCATAGTATGGTCCCATAAATCCTGCATAAACGCCTTCTTTATATTTTATATCTAATTCGTCTGCAACCTTCTTAGCCTTATCGATAAGATCTATTTTATATGGTTCTGACATATCAGGGAATCTTGTTCCTAATCTTTCATCATTTAATCCTATTAAAGGATTCGTTCCAAAAAGGTTTATAAAATCGTTTATAATCATTAATGTTCCTGGTTCAAAATCTGTATTTATTCCACCACAAGCATTTGTCACAATAATCTTTTCTATTCCCAATTTTTTCATTACATATATAGGATATGTTACTTCTTTCATTGTATATCCTTCATAGTAATGAAATCTTCCTTGCATTAATAACACTTCTACGCCATTAATTTTACCAAATGCTAACTTTCCTTCATGACCTTTTACTGTAGATACAGGAAAATTAGGAATATCTTCATAAGATATATATTCAGTATCTTCAACTACATTAACTAAATCACCTAAACCTGAACCTAATATTACTGCAATTTTAGGTTCTCTATTTACTTTGCTCTTTATGTAATCTACAGATTCCATTATTTTATCGTACATAAAATTCCCTCCATTTTCTATATTTAATTACAAGTTAATTTTATAGTTCAAAGTTAATATCTATTAGAAAATAGTATATATAATTCCATATATAAAAAATCATTAAAATAAATAACTTTTATTTGCTTTTTTAAAATTCTTATACTTCTTATATATATTAATGTATTAAGAAAAATTTTAATCACATATATACTAGAAATCATAATTAGAAATAACTTTTAGACTATAAATTAATTACATATATATTACAATATATCCAAAAATAAATCTATATTATGCTTTGATTAATAACTAATAGATATCTATATTATATATAATCTTATAATCTGTAAAATAATATACTATAACTTTATTATTTTAACAAACCTCTTTTTACCAATTTTAATTATATCTTCGTTTTCTATTTGAGTATTATCAAAATTAGTTACCTTTTGGTTATTTATTTGGACACCACCTTGATTTACTAATCTTCTAAATTCATTATTAGAGTCTATTATTCTATTTTTCACAAGAACTGTTCCAACTTTTTTTAATGTATCACATTCTGAAGACACTGTTAATTCTGGTACTATTTGAGGTAAACTTCCTTGCTTAAAGACTTGTTCATAGTAGTCAATAGCATACTTAGTTTCTTTATCTGTATGATATAAATTAGTAATAATTTTTGCTAATTGAAACTTAATATCTCTTGGATTTTTTCCTTCTTTTAATTCTTTTTTTATTTCTTCAATTCTATCTGGATGTTCATCTGTTGCTAATTCAAAATATTTTATAATAAGATTATCTGGAACTTCCATTACCTTTTTAAACATTACCTCAGCTTTTTCATCTACACCAATATAATTACCTAAACTTTTACTCATTTTTTCAATCCCATCTAAACCTTCTAATATTGGCATAAATATTGCTATTTGTTGCTCCATTTCTATATTTTTTTGAAGAGTTCTTCCCATAAGAATATTAAACGTTTGATCTGTTCCTCCTAATTCTATATCAGCCTTTAGCTTAATAGAATCATACCCTTGCATTAAAGGATAAAAAAACTCATGGATTCCAATAGGTGCATTATTACTATAACGATTTTTAAAGTCATCTCTTTCTAACATTCTAGCAACAGTTGTTGTTGCAGCTAACTTTAATACTTCTTCAAAGCTTAACTTTGATAACCACTCACTATTAAATTTGATTTCAGTTTTCTCTTTATCCAATACTTTTAAAATTTGTTTTTGATAAGTTAATGCATTTTCTAAAACTTGTTCTTGAGTTAATGGTTTTCTTGTTTTTGATTTACCTGTTGGATCTCCTATTTTACCTGTAAAATCTCCTATTAAAATAACAGCCTTATGACCTAAATCTTGCATTTGTTTTATTTTTCTTAAAACAACAGCATGCCCTAAATGTATATCTGGAGCACTTGGATCTAATCCTAGTTTAATTATTAATGGTTTATTTTCTTTTTCTGATTTTATAAGTTTTTCTTTCAATTCATCAATACTTATAATATCTGCTGCTCCTTTTGATATAATTTTAATTTGTTCATCAATTGTTTTTTTCATATCTTTTAACTCCTTATATTTTAAATTTTATATAAGCAAGCTCTATAAGATTCAATATGCAATAAAAAAAGTCGCTAAGTGACTATGGAACATGGATTTTTTAGCCATGCACACTTTCCAAACATAGTGCAGGAATAATGGTGCGGCATATGATTATTTTTTATTCTTTAGGGGTACTTATCATAACTTTAAAATATTTTAGAATTTATCCTCATATTATTTAATAATATGATTCCTTAAAGAATAAAAAACTCTCGTCCTTTATATATAAAGGACGAGAGTATATCTCGTGTTACCACCCTAATTTATTAATCACTCACATAATTAACCTCTTCAAGTACGCCACATATGGTTATACTTTAGCACTATAACGGGTGCAGGGAACCGTCATCACCTACTTAGAAAATTTCTTTTCAGTTTGAAGCTCTAAGATGTATTCAAAATCAGTATCCATGCACCTCTCATCGACCGGTAACTTTCTGTTTGGTTTAACTAATCTCTACTTGTTCTTTTCATTGCTTTTTATTGAAAATCTCATACTCCGAAATATAATAAATTATAAATCTTAGTTATGCGATATATATTAAATTATTTATAATTATAGTTAAGTAACATTTTTTTGTCAAGTAAAAGTTATTATTTCCCATGTATTATTTATAATATACCTCATATACTGCAGATTAACATTATTTTAAAATACAATCTTGAAGTATTTTACGGTTAATTTACTATATATTTGATAGTTAATTTAAATGCAAAAACCAACTACCCTAAAATTGAATATAGTAATCCCGTAAAAGGATTAACTTATAATCAACTATTAAGGTAGTTGGTAGAAACGTTCAACCTATTATGAACTTATATAAGTTAATATTACACATTTTAATGATTATATTTTATTCTCTCGCTACCGCCAAATTTGTTTTATTTATTATTAATAATGTTAAATGGTACTATAAAAACTTAATATAAATATTATATTTAATAAATATATTAATTTTAAACTATAACTTTAATAAATTAAGTTTCTCATCTTTTATTCTATTTACATTATAATAAACTTTTTCCATATCTATGTTAGTAAAAATACCATTTTTATATACAACATTACCATCTATCATTGATAAACATATATCACTTGCTTGTGCAGAATAAAATATGTTTGCTAATACATCAAATGCTGGTTGCATATGAGGTTTATCAAAATCATATATAATGATATCTGCTCTATTACCAACCTTAATGCATCCACACTCTTCTCTACCTTGTGATGCAGCACCATTTAAGCAAGAAATCTTTAATATATCTTTTTGTCCTAAAAATAATGGATCATTATTAGCTCCTTTGTGTAATAATGCTGCAAGATTAACTTCCTCTAACATATTAAGATTATTATTACTTGCTGCACCATCTGTTCCAATAGTAACATTAATATCATGTTCTAACATTGTTTTTATTGGTGCTATACCACTTCCAAGTTTTAAATTACTTGTTGGACAATGTGACACTGTAACTTTATTTTCTTTAAGTATATTAAAATCATCACCTTCTAAGAAAACACAATGAGCTGCTGTTGTTTTATTTTTAAATGTTCCACATTTAAAGAAATATTCTGCTGGTGTTAAACCATGTCTTTCTTTACAAGCTTGTTGTTCTTTTGCTGTTTCTGAAAGATGAATATGCATATTCATATTAGCTTCATTACAATATTCAGAAATTTGTCTAACTACTTTTTCTGTTGAAGTATACTCAGCATGAATAGAAACATCTCCTCGTATACGATCATGCACAGATGTTTTTACATAATTTCTAATAAATTCAGTATCTTTATATGATCTATCCTTAAAATAATCTTCATTATCATCAAATTTAAGATATGAATTTGAAATATTAGCTTTTATACCTGTTTCTTCAATAGCTTGTACTAAAGTTTCAAGACGAGAATACATATCAGTAAATGATACAACTCCACTTTTAATCATTTCACTAATTCCTAATAAAGTTCCCCAATAACAATCTTCATCAGTAAGTAAAGCTTCAAATGGAAAGATTTTTTCTTGTAACCAACGTTGTAATGGCAAACCTTCTCCATATCCTCTAAGTAATGTCATAGGGACATGACAATGAGTATTGAAAAAACCTGGCATCGCTACTTTATTTTTTCCATCATATATTTCACCATTATAAGCTTTAGGTATTTCTGATCCAATATACTTAATCTTATTTCCTTGAACCAATACATTGGTATCTTTAATAACATCATAATTTTCATTAATAATTGTAATATTTTTAAATAACATAATAAGTATCCTCATTTCTTTTTTTATTTGCGGTAGCGGCTACTTATAATTTTAATTATATTAACAAAAAAAATTAAATATTTCAATAACATTTTTTGTTATTTTAAATTTATACTTTTAGATTAAGACAAATCAAAAAACAATATACTAGTATACTAATCTATTTTGCATCAACAAATTTAGCTAATAATTCTCTATTAACTAAACTGATTTCTTTATCTTACGCAGAATAATATATACTTCCTCTTTAAACTCTTATTTTCTTTCATATGCCTGATTTTATTATTATTCTTTTAAAAGTTTTTTAAGTTTATTTTGAACCAACCATAATTTTTTTTGCTTTCTGTTGTAAGCAACCATTCTATTCTTATTATTTTTGTTTTCATCTAATAATTTTATATATTCTTCATCTGCAATTCTTAATGCATCTTCAATAACTAAAAGTTCATCCTTAGTGAACATAATATCTCCTCCTTTTAATAATTATGTTAAATTTACTTGAACATTATAACATAAATTATATTTTAAGGCACATTAAAGAAATTAATAATAATACATCTATATTAATATGCTAAATTTACTTAAAATATATAATATAACTTAAGACTTCGCCCTTATTGTAGACATTAAAATTATACGGAGTATAATTAATATATAAATTATACATAAAGGAGGGGTTGTATATGTCTTACTCTGACTACCATATGCATTGTCATTATTCAGCAGATTCAACTACACCCATGATAGATATGATAAAAAAATCAATAGAATTAGGACTTAAAGAAATTTGTTTTACCGATCACATAGATTATGATGTGCTTGGAAATCCTAATGTAAAAATTGATTATGACAAATATTTAGAAGAATTGGAATTCTATAAAAATAAATATTCCAATAAAATTTCTATAAAAAAAGGTATCGAAATGGGACTTCAAAGTCATATTCTAGAACAATGTTCTAAAGAAATTCATGAACATGACTTAGACTTTGTTATTGGTTCAATACATACAATAGATAGATTTGAATTATGTACTGGAGACTTTCATAAAGGTAAAACTCAATTTGAAGTATATGAAGGATATTATAAAACTCTATTAAATATTGTTAATTCTTTTATAGACTATTCAGTTTTAGGACATGTTGATTTAATTAAAAGATATGGAAACTATGATACTATTTTAGATGATAGTTTATTTAATGACTATTTAGAATCAATATTAAAAAAGGTTATTGAAAATGGTAAAGGTATTGAACTTAATACCTCTTCATTTAAATACAAATTACCTGATTTAACACCTTCTACAAACATACTTAAAATGTACAAGCATTTAGGTGGAGAAATAATTACTGTTGGATCTGATTCTCATATTACTTCTCAAATTGCAACTGAATTTCCATATGTTCATGATGTTCTTAGAGAAATTGGATTTAAATATGTTTGCAGATTTAATAAAATGAAACCTGAATTTATAAAATTATAATATTTTCTATTAATTTTATAAAACAGCATAAATCTATACTTTTAAAAAATATCTTTTATATTGGTTCTTTCTAAATTTAAAAGATATTTTTTTATATCTATTCCACCTGAGTATCCAACTAATTTACCATTTGCTCCAATTACTCTATGACAAGGAATAAAAATAGGAATTGGATTTTTATTATTTGCAAGTCCTACTGCTCTTGATGCCTTTTCATTACCAGTAGATTTTGCAACTTCTTTATATGTACAAGTCTGACCATATGGAATAAGCGTTAATGAATTCCAAACCTTCTTCATAAAATCAGTTCCTTCAGGATTAAGTGGCAATGTAAATTTTTTTATATCTCCTAAAAGATAATTTTTCAATTGAGAGTATGCTTCTTTTATAAGCTTAGTTTCTGCCAAATTAAAATTATCTATTAATTCTATTCTTTTAAAATACAGATTTGTAATGGCATTTCCATTTTCAGCAATTCCTATTTCCCCAATCTCTGTTTGATAAAAAAATATGTTTTTCATCCTATCATCTCCTTTTATAACATATAAAAAAAACACCAAAGTCACTGTGAACTGTCTATTTTTACACATCTAGGTTTTCAAACGTATGTGAGAAAAATCTGGAGGTTTAACTATTCACCCTTTCCAAACCTAGTGCAAAAATAATGGTTTTGCATATCATTATTTATTCTTGCCTTAAAGCACATATACAACCTAAGAATAAATCAAACTTTATTAAGTGTCAATTTATATATTTATCTGAGTGCATATCTTAAGATATACCTATGAAAAGCTTGTGAAAACGAGTATATAATGATTAGATATTTTTCATATTTACCTGAAAAATACATAAAAATATGTGAAGCAGATACATTTGATTTTTAAATTTATATTTTAATGCAATCTCTTCACATATTTCTTATTTAATTATTTTACATTATTATTTTCTTCATAACTTTCTGTATCAACAAGTACATAAGATGTATTAGCTGGTACACTAATTTTTCCGCCTTCTACTTTACTTAATCCTTCTACTCCTGCTTTATCTTTATTCACTACAATTGTCCAATTATTATCTGGTAAAGTTATTTCAACTGGTTTTGAATTTGAATTGAATATAACTGCAATATTCCCCCAGTTATCACCTACCGCTTTACCATCTAAAGTATATGCAACAACATTATCTTCATTGAAATCTTTTCCTTTTTCTAAAAACTTAAGGTTTTGTTGAATATCTTCAGTTTTACCCATTCTAAAAGCTTTATGTGATTTTCTTAGTTCAATTAACCCTTTGTAATATTCATATAAATTTCTATATTTTTCTATTCTATTCCAATCTAATTTATTAACTTCATCTGAAGACGTATAACTATTTTTATTAAGACTTCCATCTTCATTAACTTTTGTTCTGGCAAACTCTTCTCCTGCTTGAATAAATGGAATACCTTGTGATGTAAACACAACTGCTGCTGCAATCTTATTCATATCTTGTAATTCTTTATCTGATTTATTAGGTTCAACAGTTTGTAGCCTATCCCATAAAGTTAAATCATCATGACATGATACATAATTTATTGCTTGATAAGGTTCATTTGCCCATGGTTTTTTTGAATAATTTACTCTTCCATAATCTATATTATCATGTTTAGTTGATCCCACTATTCCAAATTTTACCCAATCTTCAAATCCTGGTTGTCCATTAATAAATGCTGGTTCAATATCATTAAATACATTTCCTTTTAATCCATCTCTTATATCATCACTAAACATACCTATTTGCATTTTTCCAAATTCAGATGCATTAATTTTTAATGATTGTTTCTTTTCTGGTAATGCACATGGGCCACCAGCCCATCCTTCTCCATACATTAATATATCTTTATCAATTTTATCTAACTCATTTCTTATTTGTTTCATAGTTTCAATATCATGATTTGCCATTAAATCAAATCTAAATCCATCAATATGATACTCTTCTATCCAATATTTAACTGAATCAATAATAAGTTTTCTAGCCATTGAACGATCTGATGCCACTTCACTACGACAACCAGAACCATTAGAAAAATTTCCTTCTGCATCTTGACGATAATAATAATCTGGTACAGCTAAATTAAGCATTGAATTTTGGCTTGAATCAGTATGATTATAAACTACATCCATAATAACTCTTATGCCTTGTTTATGGAGTTCATTTACCATTTCTTTAAACTCTTTTATTCTAATTTTTCCATCATAAGGATTGGATGAATATGAACCCTCTGGAACATTATAATTCTGAGGATCATATCCCCAATTAAATTGTGGTACATTAAGTTTAGTTTCATCCACTGATGTATAATCAAAACTTGGCATTAATTGAACAGTATTCACTCCTAATTCTTTTAAATGAGCAACTCCTGTTTTAATATCTCCATCTGGAATTGTTGTGCCATCTTGCCAAACACCTTTATATTTTCCTCTATATTCCAAATTAATTCCTGAATTTTCATCTATAGATAAATCTCTAATATGCATTTCATAAATTGTAGCATCTGTTGGATTTTTAAGTTCTGGTCTTTTATCATTTTCCCATCCAGATGGATTTGTTGACTCTAAATTAACTACCATTCCTCTATTTCCATTCACTCCAACTGCTTTTGCATAAGGATCTGTAACTTCATTTTCTTTTCCATTGATAGTTACTAAATAATTATAATAAACTCCATCTAAATCTCCATTTTCTTTAGCTGTCCAAATTCCATTTTCACCTTTAATCATATCTAATGTTTTTTCAACTGGTGAACAATATGATTTTCCATCTTTTCCATAAAGAGCTACCTTTACATCACTTGCAGTTGGTGCCCATAAAATAAAGTTTGTTTCATTATTATTATAAATTGCTCCCAAATTTCCATCATATGAATATAAATTTTCAAATTCCTTACTTTCATATACTTTTCTTAAATCAGCATTTTTCATTCCATAACCAGGAATCTCTAAAGAGTATATCTTTTTTAAATCTATATTTTTTTTGAGTTTAATGCTACCTTTTACTCCACTTTTATCAAGATCAATAGAATATAAATCCTTACTGATAACGATACCATTTTCCTTTAAAATAAAATTTTCAACATTAAAATTTTCAACATTTAATTTAAAATTAATCTCATTAATTGAATCAATTTTCAAAGAAGTTATTCTATTTCTTGCTTGATCATCAATATTCATATAAACCTTTTCATCACCATCAAGAATATATGCATTTATTTCTCCCTTATTATTTGCATATGCTAAATCTATACTTCTATCTTTATCTATATCCTTAGATGTCCAATTATCTTCACCTTTTCTTATTATAAAAGATATTTCTTTTTTATTGTTTTCATTTGATTTATTAATTTCTGCTACCTTACCATATTCATCTTCTTTAGTAAATTGATAGCCTTTTGCATCATTGTCATCACACCAAGACCATACATCCCATGAATCATAGTTTTTATCATTTCTACAATAATGTAAATTTAATTTTATATTGTTATAATGTCTATTAAGTTCTTTATCTTCTCTATTAACTCCTTTTTTTTCTTGATTTATAATAATTTCTCTATCTCCATTATTTAAATCTATTACTTCATCTCCAGTAGCTTTTTCATCCCAATTACCTTTTCTAATAATAAAAAATAATTGATTCATTTTCTTATCAGCTTTTATAACTGTAAACTTTCCATCAATGTCTTCTCCACTAAAAGTAGCCATTTTTCCTTCTTTGTCTTTTTCCCAATACCATACGTTCCAATCATTATAATCTCTATCCACTCTGTTATATCTTATCTTTAGATAAACTGTATCATTTGTTTCGCTAGCTTGTACTTTATTAATTGGTATTTGAATCATTGTAAACATAAACAATATTACCAACATACTTGCTATAAAATTCTTATTTTTTTTCATAATATATACCTCTCTTCTGTAAATATTTACATTTAGATTGTATCATTTTTTATAGTTTTTAAATATTGTAATTTTTTACAAATTTTCGATTATGTTATAAATATTTTAAATTAAGTATATATCCTATTTGTATATTTTATATAAAATTATATGTAATCTTCAATAAAGTTTCTTCATTAATATAAATTTTAGAATATTTATAAATAGTATTTACTTATTAGTATAATTAGGAACTTATAGAAAAAATTTAAAAAGACTATCTCAAAAAACATATTAATTATGTATTTGAGATAGCCTTTTTATTATTCTAAATATATAAATTTCATTAAAGTTTATTCCATTATATAAATATATAAGAGGTATCATATAAAGAATTTACTATATACGAAAATTATTTTAATTTTACTAATAACTCACCAGTCTTAACTTGTTGACCTTCTTCTACAAAAATACTTTCAACAGTACCATCACTAGTAGCTACAATATTAGTTTCCATTTTCATAGCTTCTATAATAACTAGACTTTCGCCTTCTTTGACTTCTTGCCCTTCTTTAACAAGTATCTTAATAATATTGCCTGGTATACTTGCACCTATCTCTAATTTATTTGAAGGATCAGCCATTTTAGATATGCTATCTAAACTTAAAGCACTTGTAGCTCTTTCAGTCTTATCTTTTATTTTAATTTCTCTTCTATTTCCGTTTATTTCAAAATCTAAAGTTCTGTATCCTTCATTGTCTAATTTACCTATTTCTATCAATTGGACAATCATTGTTTTACCTTCAGCAACTTCAATTTCACTTGTTTCACCTTCTGATAATCCATGGAAGAACACATCACTTCCCATTCTGCTTACATCACCATATTCTAATACAAATTTTATAAACTCTTCAAATACATCTGGATATAATGCATAACTTAATAAATCTTTCTTTGATGGATTATATTTATATTTTTCCTTTAAATATTTTTCTATTTTATCAAAATCTTCTGAAGGTAATAATTCTCCTGGTCTAACTGTTATAGGCTCTTCTCCCTTTAAAACAAGTTTTTGAAGTTTTTCTGGGAATCCACCTTCTGGTTGACCCATCATTCCTTTAAAATATGATACTATTGAATCTGGGAAAGCCATATTTTGTGCCTTTTCATATATGTTTTCTGGAGTTAAGTCATTTTGTACCATGAATATAGCCATATCCCCAACCATTTTTGATGAAGGAGTAACTTTTATTATATCTCCAAGCATGTCATTTACTATTTTATACATCTTTTTAACATCATTAAATTTATGTCCAAGTTCAAAGCTTTCAACTTGTGGTTTTAAATTTGAATATTGTCCACCTGGTATTTCAAATTTATAAATTTCAGCACTTCCTGATTTCAAATCTGATTCAAATTGATCATAAACTGGTCTTACAGCATTCCAATAATCAGATATTTTTTGAATTTTCCCTAAATCAATACCTGTATCTCTACCTGTATTTTCAAGTGCTGCAACAATAGAATTCATCGCTGGTTGACTTGTAAGTCCTGACATACTATTAAATGTTGTATCAATAATATCTACTCCTGCATCTGCTGCCATTAAAACAGTTGCTACACCATTACCTGTAGTATCATGTGTATGAAGATGGATTGGTATTGAAATTTCATCTTTTAATGCTTTTATAAGCTTTTTAGCAGCATAAGGTTTAAGTAATGCTGACATATCTTTTATAGCTAAGATATGTGCTCCCATCTTTTCAATTTCTTTAGCTTTATCTACATAATATTTAAGTGTATATTTATCTCTATTAGTATCTAAAATATCTCCAGTATAACATAAAGCGACCTCTGCTACCTTATTACACTTTAATACTTCATCTAATGATACTTCTATTCCCTTTAGCCAATTAAGAGAATCAAATATTCTAAATATATCTATTCCACTATCAGCAGATTCTTTTATGAATTCTCTTATAACATTATCAGGATAGTTTTTATATCCTACAGCATTTGCTCCTCTAATAAGCATTTGGAACATAACATTAGGTATTCTTTTTCTTAATTCTTCAAGTCTTTTCCATGGACATTCTTTTAAAAATCTATATGAAGTATCAAATGTAGCTCCACCCCACATTTCAAGTGAGAATAAATCATTTCCATATTTAGCTGTTGCCTTTGCAATATTTATCATATCTCTACTTCTAACACGAGTTGCCATTAGAGATTGTTGTGCATCTCTCATAGTAGTGTCAGTAAGTAACAGTTTATTCTGATTTTTAATCCATTTTACAACTCCTTCTGGACCTTCTGAATCTAATATTTGCTTTGTTCCAGCTAATCCATCTAAAGTTTTTATTTTAGGAATTACAGGAACATCATATTCTCTTTTTATTCCTTTAGTTTCATTTACTATTTTCTCTCCAGTAAATTTTAAAATTCTATATTCAGAATCAGTTCTTGGATTTATATCAAATAATTGAGGGTTTTCTGATATAAAATTAGTATCGCATTCACCTTTTTTAAATTGTTCATTATTTAATACATTTATTAAAAAATCTACATTAGTTTTAATTCCTGTAATAGTTGTTTCTTTAATAGCACGTATAGATTTTCTAACTGCATCTTCAAATGTCCTAGAATATGAGGTTGTTTTCACAAGTAAACTATCATAATATGGACTAATTACAGCTCCACTAAATCCATTTCCTCCATCGAGTCTTATTCCAAATCCAGATGAAGTTCTATACACATCTATCTTTCCTGTATCTGGAGAAAAATTATTTGATGGATCTTCAGTTGTTATTCTACATTGAATAGCATACCCTCTTGGCTTTATATCATCTTGAGAATATATTCCTATTTCTTTAGAATTTAATTCATACCCTTGTGCTATTAAAATTTGACTTTGAACTATATCTATTCCTGTAGTCATTTCAGTAATTGTATGCTCTACTTGTACTCTTGGATTCATTTCTATAAAATAATGATTTCCATGCATATCTACTAAAAATTCCAAAGTTCCTGCATTTCTATAATTTACATGTTTAGCTATTTTTAATGCATCTTGACATATTTCTTTTCTTTTTTCTTCTGTTAAAGATAATGCTGGACTAATTTCTATAACCTTTTGATGCCTTCTTTGAATAGAACAATCTCTTTCATAAAGATGTACTATATTTCCATGTTTATCTCCAAGAATTTGAATTTCAATATGTTTTGGTCCTTCTATGTATTTTTCGATAAACATATCATCTATACCAAAAGCTTTTTTAGCTTCATTTTTAGCATTTTTAAAAGCTTCTATAAGTTCTTCTTCTTTTCTTACTATTCTCATTCCTCTACCGCCACCACCAGCAGCAGCTTTTATCATAACAGGATAACCACACATATTTGCAACATTCTTTGCTTCTTCTTCATCTATTATTGGTTTTTCAATTCCTGGTATAACTGGAACTCCAACGTTTTTCGCTACTATTTTTGATTTGATCTTATCGCCTACTTGCTCCATCATATCTGATGTTGGACCTATAAACTCTATACCTGCCTCTTCACATCTTCTTGCAAATTCAGCATTTTCTGATAAGAATCCATATCCTGGATGTATTGCATCAACATTTTTCTTTAATGCAAGACTTATAATTTCATCAATATTTAAATAAGCCTCAACAGGTCCTTTATTTTTACCAATTTGATAAGCTTCATGAGCTTTAGTTCTAAAAAGAGCACGTTTGTCTTCTTCTGAATATATTGCTACTGTTCTTATTCCTAGTTCATGACAAGCTCTAAAAATTCTTATTGCAATTTCTCCTCTATTAGCAACTAATACTCTTTTAAATTTTTTCCCCAATAAAATACACTCCTTTAACGCTTTTTAATTTAGTTATTAATATAATTTATAATTACAAATAAACTAAATATAAAAATTATAGTTTAAATCATTATTAAACCAATCTTATGTTTAATTAAATAATAATATACAAATTATAGCACATTCCTTGCAATTTAACACTTAATATTCGTTATTTATTTTTATTTATAATATTATTTATGTCATTTTATATATAATTATATATTATTTAATAGTTATTATATCAGTACTTTAATATAAAATATATATTTAAATATCTAATCTAAATATATTGTAGAATAAATTTTTTATTTTTAATAAAGTTCGTAATATTATATAAGTAAAATTATAATTATATCTAAAACTTATTTTCTGTATTAACCTTAATTAATATACTTAATTGCTTATTATTATAAAGAATGTTTTAAACTATTTAGATAATAGTAAATTTATTTTATTAATGGAATTAAATTGATATAATTAAATAGAAATAAAATCTATTATGCAAGGAGATACTATATGAAAAATTTCAAAAAGTATATTCTATTTATATTAATAATTATTTTAGCAATTTTTTTGCTATATTACTTTCATCCTAAAAACACAACTCTTGGTAATATTTTCTCTGTTCATTGTGATAAAGAAAATATAAACAAACTTTATATTAGAGGTATTAATTCTAGAACTGAAAATTATATTGAAGATAAAAATCAGATAGAAAGTATTTTATCTAATCTTTCCAATGTAGAACTTATTGAATATTCTGGAGATACATCAAAAAATAGAACTAAAGGTTCTTATGAAATATGTATTTATGAAAGTGGTAAAAATAATTTATATATTTATACGCTTGGTAAAGAGTACTTAATTATTTATAATGATAGTGATTTTTATAAAACATATAAAGTACTTAATAATAGTTTTAATCGTAAATATATGGAGAAAATAACTTCAGAATAATAAAAAAAAGTTTGTAAGTTCAAGTTAAAAACAAAACTTTTTTAGAACTTAGAAACTTTTTTTATACTAAAATATTAATACTATTTTGAAACATCTTTTTTATCTATAAATACGATTTATACATCAACAATGTTTCTAACCCATTTTTTCTGTTTATATCTTTTAGTTCCTAAAATAAATTTATATATTTCTTCTGCTAAAACTAATACATATACCCAATATATAGGTAGGCTAAATACTATTCCACCTAAATATGTTAATGGTATCCCTATAAACCATACTCCTGTAAAATCTAAAAATAGTGCAGCTTTAGTATCTCCTCCACTTCTTAATATTCCTGTAATATTTACTATATTAAACATTTTAAATGGCAAATATAATATAAACACTATTAAGCATTTACTAATATCCATTGCTACTAAGTCTGTTACAGTAAATAATTTAATTAATGGCCATCTGCTAAAAAAGCATATTACTCCTACTATTATTGTAAATATAAATTGCAATGTAATAAGATATTTTGCATGTTCTTCTGCTTTTTTTAATTTATTTGCTCCTAATTCATTTCCTAATATAACAGATGTAGCTGCACTAATCCCTTGGAACATAACAAATGTTATTTGCTCTACTGTTTGTGTTATTGTAATAGCTGCAACCGCTCCGTCTCCCATTCTTCCATATACTAAAGAATACATAGTAACACCTAATCCCCATATAAATTCATTTGCAATTACTGGTGATACAGTAATAAAGAACATCTTTATAAATTGTTTATCAAAATTTATAAGTTCTTTTAGTTTTGCGGCAGCTGGACCTTCATTTAAATATACAACTAATAAAATAGATATACATTCAAAACTTCTAGCAACTAATGTTGCAATCGCAGCTCCTCTAACCCCTAATGCTGATACTCCAAAATGTCCAAATATTAATATATAATTTAATATTACATTAATACTGATTGAAAATAAACTTATTACAACAGGTGCTTTTACTTTGTTTACAGCTCTCAAAAGCGATATATATGCATTTGTCACTGCTGTTAATGGATAGCTAAGTGCAACTATTGATAAATACGCTGCTCCTGTTCCTATTGTAGCTCCACTTGGTGTAAAAATTCTCATAACCATTTTAGGACATATTAAACTAGGAACAACAAATATAATTGAACCTACTAACCCAATAATTAAAGACATTCCTAAAACTCTTCTTATATTAAAGATGTCTTTTTTTCCCCAATATTGAGCAGTTAATATTGAAGAACCACTTACAATTCCAAATAATAATAATGTAAATACAAAAAATACTTTATTAGCAAGTCCTACAGCTGCAATGGTACTTTCCCCTAATTGTCCAATCATCATAGTATCTACAAGATTTAAAGTCGTATTAAGCAAAGCTTGCAACATTACTGGAATCGCAATTGCCATAGTTTTAGTAATAAATGCTTTATCTTTTATAATATTATTTAAATGTTTTGTAACTGTCATTATTCCTCCCCCTTTATCGTACGTAGTTAAATTTTAATTTCTTTAATTCCATGTAACATACTATCATAAAATACTTATTTTTTCTAATTAACTTAGTATATTTATGATATTTTATTTAAGGCACATGAAATAAATATATGTATTAATATTATCCGGTTAGAATCATATATAATAATTTTTATATATAAGTTCCTCGCATAATAAAAAGAAGCTATCTCAAAAACATATTTATGTATTTGAGATAGCTTCTATGTTATATATATTTTTTATTTATGTACTTTATCTAACAATCAATACAATTATTATTTTACAAATTCTATATTTCCCTTACCAAGTTTAGCTATTCTTGCTAAAGAATATACATCATACCCTTTTTCTTTTAATAATTGAGGACCTGGTTGGAATGATTTTTCTATTACAATTCCGATTCCTCCAACTTTTGCTCCTGCTCCTTCAACTAATCTAGCTGCACCTAAAGCAGCTTCACCATTAGCTAAAAAGTCGTCTATTATTAATATATTATCATCTTCATTTATGTATTTTTTTTGCAGTGTTAATTCATAATTCATATCTTTAGTGAATGAATGTACTGTTGTTTGATATACATCGCCTTTTAATATTTTAGAACTTTGCTTCTTTAATATAACCATAGGTAAATTCATTTGCATTGCCGTCATAACAGATGGCGCTATACCTGAACTTTCTATTGTAAATATTTTCGTTATTTTATGTGCTTCAAAATACTTTTTAAAATATGTTCCCATTTCATACATTAAATCTGGATCTACTTGATGATTTAAAAATGAATCAACCTTTAATACATTTTCTGATAATGCTTTTCCTTCTTCTAATATACGTTTATGTAAACTTTCCATCTTTCTATTCTACCTCACTTTTTTCTTCTTTTAATATTAAATTTAAAATTAAAGCTACAATTGTTCCTGTTGAAATTCCTGATGCAAATAACATTTTTAATCCTTCAGGTAGTTGTCCTATAAATTCTGGTCTAAATGTAATTCCAACACCTAATCCAAGCGACGTTGCAACTATTAATAAATTACGATTATTTAACTTTACTTTGCTTAAAGTTTTTATTCCTGATGCTGCTACAGTACCAAACATAACTATACCAACTCCACCTAACACAGGTTGTGGCATTATATTTATAAGAGCTGCAAATTTAGGGAAAAATCCTAAAATCATCAACATAATTCCTGCCATTACAGCAACATGTCTACTAGCTACTTTAGTCAAAGGTATTAATCCAACATTTTGACTAAACGAAGTATTAGGAAATGTTCCAAGTATACCTGCTAGCATACTTCCAACACCATCTGATAAAACACCAGCACCAATTTTCTTATCATCCATATTAGTTCTTGAAACTTCTCCTATTGCTTTTAAACACCCAACGGTTCCTATAGTAGCAACACAATATGCAGGTATAAATGGTACTACTACTTTCCAATCAAAAACTACTCCATATGAAAATATTTTAGGAAATGATAAAAAACTTGCTTCTTTAACTGAAGTCATATCTATCATTCCAAAAGGAATACATACAATATAACCTACTATCATTCCAATTAAAATAGAAGCACTACTTACTAGTCCTTTTCCATATCTGTTTAAAATCAAAGTAACAAGTAGTACAACCATTGCTATTGCAATATTAATCAAGCTTCCATATTGAGGTGATCCAACCCCTCCTGCTGCCCAATCCATAGATACCGGAAGTAATGTTAGCCCTATTAAAGACACAACAGTACCTGTAACTAATGGTGGAAATAGCTTCATTAATGGTCTTATAAGAAAACTTAAAATCACTTCTACAAATGCTCCTAATATTGTTGCACCTAATATCCCTGGAAGTCCAAAAACACTTCCAATAGCTATTGAAGGGGCTACAAATGTAAAATCTGTTCCCATTATACATGCCACTCTAGCTCCAACCGGGCCTATTCCCCTTGATTGAATGAATGTAGCTAAACCTGCTGATAAAATTGTTGCACTCATAAGTGCTGTAGATGTAGCTGAATCAAATCCTAACACACTCGAAATAACTAATGGTACTACGATAATTCCTCCAAATGCTGCAAATATATTTTGTAAACCTAATAAAATTTGCATAGTTAAGCTTGGCTTATCATCAATGCCATAAAGTAATTGTATATCATCTTCATCTTTTACATGGATTTTATTATTTAATCCATATTCTTCGCTTTTAGTTAATTGCATATTTTTTATCCCCCTTTGTAACTGTATACTCATACTTAAGACATCGTAATTATTGATAAATACCTCTAATACTTTATAAGGAACAAAATAGCTATGCTAAACTTTTAACTTTTGTAATTTATTAAAGAATAAAAAAAACACCTCAATTATAAAAATTGAGGTGTTGCATTTCTAGATAAATAATTACATCTAAAATTATAACAATACCCCGTAGTCTGCTAATTTACGGCTAGCAGGTAGAAACTTTCCAACCATATTATCGGAAATATACGAGTCTTTTGTATGGTTGTTGAAATTATATCACATAAAAATTATTTATTCAAACATATAATTTTTTTTATAATTTTTATATATAAATATTATGTTTAATATTTATTATTCAATATTTCTATAGTTTTTTTATCAGTTTTAATTATTTCTATAATATAATTATCTTATTTTTGTTAAAATTATTCTCTAAGATAAAATAATTTCAATAATCTACGATTTAGATTTTAAATTATAATTTATATTTCTAAAATAACATTGATTGTCTTTTATACCTAAAAATTCCCAAAACATTTTATGCTTTTTAGCTTCATTATTAAAATCTTTTTCTATATCTCTTTCATTACTTTTTATATCTTTTAAAAGCAAACTTAAATTATACTTTTTCCAAATTCCATAATCATAATCCATATAACCCAACACTCTATTACATCCTGATATTTGAATATCAGGTCCTCCAAGATCTCTTTCTATATTTCTTATTGTATTGGCATTTTTACCTGGATCTAATATTATAAAATAACCATAATCAAAATTACTTCTAATTAGTCTTCCATATATTTGTTTAAGTTTTATACATAATTGTGGGTAATTAACATCCTGATATTTTCTATTCTCATAAGTAGTTATCGCCTTTAAAATAGGATATTCTATACTTCGATTAGGAAGTTTATCAAGCATTACGCAAGTTAATCCTTCTCCAGCCACATCTATCCCCTCAAAAAAACCTTGCCCTCCTAAGACTATAACTATTCTATTTTTATCATTTAAAGCTGGAATAGCCTTTCTATTAGTATGAACTTCTATTTTAGTACCCCTAGTTAATAAATCCAATTCTTCAAATACCTCTTGTTTTCTTTGATTACTATTAAATAATACAAGAATATGTCCATTTAACTTTTTAGCTGTATTAAATATAAATTCACCAATATTCTTTATATAATTTGGACTATCATATGAGCCAATATCATTTAATGCAAATATTTTAGTTCTTTGCTTCAAATTAAATGTTGGAGGAATTATAAAATCTTTTGAATTT
This sequence comes from Clostridium weizhouense, assembly GCF_019431045.1. Lineage (GTDB taxonomy): Bacteria > Bacillota > Clostridia > Clostridiales > Clostridiaceae > Clostridium > Clostridium weizhouense. Next base: position 77,918 of record NZ_JAHXPT010000003.1, on the reverse strand, counting down.
TCCTGACCTAAATGTTTTTTTATCTTTTCAAAAGAGTTTTCTATTCTTAATGTTGCTGATACAAAAGTAGTACTTTTAACTTCTTTTAACATATGCTCATTAACTAATTCTCCTACATTTAAAGGTATATTCCTTATTATAAACCCATTGTAATCTACTTCTATTTCAAGTTCTTTTGCATAAAATGTGCTCTTTTCTAAAAATTTATCACATATATCAAAAGTATCTTTTATCTTTTTTATGTATTCTGATAAATTTTTATAATCCTTATCACCATTAGTTTCATCTTCTAGTGTAATATTTTTAACATAATCATTTAAAACCTTATATAATCTATATATACTTTCTTTTAAATTTGATATTTGCATAGATAAAGCTTCCATTGAAGCTTTTAATTCCTCTCTAGGTAAGAAGAACTCTGTTACAAAATTATATTTTCCTTCAACAAGATTCATTCTTCTAAATTCATTTATTAAAATAAATATATTAGTATTAATATCTTCTACTAAATATTTTAATTTATCTAATTCTATAGTTTCTCTATATCCAAATTCAGCATTTAAATTTCTAAGTTGCATATAAATACTCGGATGTCCTTTTTCTATTTGATTTAATAATTCTATAAAATCAAAAGATGAAAATTCTTCACAAAAGAAATCATAACATTTCTCCATAAGATTATGTGCCTCATCAATTATTAAATGATTTATCTTTTTCTTTTCAGAATAAGGATAACATGCTAGTAGAGAATGATTGATTACTGTTATATTTTCATTTGGTAGTTCATTATATCTTTTTCTTAGATAACAGGGTTTTGCACATTTATCTAAATTACATGAATCATTATCACAGTTTATTAACTTTAAATATTTTTCAATTTCATAATGATTATATGCCCAAAAACTTATATTTTCTATATCTCCGTGTTTTCCTTCTGCACATAATCTTCTTAAAAATAAATCTGTAAGATTTCCTTCTTTACTCTCCTTTAGTTGATCACATTTATTTAATCTATCTATACAAATATAGTTGCCTTTACCTTTCATGGCTCCATAGTTCAATTTTCCATATAGACCTAACTTTTTAAGTAACATTGGTATATCTTTATCAATAAGCTGATTTTGAAGTTCTTTTGTATTGGTTGAAATAAAGTAACTTGCATCATTTAATTTTTTATTTTTCTTATTTATATACGCTTTTGTTAATGCTATAAGTAAATATGCAAATGTTTTTCCACTACCTGTTGGTGCCTCTATAAATATTCTTTCTTCGTTTTCAATGTTTTCTCTTATCTTTTTTGAAAAATTCTTCTGATCTTCCCTATACTGATATCCAAAATCTCCACCATTATTCCATATATCTTCATTTATCAATAACTCTTCAAACTTATCATAATCTATTTTTATCTTATTTAATTTAATTTCATCTTTTTTCTCTTCTTCATAATTTACATATGAATATTCCTCCGGATTAAATAAAATTGGTTTTAACAGGTGTTCTTTCCAGTTCCAAGATTTTAAAAATTCATATTCTTTATTAATAATATTATATAATGACTTTTTAGATTTTGTATTTTCTTCCCTAACCCATTGTCTACAAAGAAGTGCATTTACAACTTTTAAAGTATCTATTGAATCTTCAAGACCTCTATGAAGTTCGTTTTTATCTAAATTAGTTACATTTTTAATTAAATAATCTAAATTATATTCTTTTCTCCAAGGTTCTAAAATAGTTGCAAGTTCCATAGAATCCATTATTTTATTTTTAATTTTGGGAATATGATATGATAAAAACTTCTTTTCAAAACCTCCATTATGACATATTAATGGTAAATCTTCTAAAAATTCTACTACTTCATTTTTTATCTCTTCTAAGCTTCTAGCATTTAATAAATCATCTTCATTTAAACCAACACAAAGCTTATATATACTTATAGGAACTCTTTCTTTTGGCTTTATAAGAGTATTATACGTTGTAATAAAAGAATCTTTAATTTTAACGGCACCAATTTCTATTATCTCACAACTTTCTTCATCTAATCCTGTAGTTTCAATGTCTAAATATATTACATTGTTTAAAATACTATTCAAATTGTTTATCATTTTCTGCTCCTATTTGTTAACTTAATTATAAAATTTATTTTATTGAATCATATATATCATAAATTTTCCATACAAGTTGCTTACTATACTGTGAGTAATAATATTTATACATATTTTAAGATCTATATTAATTAGCACACTTTATTATAACTCATCTCTTTTAGATATATATTAGAATTATATCATACTAAAAATTTTCCCAAAATAAATATAATTATAATAAAAAACCTCTAGAAACAATATATTGATTGCCTCTAGAGGTTTCCAAAATAATAAATCTACTTTACTATATTTAGCATCAAACTATATTATCAAATTATTTATTTAATAATATTTTATTTCTTATTAACTAAGCATTCTCTTTAATATTTTTTACTTTTAAAGTTAAAATAATAAACAATTGTTTGCAATTTCAGATATAAATTAAATGCCTATAAAGTATAAACTTCTAGGTCGAAAATAATATTTATCTAATGCAAAAATTTTTGTTTGATATATTATATAAAAAGTTTAAAATTTATTATCTTTTGAAAGGAATAAGTTTAAAGTTTATATTCTAAATGTAGATGTTTTCATTTAGAACAAGATTACCATTGGTTATTAGTAGCAGTTTTTTTATGTCTTTTACTTGCTTCTGCGATATCATAATTTTGTTGTCCTGATGTCCAATCATTACATACTGCTGATTTTTTTGAAGTTGTCTTTGCTTCTTGGTTTTGATTCTTAGTTCTATGACAACAATTTAAATTTCCATTATTCATAAGAAACACTTCCTCTCTTCACAAATAGATTGTGTAAAATATTTTTGAAGAAATTTTACTTAAGAAAAACTAGTTGTTGAATATTAACATTTAAATCAAATTAAAAATCAGCAATATAATATACTTTCTCAGGTTAAATAAATAATTTTATATTATTTATTTTTATTAATTAGAATCAGATCGTTTTCCTGCAACATCATTAAATCCTTTAACATGATAATTTTCAGTTAAAGGATTGGATGCTAAATCTTCCATTGAATGATCTGAAGCCATTCCAATTTCATGATATCCTTCTCCATTATAACGCTTGACATTCTTTTCTTCTTCACTACAACATCTTTTAGGTCTATACATATTAAACACATCCTTTCTACAGTAGTATTTTGTGTAGAAAATAGAGTTTTATTCGCATAAACCCTTACTAATATATTACATAAAATAAAGCTTCCTTTATTATATTTCTTTAATTAAACTATAAGAATGAATTAGTATTATTTCCAATTAAAAAACTAAGTTTTATTAATATATCTAATTATAATAATAAAAAATATGAGCACAATAATAATATGTTCATGATATATTATGTTCATGTAAAACTTATTTTAAAGGAGGTACTTTACAATGGTGCATAAAGAATATCACTCAAGAGAACATTCACACAATGGTAGTATATTAAAATGGTTTGGAAGGATGGTATTGGTTGCAATTGTTTTATCAATAACATCATTTCTAACTCCTGGTTTTTCTATTAGTGGGTTATGGTCAGTATTACTAGCAGCAGTTGTAATAAGTGTTTTAGACTACGTAATAGAATTATTGATGGGTGTTGATGCATCTCCTTTTGGAAAAGGTATCAAAGGATTCTTTGTTGCTGCTATAATAATATATTTGACTCAATTTTTGGTTCCTAATATGAGTGTATCTATAATGGGAGCTATATTATCAGCAATAGTTATTGGTGTACTGGATGCTATATTTCCTACTAGAACAATGTAAAATTCTTTAATATATAAATAGGTAACTTTGATTTATTCAATGTTGCCTATTTTTAAATTTAATCAAGTTTATTATTTATTTTATTTATATTCTTAAGATTAGAATATCCTACAAAACTTAAAACTATACTTGGTATAACAAAAAATATATACAATAAAAAATAACTTCTTCTACTAGTGGTAATATTTTTAAAATTTATTTTCTAATTCATTCAATACTTCTAAAAACATATTATACATTTCTACCTGATTATCTTCTCTCCATAATACAGTAATTCCATAAATAGTTACCCAGCTTAAATAACAAAACAATGCTAAAGGACTAAAATTTTTAATATATTTAATAGAATAAGCAAAAACTCCACTTGCCGTTAAATTAGCTAAAAGTGATGCTTCAATACCACATCCACCACTTAAATATGATCCAAGTTTTGTTTTAATATGAATCTTTTCCATAACAATATTTAAATTTTTCTCATCTTCATACCACTTTTTCACCTTTCCATACATTATATATAAAGTATGATTTCTATCATCTGTCATTTTAAGTAGAACTTTAAATGTAGACTTATATTTTTTTACTATATCAGGAGTATAAATATTATAATCTTTAGTAAGTTTTTTACTATTAATTTTTTTAGTGCTTGAATTTAAAATTTTCAATACACTTGCCTCCAAAATTGCTAAATAAGTTCTAAATATCTATTAGATGTTATAGGAAATCTCAATAACATTAATACAAATAATACATCGTATATATAATTCTTAAATAAATTAAAATCTAATAAGTTAAATGAAAAACTTTATTTATATTATAAAATATTCATTTAATTAATAAATATTGCAAAAATAATAACTGTATTTAAAAATTTATGTTTCTAAATACAGTTATTATTTTCATCTTAGCTTTATAATATATTGAAAACTTATTTAAAGTCTTTTAAAAGTGCCGCAAATGGATTATCATTAAATTCTTCTGCTTCTTTTTTCATTTTTTTCATTATATTATTAACTTCTCTTTTATCTACTTTTCCTGTTTTACTAAATCTCTTTTTAAATTGAGATGCTTTTTCTCTAAAATTACAATTAGCTCCCGGACAAACATATATTTGACCTTCTCCATGTCCTCTTAATTCTAATTTTTTCTTACATTCTGGACATCTAGCATTTGTGATTCTTGATACACTTTCTCTATAACCACATTCTCTATCTTGGCATACGTTCATTACACCATTTTTTCCTTTAACTTCTAACATGTATTTACCACACTGAGGACATTTTTTACCTGTCATATTATCATGAACATATTTATCATTACTAAATTTAACATCTTGAACTAATGCAGTTGCATAGTTTCTCATATTTGAAATGAAATTATGTACATTTTCTTTACCTTTACTTATATCATCTAATGATTTTTCCCATTTAGCTGTAAGAAGTGGTGATTTTAAATCTTTAGGAACTAAATCTATAAGTTGCTTACCTTTAGAAGTTGGATATATATCCTTACCTTTTTTCTCTATTACAAATGAATTAAATAGTTTTTCAATGATATCAGCTCTTGTTGCAACTGTTCCAAGTCCACCTGTTTCTCCTAATGTTTTTGCAGATTCTTTATCTACTTTAATATATTTTTGAGGATTTTCCATAGCAGAAAGTAATGTACCTTCATTAAACCTTGCTGGTGCTTTAGTTTTATGATTTTTAATCTCTAAAGAGTTTATCTTTAAGGTATCCCCCTTTGATAAGTTAGGAAGTACTTGTTCTTTTAATGTACCTTCTTCATTTATCTCTTCAATATCATTTTCTCTATCATAAACCATCTTCCAACCTTTAGATTTTATAACTTTTCCTTTAGCTCTAAAATTCTCATTTCCTACTTTAATATTAACTGAAGTTTGAATATATTCAAAAGGTGGTAATAATACACTTAAGAATCTTTTTATAACTAAGTCATATATATTTTTTTCTTCTTTGCTAAGCATACCTAAAGATACTTTTTGTTCTGTTGGAATTATAGCATGATGGTCTGACACCTTAGAATCATCAACAAAACTTTTATTTGCATGTATATTCCCCTTTAAGATTTGACTTGCAGCAGCCATATAATTACCTACTGAAATTGCTTTTAATCTTTCTTTTAAAGTTGGAACTATATCTTTTGTAATATATCTTGAATCCGTTCTTGGATATGTTAAAATTTTATAATTTTCATAAAGTCTTTGCATTATTGATAATGTTTGTTTTGCTGAATATCCAAATATTCTATTTGCATCTCTTTGAAGCTCTGTTAAATCATATAAAGCTGGAGCATATTGTTTCTTATTACTTTGAGTTATTTCAGAAACTTCTCCATCTTTTCCTCTTAAACTTGTTACTATTTTTTTAGCTATTTCTTCATTAAAAGTTCTATTACTATTATCATTATTTACCCATTCCATAGATAAATTATTATTTTTAGCTATTATAGTATAATAATCCTTAGGTTTAAAATTCCTTATTTCTTCTTCTCTTTGAACAATCATGGCTAAAGTTGGTGATTGAACTCTTCCTGCTGATAATTGAGCATTATATTTGCAAGTTAATGCTCTTGTTACATTAAGTCCAACAAGCCAATCTGCTTCTGCTCTTCCTTGGGCTGCCTTATATAAATTATCATAAGCAGAACCTGGCTTTAAATTCTTAAATCCATCTAAAATTGCTTTATCTGTTTGAGATGATATCCATAATCTTTTTAAAGGTTTTTTAAACCCTACCTTATCTATAATCCATCTTGCAACAAGTTCTCCCTCTCTTCCAGAGTCTGTTGCAATAACTAATTCACTAATATCATTTCTAAGCATTTGCTTTTTAACTTCACTAAATTGCTTTCCTGTCTTTTTAATAACTGTAAGCTTCATATTTTTAGGCAACATAGGAAGTGTTTCCATGCTCCATTTTTTATATTTATCTCCATATCCTTCAGGATCAAGTAATGTAACTAAATGACCTAATGCCCATGTAACTACATAGTTATTTCCTTCTATATATCCACCTTTATTTTGATTACATTTTAATACTCTCGCTAAATCTCTACCCACTGAAGGCTTTTCAGCTAATACAAGAATTTTACTCATTCTTTTCTCCTTTTCTCAAAAGAACTTTTCTAATAATATTTTTAAATATTCTATAATATAAAATATAAATTTAAAAAAGTTCTATTTTTGCATTGTACAGTTTATTATAGCATAATAAACATATGCATCAAAAACTTTATTTAAGACCAATTTTAAATCTTGCTAAATTATAAACTAGATTTCATAAACCGAATAATATAAAGCTGCCTCAAATACTTAAAAATTCTTTTGAGACAGCCCATTTATATTTTATATTATTTTAATTTTTCAATATTCTCATCTTCAGTTAATATATAAGCTATTTTATTGAATATAGCATCGATTATTTCTCCTATAATTAGAATTACAAATAATGTTGGATAATTAAAACCTATATAAATAATTAAACCTAAACCTATAAATATCAAAATAAGTACTATAACTATTAATCCAAATTCAGATTTATTTTCACATTCTATGTTATCTAATAAATTAGTAATTTTTTCAGTATAAAAATACGAAAAAACTCTTTCTATTATGAATGCAACCCAAAATATATTTGAAGACTTATTATAAGCATATATATATGTTGCTATAAGTATTAAGTATACAATTAACGGAATGTATATAAAAAATTTATTTTTTTCTTTATTCATTTTATATCTTCCTCTTATAATTATTTAAAATGTACAGTAAAATAGTGAAATAACTATATATCAAATAGATTTTTATATTCTAAACATATATAATAAAAATCTATCCTATATATTTACCGTTTTTATAATAATATTTATTAATATACTTTAATATTCTTCAATATATTAAAATTATTAATGCAACATGATACATTCTATCCTTGAGTAAACGTAAATATAGATGTTATCTTAAGTAAATCTAATAATATTAATATGTTTATAAAGATTAAAATTCCACAAAAAGTAAATTCCAATTGACTGTTTGTCTTTATTTTTCCTATAGAGAACCTCTTTTTACTAATTGGATAAAACCATGGTAATCCCCCTATAGTAAAACTATCTAAGAGTAAATGTGACATTATTCCTAAAAACAAACCTTTATTAAAACTAATTCCAAACTTATTTAATATAAAAATATCTGCTATAAAATACAAAATCAAATAAAGTAGTGGCGAATGAAATAACTTTCTATGACCAGCTAATTTGTTTATAACTCTTGATACTGGTTTAGCTTTGTTTCCAATATAACTGCTTCTATGATCAATATCAGGAAGTAGACTACCAAGCATTGAACCCCCTATAAAAATAGCCGTATGTAATAATTCAACATTATGTATTTGAGAAGTTATGTAAAGGCTTGCTAAAATTCCTCCATTTATATGAGTTTTATAATTCATTTTTTGTACTCCTATTTCTCTTTTGTTTAGACTCATGAATTAAATTTAAATGAGCCTTAAATTTTATCATATCGTATATTATACTATATATTCACTATTTAACCAAAATTTTAATTATTATATATAAAAGAAACTGTTAAAATAATATAAAGTATTAAAGCATAAAAAATACCCTATAAAATAATCTATATTCTATAGGGTATTTCTTAAATTTAGTTATTTTTAAGTTAATATTTATATTTAATGATTTAATTCTGTCTATCAAATTTATATAATATCATTTTACAAACTATGCTTAAATTCTAATTTAATTATGTAGATATTTAAGCAGCTTATCCTTATTAATGTTAAACTCTTTTTTATCAATTAAACAAGTCTATATATTTTATATTATCTTAAAATACTTCCTAAGCTTCTAACATTCTTAAAACTTCTTTAACAGCCTTTTTCGCCTTATTTGGTAACCTATCCATAGCTTTTTCTCTTTTTTTCTCATCTTGTATTTGTGCTATTTTTAGTACTTCTTGTTGGAGACCTGGTATACTATTAAGTTCTACTACTGCCTTATTAAACTTTTCTGCAAATTTAGGATCCTGCATTTTTTGTTGAACTCTCATTATTAGTTCATAACCGTTCATTTTTTACCTCCTACAGAGTTTTCTTTTAGGCATATGAAGGAAAATAACCGATCCAAAATGCCATGATTATTTTTCATTAAGCAAGGAGGCAGATTGATCTCATAGCATACCTATTAGACAATCTGCTGACTCAGTATAATGGAAAATAGGCTTATTATATGGAATTGTTATTTTTTGATTATGCCTTATACTTTTATAGTATTCAGCTTTTTTATAAATGCTACGATTATAATAAGAGTTCTTCTAAGTTTAATTAATTGTTTCTATATCATTTTCTGAAACAGTTAGATCTAGAATATTATTTATGAATTTATTTGTTACCAAAACATTATATGTTTTTATTTAATCTATTAAAACTATTTTTGCTTATTTCTCATTAAGTCTTTAATCCCATCTGCAACAAATTCAACATTTGTTCCTACTATAACTTGAACGCTAGATTTATCTAATCTTACTACCCCTCTAGCTCCTACAGATTTCAACTTTTTATCTTCTACTAAAGCTGAATCTTTTACTTCTAATCTTAGACGTGTTGCACAATTATCAACCTTTAATATATTTTCTTTTCCTCCTAGGTACTCTATATATTTTGCATAAACATTATCATTTCCTGAATTTAAAGATTCATTTTCTGTAAATTCATCATCATCATCTTCTTCTCTACCTGGAGTTGGTAAATTTAATTTTTTTATTAATGTTAAGAATATTACAAAGTAAAGTGCACCTATTATTAATCCTATTATTAATATTAATAATGGTTTAGTTGCCAAATTAAAATTTAATGCATAATCTATAAAACCTGCTGAGAATGTAAATCCATGTAAAACCCCCATAGTATCTACTATGAAACAAGATAAACCTGTTAATAAAGCATGTGCTACTAGTAAAAATGGTGATAAGAATATAAATAAGAATTCTAATGGTTCAGTAACACCTGTTAAAAATGCTGTAAGAGCTATTGAAATAAGCATACCTGCAACTTCTTTTTTCTTTTCTTTTTTAGCCGCAAAATATATTGCAAGTGCTATAGCCGGCATACCAAACATCATTACTGGGAAGAATCCAGCCATAAAATGTCCTGCATTTGGATCTCCTTGGAAAAATCTGCTTAAATCTCCTGTAACACCATTAAATTCTCCTAATTGAAACCAGAAGAAAGAATTTAGAACATGGTGAAGTCCTATTGGAATTAATAGACGATTAAATATACCAAATAATGCAACACCTATCGCACCCATTCCTGCGATTCCAGCTGATGCACCGCTTAAAGCATTTTGGATTGAAGGCCAAATCATCCCAAGTGGTATTGCTACTATAAATGCAATCAATCCTGCCATAATTGGAACAAATCTTCTTCCTCCAAAGAATGCTAAAGAATCTGGTAATTTTACACCTCTAAATTTGTTATAAGAAAGTCCACCTATAACACCCGCAAGTATACCTCCTAAAAACGATATTTTTAAAGTTGCTGCAACTTCAGGTGTATAGTTCATACTCCAATATTGCTTAGTTACATTAGTTAACGTTAAGTAAGTTATAACTCCAGCTAATCCTGCTGCACCATTTTGGTCATCAGATAATCCAACTGAAACACCGATAGCAAATAACAATGGTAAATTATCAAACAATGCTCCACCTGCAGAAGCAAAGAAAGGTAATATTGTTTTTAAAAATGGTATAAAACTCAAAGCATTGATTACATCTGGTTGACCAATTCTAAGCATAATTCCTGCAATCGGTAAGCATGCTATAGGAAGCATTAGTGATTTACCTATACGTTGTAAAAATTTAAGCATAATATTTTTCCTCCTTAGTTTATAAAATTATTTTGTAATGTTAATGTTGTAATATAATAAAATTAATATATCAAATTATCTTTTCAATATTTTCTAATTCAGTTAATACATTTATAATTTTTTATAAAGTTTTTATAAAAAATTCTATTTTAATTAAATACTATAATATAATTAGTTATTGTAATTTTTATTTAAAATATACTTGGTAAAACATATTTTAGATTTTAAAATAAATTCTATTGCTTGAAATGTTTATTACAACATCAACACTATTGTAAAACTTAAATTTTATAGTGATTTATACTCTTTTGTATCTAATAAAGAAGCTGCTTCTTCATCTAATATTACTACCACATCATTATGAAGTTGAAGTATTGAAGCTGGCACTTCTGGAGTTATTTTTCCGTGAATTGTATCATATATAGCTTTTGCTTTTTCTTTTCCTGATGCTAAAAGCATAATCTTTTTACTTTCAAATATAGATCCTGTTCCCATTGTAATAGCTTTCTTAGGAACTTCATCTAAACTATTAAAAAATCTTGAATTTGCCATTCTAGTAGATTCTTGTAACTCTACAACATAAGTTCTTTTTTCAAAGTTTACAGTTGGTTCATTGAAACCTATATGAGCATTTCTACCTATACCTAATACTTGTATGTCTATTCCATTAGATTTTTTTATCTTTTCATCATATCTAATACATTCCTCTTCTATATTTTCAGCCATACCATTAGGTATATTAATATTTTCACGGTTAATATTTATATGATTAAATAAATTATCATCCATAAAATAATGGTAACTTTGATCATTATCTACAGGTAATTTATAATATTCATCTAAGTTAAAAGTTTTAACTTCTGAAAAATCAATTATTCTATTTTTATACATATCAATTAAATTTTTGTACATTCCAATTGGTGTACTTCCTGTTGCAAGTCCTAGTATTGAATCAGGCTTTAATGTTACTTGACTTAATATCATTTGGGCTGCTTTCTTACTCATTTCATCATAATTTTTACAAACTAATATTCTCATAATCTTACTCCTTCTAATTTAATTTATTAAATATATATTTTCCTTCTGATATTGAAAGATAACACTCCATTTTTTCATCAAATACTGCTATATCAGCATCTTTTCCTATTTCTAAACTTCCTTTTTTATCATCTATTCCTATAGACTTTGCTGGATTTAATGATGCCATATATATAGCTTCATTAATTTCTAAATTTGTATTTTCAAAGAAATTATAAACTGCCTTATTTAAAGTTAAAATACTTCCTGCTAAGTTTCCTTCTTGTAATCTAGCTGCTCCATCCTTAACATATACATCTTGTCCACCGAGATCATATTTACCATCTCTCATACATCCTGCTCTCATGCTATCTGTTATAAGAATTATTTTATCTTTTCCTTTGTTATTTAATACAAATTCAAATAAATTCTTATCTACGTGAATTTTATCTGCTATAATTTCACAATAAGTATCGCTTATAAGTGCTGCTCCTACTACCCCTGGTTCTCTATGATTTAAACCCGTCATTGCATTAAACAGATGTGTTATATTCGATACTCCAAGTTTTATAGCTTCATCTGCTTCTTTATAAGTTGCATTAGTATGACATATTGATAATTTAATATCAGTGCTTCTTTTTACTTGTTTGGTAAAATTAAACTCTTCATCTAATTCTGGAGCATATGAAATTATCTTTATAACATCTGTATATTCTTTTATAAACTCAAAACTTGGTTTTAATACATATTTTTCATTTTGTGCACCTTTATAAATAGCATTTATAAAAGGTCCTTCCATATGAGCCCCAAGTACCTTAGCACCATGATTTTCTTTATTCATAGATTCTCTTAAAACATTAAGTGCTTCATATATATCTTCCTTACTCATAGTCATAGTAGTTGGTAAAAATGATGTTACTCCATTTTTACATATTCCAGAAGCTATAGTATTAATAGATTCTATTGATTTATCCATAGTATCAGCATTACAACTACCGTGTATATGTATATCTATAAGACCTGGCGATATAATCATTCCTTTTGCATTAATAACTTCACAATTTTCAGGAACATTTTCACATATATCAATTATTTTTTTATCAAAAACTAATACTTTATTACTTAAAATTTTATCTTTCACTATTATTTTTCCATTTACTAAAGCTTTCATAGATTTTCACCCCTTCTTATAATAAAAATTTATTTTTAACTTTCGTGTAATACTATTTCATATTCATGTTTATCACTTAAAAATATTGAACTTGTATATTCCATTATTTCTTCTTTATCTGTAAAAACTACTCTATCTATTTTAAGTGCTAATGAATTTAAATCTTGATTTAAAACTTGAGATTCATATTTATTTATCATTACTGGTTTTATAACTTGTTCTGCTCTTTTAGTTTTATGATGATACCTTTCTCTATACAATTTATATAAAGAATTTTCTTTAACTAATTCTTCTGTTAAATCTTTGCACATATCTTTTAATATATAAACTATTTCTAATGCAAAAGGCTCACCATCTATATATCTAACTCTCTCAATTCTATATATTAATTCATTTTCATCTTTCGCTTTTAATCTTTCCCTTATTTTATGATTTTGAGTACTTAATTCAAATTTCAAAATTTTGTTTTTTACTTTAAATCCTTTTTGAGACATTACTTCAGTGAAGCCTAATAATTTTTGAAATTTATATTTTTTCTTTTTATAAGCTACAAAAGTTCCTTTTCCTTGCTTCCTATCTAATAAACCTTCATTTACAAGGTTTAATATAGCTTTATTTACAGTCATTCTACTAAGATCTTGAATTTTACAAATTTCCCTCTCTGGCATTAAATAATGTCCTTCCGACAGTTCTCCAGATTCTATCATTTCTCTAATAATCATAGACAATTGAATGTGTAAAGGTATATTTAAAGTTTTATCTATTTTTTGCACCACTTCACGCCCTTTGATTGGTATATGCCAATTGGTATATGCCAATTGGTCTATACCAATATAATATAGCATATCGTTTTCATAGTCAACTATTATTTTTAATTATTTTAATATTATTTATTCTTTTTAATCTTAAAAAAGAAAAATAAAAACATTTTCAAAAATCTTTTTATAAATTTATATATTTTTCTTAATATTTTTTATTATTGTATGTATTGGTTACGAAGTAACTTTTACTATTTAAAGATCTATTTCAGTTCCATTAGCTTTTTCTGTAAAACAATTAAAACGTGTAGCTAAAGGGGACTTTACAATGAATGTTGCTAAAAAATTTATGAAAAGAAAAGATGAAATAGGCGAAATTTCAAATGCAATAAATGATATGCAAAATTCATTAAAAATTTTTATTGGTAATGTAAAAGAAGAATCTAATAATATTAAAACAATAGTTAACACGATTTCACATAATATAAATGATTTAAACCAAAATATAGAAGATGTATCCTCAACTACAGAAGAATTATCAGCTGGAATGGAAGAAACTGCTGCATCGGCACAAGAAATGAGTGCAACTGCAAATGAAATAGAAAAAGCTGTTGACTCTATATCAAAAAAAGCTCAAGAAGGTGCTATAGAAGCTTCTGAAATAAATAAAAGGGCAATAGATACTAAAGTAAATGTTAATAATTTACAAGAAAAAAGTTTAAATGTTTTTTCACAAACTAAAGATAAATTAGAAATATCAATAGAGAATTCAAAAATAGTACAACAAATCACTGTATTGTCTGAATCAATAATGCAGATATCAACTCAAACAAATCTTTTAGCTTTAAATGCTGCTATAGAAGCTGGTCGTGGTTTTTCAGTTGTTGCTGATGAGATAAGAACTCTTGCAGAAGAGTGTAAAAATACAGTTATTGAAATACAAAATATAACACAAAAAGTTGTGGTATCAGTTGATGATTTATCAACTAGCTCTAATGACTTGTTAAACTTTGTCTCTAAAGATGTACAAAAAGATTATAGTACAATGTTAAATGTGGAAGGTAAATATAGCAATGATGCTGAATTTGTGAGTAACCTTGTACTAGAATTCAGCTCCACATCTGAGGAACTTTTATCTTCACTTCAACAAGTAACAGATACAATTGGACATGTATCTATGGCTTCAAATGAAGGAGCAGACAGAACCTCAAATATTGCTCAGAATGTAGCAAATATAAATGAAAAATCTAATATAATTATGGAAGAAGTAATAAAATCTAAAGAAAGTATAAAACAATTTAATAATCAAATATCAAAATTTAAAATTTAATATACATTTATTTTAATATTAAAGTTAAAATAAAATTTGATTCTAATTAGATTTTAATCAATATTATTTTAAAACATAATCAAAATTAAAAGAAATACCTAGTTTTTATCGTTAATATAAAAATAAGTATTTCTTTTATATTTATTAATATAATCCTTGTATCGTTTACAAAAGAGTGACTATTCCTATTCATCATAACTTAAATTAGTATTAATAAATGATATGATTTTATATATTCTGTATTTTTGTTTTATTGTAAACTCTTCTTCTTTATTTACTGGCTCCCAAAATTTCACCTTTATTTTTAGGTTATCATAATTTCTACTATATATTACTATTTCTCCAATTATATCATCATCTTTCATTAGGTTTATTACTTGTTCATATTCATCTTGTTTACTGTCATATAATATTTCCCCGTTAATTTCCTTAGGCAAATTATGTTTTAATATGTCAACCAGTATATTTGCTTTATTTATAATTTCTGTTTTTGTAATTTCTCTTATTTTATCTTCTATAGTTTCTATTTTTACTAATTCATCCTCAATGTTTTTCTCTAAAATATTGAGGTCATTTTTTATATCTAGTAATTCGCTTGTAACAATAGAAATTCTATTTGTTAATTCACCTTTTATCTTAATCATATTTTTAAAATTTTCTATATTATTTTTTTCTTCTTGTAAAATTAAATATAAACTATTAGTTTTTTCATCCATAAAAACACCCTACTTTTTTAATATTCTTAGGCATATAAAAGTAAATAATAGATTAAAGATACATTGTACGTTTTGTAGCAAATAAAGGAATATGTTTATACAAAACATTAGCTAAATATGGTAACGTAGTATGATATAAAATAAATAAACATACTACTTTATTGTTTTTTGAATACGCCTTACTATAAATATATATACAAAAAAGGTTTTGTATGAATTATTTTTTATATTTATTAATTTTACATAAAAAAATATATGTTTTTATTAAATTAATACATTTATAAATTTTATAGGAAATCATATATTAACATTATTCGGTTAAAAAATAAATACATATAAATTACTTACTGTAGTAGTTAAATAGAATTAAAAATGCTGAAAGTTAGCTGAAATCTAGCTTTCAGCATTTTAAAATTCACAACTATTAATAAAATTTTTATTGTATAATAAATTTTAAATTTTAAATTTAGAAATTTCTTTCTTTAGATTTTGAGCATTTTCTTTTGACTTTAATGCCTGTTCTAGGACATGCGTTGATTTATCATTAACTTGTAATATATTACTTGAAATATTTGTAGTAGCTCCAGCACCTTGACTCGAAGCTTGGGCAACTCCTTCTATAGTACTAATTACATCTTGTATTGAGGCTAAAAGTTCTTCTGAATTTGAACTAAATTCTGTTACAAGATTATCAATGAATTCGCCATCTTTACTATACTTTTCTGCCACATCTAACATATTTCTGTAGTCAGAATCCACTTCTACAGACATAAATTTTAATAATTTATTTGAACTATTTGAAAGATTATTAACTGATTCTGTCACCTTTCCTGTTATACTTTGTATTTCTATTACCGTTTCCTTTGATTGTTCTGCAAGTTTCCTTATTTCTTCAGCAACAACTGAAAATCCCTTTCCTGCTTCTCCCGCTCTGGCAGCTTCAATCGCAGCATTGAGTGCAAGAAGGTTAGTTTGTGATGTTATTTGCATTATTGACTCAGATAAAATATTTATTTCTTCAACAACTTTTGAAGATTTTATAGCCTCTTCAAGTTCTAATTTTGTATCTTTAAATATCTCATTTGTTTTTTTCTGTGAAGCTTGTACATTTATTTTTGTATTCTCTGCTCTTTTATTTATTTCCCCTGCTTTAACTGCACCATCTTGAGATTTTTGTGCAATAGAACAAATAGCTTGTTCTATTTCTTGAGATGTTGCTAACATTTCTTCAGCCGAAGCTGCTGTTTCTTCCATACTTGCAGCAAGTTCTTGTGTAGTTGATGAAACTTCCTCTATATCACAATTTAAATTTGTAACATTACCTTTTATAACATCTACAACACTCTCAATATCATCTGAGCTTTTATTAACTGTTCCAATAATACCTTTTAAATTTTGTATAAATTTATTTAAACTTTTAGCAAGATCATTTATTTCATCCTCAGAATCTACTTTTATTTCTTGAGTTAAATCTCCTCCTCTTTCTGATAAATCATTTAACTCTTCTTTTAATATATTTAAAGATCTCCTTATTGACTTAATTATAAGTCCTCCTATAACTATACTTAATGTTCCTAATAATACTATTATGATAATATTTACTTTCATAGTCTTCTCATACTGTTTGTCTCCTTCTAAGCTAGTCTCTTTAACCATTTCTTGATTTAATTTAACTAATTCTAATAAAGAAGATGAAGCTTTATTAAAAGCATCTTTTGATTCTGTAAGCATTATATTCATTGCTTCATCAGTTTTAAGTTCTCTACTTAAACTAATTACTTTCTTATTCAACTCCAAATATTTATCCCACTGTTCTACAATAATATTAAATAATTTATTATCTTCTTCAGTTTCTACAGTATTTAAATAACGTTTTAAATACTTTTGTATTTCTTCATTTTTTTCTTTCATATTTTTTTCTTTTTGTGTCATATTCTCCATATCTTTACTAACAATATGGTTATATTCCATCAATCTAAAATCTGATGTCATTGTATTTATTTCTTCTGAACATATAATTCCTGGAACAAAATTCTGTGAAATAGAAGTTGATTTTTGATTTACACTATTTAAAACCTTTATAGAATAAATACCCATAAATATAATAGTAATTACAAAAGTAAGTACTAAAAAAATTAATTTGTTTTTTATTGTTTTTAACATTTGCCTAACCCCTTACTATAAGTAAAAATTTAGATTTTTGAATTCTTATTTTAAGTTAATTAACATGTAGAATAATTTAAATACATTTATCATACTTCTAAGATTTCCAAAAAACAATTTCCAGACTATTTTCTCAATTCAAGTTTTTGTTTTTTTATATTTTTAATATTTTTAAATTAATTATAGAATATATGTATAAAAGTATAAAATAATATAAAAAATTAAAGCAATTAGATAAATTATAAGAAATTCTTGTATTATATTGTAAATAATAGTATACATAATCACTTCATATTTTGTAAATAGATTTTTTAAATTTATTATTTTTGTAATTTTTTTATAAAACATTTAAATTTAGTATAATTTTATCATGTTATTTTTGAATTATTTACATCTTAATCTTAATCTTAAATTAATAAAAAGTATGTTTTCTACAAATACTATTTTTGAAAAATTCATTTAAGGAGAGATATATATGTCTAGTAGAACAGGAATAGTTAAATGGTTTGATATGGAAAAAGGATACGGATTTATTTCATGTGATGCTGGAGATGATGTTTTTGCACATCATTCACAAATCAAAAAAAGTGGTCCTGAAAAAGGCCTTCATGAAGGAGAAAATGTAACCTTTGATGTACAAGAAGGTGAAAAAGGTCCTATGGCAATAAACATACACAAATTATAGAATTGTAAATACCTATAAATAAAAGGCTATGTTTTATTTGATATCAACATAATTTAAAACATAGCCAAATTCTCAAAATTAAATATTTAATTTTTTAGTTAATATATTTATTTATAAACTTCTTTATAGTATTCCAATATAATTCTGGATTAACTTTATGAGCCTTACAATGTCCAGCTTCTTTTACTATTAATATTTCTTTTTCACACTTTGCTGCATTATATACCTTATCCAACATAAAAAATGGCACAAATTTATCTTCTTCACCATGAATAAACAATATAGGTGTTTTTGATTTACTAACTTGTTTTATTGAAGAAGCCTCTTTTAAAAAATAACCTGATCTCATTTTAGTAATAATACTTGAAGCATGCATAATTGGAAATTTAGGTAGTTTAAACATATTTTTTAATTGATATGAAAATTCATCCCAGGCTGATGTATATCCACAATCTTCTATTATAGCTTTAACATTACTTGGTAATTCTTCACCAGATGTCATCATAACAGTGCTTGCGCCCATAGAAATACCATATAATAAAATTTTAGAATTTTCATCTTTATTTGTTATATACTGAATCCATTCAATGATATCTTTTCTATCATGCCATCCCATACCAATATAATTTCCCTCACTTTTACCATGAGCTCTTAAATCAGGTATTATAATATTATATCCCATTTCATAAAAAGCCTTTGCTCTACTTCCCATTCTCAGTGCTTCACCTGTGTAGCCATGAACAACAATAGCCCATTTATAAGAATATTCATTATTTAATATTTGATACCCATGAAGCTTTAAACCATCAAATGATTTTATATAAATACTTTGATAATTTGATGTATTTATAATCCATTCTTCTTCACTTTTATCTTCACCACTAGTTTCATCTTTTTTAACAACTTCAGTCCCTTTATTTTTACTATTATCAAAAATTTTATCTTTTGTTGTATGGGGATTAATTGAAAAATTATAAAAATAATTTCCTGCAAATATAAGTAAAATTAAAACTACTAATAATAAAATAGGTATTATTAGTATCATCTTCTCTTCCATTGTTATCTTTATCTCCTATTATTTAATTTCTTCAATGATCAATATATTGTTACAGTATATTGATCATATTATTTAAACTGTATTTGTTATTATATTATCATATTTTATACTTACTGTCTCAAAATGAGTCTACTATATTTAAAAATATTATTTATCATAAGCTATATCTTCTATCTATTTTTTATATTTCTTATATAGATTTTTTATTATTTATAATCTTTAAAATACCTATAAAAATACCCTTCATCTATTGTAACTAGTCCATTATCAATATGAAATATTAAAACATATCTCTCAACTTCATATTGATATTTTCACCTTTTTTAAAAACTTTATAATCTTTTATACAAATACAACTCTCTAACATAAAGTTTATCTCTCAAAAGAAATTTTCTTATCATTCATTATGATATTATTAAATTTTATGTACAAAAACAAAAGACTATCTCAAATACATAATAATATTTTAAGATAATCTTTTGTTGTAACAAATTTATAAATATAAGAATTAATATTGTTTAAAATCTCTTATAAATTTTAAGTTAAGATTTCTTCAATCGTACTGAAACCTTAAATAAATCTCCATCAATAGTAATAGTAAATTCTCCACCTTGTAATTCCACTAAACTTTTTGCTATTGATAATCCAAGACCTGATCCTTCTGTGGTTCTTGAACTATCTCCTCTTTTAAATCTTTCTAATATCTCTTCTTCAGTAAAATTAACTTGATATTCTGATATATTTTTAAATATTATTAATATATATTGTTCCTCTTCAAATACCTCAATATACACTCTAGATCCTTTCATAGAATACTTAAGTATATTGGATATTAAGTTTTGAAATATTCTAAATGTTTTTTTTCCATCAGCATATATAGAAAGCTTTTGGTCAGGTATATTTTTTATAAATTGTAATTTAGATTTTTCTATTTCATTCTCAAATTCACCTATGGTTTGTCTAATAAGTGCTACTGGATTTAAATTTTCCATATCTAATTCTAAAGTTCCAGATGCCGCTTTTGAAGCTTCAAACAAATCTTCTATTAAAACTTTTAGCCTTAATGATCTTTCTTTAAGAATTTCTAAATATTTAGTTTTATCTTCTTCTGAAACATTTTCTTTATCTAATAGATCTACATAATTAATTATAGAAGTTAATGGTGTCTTTAAATCATGTGATACATTAGTAATTAATTCTCCCTTCATCTTTTCACTTTTAACAGCCTTATCTACGGCTTTGTCTAATCCCTCTTCTATATTCACAATATTATTTGCTATATCTTTAAGAATTATTGCTCCCTTTACATCAATTTTATTATTATAATTTCCTTTTAATATATTATCTGTACCGATTTTTATTTTATTAACATTTCTTGCAATTAAGAATAAATATCCTATTATAAATAGTGTAAATACAATGCTAGGTGTTAAATATAAAATTTCATATGGTCTAGACCAATGTGGCCATCCATAGTCACCCATTGAATATGCTTGCATAAATATTATAACAACATAAATAACAAATACTGCTATTGATATTATTAATCTTGAAGAAGTTGATTTTATCAAAAAACTTTCTTTCATTAAATCTTTTAATTTATAAAGTACAGATTTTTTACAAATATAATCTTTTATATTTCCCTCTTTCTTTAAGAAATATAAACTTCTTATATCTGATAAAACTAAATATACTAAAAAAATAAATATTGAAAATATCAACCAGAAATCTATGAAATTAATCCCATAAAACATATCCATTATTCTATGCTTTAATATATTAAAACATACTATAGTTATTAGAATAAATAAACATCTTATCTCAATGAATAGTTTTCTATATCCTCTTGTTATAAAATTATCTTTTAATATTAAATATAAATTTTTTCTATACTTTAATATTAAAATAAAAATTATAAAGACATCTAATAAAGTTAACCCCCAAAAAGTATATCCAATAAAATTCCTTTTATTTTTTTGATTAATTATATTAGCTAAGTCATCACTACTTTTCAACGGATTTGCTATTCTAACAATAACTTGTTTATTATTATAAAGATTTTGTAACCTATGAAAATCATTTGTATCATTGAGAGATTTTGTTAGATTGTTTGAAACATTAATTTGTTCTGGAACTTTATGATTAATTTCCAAAAACATCATATAATACTTATAATTATTTTTAGTATCACTTATAATTTCATCTTTTGATTCACCTTTAATGTTTGTTATAGGCTCTTCATCATCATTTTTTTCTATATAATATTCTATATTTGGGTTTTCTGCAAGATTTGCATATTTATCGTCTAAATGGTCTTGTATCTCCTTTATTCCGTCTTCTCTATATTTTTCATCACCTTGTTTAAGCTTTTCTTCTAAGTCACTTTTTCTATATACTAATCCATTGTAATATTCATTATGTTCTAAACTTACACCTTTTTCTTCATATTCTTCCTGTGAATCATCATTTTCTCTATAGTCAAACATAAAGCTTTTAATTTCATTATCAACATCTTTTAAAGAGCCCTTATCAACATTCTCTAAGTATTTTATTTGATTTTGTATAGCTTCCTCTTTTAAACTCCCATCTGATTGATTAATATAATAATTCATATCATTTGCTGAGAGAGATACCTGAGTCATAGTATCTACTAAAAATTCTTCAGTGTACTTATTTTGTTGAGATATAATAAAATTATATGATTTATCTATAAAAAAAGGCAACATAACAATACATAAAAGTAAAACTAATAATTTAGCACTTTTAAATTTCTTATTATTTTTCAATTTTGTATCCAATTCCCCACACCACCTTCAAATATCTTGGTTCTTTAGGATTTATTTCTATCTTTTCCCTTATTCTTCTTATATGAACAGTAACTGTATCAACATTGTTATACGCAGGTTCATTCCAAACTCTTTCATAAATCTCTTCAATAGAAAAAACTCTATTAGGATTGTCCATAAGAAGAGTCAAAATCTTAAACTCTAATGGTGTTAACCTTACATTTTCACCATCTACAAATACCTCTTTACTTTCCTTATTTAATTCTATCCCCCCTACTGTAAGTATATTATTATCCTCTTTTAAAGGAGCAAATTTAGTATATCTTCTTATCTGAGAGTTAACCCTTGCTATAAGTTCTAGTGGATTAAATGGTTTAGTTATATAATCATCTGCGCCTAAATTTAAACCTAATATCTTATCTGTATCCTCAGATTTTGCTGAAAGCATTATTATGGGAATCTGTTTTTCTTCTCTTATCTTAACAGTTGTTCTAGTTCCATTCATATTAGGCATCATTATATCTAATATAACAAGGTGTATATCATGCTCATCTATAATTTTTAATGCTTGTATACCATCATAAGCCTTAAAAATTTTATACCCTTCGTTAACTAAATATACTTCTATCGCTTCAGTTATTGCTTTATCATCATCAACAACTAAAATATTGTAATTTTTCATTTTTTCCTCCTTAATAATCTCAAATTCATGTTAATTTTACCATATTTTATTAGTTGATAGAAAATATAATCCTTTTAGGCTTTTAAATTTACCCTATATTTATATTAAAATACAAATCTTACAAAACACTTCTTCAAATTATTAAGAATTTCGAAAGAAAAAGCTAACTTAAAATTATAGTTAAATAATCTTAAATCAGCTTATTTTTATTTTCATATTTGAATATTTTTTTAAATAGTATTAATATCGCTCTATAAGAACGAACTGAAATTTGAATTAACTTTATCTCATAAGTAATTATAAAACCTGTAATCTCTCAGGCAGAGGACTTCTTTAATATATAACAATTCTAACTTTTAGTTAAAAACAAGTTTTACCTGATACTAATAAATTTGTTTATAATACAAATATTATGAGTCACTTAAAACAGAACATTATATCTTTAATACTCCTTATGATCATCATGCCTAGGAGATTTTTTTACTATTTCAATAGCCTTTTCAACTTCTATAGTTATATCTGTTTCAAATTGTTGATACATAGTATTTAATTTAGCCATTACTTCACCTTTATTTGTCACAACATAATAAGGTTTTAGATTGTTAAGTGCAAGTGCATAAATATCTCTTTTACATTTTTCACATTTGCATATATCACTTTGTTTCAGTTGTTGTTCCATATGATCTTTTACCCAAATTTCCATATAATTAATTACTTTCTCCATAAATTCATACCTCTTTCCCATATTTATAATTAATATATCTAACCCATTAATATGTTATAAAATAAAATGATCTATAATATAAAATATATTTTTTATAAGTTTATGTTCTTAATTGTTGTTTTTTACTTTTATTTTTTTATATCGTAATACTATTAAGCTTAATTACATATTATGATTAATTCTTTTTATTAAATTTCTAAATATAAAATTTAATAAAAACACTATTTTTTGTTTAATTAACATTTAAAAATCTATTTTTTACAATTATTAACAATTTTTGTTTATTATTTAATTCAGGATTTTCTATAACTATATTTAATAAATAAGATAATACTTCTCCAATTTCTTTACCTTTGCTAAATCCTATTTCAATCAAATCTTTCCCATTAACTCTTAAATCTTTTAAATTAAAGCATTCATTTTTCTCTAATATTTTTTCTAATTCATTTTTAGCTTTAACTAAATTTAGTAACCTATCTTTTTTATATATTGGGTTTTGAGCCAATATATCTGCTCTTTTTACTTTTATTAAATCTTCAAATAAGTCTTTTCCTATTCTATTTAGCATTTTCTTTACTGACAACTTAGTATTTAATGTACAATCATGATACTTTATTAAAGTAACAACTTGTTTTATTGTAGCATTATCATATTTTAAATCCTTTAATATCTTTTCTGCAATATTAGAAGATTCTATTGCATGCTTATAAAAATGAGAAATATTATTTTTATCTGTTGTTTTTGTATATAATTTTCCCAAATCATGTAATAACATAGTTAATTTTAAATGTAACTCATTATCTATTTCTTTTGTAGCTATAAGACTATGCTCATATAGGTTATATATATGATAAGGATTATTTTGCTCAAAACCATATGTTTTTACAAATTCAGGAATTATAAATTGTAAAAGTCCCGTTTCTTTTAAAATTTCAATTTTTTCAGCATTACTTATTAATATTTTATTAAACTCTTCTCTTATTCTTTCTTTTGATACTTTATTAATATTACTTTTTAATTCTTTTATAGATAATAATACATCATTTGAAATACTAAATTTTAATTGTGCTGAAAACCTAACTGCCCTTAACATTCTTAATGCATCTTCACAAAATCTTTTTTTAGGTTCTCCAACAGTTTTTATTATTTTTTTATTTAAATCATCTATACCATTAAAATAATCAACTAATCCATTTTTAGGATTATAAGCCATAGCGTTAATAGTGAAGTCTCTTCTTGCAAGATCTTCTCTTAAATCAGATACAAATTCAACCTTCTTTGGATGTCTACCATCTTCATATTCTCCATCTATTCTATAAGTTGTAACCTCATACCCTTCTTTATCTATCATAACTGTAACTGTACCATGTTTAATACCAGTTAAAATTACATTATCAAATAAATTTATTACCTCTTCTGGTTTAGCCTTTGTTGTTATATCCCAATCTTTTGGAGATTTACCTAATACAGAGTCTCTAACACATCCTCCAACTATATAAGCTTCATATCCATTATTCATAAGCTTATCCAATATAATTTTTACATTTTTAGGAATATTAATTTTTAAATTTATCATTATTTTTCACCCTCTTTTATTAGAACATTTTTATTTAAATATATTTTAATACTAAATTAAGATACCATCTAAGAATAAAAGACCTTGAAGAAACTCTTCAAGATCTTTTTATTAATCATCATCTACATTTCTATTATTATATGAATACACATTATAACCTTTCCATATCTGCTCTAAATTACCAAATGTATTAGATATCACATCTTTTTCTCTCATTCCAACAGCAATAATCAATGCATTTATCACTGATAATGGTGCTACTAAAGAATCCACAAATGATGCCATATTACTTTGAGCTATTAATGCATAATCTGATTTAGATGCTAAAGGTGAAAGTAAACTATCTGTTAATGCAACAACTTTTGCTCCTCTACCTTGTGCAAAATCTAATACATCAATTGTCTTTGCTGCATACCTTGGAAAACCTATACCAATAATTAAATCTCTTTCTCCTATATTTATAAGTTGTTCAAAAATATCAGATATTCCATAACTAACAACTCTTACATTTTGAAGTATTATATTTAAATAAAATCCTAAAAATTCAGCTAATGCTGTTGAACTTCTAAGTCCAATTATATATATTTTATCTGCTTCAAATATACTTTTAACAACATCTTCAAATACATTATGATTTATTTTTTCTAATGTAGCTCTGATATTTTCCATATCAGACTTAAGAACACCTTTTAATGCATCTCCATCAGTAAAATAATCATTTTGAAGTTCTAATCTTTGAACAGTTGTCAATTTGTTTTTTATAAGTTCTTGAAGAGCTTTTTGCAATTTAGGATACCCCGAAAATCCTAACTCATTAGCAAATCTTACAACTGTTGATTCTGATACTCCTACTGATACTCCAAGCTTTGCCGCTGTCATAAAGGCTGCTTTGTCATAGTTTTTTAAGATATATTCAGCTATTAATTTTTGACCTTTACTTAATTTAGAAAACTTAATTTGAATCAACCTCATCAAATCTTTAATCTCTTCATTATTTATATCATCCATTTACTTCTCACCCTATCATTATATAATTGAATAATTTCAACTTAAATTCTATCATCTTATAGCTATATATTCAAGAAATATGTAGTTTTTTTAAGAATAAAATTTACAATTATGCAAGTTTTCATTTCTATGCTTTCATTTAATATATATTTAATTTAACCTTCAACAAAATAATATACAGTTCTTTAATGTATTAATTAATTATTATTACAAAATATATATCTATAATATTTATATTTTTTTAGAATCTATTTATATACTCTAACTCCTCTTTATCTAATTCTCTCCAATCACCTTTTTTTAAGTATTTTAATTTTATATCTCCGATAGAAATTCTATTTAATGATATTACTTCATGATTTATTGCAGCACACATTCTTCTTATTTGTCTATTTTTCCCCTCGTGAATTGAAACTTCTATTGTTGAAAGTCCTTTATCATAATTTAAAACTTTAAGATTAGCTGGTGCTGTTTTATATCCTCCAATATCTATTCCTGTATTGAATGTTTCTATATCTCTTGATGATATTTTTCCTTTTACTACAGCTATATATTTTTTTATAAGTTCTTCTCTTGGATGAATTATTTTATTATATATGTCTCCATCATTAGTTAAAATTATCAATCCTGAACTATCATAATCTAGTCTTCCAATAGGATAGATTCTTTCTTTAACATGAACTAAATCTAAAATCGTCTTTCTTCCTTTTTCATCCTTAACTGAAGTTATATAACCTTCTGGTTTATTAAGCATTATATATACTTTTCTTTCTTCTTTAGTTATTATATTACCTTTATATTCAACCTTATCTTTTAAGGGATCAATTTTTACTCCAAGTTCATTTACTAAAACTCCATTAACTTTAACTTCTTCATTTAAAATTATTTCTTCACACTTTCTTCTTGATGCTACTCCACAACTTGCCATATATTTTTGTAATCTTTCTTCCATAAATTTAATCACTCCAAAATGTATTTTTCTTTTCCAAATTAGTTTTCTTTATATTATAATATCAATATTAACTTAAAGCATATGATATTTTTTATTATCTTTTAATAACTTTTATTGACACTTATATACAATTGATTAAATATTAAGAAATAATAATTATTTTTTATTAATTAATATCTTTTATTCAAGCTATGTATTATAATATAATCATCTTTATAAATTAGACTATATTTAAAAATATCACCTATTACTTAAAATATATATAATCCTAACTAGATAGTGCTAATTTAAATATATAATTTTGTATAAAAATTATATAATAAAAATTATATAAAAGAGTATAAATATATTAACTTAATTAGAACATATAAATCTCTTTATGTTTTTATGATTTAATTTTATTATAAACAATCTTATATCTAATTTTAATATCGCATTAATAACTATACCATAATTTTAACTTTAATGGATATTAAAAATAAATTTAATTTTTACAAAGAAAGGATACATTAAATATGGATAAATTGTTATTTGGAATATCAGGATTACCTTTAGGTAAAGGTGAAAAATTCACATACAGCACAGGAATAGAATATTTGCATAATATCGGATTAGATGCAATGGAGTTGCCTTTTGTTCGAAGTATTAATGTAACTGATAAAAATAGAAATTCTATTATTCAGGCAAAAGAAAAAAATAATATATATCTTTCAGCTCACGGTTCTTATTTTATTAATTTAAATGCAGAAGAAGACGAGAAAAAAGAAAAGTCTTTAGAAAGAATAGAAAATGGTGCTAGAGCTCTAAAATCTGTTAATGGTAGAAGTTTAATATTTCACCCTGGATTTTATTTAAAATCATCTAAGGAATATACATTAAATGAAATTAAAAGAAACTTATCTAAGCTTCCTTATTTCGGCGTTGATTACAGATTGGAAACTACTGGAAAAGGGACTCAATTTGGAGATTTAAGTGAATTAATATCAATATGTAAAGATATTAAAACCTGTAAACTTTGCATTGATTTTTCACATATACATGCAAGATATAATGGTTCATTAAAAAATTATGATGATTTTAAAAGAATATTTGAAGAAATAGGTGAGAATCTTGGAAGAGAAGCTCTAAATGACTTGCATGTTCATATTTCAGGAATTGCTTATAGTATAAAAGGAGAAAGAAATCATCTTCCCTTATTAGAAAGTGATTTTAATTATAAAGACTGTTTAAAAGCTTTTAAGAATTATGATGTTAGAGGATGTATAATTTGCGAAAGTCCAATCTTAGAAAATGATGCATTATTATTAAAAAGCACTTATAATTCTCTATAAAGATCTCTTTTTATAATATATTATAAATTAAATATCCCCTTCTATAAAAAGATTCTAGTTTAATAAAAAAACTAGAATCTTTTTATAGAAGCGAAATAGAGGCTTTTAACGCCTCTATTCCTTACAACAAAGTGACTTTGTAGTATATGCTTATATTATTCTAATCTATAAAATTGTGGTCTACCAGAATCCTCTGCCGCCTCCACAACCTCCGCCAAAGCCTCCACCGAAGCCTCCGAAAAGAAGTAATATTATCCATATCCATAAGAATCCGCCACCAAATCCTGCACCGCCACCATATCCTGTATTGCAACAACATGGATTACAGCATGGGTTACAGCATGGATCACAGCATGGGTTACAGCATGGATCACAGCATGGATTGCAACAACATTTACAACAGTCACAACATTTCTTTGACATGTTTACCAACTCCTATTCCTTAGTTTAGTATATCTTATTCAAAAATTATATTTTATGTTCTTTATATTTTTAATAAACTATACTTTAATTTAGGAGTTAGATTTAAATTAATATGAGAATTTTTTTAATAGCTTTTTTATTATAATATAAGATATTATCCCTAAAACAGCAGATATTACCACGTCTGTTCCTAATATCGTAATAAATTTTTTTATTTCTAATTTAATAGGTTCTCCATAACAATAAAGATTGTTACTATAATCTTTAAATATTAATCCATTTATAATAATACCTGATACTACAGCTAAATAAACCGTTATTACTTTTTCACTCCATTTAGATGCAAAAAACTTAATATTAGTTTCTAATGAATTTTTTCTTTGACATATATTTAATATAACAAGCAAAATTCCTATAACTATCAACAATATACATACTCCCATAAGTACATTTCTCATTCTAATTTCGCTAACCTCAACCCAGGTATCAATTAAAGCATGAA
This sequence comes from Clostridium weizhouense, assembly GCF_019431045.1. Lineage (GTDB taxonomy): Bacteria > Bacillota > Clostridia > Clostridiales > Clostridiaceae > Clostridium > Clostridium weizhouense. Next base: position 48,278 of record NZ_JAHXPT010000003.1, on the reverse strand, counting down.
ACTTTGAATTTCTTATATCCACTGGAATAAATTCTTTTTGTACTACATTTTCCTTCCATATATATACATATCTAGCTATTCGTTGTAATATACAACATATAAAAGAAATTGGAAAGACCATCATGAATATTACGCTTATTGTATTATTTGAAAATAATGAATCTATAATAAGCATGAATAATATCCCAATTATTCCAAATATACTGATTTTTATAACCTCAACCGTTAAAATTGTTGAATATCCGTTTAAAATACTTAATCTTTCTTTATTTCTAATATAAAATGTTATTCCTATATAAATATATGTTAAAACAAACATTCCTAAAGTAATAAAAAAACATATTAATTCATTATATTTTATTTGTTGCTTTGTATATGGTCCACTTGATAAAAACATATTGGTATTTCGTTTATTTATTCCTGATGCCATAAAATAAATCCCTAAAAATATTATTCCTAAAATAAAATACTGTTCTAATCCAGCAGTGCAAAAATCATTTCCTTCTAATGCTGCTAACTTATTCATAGCATGATAATATAAGCTATTTAATATTCCATTTGCAAAACATCCCCATAATAACATTCCTAATAGTAACATTGTTCTTGTAGAATTAAACCAATAATAAAGCAATGCTTTATTTAAATATTTTTTCATTATTATCCTCCTTATCCACCTTGTAAATAAAGATATCTTCTAAACTTAAATCTATTTCTTCTATAAACAAAGGATTAAATCTATTTAAATCTTCTAAAAATTCTTCTCCAAAATCATCAGTTATAATAGTAAATACTCTTCCTATCTTAGAAATTTTAACTATACCCTTTAAATTTAAATCTTCTTCATAAGTTGGTTTATCAAATGCTACTTGTATTTTCTTAATTTTCTTTTTCATATCATCAATAGAATTTTCATAAGATACTGTTCCCTCATCCAAAATAGCTACTTCATCACATATTCTCTCTAGCTCTCCTAAATGATGAGAGCTTATTATTATACTTATATTGTGTTTTGCAACCTCATCAACAAATATTTTTAAAAGTTTATTTTTTATTATTGCATCAAGACCTGATGTTGGTTCATCTAAAATTAAATACTTTGCTTTAATAGAAAAAGCAATCATTAATGATAACCTCATTTTCATTCCTTTAGATAATTGAAATATAAATTTATTTAATGGTATTTTAAATATCTCATTTAATTCATCAAATCTATCTCTATCAAAATTTTCATATGAATATTTATAATATTTTAAAAGTTCATTTACCTTAAAACTATAAAAGAATATATTTTCATCTGATACAAATCCTATCTTTTCTTTTATAGTAGGATTGTCATAAACACTATCCCCATCATAAATAACTTGTCCATTAGTAGGTTTATAGATTCCGCTAAGACATCTAAGTAATGTAGTTTTACCAACACCATTAGGACCTATTATTCCAAATATTTTCCCCTCTTTTATTTGTAAATTTACATCTTTTAAAACTTCTTTTTCATCTATTATAAAAGATAAATTATTTACTTGAATCACTTTTTTTCACCCCTAGTTCATTAAATATTTTTTCAATTATAGAAATAAACTCTTCTTTACTTATAGATATATAACTAGCTTCTAAAATTATATTTTTTAATTGTTCTGTGATCTGTTCAATTCTTTTTTCATCTATAATTCCTTTAAAATTTTGTGTTACAAATGTGCCTTTTCCTCTTAATGTTTCTATTATTCCATCTCTTTCAAGTTCTCCATAAGCCTTACTAATAGTATTAGGATTTATAGTTAACATTGAAGATAATTCTCTTACAGAAGGTAATTTTTCTCCTTGTTTTAAAGCTCCTTTTAAAATAAGTTCTTTAATTCTAAGTTCTACTTGTTCATAAATAGGAGTACTACTCCTTGGATCAACCCTTAACATTATTCTTTCCCTCTTCTATATTGTTATCTTCGTCCAATGATGATTCTATAAAATAGTCTATTACAGTTCCTTCACCTTCGTCTACAAAAACCATATCTATTACTTTAGATTTTATGTCAGAATGTTCTACATCTGACTTATAAGTATATATAGGGCGTGTAACATCTGCTGTAAATCTAACTGCCTGAATATTATTTTTTTCTCCATAGTTTTTAATTTTTTTTATAGAGTTTTTATAATTATCCTCTATAATTTTTTTTTGTTTGTCTGTTAATTCCTGCAATTTTATATTACTTATAGTTTCATAATATATTTGTGAACCTGCAATTCTTTTTCTTAAAGATAGACATTCACTAAATTGTTTACTTTCTTGTTCTTCTCCTTTTTGATTAAAAACTATAAGTTTATTATTTTGTAATTGTTCAAGTATTTCTGTTGGATTATTAAAATACCTTTCTTTTTGATATACTTTATTTTCAGAACTAATACAAAGTAGTCCTGTTATAACAATAAATAATCCTAAAGCAACTATTAACGTTGATTTTCTCATACTAATTACCTCCTTGTATTAAGTGTATTACTTCATATAGTACACTTCCATTATAAGCCATCATTGCTTATTAAAATATTAGTAATTTCTTAATCTTTTCTTAACAACATATATTATAATTATATAATTTAAGTAAAGTAATATCTATTTCTTTATTACAAATAATAAAAAATCCCTAAACGACTGTAAATAGTAGATTTTTTAATCCTGCACCCTTTCCAAACGTATTTTATGAATAATTGTGCAACATATGATTATTTATATATATTAAAGGCTCATTTAATAAAATGTACTATTTTGTCTCAATGAATATTATAGTAATAAATTTCCATAATGTCTTATATAATATCTTGATATTATATTTAAGGAGTATTCATTATGGAAAATATTGATTTTATTAATTGGATTATTATTGGTATACCTTTTATATTCTTATTAGGTTGTTTGTTTCATTTCATTTATACATTAAGTGGAAATATCACTCTGATAGGAATAATTTCTCCTGTAAATGAAAGTGTATGGGAACATTTAAAGCTAGCTTTTTATCCTATACTTATATGGGGAATAATTCAATGCTGTATACTTAATAAATTTAACAAATTTAATTTAGAAACATATGTAATTTCATTAGCAATTTCAATTTTACTTGCCATCTTTTTTATTCTTAGTTTTTATTATATTAGTACAGGAGCATTCAATATTCATTCAGTTATATGGGACATTTTTTCGTTTTTTTTATCAATAACATTTTCTCAATTAATCTCTATCTATGTATATGAAAATATCATTCCATCTAATAGAATGTTTTCTATATCACTATTTATATTATTATCACTAGCATTCATATTTACTGTGTTTACTTTTATTCCTCCAAAATATCCTATATTTAAAGATTCTACTACTAATAAATATGGAACCTAATAAAAAACTATCTCAAAATCTTAAATATTTTGAGATAGTTTCTTTACTTAATATATAAAAAATATTAATTTTTAATTATTTTTCCAATTTATAATACCAATATTATTTTTAATGTCTTATAAAGTTTCTAAATAATCACTTCTATCATCTTCTGTAATCTCTCTTAATACTTTACATGGATTACCAACAGCAATAACATTAGCTGGAATATCTTTAGTAACAACACTTCCAGAACCAATTATAGTATTATCCCCTATTGTTACACCTTGATTTATGTTAACTCCAGCACCAACCCAAACATTATTTCCTATAGTTACTGGCTTTGCATAACAAGCGCCTGCATTACGTTCTTCAGCTATCGCTGCATGATTAGCTAGATAAATCCCAACTCTTGGTCCAAATAACACATTGTCTCCAATAGTTACTTTTGCACAATCTAAAATAATACAATCAAAATTTGCAAAAAAGTTATCTCCTACTGTAATATTAAAACCAAACTCACATCTAAAATCTGGTTCAAAATGTGTATTTTTCCCATGTTTCTCTAAAAGTTCATCTAAAAATTTTATTCTCTCTTCTTCTGGTTCTCCAAAACTTTGATTGTACTTATTAGTTAAAAGAACTGCTCTTTTCCTTGCTTCAACCAATTCTTCTGAATAATCATTGTACATTTTACCTGAACACATTTTTTCTCTTAAATTCATCATTTTGCCCTCCTAATTTTTAAGTCAATCTAAATTATTTTTAAATATAGTTTTATTTTACTTTTATAATTATATCTGGTAATAATTATACTTTATTTATATAAAACTATTCAAACTCCAAAATACTCCATATATTTCTGAAATCATTTAACAAGTAATATTTAAACAACTATACTCTATATTATGTATATAACTTTCAATAAATTTTACTCATTAATATAACTTTCTTACTATACTTATAAATTCTATAAATTATCAGTATAGTAAAGAATTCACATCGCAAATTTATGATACATATATTTTTTTATTTTCTTTTAAGTTTTTTCAAATCTTCTTTTTGACTTTTTTCTAGTCTATATGATTCACATGCTTTTTGAAGAGCTTTGTTATATGTCCAATCGTCTAAAGAACATTCTAAAAGATAATTATGAGTTATTTTAGGAAATTTACAATACGAAGTTGCTACTAACCAAGCTATGCCCATCTTTACATAATAGTGATCACTATTAATATTATTACAACGCTCTAATACTCCTTTTAAGTATTCTTCATCTAAATATTTTCCAAGCATAATAACAACAGCCACTCTTTTTTTCCATGGATTTTCAGAATTTAAATATTCATCTAAATGAACCCAAAATTCTTTTTTATATTTTTTCACTAACTTTAATCCACTACAAAAACTATCACAAATTGCCCAATTATCTATTTTGCATATGAAGTTATCTACAAAATTTATAAACTCATTATAATCAACCTTTATTTCTCCTATTATTAACCCTTCAAGCATTACTTCCTCGTAATATTCTGATCCACAAAAGCTTAAAAACTCTTTATAATTACCCTTACTTATTTCTTTAGCTATTTTTCTTAAGATAGGTACTCTTATACCTAATAATTTTGAAGAATCTTTTATTAGTTTAGAATGAAATTCTGCATATTTTTTATCACTTTGTTTTTTTAAATAATAAATAAACTCATCGTATTTGTCTTTTGTCCATGTTTCACATATTATGTTCATTATCAAGTTTTCTCCCTAACTTTTCTATATTTATACTATGCATAATGCTATAATATATATTTTATCAAATTATTCTTGTAACTAATACTCTTATATCTTATTATCAAAATATTAAAAACCTACTAATGAGTGAATACATACTTAACAGATTATAACTTTCTATATATTAAAATGTAATTTATTTTATAATCAAATCATAAATTGTAAAAAATATTTACATAAGTTCATTTGGTAATTTATAACTACTATTAATAATTATCAGTATTTCTTTATTAACTTTTAATTATATTGAAATCTTTATCCAAAATAAAGGAATATGATTAAATTAATATAATTTTAAACCAAACAATTTATATTTAACTATTTATTGTTAAATTATGTCATAAAATATTATTTTTCGTAAATTTATGTTATAATATATATATTTGCAAAACAATTTATCTTTGTTATTAATATATAATTTTTTATATGAATGCATAAAATTTTAATTGGAGGGTTACTTTATGGGCAATTTTTTTACTCATTCTTTATCAATAAATCTTAGACAAACACTTGTAGATATAACTCCATACATAAAAAATGATATTGAATCTAGCAATATTAAAAATGGAATTGTATTAGTTTATTGTCCACATACTACAGCAGGAATTACTGTAAATGAAAATGCAGACCCTGATGTTGTCATAGATTTAATTTATAGATTTGAAAAGAATTTTCCTACTTATGATATGAATTATAGACATTTTGAAGGAAATTCACATTCTCATATAAAATCTTCTATTATGGGAGCTTCTCATTCATTCATTCTTAACGATGGGAATTTAATATTAGGTCAATGGCAATGCATATATTTTTGTGAATTTGATGGACCTAAAAATAGACACTTTTATGTGAAAATACTTCAAGGATAAAAATCCAGCACTTGGCATCATCTCAAGTGCTGGATTCTTTATAGTTTATAATTTTTTATAAAGTTTATGTTGCTTTTTAAATATTTAAATACATTTATTTCAAATTAATTATTCTAACTACATTTTCTACACATTTTTCTAAGTTATATTCTCCAAATTCTAAAGCTTCATCTAATGTAGTTACTTTATTTAAAATACAAAATATTCCATCAATTCCTTCTGGATATAAAATTCCTACCCCTTTGCCCACTCGCCCGGCAAAGGCTATAACTTTTAAATTTTCCTTTTTAGCTACTTTAGCAACCCCTATTGGAGTTTTTCCAAATATAGTTTGATCATCTATACTTCCTTCCCCGGTAAATAGATAATCTGCGCCTTTAACTTTTTCAGATAAATTAGTATGTTCTATAACAATATCAATGCCTCTTTTTAATTCACCATTTAAAAATGCTAATAATGCTGCACCAAGTCCGCCTGCTGCTCCTGCACCCTCAACATATGCAATATCTTTTCCTAAACATTTTTTTATTATATTTGCATAATGGACTAAATTATTATCTAATTCTTTAATCATTTCTGCTGTTGCTCCCTTTTGTGGTCCAAAGATAACTGATGCACCTTTTTCTCCTACTAATGGATTTGTTACATCACAAGCTACTTCTATAGTTATATCTTTTAATCTATTATCTAAATTTGATAAATCTATAGTCTCTATATTTTTTAACATTCCACCACCAAATGAAATTTCTTTTCCATTCTTATCTAAAAGTCTTCCACCTAAAGCTTGAATCATACCAGCACCACCATCATTAGTTGCACTTCCTCCAATTCCTATAAGAATGTGCTTAACACCCTTCTCTAAAGCTGCTTTTATAAGTTCCCCTGTACCATAAGTTGTAGTTATTAATGGGTTTCTTTCTTCTCTTTTAATTAATTGTATTCCACTAGCAGTTGCCATTTCAATAACCGCAGTAGTACCATTTCCTAAAATACCAAAATATGATTTAACCTTATTACCTAAAGGCCCTGTTACTTCTAAGTTATATATATTACCATTTGTAGATTCCACCAAAGCTTCAACTGTTCCTTCTCCCCCATCAGCCATAGGTACTTTTATACATTCGGCAGTCGGAATAAGTCTTTTAATAGCCCTTTCCATAGCTTCACATACCTCTTTAGATGTCATACTTTCCTTAAATGAATCTGGTGCCAACACAAACTTCATGTCATTAACTCCTTCTACTATTCTAAAATTTTTTTATTTATTCTTATCTATTATTTAAATGGGATTTTTATTAATTCTTCTTTGAATATATTAAAGTATTATTCCAAATACTATCGTTGACACTACTGTCATTGTAAATCCAACTAAGGCTTCATAAGGAATAAGCTTTAATCTTTCTTTCATCTCCATATTTATACTACCACCAGTTGCATGGAAGAAACTTCCGTGTGGCAAACTGTCTAACACTGTTGCTCCTGCATGCATCATAGCTGCAGTTGCTAGAGATGATATTCCAAGCTCTATAGCTGTTGCTCCAAAAACAGAACTAGCAACTGCTGAACCTGATGTTGTAGATGCTGTTGCTGCCGCCATAAGTACTCCCGATACTGGTGCTAAAGCAAAGCTTGGCAATCCCAATGTATTAATTCCTTGAATTATTACATCTTTTAATCCTGAATTTGATATTATTCCTGCAAGTGTACCTGTTCCAATTAAAAGTATTGCAACACCACTCATTTTTCCAAGACCAAACGTAGCATATTCACTAATATTTTTAACTTTTCCCATAGCTAGTGCTCCACATATCCCTCCAACTGGAAGTGCTATTAATGGATCTATAGCTATTCCTGCTATAGGTCTTAGCATAAGTAATATTATTGCAACTAATGGTCCAATAATTGCAGGAAGAAAATTAGGTTTTTCTTCTATTTCTTGAGTTAAGTCTTCTTCTTTTACAAAGCTTCCCTTACTTTTTAATTTTTTTGCAATTATGCAAGTAATAATAACCCCAAATATAGCTGGTATTATTCCTGCCATCATAACATTAGTTAATGAAACTCCTAAATTATCAGATACTGCAATAGTATTTGGATTAGGTGACATTATATTACCAGCTTTTCCTCCACCTATCATCGCTATTAAAATTGCTGTTTTACTTAATTTTACTCTACTTGCTATAGCTAAAGCTATAGGTGCAACTGTTATTACTGCAACATCAATAAATACACCTACCATAGTTAAAACCATAGTTGCTATCGTTAAAGCTATTAATGCTTTGGATTCACCAATTTTACTTACAATAGTTTCTGCAATTTTAGCAGCTGCACCTGATTTTATAAGAACTCCTGCTAAAACTCCTGCTGTAAGTATTCTTAATATTGCTGGCATCATATTTTTTGCTCCAGCCATCATTAAATTTACAGTGCCTGTTAAGCCTGCACCACCTATAAGACCACCTATTAAAGCACCAAGTATTAAACCATATGCTGGATGAACTTTTTTAATAATTAATATAATTGCGATAATTAATGCAATTATGGCACCTAATGCTGTAACTGTAACTTCCATATTTATATCCTCCATATCATGTATTTTTTAATTAATACGTTTACTGTCATTAACAACGTTTACTATTTTATATGATATAGAATATAAATTCATTATGTTGTAAACGAAATTCACACCTAAATTATTGTTCAAATGCACAAAAGTTATTTTAAAATCTTTATATTTATAACTAAGAATTTAATTTATATCTTATATAAGCTGTTATTAATTGATATAATTCTAAGTAATTATCAAATCTTAAATTAGTTAACTCTTCAATTTTATTTAATCTATAATTTAAGGTATTTCTATGTATATGTATAGAATCTGAGACTTTCACTTTTTCACCATTCATCTCCATATGTGTTAAAAAAGTTTGTAAAAGTTCTTTGTCATTTCCCTCATCTGAAATTTTTTTAATAATATTATCACCATCATATCTGTTTAATAAAGACTTTACCTCATGAAAAAATTTTATAGTTTTATAATCATATATTATTTTTTCATTATACAGTTTACTGCCTATATTAATAGCATTTACAGCATCCATTAAAGAGTACATGATAAATTTATTAAATCTTCCAATCCCTATTTTAATATCTACTTTTTCTACTTGTTCTTTAAACCTATTAATTCTGTTAATTGTATAATTATTATAAAATAATATTAAGGCAATTCTATTTGATGATATATGAATACTATATTCACCATCTTTTAGAAATTTTTTAATCAAAGATTTAACTTTTTTTTCTTGTTTATCTTCATGATGAATTACAGTTACTATTCTTTCATTATTAACATCAATTCCTAAAGAATTTCCTCTTTGAATAAATTCTTCACTATACTCCTTATTATTTATCCATTCATATATAAACTCTTCTATTAATTTTTGTTTTATAATATGTTCATTTATTGAATATTCTTGGCTTATTAAAAGTTCTGCTGTTATACTAACAAGTTGCCCAAATGGTCTAACTATCTCTGGCAAACCAGTTATTCCTATGACTCCAACAGCTTCATTTCTAAAAAATATAGGAATATTAACTCCTGGCTTTGTATATTTATGATTTTCAAAGATTTCAACTGTCTCTTTTGTATCTAAAGCATCTACAGCACCTTCGTGTATGCTACCTATCCTCGATGAATCTCCACTCCCAATAATTATCCCTTTGTTATTCATTATATTTACATTATAAGGTATAACTTCCATCATCTTATCGACTATATTTTGAGCTAACTTTTTACTTAACATATATCCTCCTTAAAACATATACTGCATATGTTGTAACTAAGTTAATAAATTTATATTTTTTATTTGATTTTTATAAAAAGTAAATGTCTATATTATTACTATAAAATTAGAATTATATATAATAAATTTTCTATATAAATTCTTCACTATACTGATTAATTAATGAATAAACTTTATTGGAATTTATATACATAATAATTTCAACAATTATAGTACCTACTTATTTTTAAGTAAGTGCTTATTATATATTATTTTAGTTTATTATTCTAGTTTTAATTTATGAATATATTACACTCTTTATTATATAAATTATCACTATAATTGTCTTCATACTAATTTTATTAATATTTAGTATGAAATTTATTTAATTTATTTGTTATTAATATTAACTTCTTTTACATTATTCCATAATATAATAAAAAATCAGGAAGTTTAAAATACTTCCTAATTTTTATCTAATTTTTAACATAGTTTTTGTTCAAATATATTGTCCAAATTAACTTTCTTAACACGATCTTGTATTTCATCTATATTTGTTGTATAAAGTCCTAATTCTTGCATTCTCTTAAAGTAACCAGCTCCAGCAAATGTATATCTGTTTTTTCTACCTTCTCTTGTATTAGCTTTCTCATTTGCAAAACTTATAATATCTCCAATTGCAATAGAAGACGGAAGTATAAGAAGAGGCATTCCCATTATTAATCTAACTGCATTATGTCCAGCTAAAGAACCAGTGCAAATTGCTTCAGTATGACCTACAAATAGTCCACTTTTTTCTCCGGCACAGAATAAATTATCTACTCCAACAACTTTTAAGTCATTAGTTCTAGGGGCAACGGAAAGATATCTAATTGAATTACCTTTGCTTCCTGCATATGGATCAACATATTTAGCATTTTCTAATCCTTTAATTTTCCTTAATTTCTCTAATGGATAATAGGTAGTCATTAGCTTTGCATGTCCAGTATCCAACAATACCACATTTTCAGCAAATTCTTTTAATGCATATTGTTGGCAAACTTTAGTACTAAGTTTACCATAATTAACATCTTCTTTAGGAATTTGTAAAACTACAACACCATCCTTATCTAATTTATTTTTAATTTCTTCTGATAAACTTTCTTTAGCAAGTTTACAAGAACCTGAAAATGCACCAAGTACATCATCATCTCTTTCACCTTGAATATCAGAAACACCACATCTTTCACTAATACTTATTCTAGGACCAAAAGCTGGACATCTTAATACACACATTGAGCATCCATTACCATAACGCAAACAATTTCCCATTGGTCCAGTTGTACCAGTAGTTTCAATAAATACATCTCCATCAATGTACGTATCATCACTTAAATATACACCATGAAGTTTATTACCATCAAATTTAACGTCATTAACTCTACTTTCAATCAATATTTTTATGCCTAATGTCTCTAAATATCTTCTAACCTCTCCTTCAATAATATTTACATTATATAAAGTGGCGTGTTTATGACCTGGGAATTCTATATTAGTATGTGTTGCTACTTTATCTGAAATTTTTATTAAATCACCTGCACCTAAAGCAATAAGTTCTTCGGAAGCTGTATATCTTCCATTATTTCTCATTATTCCACCAACATTACCTAATCCGAGTAAAAGATCAGTTTTCTCAATTACAACAACTTCTGCTCCAGCTTTTCGGCTACTGATTGCTGCGGCACACCCAGACCAACCTCCACCAATAATAACAACCTTCATATAAATCTTCTCCCTTCAAATATACTCCTTGGATCAGACTGCTCTTTGCAGAATCTTTTTACTCTATGACCAGAAAATCTTGCAGTACAAGCACCACAAACCCCTTCTCCGCAACACATTTTAAAGTTATTACAACAAGATAATAAAACATCTTGTCTATTTAAATTATCCAAATATTCTATAACGTTATAAGTTAAAATATCAGCACCAGCTATATGAATAAATTTAACGCCTTCCTTCAATGCATCTTTAATAATGACCTTACAATAATCTGATAATTTCCCAGCTTCTAATAAATTATAGTCTTTAGATTTTATTGAATATTCTTCTAAAAGATTACTAGCAAAATTATCTTTAAATGGGGTTCTATCAATCACCACATTAACATCATTTTCTTGTGCAATTAATTTCCGTATTACAGGCATCATTGGAGCTACTCCTATTCCTCTTGCAAGTACTAATGATTTACCTCCTTTTTGAGCAAGTATATTTTTAATTCCAAATACACCATTCCAATAAGGTCCTCTAATTACTATGTTATCTTCTTCCTTAATATTTAAAACATTTTTAGTTTTTACACCTCTAATCTCTATTAATATTGTTATTATATTAGTCTCTATATTCGATTCCATAATGGAAATTGGAATATCAAAATAAGCATTTTCGTTTGTTCTAACAAATATATAACTACCTGGCTTAACTAAATCTAAAGCTAATTTATGAGGAGCTTCAAATTTAATCATAACAACTTCTTTATTAAAATTAGTTATTTCTTTAACAGCACATGTATAACTTTTTCTACCTTCTTTAGCCTTATTGCCATTGTTAAATAATTCTTGATATATGCAAACCCCCTTCCAATTTAAGCAATCACAAAAACATTCTCCTTGTAACTGCGAACATAATAAACAGTCTCCCGATTCAGCAAGCTTACACGGACAATATTCTGTTCCAGCATCGATGCAATCTATTGCTTCTTTTATCATTCTATCTCCTTCTGGTAAAATTGCTCCTCAATAATAATTTATAATTTTGAAATTATTTTGATACAAATAATGTATGACAAAATTCTCTTATTTAGACTTAAAATTTAATAATTATAAACTAAACATATAGAAAATAATTATTAAATAATATATAATGTTATAAAAAGACATTACATGGAGGTAAAATAATGTTAGTGATAATTTCTCCATCTAAAACTTTGGATTTTAATAAAACAAATAAGAATTTACCAATGACAAAACCTAAATTTTTAAGAGAAGCTAAGATTTTAGTAAATGAATTGAAAAAATATGATTCATTTTCTTTATCAAAACTTATGAAAATAAGTGATAAATTAGCTACATTAAATAAAGATAGATTTGAAAAATGGACTGACTCTTTAGAAAATTCAAGACAATGTTTAATTGCATTTAAAGGAGATGTGTTTAACGGTATAGATGTTGGAAGTTTTAATGAGGAAGATTTTTTTTATACAAATGAACATTTAAGAATTTTATCTGGACTTTATGGACTTTTAAATCCATTTGATGGAATAAATCTATATAGGTTAGAAATGGGAATTAAATTTATATTTAATAACTATAAAAATTTATATGAGTATTGGGATAATAAATTAATAAATAAAATATTAAAAGACATATCAAAAACAGAAAATAATATATTAGTTAACCTTGCTTCTTACGAATACTTTAAATCAATAGAAGATATAAAAAAATTAAATCCTAATATAAAAATAGTAACTCCTATATTTAAAGAATATAAAAATGGTGAATATAAAATAATATCTATAAAAGCCAAAAGAGCAAGAGGTCTTATGACTGCATTTATAATGAAAAATCAAATTAATAATGTAGATAATATAAAAAAATTTGATTTAGAAGGATATAAATTTGATGAAAATCTCTCAAATAATGAAGATTTAGTTTTTACAAGACATAATGAAGAATAATTAAATTCTAAAATATAACTAAAAAAATCAGGAAGCAAAAAAGCTTCCTGATTTTTTATCTTATTTAAAATATAATAATATTAAAACTCAATAGCATTACATCTTATCTTATATGTTATTTAAAATTTCCATAAACAAGTTCTTTAACATTATGATTTTCAAACGCAACTGTTTCTAAAACATGATTATATATTTTTTGTGTTTGATTCCATCTATCTGTACAATTTAAAACAACTATTATTATATCTTTACCATTATGATTAATAGATGAAACTAAACATTTACCTGCTCCACCTGTATATCCTGTTTTTACCCCATTTGCTCCTGGTATAAGCCAAAGTATTTTATTTATATTATTATAATCTCTTGTAAAATTATATTTATTTTTTGAAATTTGTTTACTTCCAACAATTTCTCTAAATAAATCATATTGCATTCCTTTAGATGTTAATATGGCTAAATCATATGCTGATGAATAATGTGAATTACTATCTAATCCATGTGGTGATTCAAAATGTGAATCTAATACTCCTATTCCTTTTGCATAATGATTCATTATTTCAGCAAATCCTTCTATTGAACCTCCTAAAGATTCTGCAATAGCTATTGCTGCATCATTTCCTGATTTAAACATAAGACCAAATACTAACTCTTTTAATGCAATTTCTTCTCCTGCTTTATACCCCACCTTAGATCCTCTAATACTTGCAGCTTTTTTGCTTATAGTTACTTTGTCATCTAACTTACCTTGTTCAATAGCAATAATTGCTGTAAGTATTTTAGTGGTACTCGCCATAGGTACTATTTCATATCCATTTTGTTCAAAAAGGACTTGACCTGAATCCCTATCTAAAGCAATTGCACATCTTGCATTAACTCTAAAATTATTTTTTATTTTATTATCTGCTTGAACAGTCGTTGAGAAAATTTGAATAATAATAATATTAATTAATAACACTATTATATTATTTTTGATAATTTTTCTCATAATACTCACCTTCTTAATTACTATTTAATCCTAGTTTTCCTTTAAAGTTAATTTTTAAACCTATACTTATAAAAAAAATGGTTTTATTTTTAGATAATCTGTCAATACTTATAAAATGTATAACAGTTGGAGGTATATTTATGAAATTATTTTTTATTTGCTTAATAATTTTATTAATTATATTAATACCTTTTCCTTTAAAAATTAGTATGTACTTTTCAGATGAAGATTATTATATAAAATTATATAAAATTATTATTTTGTCAAAAAAAAAGACTACACATGATGTTAAATTAGAAAAAAAAGAAACTGTTAATAAAAAAGATAAAAAGAAGCCATCAAAAGAAAGTCATATTAAATTATTTAAAAAAATAAATAAAAGATTTTTAATTAATAAACTTTATAATTCAAAATTCAAACCATTTGTTAATTTAACAGGAAATTTATATTATTCACTTGGCGATGCAGCAAATACCGCAATTTCATATGGTATATTATGTCAAGCATGTCCTATAATATATTTTATTTTTAATATATTATTTAAAACAAATAAATTTAAATTTAATATAAATCCTGTATTTAAAGATAAAATTTTAGTAAAATTTGAAATTTCAAGTATATTATTCTTTTCAATTGCAAACATTATAAATATATTAATCATTATATTTAAATGTATGATTTATTCAAAGGAGGTGGACCCTTAATAGGGTAATATTATGACAAATGAACAACCTGTTGAGAACTTAATGAGAAGTACAATGGAAAATCTTAGAGATATGATTGATGTAAATACAGTAATAGGTGATGCTGTTGAAACAAAAGATGGTACTTATATAATACCTATTTCTAAATTAAGTTTTGGTTTTGCATCAGGGGGTGCAGAATACTCTACACTACAACAAAATGCTAATAAAGAATCAAAATTTCCATTTGGTGGTGGTTCTGGTGCTGGAGTTTCTGTTAAACCAGTTGCATTCTTAGTTGTTAAAGATGATGGGGTAAGAATGCTACCAGTTGATCAAGATTGTACTTATGATAGAATTGTTGATACCGTTCCTCAAGTTATAGATATTGTAAAAGATTTAATAAAAGATGTAGGAAAAAAGAATAAAAATAATAAATCTGGTAATACTACTAATATCGATGTAGATATTACAGAAGAAATTAACCCTTCTTCTAATGATACTACATCTGATTAAAAATAACTCCTAATTTTTTAATTTCATACACATTAACATGGAATAGGTGTACTGATTGAATTCAGTACACCTATTTTAATATATAATATATATTTTAAAATAATGATAAATCAATATGCTCGTCTATTTGATCTATTATTTTATTTCATATACCTAAAATTTAGCTAGTCCTCATTAAACTCTTCATCAATAATATTATATTGAGAATTTTCTTCTGCAAAAAAATCTAATGATGGTAGTTGTTTTAAGTCTTGAATTCCAAATTGTCTTAAAAATTCTTCTGTTGTGCCATATAATATAGGCCTTCCTGGAACTTCTAATCTTCCTACTTCTTTAACAAGTTCTCTTTCTATTAATCTTTGTATAGCACTTTCAGATTTTACACCTCTTATTTCATCGATATCAATTCTTGTTATAGGTTGTTGATATGCTATAATAGCTAAACTTTCTAATGATGCCTGTGATAATGATTGTCTTTTACTCTTTTTTAAAAGTTTTTGGATATAATTACTATTTTCTGATTTAGTAACTAATTGATACGATCCCTTTATAAAAATAAGCTTTATACCTCTTTCTTGCTTCTCATATTCTTCAATCATTTCATGTATAACTGATTCAACTGCCTCTTTTTCTTCTTCAAGGTAAATTGATAAATCTTTTAAACTTAATGGTTCTCCACTAGCAAATAATAATGCTTCTATTGCTGATTTTAAAGATTTTTTCGTAAACTCTTCTATAAATTGAATTTGTAATGTACTATTCTTCTTCAACCTCGTCTCTCCTTTCAATTATTATGTTATTGAAATTATTGCTTTGGTATACCTTAATTTTCCTTAACTTTATCATTTCAAGTAATGCTAAAAAACTTACAATGCATTCTAACTTACATTCACATTTAGCCATTATTTCTGAAAATCTGTTTACTTCATTTTCTTTTAATAAAAGTAATATATGATCCATTTTATCTTCGATTTTATACTTATCAACAAATATTTTCTTTTGAATTACATTCGCTGTATTTCGCTTATTATTATAAATTTCTAAAAGATTATTGTACATATTATATAATTCCAAAAGAGTTAAATTTTTAAGTAAATCCTCATTACTTTCAGGGATTTTAATTTCTTCTATTATTTCAGGCTTTTTTGTATACAATTCTCCTGAACTTATATGCTTTTCTTTGAAAAATTCTGCCGCTTTCTTTATTTTTCTATATACTATGAGTTTCTCAAGAAGATTTTTTTCTTGATCTTCTTCCTCTTCATCTTCTTTTTTAGATTTTGGCAATAAATGTTTAGATTTTATTTCAATTAATGTAGCTGCTACAACAATAAATTCAGAAGTAAGTTCTAAATCCATAACTTTCATATCATCAAGATATTTTAAATATTGATTTGTTATTTTTGATATTTCTACATTATAAATATCCATTTGATTTTTTTTTATTAGATGAAGTAATAAATCAAATGGTCCTTCAAAATTTTTAATCCTAATATTAGGAAAATCCATATATTCACCCACCTTTTACAGCATGGATATCTGTTATTTTAATTCTCTTCTTTACATAATAACAATTATATAGATTTTAAACAAGATTATTAGTTAAAAATCAACTATATTGCTTAATATAATACAAAAAGATTACAAAAAATTAAAAGGTATGTATCCTATTGAATATAGGAAGCATACCTTAGCAGCATAATCTTTTATTATTTCCTCTGTTTACTTGACAGAAGCAGTTTAATTTAATCTATCCACGTTCTATGTACATCTATTCTATACGCCTTTTTCAAATAAATTCTTAATATTATACTTAATGTTATCAAATATATTACCTTTTTTAATATCTCTATCAGAATATATGTCTATTTCTCCTACTTTTTCTTCTCCTAAGTAGACTTCACATTTACCAACGATTTCGCCTTGTTTATATTCTGGTTTTAATTCATCAATAACAATTTTCTTAGTTAATTCAGCACTACTACCTTTAGGTATTACTGCTGTTAAGTCATCCTTTGCTTTTGCCATAAAGAATTTATCTCCTTGTTTATTCATAGGCACTTTTTCTACATCTTCATCTTTTGATACTACTTTTTTACCCTCATATTTTGAAAAACCATGATTTAATAATATTCCTGCATCTCTATTTCTTATTTTATATGTCGGAGCACCCATAATTACTGTTAACATTCTTACTCCGTTTCTAGTTGCAGTAGCAGAAATACAATATTTCGCTTCGCTAGTAAAACCAGTCTTTAATCCATCACAGCCTTCAAAAAATCTAACTAATTTATTATGATTTACTAGTTCAATTGGAGATTTTCTTCCCTCTGAAATAGAATCCATATAAGTTCCTGTATATTTTAATACTTTTGGATGCTTTAACAATTCTCTAGACATTATTGCTATATCTGTAGCTGTTGATAAATGTCCCTCAGCTGGCAACCCATTGCAATTTTTAAATGTTGTATTTTTCATTCCTAACTCTTGTGCTCTCTTATTCATCAATACAACAAAATCGGCTTCATTTCCTGCTATATATTCAGCTAATGCAACTGCTGCATCATTTCCTGAAGCTATAGCTACGCCTTTTAAAAGTTCTTCTACAGTTCTTATTTCTCCTGTATCAAGTAACATTGTGCTTCCACCCATTTTTTTCGCATTTTCGCTACAAGTTACCTTATCATCTAGTTGCATTTTTCCACTATCTATTGCTTCCATAGTAAGTAACATTGTCATTATTTTAGTTACAGATGCTGGAGCAAATTTTTCATCTGGATTTTTCTCATAAAGCACTTTTCCTGTATTGGGTTCAATTAATAAAGCTGATTTGGCTTCAACATTCATACCCTCAGATTTATCCTCATCTTTTAATGTAGTTGCCTTTGCAGAACTTATTGGAACTAATAATACTGTAAAAATTAAAATTAAAGCAAAAGATATAAATCTTTTCATATTATTTTTCATCATTCTTCCTCCTTTCAGAATTAGTGTTACCAAAAGGATAAATAATATGATAATAAAATCTAAAATCACCAAAGATTTAATAATTTTTTTATTCTTTAAAAAATTTCAATGTTTAGTTTACAATAGATATATAATCTATATACTAAAGTTAGCATTAATACTATATATATTGAAATTTAAATTTTACATTTATTTAAATTAGCTTGTTAAATATAATTCCAGATTAAATTCAAAATTTTATTTTAAAAATCATATTTCAACATACTATATAATAAATAACTTAAGTTTAAAATATTTATCACTAAATA
This sequence comes from Clostridium weizhouense, assembly GCF_019431045.1. Taxonomy (GTDB): domain Bacteria; phylum Bacillota; class Clostridia; order Clostridiales; family Clostridiaceae; genus Clostridium; species Clostridium weizhouense. Next base: position 29,298 of record NZ_JAHXPT010000003.1, on the reverse strand, counting down.
CTATTTTTTAATAAAATTAAAAATAATATTAACCTTAAAACAGTATTTATATTCATAAAAAAATAAGGTAGATTAAACTTTAACATCTAATCTACCTCTAAAAATAATTATTGAGCTTGCTTTAATATATTTATTTAACACAATTATTACAAGGATCTGTTTTAGGACAACTTGAAGCAAAACCTTCTAAAACTTCTTTACTTTTAGCAAGTGATTTGCAATTTTTATCATAATGATATGATTTTCCTCCTTTTGTCCAATAAACAATTTTTTCTTCTTGTACAGGTTCATTTGTAGTTAAATCATTATTATTCTTTGATATAGTTGATTTTTCTTTACTTCCTGATATATTTGATTTATTATTTAGTGGACTTACATTGAATGTAATATCATTCCCATTTGAAGTTGCTATTATAGTTCCTTCTAAATCTGTTCTAAATACATTTATATTTTTAGCATTTAGTTTATCCATTGTTTCTTTATGTGGATGTCCATAGTCATTGTCCTTACCACAAGAAATTATTGCATACTTTGGATTAACTTTATCTAAGAAAGCTTGGCTTGTTGAAGAATGACTTCCATGGTGACCTAATTTAAGTACATCTCCACTTATATCTAATTGTTTAGATAATATTTCATTTTCACTTAAAGCTTCAGCATCTCCAGTAAAAACAAATGATTTATTTCCATACTTTAATCTTGTAGCTATAGAATAATTATTTAAATCTTCATATTTACTACTATTAGGTGCTAAAAATTGCAATGTTGAATTTCCTATATTTAATGTATCTCCTACAGTTGGAGCAGTAATCTTTGCCCCTTTACTTTGAAGAGCTTTTATCATTTTTTCAAAAGTCTTAGTTGTATGAGTAACTTTTGGAGCATAAAACTCTCCAATATTAAAGTTATTTATTATAGTAGCCATTCCACCTATATGATCCTCATGCGGATGAGTTGCTATTACATAATCTAAATTCTTAACTCCAATAGATTTCAAATAATTCAATGCTTTATTATCATTACATCCTGCATCTATTAAAATATTCTTTCCATCAATTTGAATTAATTCTGAATCAGCTTGTCCAACATCAATATAATGTATTTTTAGATTTGTTAAATCATTTTGACTAGTATTCTGTTTGGTTTTTGTTTGCCCACATCCTACTGAAAACATCGATATTAGTAATACTAATAATAAACTTAAGAACTTTTTCGTAGTTTTCATCTTATTCTCCTTCTCATTTGTACAATTTTTATATTTTCTTGTATTATTTTACCATTTAATCTGGTATAATTCAATAAATGATAAATATATTTAATTTTTATCTATTGCTTTTTTACTTTATAAATCTTATTTCTAAAAATTATGTTTATCATTTTTTACGATCTAGTACGTTTTTAATTATAAAAATAATGCAGTTACAAAAACTTGTTCATACCACTTTTCATTCATTACATTTTGCCTCCTAACTCAAATACTACACATTTCACATCTTTTCCTCAATAATTTTACTATCTTATGTAATTTAAGTCAAAAATTAATGGCAGAACATAGAAATCAATCCATATACCACCATTACTGAATTTATTTAAGTTTTATTTTTAATAAATTTCTAAAAAAATAACATGAAATCAAGCTCTAGGATGAGTATTCATATATATAAAGTTTATTTTATCATTATTAATGATTTCATAATAAGTATCCATATATGTTAATACCTGATTTCCTAATAATTTTTGTACGGCTCTTACATTTGCACCATTTTGAAGAAGGTGAACTGCAAATGAATGTCTAAAAGTGTTTAAGTTTACATCCTTATCCACATCTGCTTTTTTAGAATATTCTTTAACTATTCTCCAAATTCCTTGTCTTGTTAGTTTATGTCCATTTAAGTTTACAAATAAATTTTGTACTCCACATTCTGCAATTTTATATCTTATACTTAAATACTCATTTAGTGCTCTACAAGCACTTCTTCCTATTGGTATCAATCTCTCATAATTTTTACTATCAGTGCATCTTACAAAATGTAACTCAAGATTTACATCGTCTACATTTAAAGAGATAAGCTCAGATACCTTCATACCTGTTGCATACATTAATTCTAGTAATGCATTATCACGTATTCCTTTAGGACAATCTTTTTCTACTGTTCTTATTATCTTGTCCACTTCATCAATAGTTAAAATCTGTGGTAGCTTCCTATTATTTTTTGAACTCTTATATTCTATCTTTGGAACTTCTTTAATTAAAGATTCACCTTTCAAATATGAGTAAAAACTTCTAAGACTTATTACTATTCTATTTACAGATCTTTCTGATTTACCAGATTCTAATAAATGTTGTATATATGCTAATACTGTTAAATCATCACTTTTAAATACATCTATACCCTTTTTATTTAAAAACTTAAGATACAATGTCACATCCGTTACATAAGCATATATAGTATTTTCACTTTTTCCACTGTTAAATAAATATTCTTTATAATTATTTATAATATCTATCATTACTCTCTCCTATACCATTGATTATGATTATTATTCGACAAAATTATCTTTTTTCCCTCTTTACCATGATTTATATCTTAAGTTTATAACTTTTTACATTAAGCACATAAAAGAAATAATAAATAAAACATGTATCTTATCCTTTATCTCTTAATAAAATTTAGAAACCACAAATTTCACAAAGTTAGGTGATACATAAGTTTCTACCAATACTCCTATCATAAATAGTACTAATATTATTATTAGTTTGTTTCCTATAAAACTTAAGAATGGATCATTGGTATTTGCTCTTTTTAAAAATTTCCCTTTAAATCTTTGAGTAGACATAGCTAATGCTATAACACTTAATGCTATAAAGCAAGGAATATATATTAAATTCTGAGGAATTACAGATGCTAGTGCTAGTCCAATACCTTTTCCATCAAATGTTGTCATTATAAAACAAAATGTATACCCAAGTGTAAATCCTTTTAACATATCTAAAATTAATATGAATGGCATACCAAAAAAAGTTAAACCTAATATAAATATAGGTACTATTAATAATATATTTTTCTTTATAACATTAAATAACAAATTTTCATAATTAACAGGGTTATCCCCTATTGAAGATGTAAAACTTGAAAAATAACTCACCAGATCATTTCTATTTGATGGACTCATATACTTAACTACATAAAGACCAAAGGATATTCCTAAACAAAACATTATAAGTACCATAAAAAAGTATACTTTTTTATCTCTAAAGGTTTCACCGAGCTTATTTATTATAAAATTCATCTCTTATTCCTCCTCAAGTTACTCTACTTTATACTATGTTTAATATTCCAAAATTATTCATAGAACCTAATTTTATGTATGTTAATAAAAATTTTGCGATTTTTATTTAAGAACCTTTATAATCCAGATAATTGCTTACTATAGAATAAAATTACTATGTTATATTTTATTAATATTTCATAACTTCTAATGAATAATTTTTTAATTTTATATAAAATTAAAAAAGATGACTTTTAATCTAGTCATCTTTAACTTAAAAAATATTTATTCTTTAATCCAAATAGAATATGATTTAGAATTCACACTAAAATTACCATATCCTTTTTCATCTATAACTACTTTTTCTTTAATATTACCTGATATATCAAAGAAATCCATTCCAGAATGTTTTTCTCCAATAAACATAGTTTTGTTATCTTTTCTTCCATTAGAAATTAATGCAGCTATTCCAGAGTTTTCATGAAAATCATCTCCTTCTCTGGTCCATCCAATAACATTTTTATCATCTATATAATCATGTTGAATTCCATAAGCATAATCTTTTCTTACTTTTAAAATCACATCAAGTTCTTTTTTAAAACCCGGAAATTTCTTTTCAGGTATTCCATAATAATCACCATAAAAAACACAAGGATAGCCTTCTTTTCTTGTTAATATAAAAGTATATGATAATAATTTGAACCATGATTTTATCCAAGATTCAAGTGATTGCCCTGGTTGTGTATCATGATTTTCGATAAAAGTAACAGCACATTTTTCATCATATTCTACTAAAGTGTCTCTTAAAATACTTCTCATATCAAATTCACTTTCTAAGTTTGCTGCATCAAAAAATTTATAATGAAGAGGAACATCAAATAGTAACATACTATCTTGAACTTTCTCTTTATAATATTTAAGTTTATTTATATCTCCAGACCAATACTCTCCTACAGCAAATAATTTTTTACCACTAGTCATTCTTACATGATCTAACCAATCCTTAAAAAAATCAAATTTTATGTGTTTTATTGCATCTAACCTTATTCCATCTATGTTAGTTTCTTTTATATACCAATCTCCCCATGCTTTAAGTTCATTAATCACATTAGGATTATCCATATCTATATCTGCACCCATTAAAAAATCATAATTTCCATTTTCATTATCTACATCCTGAGACCATTGCTTATTTGAAAATTTAAAAATTCCTTTATGTTTATTTAAATCATCAAAGTCAACACCTGTAAAATCACTAGCTTTCCATTTATAAGAAGAATATTTCTCTCCTCTTCCTGGGAAATTAAATACAGTAAAGGCTTTAATATCTTTAGAATTTTCAATAATTTTATTTCTATTATTTTTATCAACAAGTTGTGCATTTACTAATTCACTTTCATCTGCTCCACATTTGTGATTGAATACTATATCAGCATAAACCTCTATACCATTTTTTTGTGCTTCATTTATAGCTGATATATATTCATCTTTTGTTCCATACTTAGTTCTTATAGTACCTTTTTGATTAAATTCTCCTAAATCATATAAATCATATATACCATATCCAACATCATCTATTCCTTTTGCACCTTTATATGCTGGTGGTATCCATAAAGAGGTAATTCCTACCCCCTTTAGTTCTTTTGATTCTTCTTTAAGCTTATTCCAAAGAGAACCATCATTAGGATAATGCCATTCAAAATATTGCATCATTGTTTTATTATCTTTTTCTTTATTTGAATTTTCTTCTATTTTGTTTAAATTTCCTTCTTTAATCTTATTTATCTTAAAAGTTTCTAAATCTTTATTTTTTTCTTGATTACTTTTTTGATTAGTATTTGACTTAGAATATGTTTTTCCTCCCACTATTAAGACTATAATAAAAACTATTATAACAAACCATATCATCTTATTAACATCCCCTTCTATATAAAAATTTTATTTTCGGTATCGATTCCAGTTTTCTTTTTGTTAATTATTGCTGATATTTTAATCTACAACTAAAATATCAACAATAATTTAAAATATAAGATTAATTTCATATACTTAATTTATTCCCATCCTAAAATAAAAGCTCTATCATTTATTCTTATAGCTCTTCCATTAATCTTTTCTATTAGTATTTCTTGAACATTATCCACTGTTTTTTCTGTTATACTCTTTATTCCTGATGCCTTTCCTATACGTTCAAAACCATCATACCAAAGTACCATATTTTCATCTATAGTTACTTTATCTCTAACATTTTTATACTTAAAAATACTAACTGTAACTTTATTGATTCCTATTTTCTTTGCAATGGTATTAATAGTATTCTCTATAGAGCTTATAATATCATTAGATACTTCACTATCTTCTCTTACACTATATAAGTCTTTTATTGCCTTAACCCCTTCATCTAACGTAAAACTTTCTTTTTCTTCAAAATCTCTAATCATAGCTCTACGAATTTCCTCAATATATTTCCCTTTATCCATAATACATCTCCCCTTTGATTTATCTTCTATTGATAATGACAAGTCAAATTTAATAATTATACTTTTTAGGTATAATTAGGATTATTATATGTTATATTGATATGGTAAAGGTTTATATTTAGTATGTCAATACTATTTTTTTCTAAATAATTAGTTATATACTTACATAATATTTAACTTAGTATATAATTATAAGTGTTTAAAAACTATTTAAAACATAAAAAATAATACGCTAATATTCTTAACATATTTGATTTATTATTTTTTTATATGGTTAAATTATATTATTATGAGGTGATTATAAATGAATATATATATTACAAATGAACATTTTTCAGATGCTTGGTTTTGCTTTAAAGAAGGAGAAGAAAAAGAGAATTTATTAAATTTAAGTAATAAAATATGTGCTTCAATACATATTTTTTCTGATGAAGGTACAAACGATTTAGAATTTGTTTCTATTCCTTCAAATGAATTAAATTTACTTTCTTACGAATACTCTTGGTCTTATAAACCAATCATCAGATTTTCCACAACAGGAATAGAAGCTTCAGATAATATTATAAAAAAAGGAACTTCATATTTTACTGGACAAACTGATTATAATTTTTTAAATGCTCAAATTGAACTTGAAGAATTAACTGAAGATGTGATAAGATGTGCAGGAATATCTATTGAAGAATTAATACTATATGCTAAATTCCGTTGGTGTGAAGATATGGACTTAAATTGCATATTTGAAGATGAAGCATTATATATAGAAAATAAAATATCCTTAGGAAAAGAGAAAGTACAAAAATTAGCTGATGACCAATTTTGTTGGGCTCACTACGAAGATGATGACTATTAAAATATACTAAATATATTAAATGACTTTTATTTTTTCTATATATTATATAATATTATATATAACACATGTTAGGGGAGGTTTAATTTTTTATGAATAATATACTAACAGAAGAAAATATAAAAAAATTAAGAGAGGAATTAGACTATAGAATGACCGTAAAAAGAGCTGAAATAGCAAAAGAAAAGTTAGTAGCAGCTGCACATGGTGATAGGTCTGAAAATGCAGAATATAAAGAAGCTTGTAGGAACTATAGAGAAAATGATAATAGAATTCAATATTTATTAACTATGATTTCAACGGCAACTGTAATAGATGATAATAATATAGATACATCAACATTAGGTATTAATAGTAAAGCTAAAATTAGATTTGTAGAAGATGAATTTGAAGACATCATAACTTTAGTAACTACTATGGATTTAGATCCAGAAAATATGAAAATAAGTATAGAATCTGATTTAGGTAAAGCTTTAGCTGGCAAAAAGCAAGGTGACATAGTTGAAGTTATTGCTCCAGAGGAGAAATATACAGTAGAAATTTTAGAAATTTTATAAGTATATCTTAATAATTTACTCTAATTTTAAAGGGATTGTCTCAAAATCAATATACTATATAAAAAAGTTCATATTAAGTATAAAGCTCATGGGCAGAAGAATTTGCCATTATACTTAATATCAACATTTGTTTAAATATGGTAAATAAAGATGTTTTTGAGACATTCCTTTATTTATTTTATATAATCCATATTAATTATTTAAATACATTATTGCATATTCATAAAATAATATTTCTAGAATAATTTTATAAATTAAAATCAAACTAATCTATATATTAAGAGAAAGAGTTGATAATATGTTTATAGATAGAAAAGATGCTGGAGAACAACTTTCTATAAATCTAAAAAAATTTAAGGATGAAAATCCTATAGTTCTTGCTATTCCAAGAGGTGGAATAATAACAGCATATGAAACTATTAAAAAATTCAAATTTGAATGGGATTTGATTATTCCAAGAAAAATTAGTTTACCTTATAATAAAGAAGTTGCCATTGGTGCTGTATCTTTAGACGGAACATATCTTCTTGATGAAAGATATATAGATATGTTAAACATCTCTAAAGAATATATACAAAATGAAATGTTTCAACAGATAGATGAAATTAAAAAAAAATTAAATAAATATAAAGGTAATGAAAACTTTCCTGATGTAAAAAACAAAACAGTAATAATTATAGATGATGGAATTGCAACTGGTTTTACAATACAAGCTGCTATAAAATCAATAAAAAAACATGATGCAAAAAAAATCATATTAGCTATACCAATAGCACCGCAAAATACAATTTCTATGTTAGAAAAGATTGTCGATGAAGTTATCTGTTTATTTATTCCATATGATTTTTATGCTGTAGGTTCATATTATGAAAATTTTGAACAAACTACTGATGAAGAAATCTTTAATGTAATAAATGAATTAAAAAAGTATAGTTGTAATAAATAATTTCAAATCTATAACTCTAAAAAATCTCCACTAAATTTTTTAACTGTTATAATTTTAAGAATAATTTCTATAATAAATATTTTTTTAATTTAATAAATTAATTATACATTTTGCCTTTAAATTACCATTAATATATCCCTTGTATAGAAAATTGAAATGTGTTATTATAGTCTCACAACAAAGAGTAACTGTTTTTCGAATAGTTTTCTTTATACTTTCTGGAATATTCGCTGGCTCTTATTTTGAACCTACAGTTAAATTTCGGGAGTTCAATATTTAGATATGGAAATGTACTTTCAAGTAAGTCCTGTTATGGCATTGAAATTGATTGAAATATCTGTGAGAACACCCACCTATCGAGAGATAGGTGTCAAAATCAGAGTATCGATATTTTGGATATATTTAAGAAATTTCAAGCCAATGCTTAATAATGTTAAGCATTGGCTTTTTAAATTATTTAAACTCTAACTTATTAATCAATACTTTTAAACTTGCTATAAACATCATATCTAACATAATATAAATGTTGTTCTTGTCTATTTAAACATCTCATCTTGTTTTTAATTAAAAATTAAATATAAATATATTAAATCAAAATAATGCTATTAGTCATATATTAATCTTGTATTACTATTTGATCAGGTGATTATTATTAAATTATATGCTGGATTCAATATAAAACACTTGGAATTTTTAGGTGCTGGAACTCAAGGTAAGGTATACAAAATTGACTCATATAAATGTATAAAAATTTTTAAAAGAAAACAAATTTGCCATGATGAAATAGAAACTTTAGCTATGGCTCAAATAGATTCTCATTTTCCAAGACTTTATTCGTTTGGTGAAGATTATATTATACGTGAATATATAGATGGTATTGAGTTAGATAAATACTTATCAACACATTCCCTTACTGAAAATATTTCAAATAAGATTATTGAAATTTATGAAGCTATGAACTTAGTAGGCTATTCTCGATTAGATGCAGCTCCATTTCATATTTTCCTAAGTTCATCAGATGAAATAAGACTCATCGATACTGCTAGAGCTCTGAAAAAGAAAACTATATATCCATATTTAATTATTAAAAGCTTACAAAAGCTTGGTTATAAAAAACAATTCTTAGATTTTGTAAAAACTAACAGACCTGATATTTATACTAAATGGTTAAAATATTCTAAATAAATCATCATTAAATTAATCCATTACTATTATGAGAGGAGAAAAAAATGAGATTTATAATTTTTGGTGACTCAAAAGGCAAAAAAAATGGTATAAATGAAAAAGTATTAAAAGAAATAATGAGCCAAACATGTAAATTAGATCCCGAACCTGAATTTATTGTAATGTGTGGAGATACTGTGGCTGGAAGTTGTAAAGAAGAAGTACTAACCTTTCAATTAAACCAATTAAGAAACTTAATAGAAAAATATCATCCAGATAAACCATTAATACCTGTAGTAGGTAACCATGAAGTTAATATAGAGCCAATAGATGATAAATTTGAAAAAATATTTAGTAATGTTTATAATGATTTAAACCCTAGCGAATTTCTTGATGGATATAATAAAACAGTTTATTATATAGATTTTGATGATACTAGAATTATAGTACTTAATGCCTTTCATTATGGATCAACACACAAAATTGATAAAGTACAATTTAAGTGGTTTGAAGAAAAAGCCTCAGAATATAAGAAAAATAAATTTGTTTTTGTACATTCACCAGCATTTCCTACAGGAGCTCATTTAGGTCACTGCCTTGATTTATATCCTGAAGATAGAGATTGTTTTTGGAGAATAATTGATAAATATGATATAGATATAGTTTTCTCTGGACATGAACATAATTATTCTAGAAGAATAATTAACAATTCATTTAGTAATGAATTGTTTGCCTATAAAAAAGATGTTATTCAAGTAATTGCAGGCGGTGGCGGTGAAAAACTTCGTGATAAATATAAAAGTAAACAAGGAGTTATAGTACCCCCTATTGCTGTGTATCATTTTCTAGTCGTAGATATATATTCAGCTTCTATAAAAGTATGTGCTATAAGCTCAAAAGGTAAAAAACTTGATGAATTTAAAATAGACAAGACTTCTTATTAATTTTTAGAGTTAAATATATAAATAAAAAAATGTACTTTCACATAAGTCCTTTTACGGCATTAAGATTGATTGAAATATCTGTGAGAATACCCAACTATCAAGAGATAGGTGGCAAAATCAGAGTATCGATATTTTATATATATTTAAGAAATTTCAAGCCAATGCTTAAAGTCATTAAGCATTGGCTTTTTAAGTTATTTATAAAAATTACTCATTCTAAATTATTAAATACATTTTGAAATGACGTTTAAAAATTCAACTCACATTCTTTTTACATCTTTTCAAAAATGCTTCTTCATTTAAAAACTCTATATTTTGTCCCTTTTTCTTTAAATCTACTGCCTTTTTAAGCTTATTACTCATTTCTTCTCTATGTAAATCTTCTATATCCTTTGTATTAGTCACTAAACATGTTGTTTTCTTTGTTACAGAACTTCCAACAGTACCGCTAAGCTTTCTTACTAATCTTGTTGCTTCATCTCTTGTCATAGAAGCTAATCCACCTGTAAATACAACAACCTCGTCTTTAAACGCGGTAAAATTAAGATTGTCCATTATATTTCCATTCTGTTTTGAAGGTTGTTTATTAGATCTTTCAAAAATTCTCCCTTTAGTTGAAGACGGCTTATATCCACTTTCATTTACATATCCTAAAGTTACTCCAGCTAATCTTGATATTTCATTAATATCCTTTGACTTTAATTCTTCTGATACATTTAATAAAATATTACTACATGCCATTGCATCTGCCAAAGCATCATGATGCTTAAATTGATATCCCAAAAAATTATTTACTGTATTAAGCCTTGCATTATCAAGATTACTATAAAAATTTCTTGAAAGTTTCATTGTACATATATATTCAAAACTTGGTGTTTCTATATTATAGAGTTCAAGAGTTTTTCTTAATACAGACATATCAAATGAAGCATTATGGGCTATTACTAAATTATCATTAAAATAATGCTTAATTTTTTCCCATACTTTATCAAATTCTAATTCATTCTCAACCGTACGTGGTCTTATTCCATGAATTCCAATATTTATTGGCATAAATCTCATTTCTTTAGGTTTTATTAAATGATGTACTTTTTCTATAATCTCACCATTTTTTACAACAACAAGTCCTATAGAGCATGGACTATTTCTTTTTTCATTTGCAGTTTCAAAATCTATTGCTACGAAATTCATTCTTTTTTTACCTCTTTCCTCAAATCCTCTCTAACTATAAAAAATAATTTTTATAGTTTTTGTAATAGTTACTTATATGTTAATTATATCATTATTTCCTTAATACTATCTTCAAATCTGTATGTATGACTTAAGTATAATATATAGGATCTTCAATATCTATTTAAAACATAGCCTAAAATATAAATAATATCTTACAAATTACAACTTAATGTAAACATATAGATTATTATTAAAAATCTATCCAATTTAATAAATAAATTATGAATTTCGCCTTTAAATTACCACCTATATATCTCTTGTATATAGAATTTAAATATGTTATTATAATCTCACAACAAAGAGTAACTGTTTTACAAATAGTTTTCTTCACACATTCTAGAATATTCGCTGGCTCTTATTTTGAACCTACAGCTAAGTTTCGGGAGTTCAATATTTAGATACGGAAATGTACTTTCAAGTGAGTCCTTTTACGGCATTGAAGATGATTGAAATATCTGTGAGAACACCCACCTATCGAGAGATAGGTGTCAAAATTAGAGTATCGGTATTTTGGATATAAATTTTAAAAAATTCAAGCCAATGCTTAATAATACTAAGCATTGGCTTTTTAAGTTATATGTTATTTTATTTAAGATTTAAATTTTAACATATATATTCTTAATTTAGCTAAAATTTATTTATAGGCAAACTCTAATTTAAAATAAATTAATTATATTTTAAATTTAAAACACATCCTGAAACTTTTTCAAATTCTTCTTTTAACTTTTTAAAATTTTCTATTTCTTCAGTTAATGTTATCAAAAAGTTCATATTTCCAAGATATGATGGATTCTTTTTTAATTTTATATCATATTTATCACAAAGTAATTTTAAAATATTAATAATTTCTGCTTGATTAACCTTATCTGATAAAGCTATTGTCCATCCTGTTTCCTTAGATAAATGTCCTAATTTTTCTGAAAATTTTTCTCCAATTTTAGGTGATATAAATACAAGTTCCAAATATTTTCCATTCTCGTTATTTTTTATACATTTTTTATATGGTTTATGTATTTCTTCTTCGAATGCTTTATCAATAGCTTGCAATGCATTATTTTGTTCCATCATTGGGCAATCAGAAACTTGAAAATAAACTTTATTTTTATCTTCTACTTCACTTTTCTCTCCCTCTTCTGTTATAAGAAGCTTCCAACCTGTTTTTTCTTGAAAATCATCACATATTTCTTTTCCATACATATTTTTGCAGTTTAAAAAAACTTCAACATAAAATTTATCAGGATAAAAAGATATCTTTTTTATATAGTTTGGATTAATCGACTTTTTAATAAGTATTTCTGCAGAACCATTATTTATCTTTTCATTTATATTAATTTTCCATGATGTTTCATCTTCAAAATTCTTCATTAATCCTTTTATAGATTTATCAACCCCTTGTGGAAAATCAAAATTTAAAATAACTTCTTTATTTTGAAGTAATATACTTATCTTCCTATATTCAAACTCTTTAAAAATCTCTTCTACTTTTTCAATTAATATTTGTTGATTGATTTGCTTTGGCTTTAAGGATTCTAATATATCTTCTTCTTTTTTAGCTTTAAATAAAAATAATCTTCTATTATCACTTTCAAAATATACAGTATCTATAATTATATTTTTTAAATAAATTATTTCTTCATTATCAAAAGATACTTTACCTTTCCATAAATATAATAATTCTTCTATTGTAAACAATCTATCCTCATAAATTTTAGAAATAAAATCCCATAATTCTTTAATATTTTCTTTAGAAATTCTACTTTCTTTATTCATTAAATACGGAATTTTTTTTGTTAATTGTTTTCTAGGATTATTAATGTTTACTTTAATACTCTCCCCACACTCTGGTGTAAAAGTTCTTCCTATAAAATCACGTGATACCTCTGTTGCTAATGTTTTTATAACCTCTTCATTTCCATGTACCAAAAATATATTTCTTGGTGATATCCTATCAATAAGTCCTTTTATTTCGCTTTTATCAGCATGTGCAGATAAACCCACTTTTTTAACTGTACATTTTACAGGTATATTTAAATTATTAATACTTAAATATCTTTCTTCTTCCTCTTCGTTAGCTAAGTCTAAAATTTTCTTTCCTGGCGATTCTTCATCTTGGTATCCTGTAATAACTATATATCCATTTTCCATAGTCGCTATTTTTTCTGCATAGAAAGCACTGGGTCCACCTGTAATCATACCTGAACTTGAAATTATTACTACAGGCTCTTTTTTTGATAATATTTCTTCTCTATTATCATTTAATTTTACTTCTATAATATTTTCATCATAAAAAGGTTCAATTCCTTTTAATATTTTTTTGCCTAAAGAATTCTTTAAATATAATGGATTATTTTTATAAACTCTATTTATATCTCTAACCATTCCATCTACATATACTTTTACTTTTTTTAAACTTCCTTTATTCATAGCACTCTTTAAAATTAATATAACCTCTTGAGCCCTTCCTAAAGCAAAAGCTGGAATTATCATTTTACCATTATTTTCTATACATTCATTAACAATATTTATTAAAGCTTTTTCTTCAACTTCACGATTAGAGTGAAGTTTATCTCCATAAGTAGACTCTAAAATTGCAACATCTGGTCTAAGTTTTGGAAGTTTTGCACCTTCAACAGTTTTCTGAGAAAAAACAGAAAAATCTCCCGAATAAAACATTGCCCCTTCTCTACTTTCAAGATAAATACAACTTGCACCTGCAATATGTCCAGCATTATAAAAAGTAAGATGTAAATCCTCAAATATAGGAAACCTAACTAAGTAGTTTATAGTAAAAATTCTATCTAGCGTAAATTTAACATCTTTTTCACTATATAGTGGTATCTCACTTTCTCTATTATTCATTATTTTTAAACTATCATATAATAATACCCTTACCAAATCTTTAGTCATGTTATTCATAAAAATTTTAGCATTAGGATATTCATTACTTATAAGTGGTAAACATCCTATATGATCTAAATGAGCATGACTTATAATAATAGCATCTAATCCTCCATTATCTTGAATTGTCCTGAAATTAGGAATACTGTCTTTATTTGCATTTTGTCTAATACCAGCATCCAAAAGTATATTTTTATTATTAATCTTTAATAATATAGAACTTCCTCCAACTTCTAACGCTCCACCTAAAAAATCCAACTTCATATTTTCATTTTCCTTTCTTTTATAAACTATAAAATTAAAGATTTTGAAATCCCTATTATTTTTTAACCTCAACTAACTCTCTAAATATAATAATATCTTTTAAAAAACTCTTTTAAAATATGCTTATCCATATCCATTTTATTATATCTCTATAGTCAGTTCCTTTAGCTTCTAATATTTCATTTGCATATGGTTTAAATATATATTCCAAAAATTCTAATATTAATTTCCCTGCAAAAGGTTTATCAACTAATTCATTTTTAAATTGTCTTACTATATATTTTAATATCCAAATTTATAATCAAATTTTATATAAATATTATAACATAAGGTTTATAGATATATTACCTATCATATTTTATAATTTTAAATGGTAACACAAAAGCACCTACCTAAGATATCCTCCCTAGATAGTTACAGTTTTATTACTCTAACTATCTACTATAAAAAGAGCATCTCAAAGTAAGTGCTTTAATATTTTTCTAATAATTTTATATTTTCTTGTTTCTATTTTATTTTTTCCTCTATCCAAGAAATATAGTATAAACTACCCCTTGATATATTACTATCTTTTTATTTTTAACAGTAATTTAAATTCATATGGCTTTAGCAATAATTTTTGTTGTAATTCTAATATCTCATCCGAATAACAATTTATATATTTTGTTTGTTTTATTTCATCAGGTAATGATAAATTAGCTTCATTAGATGAATTATTAAGTACCACATATAAAATTTCTTTCTCTGTTGACTTCTTATACAAAATAATATTCAAATTTTCTTTCATATTAATCCACTTCATATTTTCTGTATTAAAAGACTTATATTTTTTTCTAAGGTTAATTAATTTTTTTATAGTAGTAAATAACTCTTTATTATGTTTACTTTCATCCCAAATCATACATTTACGATTAGAATGCTCATCACCATCTAATCCAATTTCACTTCCATAATAAATGCATGGACATCCTGGAAAAGTCATCATAAAAACATACGCTAACTTTGCAATTTCAGTATTTTTTCCTACAATATTAAAAATTCTTGCTGTATCATGACTATCTAATAAATTAAACATATTTTTAGTTATATTCTTTGGATAATCAGTTAAAAGCTTACTAATAGAAGATTTAAACTTTTCTAAATCGTATTTAGTTTCTTTATTACTGTCATCTCTAAAAAAATTCCAAACTGGCCTTGTAAATTCATAATTCATAACCGCATCAAATTGATCACCTTGAAGCCAAGGATAAGAATTATCCCAATTTTCTCCTAATATATATATATCTTCATTTATACTTCTTATCTTTTTTCTAAATTCTCTCCAAAAATCATGTGAAACTTCATTTGAAACATCTAATCTCCATCCATCTATATTATAATTTTTAACCCAATAACATCCTACATCAATTAAATAATCTCTTACTATTTTATTTTTAGTGTTCCACTTTGGCATACTTTGAGTAAAAGCAAATGTACGATAATTTAATTTTTCTTTGGAACATTCTTCTGGTAATCCATTTTTCAAGTCCCCTTGAACTATTGACTTTGACGGATCTAAAATATAAAAGCAATCATAATACTTAGAATTTATTCCATTTTTACAAACATCTTGCCAAAAAGGATGAAGAAATCCGCAATGATTAAAGACTCCATCTAGCATTACCTTTATTCCTCTTTTATGAGCCTCTTCTACTAATATTTTAAATGTTTCATTATCTCCAAATTCAGGATCTATTTTATAATAATTAGTTGTATCATATTTATGAGAACTTGGTGATTCAAAAATAGGATTAAAATAGATTCCAGTAAATCCAAATTCTTTAATATAATCTAATTTATCTATTACTCCATTAAGATTTCCACCAAATTTCTTATCAGCACCATCTATCTCATTGTTTCCCCATGGAATAAAATCTTTTTTACTATTAGTTTTTCCTTTAGCAAATCTTTCTGGGAAAATTTGATACCATACTGTTTCTGAAACCCATTCTGGGCATATATATAAATCTTCTTCATTTATATATGGATAATTAAAATAATTACTTAAATCATAAAGTTCTTTTGTATTTCCTTCATACCTAATCCTATCATGACTTCCAATAATAAATTTTTCATCATTATTTTCTACAATAAAGCAATATTTAAGCCTTCTCCATTCAATTCCTTTTATTTCTATAAACCAGCAATCATATAATTCTGTAACTTGCTCTTTCTCCATTTTATTTTTCAAAATAGAATCTATTTCAAATTCATATATTGCAGGGTTATCTTTCTTTGGAACCCAATTAAATGGGTCCACAGCTAAAAGTAATACTTTTTTCATTTCATTTTTTGCAGTTTTTAAACGTATATGAATAGTATCATTATTATACGCATAACAATATGAGCTTTTAGGCTCATGTATTATTGAAGATAAGTTCATGTTATTCCTCCTAAAATTACTTTAAATAACTATTTATTATTAAAAACTTTTAAACTAAATCAAGTTGCTGTAAAAATTCCAAAAATTACTCGCTTTGTACAAGTGCATCAAAATCTTTTTGTATTTTTTTTGTTGCTTCCTTAGGCGTTATATTTCCATCAAATACTGCTCCTAATGTACTTTCCATTATTGTCCAAAAATATGATATTCTTTTTGTTGAAGGTATTGGATCTGTATTATTAAATTGATCTGCATATACTTTCATATATTCATCATCTTTAATACCATCTATATTTGATGTATCTTTTCTTGAAGTTATTTTATATGCTTTGCTATATAAAAGACTTGCTGATTCTTTAGAAACTAAATACTGTGCAAAAAGTTGTGATGCATTTGGATATTTTGTATAAGCTGAAACATGTGCATTTTGTACAACACTAAATGCTCTCATTGCTTTTCCTTTATAAGTTGGTAACTTAGTAATTCCAAAATTAACCCCTGATTTCTTTAATTCTTTTATCGCATTTGGCCCTATTGGATAATAGGCTGTTTTTCCATTTTTAAAATTCTGTTCTAAAAAAGTACTTGCTTGTAATTTTAAATCCTCTGAATCAATTGGAATAATGTTTTTAAGTTTAGATATAGCTTCTAAGCCTTGTTCAAACTCTTTAGTATTAAAACCTGGATGATCTCCATCATTACCATCTTCTCCAAATAATCTAAATCCATCTACACTCAAAAATGGATAAGCTGAATAACCATCAGTAGCAATAGTTAAAAACCAAAATTTATTATTATTTTTATCGTTATACTTATTAGCTTCTTTTTCAATTTGCTCAAATGTTTCAGCTGGTTTCCCCTTCACTAAATCTTTGTTATATAATAAAGCATAGCTTTCAATTGAAACTGGTATTCCATATAATTGACCATCACTAGTAACAGTCTTTAAAGCTGTTTCATTAGTTACTTCTTCTACTTGTTTTTTTACTGATGGTTTAATCTTAGCAAAAATTCCAGAATCTTTTCCTTTAGAAAAGTTATCGTTAGCAGCCATAAATACATCTGCTCCATTACCTGTTGGTCCATCTAGCATCATCTTATCCATTGAATCTAATCCAACCTTTTGAACATTAACTTTTACTTTATATCTTTCTTCAAAAGACTTAGCTATTGCTTGTCCAAAATCTAAATCATCTGTCCAATATACTAATTCTGCACCTTTTTCTGGTTTTAATTCTGATGTTTCTTCTAATTGTGAATCATCGTCATCAAAAGGTATTTCTCTATTTCTACATGATATTAAAGAAAACATTAATGTAACTATCAAAAATGGTAAAAATATTAATTTTATTTTATTTCCCATAATTCTCCTCCACTACTTATTAAACTTAACCTTTATCAGCTCCTGCTGTAACCCCTTGTACTAAGTATCTTTGAAAAATAATAAATACAATAGTAATTGGTATAGCTATTAATACTGATCCTGCTGCAAACATTGTAAAATTAATACTTTCTTTTCCATTAATTAAAGCAAATAATCCAATTGCTACCGTTCTTGTATTATCATTAGATAATAAAATATTTGGTAGAATATAATCCATCCAAGGGAACATAAATTGTGATACTGCACAATAAGTTATAATTGGCTTAGACATTGGAAGTATTATTTTAAAAAAGGTTTTAATCTTAGAACATCCATCTATATATGCAGCCTCATCTATTGACATTGGTATTCCCTCTAAATATCCTTTTACAAGCCATGTATTATAAGGAATAGCACCAATAGAATATACCAAAATCAATGATATAGGTTTTCCAATCAAACCTAATGATAAAAATAAAGTATATATAGCTGTCATAGATAAGAAAGTTGGAAACATTGATAAAATCATAATAGTTAATAAACCTTGTTTCTTTCCTCTAAAGTTAAACCTTGATATAATCCAAGCAGTTATTAATATTAATATTACAGACACTACTGAACTAATAATTGCTATTTTTAAAGTATTATAAAACCATAATGCATAATTTGTTTCTGAAAATAATCTCTTATAATTATTTAATGTAAATTCAGTTTGCATTAACGATGCTGATGAAAGTCCACCATCTTTATTAAATGAAGACTTAACAATCCAAAATACAGGAATTAATATCAAAAGCGACATAATTATTAATTCCAAATGTAAAAGCACTGTTGTAATCTTTTTCTTCATAACTGCATTCCCCCTATAGTTCTTTAAATGTTACAGTATTTTTAAATTTCCAAAAAGAAAATCCACCAATTAATATAAAAATTAATACACTCATAACAGCTGCCATATTATACATTTGTTGATTTAATGTTAATTTATATATCCAAGAAATTAAAATATCTGTATCTCCAGCAAATTGAAGTTCAGAATTCAGTGGACCACCTTGTGTTAAGAAATAAATTGCACCAAAAGCATTAAAATTTCCAGCCAAACTCATAATAAGATTTGGAGTTGTTGCAAGAAATATAAGTGGCATAGTAATTTTCTTAAATACTTGTATTTTACTTGCACCATCTATAGCTGCAGCATCATAAATACTATGATCTATATTAGATATAACTCCTAATATCATAACCATAAACATTGGAAAACTAACCCATAAATTAACTACTATAACCATTATTTTTGCTAGTGTTGGATCTGATAAAAATGGTATCTTATCTGAAATAATTCCCATATTGATTAAGATCTCATTTATAGGTCCAAATTGTCCATTTAATAAATTTCTAAATACCATAAGTGAAATAATAGGTGGTATTGCCCATGGTAAAATTAAAATTGTACGAAATACTTTTTTATATTTGATTGATTTACTATTCAATATTAATGCTTGAAACACGCCTAAAAAATAACTTGAAAAGGTTGACACAAATGTCCATATTATATTCCAAATTAAAACCTTAAAAAATGTTTTTGACCATATTGGAACAGTAAATAATTTTTTGAAATTTTCAAATCCCACCCAACTTAATAAATTACCCGGTGGAAGATGATCTCTATTATAATTTAAAAATGCTGTTAAGATTGAAAATAGTATTGGCATAACTACTATAAATATAAACACTATAGCAATTGGGGTTAGTATAATATATGGAAATTTTGTATTATATAAATTTTTAAAAAACTCTTTAGATGTTATATATTTTTTAGTTTTATCAATATTTTTACCTGTGTTATAGGCATCTTTTAAATTCCATATATAAATTAAAAGAAATATTACAATTAATATACTTGCTATAACACCATTAATTAATAACATAGATGAATGATCTCCATATTTTCCACCCACCTTTTTTCCAAGTGTTATTAGCCCCCATATTCCTTTGGTAAAAAAACCTCCATGTAATCTAATAGTAAAATTAGGTACTAATCCTTGTCCCCATTCAATCCAAAACCCACTATATAATTCAATTCCTATAAACAGTAGTTGCATAACAAAGAATATTAACCCCTTTATTTTTTGTTTGCAAATAAAAAATTGCCCACTTCCCCATAAAAAGCAAGATAATAGAAGTGACTTTTTACCTTTCATACTTTCTTCTTCCTTCCATTCAGTGTTTACTTAATCGTTTAAGTTAAATTTATTATAGCAACCCTATATTTATTTGTCAATGCAATCGTTATCTTTATATACTTTTTTATTTACATTTCTTCTTAACCCTTTATATTTCAGCCTTTTATGACTAGTGTTTTTTAAATGACATTTTTTCCATATCTTTTTTTATATTTAAAATTTAATATAAAAAAAGATATTCTACTTAATTTTTTAAGTAAAATATCTTTTTTCACCTCTAAACTATACTTTTTATTAAGTTAAAATAATTTACAACTTTTCACAAAACAAAAAGTGTAAATTCTTATTTACACCTTGCAAATATACATTAATTAATACTCTATCGGTTTTATATATGATGTTTTTTTAATATTTCCATTATTTTCTAAATTGATCAATTTCTCCATAATTTCAACTGCTTTTTTAGCTTTTTCTTTATTACTAACTATAATTCTTTTAGTATCTGGCAAAAGCATTACATCATTTTCCGAGTTTATTACCACAACTAAATTTCTATTATCTACAATTCTTTCTGCCTGCATGCCCAATATTTCTCCAAATATTATCCCTTTTTTCTTTTGATGTTTATGTAGAAACTGAATTAAATCATTATCAAATTTATTAATAAAAATATTTTTTTCTAATACTTTTTTTCTTACAATTTTAAGAAGTTCATCATTAGAATAATCTTCTATCACTACATAAAAATCTTCCTCTAAGCTATCACTTAACATATTAAATATAGCTTCATAATCTGTTAACACCTTATAAAAAATAGGATCCTCCAAATAACTATCAATAAAAATAACCGGAACATAAAAATGATTTACTATCTCTTTTAGCTGATTTGAAGACATATCTATGATAAAAACTGCATCTAAACATCTTTTCTGACTAATTTGAATATCTTTTTGAAGCTCCTTTGTTGGTAAAAAAATCAAATCATATCCTATCGAATAAAGTCTCTTTTGAATCTCTTTTACTAAACTATATTGTTGATAAGTCTTACTCTTTCTATTTTTTTCACTTAAATTAATAATTACTCCTATTAAATAGCTTCTTTGACTTGCTAAAGAACGTGCTGTCATATTAGGAATATAATTTAACTTTCTAGCAGCTTCAAACACCTTTAATCTTGTTTCATGACTTATTTTTTCTTTTTCTGAATAATTTAAAACATAAGATACTGTAGCTGGTGAAACATTTGCTTCTTTTGCAATATCTTTTAATGTTATTTTCCTACTAGTCATGCAAAGCCTCCTTCTAAATAATTATTTTCATGAATACCATTTATATACTCTAATACACTATTTAATATACTTTCATACTAAAACTCTAAATTTCTAGTTTTCTTCATTTCTTCTAAAACATATTTTGTGTCTTGTGTATGGAGGACAATCCAATTATCAATAAGCCAGTAATAATCTTTTTCACTTAATTCATTCACCAAATCTTTTCCCGTTATTCCAAAATCTTCATACCAACTTTGAAATAAATAGCCTATCCATTCCATTGCTTCCATATAATACTTTTTTTCTTTTTCATTATATCTTCTTGTTTCTATTTTATTTTTTTCCTCTATCCAAGAAATATAGTATAAGCTACCCCTTGATAAACAAAGTAAATCCCCTGCCTCTAATGAATCTTTATAATCTGAAGATAATATTTTTATAATAGCATCTAACCATTCTTTTTCAAATTTAATACTATCCTTAAAAATATCTGCCATTGTTTCACATCTATTTTTATTTAATATATTCCACATAATCATTTCTCCTGTAAATCAATATAATAAACATCTTTATTTGAAGTTCTTCTAGCATTAAATACCTTATTATTTAATGTACTTAAATTTAACATTTCATTTTCTTTTATATTAAATATCTCTTTTAATGTCAATTCAACTACACCTAAGAATTTAAGATTTTCTAATGCTTTTTTAGACACTAAATTTATTTGCTTATCAATTTTCATACAATTTAATATATTTAATGTTTCATCAACGCTATATACATTATCTAAAAAATTTTGCACTGTTCTATATAGTTTATCATCTGCAGTTGGTCCTATAATCACATCATAATCTTGATTTTTAATACTTATATCTATGTTTGATCTATTATAACAAACAAATATTAACCACTCTAAATCTAAATTGTACTCCTTAACTTTTAAATTCGTTAAATTTAAATCATATTTATTTACATACTGTCCATTTCTAAGAGCACACCATGATTTTGCCATTAATAAACTTTTTGTGCAATAAAATCCCGAACCAAAATCTGTTCCTTTTCTACTTCCTTTATTAATAGGTCTTTCTATCTTTTTTTCACTACCATGATATACAATCATTTATTTTTCTCCTTTAATATCAAAGTTATAATCAAATTTTATATAAATATTATAACATAAGGTTTATATATATTACCTATCATATTTTATAATTTAAAATGGTAACACAAAAGCACCTACCTAGGTAAGTGCTTTAATCTATTAAAACAACTATTTATATTTATTTAATCAACTTCCATTTACTACTTTTCTTTTGTAACCTTACCATATTAGCATAAATTCCATCATTATTTAATAATTCTTTTGGCGATCCCATTTCTGCTACATGTCCATCACTTAAGACCACAATCTTATCAGCTCCTGCTACTGTCCTCATTCTATGAGCAATAACAAGAACAGTTTTATTTTTAACAAGTTCACTAATTGCTTCTTGAATCTTTGTCTCATTTTCTACATCAAGTGATGCTGTTGCTTCATCAAGTAATACAACTGGTGCATCCTTTAATAAGGCTCTTGCAATAGATAATCTTTGTCTTTCTCCTCCAGATAATGTGCAACCATTCTCACCAATAATAGTTTTATATCCTTGTGGCATTTTAGATATGAATTCCTCACATCTTGCAGCCTTAGCTGCTTTAATAACCTCTTCATCTGTAGCATTTCTTTTACCTATACGAATATTTTCCATAACCGTATTATTAAACAAAACTACATCTTGAAATACTATAGAATAATTTTTAAGCAAATATTCAGGATCGACCTGTGAAATATCAATACCACCTAAAGTAATCTTACCTTTATCAATATCCCAAAATCTTGCTGCTAATTTAGCTGCAGTACTTTTTCCACCACCACTCGGACCTACTAATGCAGTAATTTCTCCTTGCTTTGCTGTAAATGATACATCATTTAATACTTGTTCATCATCATTATAAGAAAATCCAACACTATTAAAGCAAATATCATATCCACTATATTTTGCATTATCTGTTCCTATTTGAATCTTTTGGCTTTCAATATCTTGCATACGCTTTATTTGAAGTAATGTACTAAATATAGCGGCAAGATTAATAAGTGATGTAGAAAGTGGATCAAATATTCTAGATGCAGCAATTAAAAACATAATAAAAGTAATTAAATCCGTCTCGCCTTTTAATAAACTCATCCCTCCAACTAATACAACTGTTGCAATCCCAATCTTTAAAAGCATCTGTGCTGAAACAACAAACATTGCCGTATTAAGTTCTGCTTTAATTTGAATACTTTCAGATTTTTTTAGTTTTTTATCTAGTTCTTTTAAATAACTATCACTTTTATTATTAGCTTTAAGTTCACGAATTGTTTCAATACATTCTTGAATATTATCATTATAATCAAGCTTTATTTGTTTATTTATATTATTCACCTTATCTTGTTGCGCTTTACCAATACATACAATTATAAATGCTACTGGTATAACCCATAAAAGTGCTATTGATAATTTATAGTCCATAACAAATAAACCAATTGAAGCAATAATTACAGATAACACAGCACCTATTAATTCAGGAATATAATGAGAAAAAGCTGTTTCAAGACCTGCACAATCTCCCATTATAGTTGTTGTTAAATCTGATAAATCTTTTTTACCAAAAAATGATAAAGGTAATTTTCTTAATTGTTCCGCCAAAGATATTCTCTTATTAGCACTTTCTGTATATGAAGCAAAAAATGTTTTATTATATTGAAAATATTGAAATACAAATATAAGAATTAAAACTACTATTGAAAGAACTATATATTTTCCTAAATTAAACGATGGAGTTCCTCCATTTAATATAGGATCTATCATTTCCTTTAAAAGAATATATATAATTCCAATTGGAAACATTAAACTTATATTTGTTAAAGTACAAGCAATGCTTGCCTTAATTAAATCCTTTGCCCCTTGTTCACTTAATGCAAATTTATATCTCAAATAATTAACCATTCAAAGCTCCCTCCTCTCTCTTATTTTCAACATAAGAGTTTTCTACTCTCCAAGTAATAGAACTTTGATAATCTTTCCACATTGAAGCATAAGTTTCATCATTTTTAATCAACTCACTATGAGTACCTTTCTCTATAGCTTCTCCATCTTTTAATACCATAATGCAATCTGAATTTTGTATTGTTGATAACCTATGTGCAATCATAAGTACAGTTTTACCCTTTGTTAAATTTTCAAAAGCAAGTTGTATTTGATATTCATTCTCCGGATCTGCAAAGGCTGTTGCTTCATCAAGAAGTACAATTGGAGCATCTTTTAAAATTGCCCTTGCTAAAGCAATACGTTGAGCTTCTCCTCCTGATAAATATACTCCTTTAGTACCAACAATTGTATCCATTCCATTCGGGAATTTTTCAAATATCTCTTCACATTGTGCTGCTTTTGCCGCCTTTAGCACTTCTTCTCTTGTAGCATTAGGTTTTGATAATCTAATATTTTCAAAAAGGCTGTCCTTAAATAAATTTGTTTCTTGGAATACAAAAGATACCATATTCATTAAATATTTCGTATCAATGTTTCTTATATCTACACCACCAATTGTTATACTTCCTGTATTCACATCCCAAAATCTTGGAATCAAACTTGCAACTGTTGTTTTACCACCTCCTGATGGTCCAACTAATGCTATTGTTGATCCTTCATTTATCTTAAATGATAAATTCTTGACTGCTGGCTTAGTTGCATCTTTGTAAGTAAAAGAAACATTATTGAATTCAATAGTTGATTTTTTGGGTTTTTGTGGATCTTTTGTTTCATTTAATATTTCTTCATTTAATATATTCCAAACACGTTTGGTTGCATCTTTAGCCATCATCGTATTTTCTCCCATAAACATTATACGATTGATCATAACTGTAATAATTGGAGTAAATATAATATAAAATATAAAGTTTAATAAAAATGCTTTATAATCTACTGCACTTGCAATTAATAAAATACCAGCTGGAATCAAAAAAGCAAAAATTCCATTAATAGCCACAGTGAAATTACACATAGGAATTCTAAGTGATACAGTATAATTTACTGTCCATTTTGTATATCTCATAATTGCATCATGAAAGTTTTTAAATGAAAATATACTTTGTCCAAATGTCTTAACTACGGGGATTCCTCTTACATATTCTACAGCTTCATTATTCATATCCTCTAATGCATTTTGATATTCTGCCATAGCTGATTTCATTTTTTCTCCCATCATTCTACTTAAAAATACAAATGATATAAGAATAGGAATTAAGCTAATTATACCTAACCTCCAATCAAATGCTAATAAAAGTACTAACATAGCAATCGGAGTTACAATTGCACCTATTAAATCTGGTAATTGATGCGCTAAAAATGTCTCTGTTTGCCCTGAACTTTCATCAATTATTCTACGAAGCTTACCACTTCCATTCTCCGTAAAATATCCAAGTGGTAATTTTACTATATGATGTAGTGCTTGACTTCTCATATTTCTTGCCACACGAAAAGCTGATAAATGAGTACACATAAGAGCTATAAAATATATTAAAATTGCTCCAACGGAAAAAGCTACTGCCATCCACCCATAATATGCAACATTTGACGCATTATTAATATTAGGAAATGCCATAAATATCTCATATACTACCTTCCATATATATAAATATGGTACAAGTGCTAATATTGCACTGACACCTGACAGGATACATCCTAATATTGTTAAATATTTATAATTACCTGCAAATGAAAATATACTAATTTTTTCATCATCTTTTTCTTTCATATTCACCTCTCCTTTTAATAACCTTATACATTTTAAATAGATACTTATATTCTTTTTTAATTCTCGCTTATCATTAAAACTTACATTTTAAAGTTATATTTGTTGTTTGTATTTATATAAACATCTTTTTAAAATATAAATTAATAATAAAATATGAATTATCTAGAATCCCTATAGACAGTTTATATTTTACTAATCTATCTATTCATTCTCTACTCCAAAAAAAATAAAATAATCCATTTGAATTAAAAATTTTTTCTATATTTAAGTGGAGTACTTCCCATAACTTTTTTAAATGCAGAGGCAAACTTGCTTGGATTATCATATCCCACACATAATGCAATTTCCATAATACTTTGATTGGTCTCTTTTATCATTTTTGCAGCTTTATATATTCTAAATTCCCTAATATATTCTGCTACTGTTTTACCTAAAATATCTTTAAATCCGTTCTGCAAAAAGGTTGTACTTACATTATAAATTTTCGATAATTCTTTTACTGTCATTTTTTTATTATAATGTTGAAAAATTGAATCTCTAACATCCTTAATTAAATCAACTTGTTCTTTTGTATAATAATAAGTTTTTTCTTGATCTTTTACATCTCTATATTTACTTAAAAATAATAATACCTCTAAAACTTTTAATTTATAAAAATATAATTTATTAATTGATGGTGTATGATATAAATCTTTAAAAATATTTTCAATTTCAGGTTTAGATTTTTCAATATAATACCAATTATTGTTAAATAATAATCTTTTCATTTTTCTCAAATCAATGTTTAAATCATTATAATTACATAAGAAAAAATTTTTTGCTATAGAATAATCTATTAAGATTGAACAACCTTCATAATATCCCATTGGAAATCCACTTGATTCATAGTTGGATCCAACAATATTGTATGATAAATCTCCTTCTTTTAAATATTCATATTTCTTACCATCAAATATACTTTCATATCTTCCTTTATGACAATAATTAATTTCTATTAGCTCACTTTTTAGATTATGGGCTTCTTCACAATGATAAGAGTGAAAATCATTGAAAATTAAATCTATTCCAGGGAAAACATGATAACATGTCATAACTCCAAATCCATCTCTACATTTAATATTACATATAGTTTTTAAATTGGTTCTTTTATTTATTTCCATGTTCAAATTAAAAAAATTATATTTTTCTATAATAGCTTGTATAATTATCACCTACTTCTATCTAAATTCTTATTATTACATATAATAAATTTAAAATAGTTTTTATATCCAAATTATATTTTCAATAAATCTAGTCAAAAACAAATAATATTATAAAGATTACATTTTAAAATCTTTCATTTATATATCTCCTTTTATTTATAAATTCAATCTTTTAACATAATAAGTTCAATTTATTGATAATAATTTTCATTATTTATTGATAATTTTAGTATATATCTGTTGTAATAATCTGTCAATATAATAGATAAAAATACACCATTTAATGTTAAATTTACAAATAACATTAAGTGGTGTATTCTTATATACTAATAAATCAACTATCTAAATTATTAATAAAATTACATAAATATGTCTATACTACTATTATTATAAAATTAATGGTGGTAATAATATATGAAAAAAATTTTGATTACAGGTTCTGGTACAGGTATTGGAAAAGAGGCAGCTATCGCACTAAGTTCTAAAGGACATTATGTATATGCAACTACTCATACTTTAGAACAAGCAGAAAAATTAAATAAAATATCTAAAAAAAATCATCTTCCACTCAAAAGTTTTAAATTAGATATTCTCTCTAATAATGATAGATGTTTAGTTGATGATTTATCTATAGATGTATTAATAAATAATGCAGCTATTGGTGATTCTGGCTCTGTATGTGAAATAGATGTTAATAGATATAGACAAACATTTGAGACTAATGTGTTTTCTAGTATTGAATTAACTCAAAGAGTTCTTAAAAATATGATAAAAAGAGGTTCTGGACGTATTGTTTTTGTATCTTCATTAGTTGGAAGAATAACTTTACCATTTCTTTCACCATATACAGCTACCAAATTTGCTATTGAAGCAATTGCTACATCTTTAAAAGAAGAACTTAAGGAATTAAAATCTGCTGATATAGATGTAGCCTTAATAGAACCAGGTGCTTATGCAACTGGATTTAATCAAAAAAATATATCAAAACAATTTACTTGGATGAAAAAATCTTCTTACTTTAAAACAAATGTTAATTCTCTTGAAAGAAAGCAATTTAGATATTTTAAATTAACTGAAGTTAAAAATACTAGTTCTATTGTTCAAGAATATATCAAATCTGTTGAAGACCTTAAAGTTAAAGATAGGTATGTTTCGCCTTGTTTTCAAGGTACATATATTCAATTTAAAAGAATTTTAGGTAAATAATAGATATGTTTTATCCAAAAAATATTTTTTAGTTTAGATTATAATAAAATTTTCCTATTTTTTATTCTATTTGTTTAATAATACTTAACATCAAAAAAGCTTAAAGTAGAAATCTATATCTCTACTTTAAGCTTAAAATTTGGTGGCTCACCCGGGAATCGAACCCGGGACACCATGATTAAAAGTCATGTGCTCTACCGACTGAGCTAGTGAAC
>NZ_JAHXPT010000039.1 GCF_019431045.1 Clostridium weizhouense | reverse complement strand
TTACGGACAGTTATTATCAAAATTATTGAATAAATTCCATAATAAATTTAATTTTAAATTATTATGGAATTTGCTCTTGAACTAAACTTCATTTTAATTGAATTTAAGTATAAATAAGTAAAGAGTAAAGTCTATTTTGACTATAGCTAATATGTCAATACTCTCTTTTTTTTGATTCTAACCTTGATATATAGTAAAGCAAGTTTTCAAATAATATTTCTTCCTGCAAGAGTAGTAAGCTCTTTTAAACCATTTAATGCCTGTAGTAAATAAACTATAAATTCTAACTTTTTTTCCGTTAATATTTTTAGTAGCACCTAATAAGTTATTTTTCTTATCTTTTCCACATGAAACACCAAGAGAAATTATATAACAATAAGCTATACAGACACAAAAATATAACATCTTGGCATAATGAATATCATTACTCCAGGTATCTTCTAAGTGAAATCCACTACTTTTCAAATCTCTAAACATTTCTTCAATGTCAAATCTCTTTTTATATTCCCTTATTGCATAAGGTTCGAAAATGTTACTAGCTATAAACCACACATCATCAGCATCTTCAGCTTTACATACGGCCATATTACAGACATATTTAGCTGCTGTTAACTTAATATTTCTAAAATGCTTTGTTGCAAATTTTTTAGGGATAATATCCTCTAATTTTGTTATCTTATTTTTTCCGTCAATGAATATTAATAAATCTTTAGTACATCTAATACAATATTTCCATTGAAGATCTTCATCTATGAATTTAAATAAATCAACACTTTTAAAACCCCTATCTGCAAGTATAGTAACATCAAATCTATACGGTGTTAATATTTTATATAGGAAGTTAAGACCTTCTTTTACATGAATAAAATCTTTATTTCCTTCTTGTTTATATCTAAATAGCTTAAACCAAAGAGGAATAGCTCTTCTCCCTACCTTTAATGAAAATTGCAATATTACAAATCTATCATCTATTGTAGTATGGTCAAATATTATATAAATTGCTTTTGATCTAAATTTATATTTTTGCAATATCTTATACACAAAAAACTCATAGAGTTTTTCAGGGTTAATTGCTTTATTGCTTAAAAATCTTTGTAATCTTTTCACCTTGCTTGTTTCAGTACCTACTGAATAAGAGTCTTTTAACTCTTGAGAAATTTTGGATAGCACAACTGATTGTGAACAAATTATTCCAATAATCATTGCAATTAAATTATTTAAGCGAGGAACAGATAAAATTATCATTTTTTCTAGTGTTTTTTTCAATTCTGTAGTAAGATATTCTTGATCGTTGATCATAGAAACCACCTTTCTTTTGTAATTTGTTTGTGCAAATCAATTTTACACTATAAAAAGGTGGTTTTTTATATTTTAAAAAATAATTTTTT
>NZ_JAHXPT010000038.1 GCF_019431045.1 Clostridium weizhouense | reverse complement strand
TGCAGAACCAATTATTACAGGTTGCATAAGAAAAAATGGAGATACTTGTGAAAAAACATCTGATACAAAAAATAGATATTTTGCTTCAGAACATGGAAGTGAGATAGAAATGCTTCCAGGAGCTTTAAATATAAATGGTGGAAGGAAAAAAAGTTTAAGTATAAGTTTTAATGATAAAGTAGGAGTTTACATTAAAAGTTCAAATGAATTAAAATTAAATGCGGATAAAGAAATATTAATAAAAACACATAAGAAAGTAAAAATAAAGGCTCACAATCAAATATTAATAATGAAAAGAAATAAATCACATGGAGTTTTGATAGAAGATGAATTCTATATTAAAGGAAATAATGTAATAATGAACGGAAGTAGTAGAGAAACTTATGCTCCTTTTGCGAAAGAAGGAGGTGATAGTTACCATGTCTGATAATGAAGCAAGATGGGTAAAAGACAATGGTAGCTGGTATTATTACTATTCTAACGGAGAAATGGCAACAGGATGGCAGAAGTTAGATGGATACTGGTATTATCTGTATCCAGAAGGTTCCATGGCACATGGTGTTCAAGTTGAAAGAAATTTTTTAGGTCATGACGGAAGAATGGTAACAGATGAAGGTTGGGTAAATACTGAAGAGGATAATAGCGGCACCTGGTATTATGTGGGTTCTGATGGAAAACTGGTTAGAGGCTGGAAGTATATAGATGGTGATATGTACTATTTCAATTATCCTGGAGGCTCAATGGCATGGAGCAAAGTAGTTGATGAATGGTATTTAGGTTTAGATGGAAGAATGGTAAGACAGGGATGGGTAAATACCGACGAAAACTACTATGGTACTTGGTATTATGTAGGGACTAATGAAAAAGTAGTTAAAGGTTGGAATAGGATAGATGGTGACTGGTATTATTTTAACTATCCTGAGGGATCAATGACATGGAATAACACAATTGATGGATTTTATTTGAATAATAAAGGTAAAATGATAAATGGTACAGGTTGGCTACAAGACAAAGCAGCTGGAGATTGGTACTATTTTTCTGATGGTGAAGTGGCTACAGGTTGGAAGCAAGATAATGATAAATGGTACTATCTTGATGATTATGGTAGAATGGTTACAGGATGGAAGTATATAGATAGTGATTGGTATTATTTTCATTATGATGGATCTATGGCAACAGGATGGGTACAAGATGATAGTGGATGGTACTTTTTATATAATAATGGATCTATGGCACATAATTATACAGATGGTGGATATCATGTAAATTCTAGTGGAAAAATGGTTACTGGAACAGGTTGGAAATATGTAGATAGTTGGTGGTATTATCTTAAGGATGACGGAAGTGTTGCAACAGAGTGGCTTTATGATCAAGGAAATTGGTATTATTTATATCCAGAAGGATC
>NZ_JAHXPT010000037.1 GCF_019431045.1 Clostridium weizhouense | reverse complement strand
TCTTTTGTAATTTGTTTGTGCAAATCAATTTTACACTATAAAAAGGTGGTTTTTTATATTTTAAAAAATAATTTTTTGTTAAAATAGATACTACCAATTATATGGTTATTAACTGTCCGTAAGTCAGGGTACTGAGGGGATAAGTGAAGCTGAAAACATTCTAAAAAAAGGTTATGATCCTATATTAGCAGATAAATCAATTGCTGCTAGAGATGCAAAGGTTGCTGAAATACAAGCTAAGAGTAAAAGCCAACAGCAAAAATATATAACAGTTGTTGGTGGATATAATATTGAAACAGGTGAAGTTGCAGTTGGCGTAAAAAATACTGCTACTGATTATAAAAAGTGTGCTGAAAATTTAGTCGTAGAGCAATTGGGGGGAGATCCTTCGAAGGTAATTATGACACCTGCTATTCGTCCACGAAATAATGCAACGATACCTGTATGTAAATACTGTCAAGAAAAATATTCCACAAGTAACTTTATACCAGGAACAACATTTGGAGGGGATTAAAATGAAAATTAATAATATACAAGAAATAATCAAAAAAATTGAATGGAAAAGTCTAAAAAAAGAAGGAGGTACATGTGAATATGTTCCAGAAACAATAGCAGAGTTAGTAACTAATAATCAAAATGATAGAGAAAAAATGTATTGGCAATACGATAATAATGTTGTAGTTCAGAGTTATCTTTATGATGGAGCATTTTATTTAATTCCTTTTTTAATTGAAATGCTAAAAGCGGACGATATTATAGAAAAAAAAGAAGTTTATAATTTGCTGTATGAAATTGGAAACGGGTCAGCTGAATTTGATAAAATAGTAACATATAAAACTGATAGTTATCCATTTGAATATTATATTCCATGTGAAAATGGTGTATCATTACCGTTGGGGATTGCGTGCAGAAATGCCGTTTTAAAAGGATGGAATATATATATTACTGAAATTTTGAATGAAAAGTCCTTATTTAGAAATAATGCATTAGAATTAATGTTTAGTTTTATTGAGTATAAAGTGATACAAAAAGAGGTATTAGAAAAACTATTTGAAAAAGAAAAAGATACAGAATTTTATCAAGTGGCTAAAGGGTATTACGATGAGATAATAGAGCTTATAGAACATGATATAGAAATATAATAATATGCTATATAGGGAATTTTTGAATACTTTAAAGAAGATATTAATTATATAGAGAAAACTTTAAGGACTAGAATAATGTAAGTAGGTGAATTAGTATTGTTTATTTTGTTGACTGACTCGCTACAAAATACTTAATAAATTGACTGCAAAATTTAGTTTAACCAAAGGTGTAACAATAAATAATTGAAATTTATTAATTTATGTAACCTCGATAAATTGCTACTTGATGCATAATTAGAATTCTCTAGTGAGTTGATTATTATCAAGAAAAAATCAATCAAAAAAGTTACGTAGTAGTCTGACTTACGGACAGTTATTATCAAAATTATTGAATAAATTCCATAATAAATTTAATTTTAAATTATTATGGAATTT
>NZ_JAHXPT010000035.1 GCF_019431045.1 Clostridium weizhouense | reverse complement strand
AAGAATTGCTGGTTTACTTAAATGTATTTTTTATATTCTGTTCAATTTTCAAAGACCATTTTCTTTCGCTTCAACTTTCGTTGTCGACTTTTGTTTTAAGTTGTCACCATTAAGCGACTTCCTTATATTATCATCTTACGAAATTTCTGTCAACACTTTTTTTCAAACTATTAAGTGTTTTTTCATCATCTCTCGCGACGACAAGATTTATTCTATCACACTATGTAGCATTCCCTTATTTATTATTACCAATTTAAATGAAATATATCTTAAATATTTTATTTTTTATCATATTTCTCATTTTTTCATATATTGATACACTAGGATAAGTTTTTTAATTATATCTGATATAATAGTATTAATTCTTCATATACTACTAAATTTTTAACATTTATTAGTATTTTAAAATAATTAAACTACTCACCTACTAAAGTAGGTGGATTTAAGGTATAAATACCTTAGACTGAAAGTCAATGCTCTTTAAGGATTAATCCTTCTGAAAGGACATTAGCTAAAGCAACCTAAAGAGCATTGACTAAAACTCATTCTTCTATCTTAAATATATTTTCGTTATTATTAAGTTCTTGACTTTCTATATATCTTTTTATTGTTTCTTCTGTAACACTTCCAACTGTTGCACAAAAGTATCCTCGTGCCCATAAATGCTGCCCCCAGTATCTCTTTTTTAATTCTGGAAATTCATCTTGTATTAATCTTGATGATCTATCTTTCAAATATTGCACAATTTTACTGGGAGCGATGCTCGGAGAACATCCCCAAAGCATATGCACATGATCTTTTCCAATACTTCCTCTAACAATTGTAATTTGCCTTGCTTCACAACCTTGTCTTATTAATTCTCTTAATCTAGATGATATATGCTTATTTAATACTTTATACCTATATTTTGTTACCCATATTACATGATATTTTATATCATATACCGTATGACTTCTTTTATTATATTCCTCCATACTAATCACATCCTTTTTAATTAGTATGGTCACATTTATAATTTCTTAAAAGCCTAAAAGCTGATACCGTCTAAAGACGGTGGTTTTAAACCACGCGAATAGAAAATAAACTAAATTCTTTGTACTATAATAACGCGTTATAATATGCATTTATTATGTATTTTACTCTAACAAATATTATATTTTATTTATCAATGCTATAATATCAGTTAACTTTTCAAATAGTTCTTTAGATATTATTTAGTAAAATCACACCTGAACAGTTGACTTATTGATCGTTAATAAGCAAAATGATTAAAAATGTGTAGTTTAACAAAAAAATTATTTAATTTTTATTTATATATTAAATTTTCTACGGTATAAAAAATAATACCAACGGTTTATAATAACTATAAATCGTTGGTATTACTTATTTAATGGTGCACCTAGCAAGATTCGAACTCGCGGCCTGTGGATTCGAAGTCCAACGCTCTATCCAACTGAGCTATAGATGCATATATATTTTATTATAACAAAAAAACAACTGATGTCAGTTGTTTTCAATGGAGCGGGTGATGAGAATCGAACTCACGTAACTAGCTTGGAAGGCTAGGGCTCTACCATTGAGCTACACCCGC
>NZ_JAHXPT010000034.1 GCF_019431045.1 Clostridium weizhouense | reverse complement strand
GGTGTTTTTGGTACGTTATAAGTGTAGCCAATAATCTTGTAAAAGATTAAAGCTAGCACTTATTTTTTTTACACTATAATATAAAAGAGTAATTGGTTTACGTGGGTGTTTTAGGAATTTTACTTCCGTAATAAAAACTGTTAACCATTCTCTTATTATAGGCATTCGATTAAGCAGGTTGAAACTTAAGCTTTCGTGTAACTAACCAAAATGAATAGTAATAAGTGTGATGGGTACAATTATTAATTTATGAATGGAGAGAATGAAAATGATAAGTGTAGGAATAGACATATCAAAAGGAAAAAGTACAGTGTGTATTATGAAACCGTATGGGGAAGTTATTAAAACACCATATGAAATAAAACATACTGAAAAAGATTTGTCCGACCTAGCAGAGCTAATCCATAGTTTTGAAGAAGAATGTAGAGTTGTACTTGAAGCTACTGGAGCATATCATTTACCAGTTTTAAGCTATTTAAAGCGAAAAGGAATTTTTGTAGCTGTAATTAATCCTTTAATGATGAAGAAATATTCAAGTCTTACAATCAGAAAAGGAAAAACAGATAAGATTGATTCGATAAAGATCTCCAATTATGGAATAGATAATTGGTTTCACCTTAATGATTATAGTACTTCTGATGAATTATATAGTGAATTAGATGTTCTTTGTAGGCAATATAACCAATATGTTAGCATGAAGGTTAAATGTAAGGTTAATTTATCAAATTTATTAGATAAAGTTATGCCTGGAATTACTAATTTATTAAGAAATAATGATTATGTTGGAAAATACAAATTAAATTCATTTGTAAAAGAATATTGGCATTATGACAATATAACTAAAAAAAGTGAAATACAATTTATAGAAAGTTACTTGAAATGGGCTAAAAAAGAAGGATATCATGCAAATGAATGTAAAGCAAAAAGCATATATAAATTAGCAAATGAAAGCGTAACAACTCTTAGTTCAAAAATGAAATCTGCAAAAATGTTGGTTGTTGAAGCAACAAGAGTTTTTAAAGAAGTAGAAAAAACTTTAAGAATGATATTACTACAAATGCAAGAATTAGCAAAGAAATTAGCTGAATATAATGTAGTTAGAGAAATGCCAGGAGTAGGGGATGTATTAGCACCAAGACTAATAGCTTGTATTGGCGATGTAAGAAGATTCCATAATGCAAAGGCATTAATAGCCTATGCCGGGATAGATGCTCCGGCGTATGAATCAGGGAATTTTAAGGGTACTCAGAGGAGAATATCTAAACGAGGATCTGCTTATTTAAGAAAAACAGGCTATGAAGTAATGGCATCAATAAAAGCTATAAAGCCGATACAGGATTCAGCCGTATATGATTATATTTTAAAGAAAGAACTAGAAGGAAAGGCTAAAAAAGTAGCTAAAATAGCTGGATTAAATAAATTTTTAAGAATTTATTATGCAAGAGTAAAGGAAGTTTATAAGTAAATTTAAAAACAAAAATAATTTGTATAACAGACCAATGCAAATTTTAAAAACATGATTGGTCTATTTGTTATGCAAATTTTTATTAATACAAAAAAGCAAAAAACTTGTTAAAAAGGTATTGACTTTGCTTAGCAGGTTTTTATTG
>NZ_JAHXPT010000033.1 GCF_019431045.1 Clostridium weizhouense | reverse complement strand
AAAAGAGAGCTTACAAACAATATATATTTAATGGATATAGAAGCTCCAAGAGTTGCAAAATCAGCACAGCCTGGTCAATTTATCATTATAAAGAATGATGAAAAGGGTGAAAGAGTACCATTAACTATTGCTGATTATGATAGAGAACAAGGAACAGTTAGTATCGTTTTCCAAACAGTAGGAAAAAGTACACAAGAATTAGCTGAATATAAAGTAGGCGAATATGTAGCAGATTTTGTTGGACCATTAGGTCAACCAAGTGAATTTATTCATGAAGATTTAGAAGAATTAAAGAAGAAAAAATTAATATTTATTGCTGGAGGAGTTGGTGCAGCACCAGTTTATCCTCAAGTTAAATGGATGCATGAAAATGGAATGTATGTAGATGTTATAGTTGGATCTAGAACAAAAGATTTATTAATATTAGAAGAAGAAATGAAAAAGGTAGCTGGAAATCTTTATATTGCAACTGATGATGGAACATATGGATTTAACGGTAGAGTTACTGATTGCTTACAAGACTTAGTTAATAAAGGAAATAAATATGATCATGCCGTAGTTATAGGGCCAATGATAATGATGAAATTCATGGCAGCTTTAACAAAAGAATTACAAATCCCAACTACAGTAAGCTTAAATCCAATAATGGTAGATGGTACAGGCATGTGTGGAGCTTGTAGAGTTACAGTTGGAGGAGAAGTTAAATTTGCTTGTGTTGATGGACCGGAATTTGATGGACATTTAGTAAATTATGATGAGTCAATGAGAAGACAAGCTATGTACAAGAGTGAAGAAGGTAAAGCTCAATTAAAGCTTGAAGAAGGAAATACTCATAGTCACGGTGGCTGTGGTTGCAGAGGTGATAAATAATGGATATGAAAGAAAGAATGGTAAGAATACCTGTAAGAGAGCAAAATCCAAAGGTTAGAGCAACAAACTTTGAAGAAGTTTGTTTAGGATACAATGAAGAAGAAGCAGTTAAAGAAGCTTCAAGATGTTTAAATTGTAAAAATCCTAAATGTATGGAAGGATGTCCAGTATCTATTAATATTCCAGCATTTATATCACATATAAAAGATAGAAATTTTGAAGAAGCTGCAAAAGAAATAGCTAAATATAGTGCACTTCCAGCTGTATGTGGTAGAGTATGTCCACAAGAGAAACAATGTGAAGGAAAATGTGTTTTAGGAATAAAGGGTGACGCAGTATCAATAGGTAAACTTGAAAGATTTACAGCAGATTGGGCTGCGAAACATAATGTTGATTTAAGTGCAACAGCACCTAAAAATGGAATGAAAGTTGCAGTTATAGGTAGCGGTCCAGCAGGATTAACTTGTGCAGGAGATTTGGCTAAAAAAGGATATGATGTTACTATATTCGAAGCACTTCATAAAGCAGGTGGAGTATTAGAATATGGAATTCCAGAATTCAGACTTCCAAAAGAAAAAGTTGTTAAAAATGAAGTTGAAAACATAAAGAAACTTGGAGTTAAGATTGAAACTAATGTTATTATAGGAAGAACTATAACAGTAGATCAATTATTTGAAGAAGAAGGATTTAAAGCAGTATTTATAGGTTCAGGAGCGGGACTTCCTAAATTCATGGGAATTGATGGAGAAAATGCAAATGGAGTATGCTCTGCAAATGAATTCTTAACAAGAGTAAACTTAATGAAGGCAGCTGTAGAAGGCTATGATACACCAGTTAGAGCAGGTAAAAAAGTTGCAGTAGTAGGTGGTGGAAATGTTGCTATGGATGCAGCAAGAACTGC
>NZ_JAHXPT010000032.1 GCF_019431045.1 Clostridium weizhouense | reverse complement strand
TGATACATCCCTTGTCAAGTAGACAAGAAAAATAATTAAATTCAAGGTTGTAATATAACCAGCATTCGAGAGAGTGCTGGTTATTATTTTATATTGCTTGTTGTAATACTTTTTGTTTCTTTTCTTCTATTTCTCTCCAGAACTTTATATATCTATTTGCTTGTTTTATTGGATATACTTTTGGTTTTGCTGATTGTAAGGCTTTTGTTCTTACTTGTCCACATGTTTTTCCTTTGAAACGTTTCTGGGGATATTCATTTATGTAATAATCAAGTGTTCCATAAATTGCTCTAATCATTTCTTCTTTTGTATGTATTTCTGGATATAGAATAAACAAGATATCTTTAAATAATCCTTGGAATCCTTCACAGGGACCGTTGTCTATACATCTTGAAATTCTTGACATAGACTGTGTCATGCCATAGCTTTTAAGTTTGGTCTTGAATACAGCTCTTGTATATTGGAACCCTCTATCACTGTGATACAAAGGGTTGGCTTCCGGATAAGTGTTATGTGCCATTTCTAACGCTGCATCCGTAAGGGCTGTATCGTTCGTTTCCGACACTGCAAATCCTACTGGATATCGATCGTATAAATCTAATATTGGACTTATATATAGCTTTTCTCCTGTTGTAGGAACTTTAATTTCAGTAACATCAGTACACCATTTCTCATTTGGTTTGTCAGAATTAAATTTTCTTCCAAGTTTATTCTCAACAGTTTCTTTATGTGTTGATTTTATATATTTATATGAACTGGTTCTTCGATACGAAGACCTTATGTCATTAACGCACATAATTCTATATACTCTGTTATGTCCACAAGTGAAATAATATTTGTCTCGAAGTTTATAATACATGTTCATTGCGCCAAACAATGAATTATTAGAGACTGAAATCTCTTTAATCTGAGCAAGGATTCTTTCGTCTTCAATCTGGCGTTCTGATGGTGTTGAATTAATCCATTTATAGTAAGCAGCTCTGGAAATATTTAAATGTTCACACATAAAAGATATATTCCACTGTTCATCTGATTCATGGAGTTCCTTTATCAATTCATAATCAGCAATTCTATTACATCGGTTATAGTAAGCTCGTTTTGCTTTGACTAAACCTTCAATCACCACCTTTCTCGTTCTTCGGCTTTTTTTAACAATTCATATTTCTTTCGATACTCTTCTTTTTCACGTTCAAGCTGAGCAATTTTACGTTGAGCTTTTTCTAAATTGGTAAGTTCATCTTCCGGCTTACGTTTTCCACGCTTATCGACAAGGGCTTCTTCACCATTAATTTCATATTTTCGTAGCCACTGATAAAGTTGAGCATATTTACAGCCATACTTAGCCGCTGTTCCTTTGATATCTCTATCATTTATCAGACAATATTTAACTATTTCAATTCTTTTTTCATAGGTAGTTTTTAAAGTATCTGCCATATAGACCTCCGGTTTCGGATCATAATCCTTTATTTCTATATGATTATTATACTTCTTTATCCAACCTTGAATAGTTGATTTTCCTGAAATATTGTATTTAGATTTCAAATCCCAAATACTATAATTTCCAGATAAATACTCTAAAACAACCTGTTTCTTAAATTCTTTTGAGTAAGTAGCATTATGCACCCTTTCCTTAAAAGCATCTGAACCGTTAACAGAGTACATTTTAATCCAGTGTAAAACTTCAATTCCACATACATTAGAATCCTTACTTATTCCAAGTTCAATCCCTATTTGAGATGCTGATTTAAGTCCAGTTAAATATTCTTCACAAGCCTTAATTTTTTGTGCTTGTGTAAATCTGTTTTTACGTCCCATAAAAAAATCCCACCTCCATAGATAGATGAATTTATTTATTTCATCTGTCTACTTAAGTGGGATTGTATCA
>NZ_JAHXPT010000031.1 GCF_019431045.1 Clostridium weizhouense | reverse complement strand
TTCATAGCAAATTATACGAAGTTAGGCAGAAAAAACTCAAACCTTTGATTTGGGCTTGAGCTTAAAATTTACAGAAGTCCGCCTAACTTTGGATAATTACAATAGCACGAAACCGCGGAAATACAAGCAGTCATTATGGGGATTAAATAATCTCACACCTAATAAATTAAAAAGATAATTTAAAAATTAAATTTAAAAATATAGTGATAAAGATACAAAAAAGTATTAAATATTGTAAAACAGGCATAGTTTCCCCCTCCCCATTACAGGGCATATTAAAAATGTTATGAAGTTTTAGTATTTGTAGGAGGAGAGTTGCAAAATGTAATAGACATACTGAGTTTGTTTGAACCACAGTGAGGGCATTTTGATAAATCTCTGCCTGTAATTTCTTTAATTAGTTGAAGAACTGAAATTTTATCTCTAAGTAAAATAGGCGTATTAGTAAGTTGTTTACAAATATTAAGTTTAGTAGTTTTATTGCGATTACCTAGCAAGCCATAGTGTCTGATTTTCATAAATCTACTTGGAAGTATATGAATAAGAAATCTTCTAATAAATTCATCAGCAGAAATAGTCATTACCTTATACTTATTCTTGTCTTTGTAATCACGCCATTTAAATGTAACATTGCCATTGTCAATGCTTAGAATACGAGTATTTGATATAGCAACTCTATGTGTATATCTACCTAAATATTCGACGACGCAGGCAGCATCTTTAAAAGGTGATTTACAGTAAACAATCCACTCTTTAGAATAGGTATCTGAAAGCAGTTTTTCGAATTCAATTTCATCTGAAAGATAATTTTGATTCCCATGAAATTCAAGCTTATTTTCATAGTATAATTGCTTAAGATAATACAGAAACTTACCCCTAAATTTGCGAGAAAGTACTTTTACTGGTATAAAAAACTTTTTTCTGCTGTTTATCCATTTTCCTGTTGAAGACAGTCCTCCACCTGGTACAATGCAGTGAATATGTGGATGATGCATAAGGTTTTGTCCCCAAGTATGTAGAATCGATGTAAAACCAAGCTTTGCACCAAGATATTTTTTATCCGATGACAATTCACATAAAGTTTCAGAAGTAGCCTTAAATAAAAGGGTATAGAACTGTCTTTGATTTTGATATACCATAGAATTTAGAGTATCTGGAATAGTGAACACGACATGGAAATAGCCTACGTTAAGTAAATTGGATTTTTGATTGTAAATCCACCGTTCTTTAGCAAGAGTTTGGCATTTAGGGCAGTGTCTATTACGGCAAGAGTTATAAGAGATTTGAACATTACCACAGTCTTGGCATACATCCATATGACCACCTAACTGAGAGGTTCTACAGTTTTCAATTGCAGACATAGCTTTATGTTGCACAAGAGTAAGCTTGTGTTTTTTACGATATTCTAAGCCATATTTTAGGAAGATATCTTGAACCTCAACCATTAGTTTTCTCCATTTCTGTTAAAATATCAAGAGGACTTAGTACATTTAAAGACTCAATTTTAAGTAAATGTAAATAAAAACAGGTTGAACTTATGTCTGAATGTCCTAATAGTTGCTTAATGTTAAATATACTTGTACCTGATTCAAGTAAGTGAGTTGCAAAACTATGTCTTAAACAATGTACTGTGACTTTTTTAGTAATATGGGCTTTTTTGATGTATTTATGGAATATATTTTGTACTGCTCTTGGAGTAATGTGTGTTCCGGTGTTTACTCTGCTGTAAAAAAGCCATTCTTTTGGACGATAAGCTTTCCAATAAACTCTTAGAATTTCAAGATTAGCTTGCGAAAGCAATGCATAGCGATCTTTAGAGCCTTTGGCATTGCGGATAAATAACTACATTTTTTTACTATCAATGTCAGTAACTTTTAGACCAGTAACTTCACTAAGTCTTAGTCCAGCACCATAGAGAGTCATTAATATACATTTATCTCTAAGATTATCACATGCATCAAAAAGGCTTTGGATTTCATTTTTAGTAAGTATTTCTGGAAATTTACGTTGCCTGCGGTGGCGAGGTATTTGCTTGTAATTTAAATTAGTATTTAAAGTTACACCATATAAAAATCTAAGACCACTATTGTATGAATTTACACTTCCGGAAGTAAGACCTTTTTCTGTTATAAGATAATGAAGAAATTCTCTAATATCTTTTTCACTAAGTTCAGTTGCAGGTTTATTAAAGTAATCTTGAAAAATTTTAACTTTAGTGTAGTATTCATCTTGGGTATTTTTACTTAAGCCTCTAAGTTCTACATCAAACTTTAATTTTTCTAAAATTTGATCTTTTGTCATAATTAAAACATCTCCTTTTTATTGGAGTCATTGCCTAATAAAAAGGTTTATATACAATAAAGAAATATTAGATAAGTAAATGTTAAAGAAACCACCGCGCTAGCGGTTTAGTGCTATTC
>NZ_JAHXPT010000030.1 GCF_019431045.1 Clostridium weizhouense | reverse complement strand
TTAATTATTATTGGTCAAGCCCTCGACCTATTAGTATCAGTCAGCTAAATATGTTACCACACTTACACCTCTGACCTATCAACCTTGTAGTCTTCAAGGGGTCTTACTAGCTTACGCTATGGGAAATCTCATCTTGAAGGAGGCTTCACGCTTAGATGCTTTCAGCGTTTATCCCGTCCCGACTTAGCTACCCAGCTATGCTTCTGGCGAAACAACTGGTACACCATAGGTCGGTCCATCCCGGTCCTCTCGTACTAAGGACAGCTCTTCTCAAATTTCCTGCGCCCGCGACGGATAGGGACCGAACTGTCTCACGACGTTCTGAACCCAGCTCGCGTGCCGCTTTAATGGGCGAACAGCCCAACCCTTGGGACCTACTTCAGCCCCAGGATGCGACGAGCCGACATCGAGGTGCCAAACCTCCCCGTCGATGTGAACTCTTGGGGGAGATCAGCCTGTTATCCCCGAGGTAGCTTTTATCCGTTGAGCGATGGCCCTCCCACGAGGTACCACCGGATCACTAAGCCCGACTTTCGTCCCTGCTCGACTTGTAGGTCTCGCAGTCAGGCTCCCTTCTGCCTTTGCACTCTACGAACGATTTCCGACCGTTCTGAGGGAACCTTTGGGCGCCTCCGTTACTTTTTAGGAGGCGACCGCCCCAGTCAAACTGCCCACCTAACAATGTCCTGTCACCAGATTCATGGCATCCAGTTAGAATTCCAGTACTATCAGGGTGGTATCCCAAGGTTGACTCCACCAAGGCTGACGCCCTAGTTTCCCAGTCTCCCACCTATCCTGTACAGACAATACCGAAATTCAATGCTAAGCTACAGTAAAGCTCTACGGGGTCTT
This sequence comes from Clostridium weizhouense, assembly GCF_019431045.1. Lineage (GTDB taxonomy): Bacteria > Bacillota > Clostridia > Clostridiales > Clostridiaceae > Clostridium > Clostridium weizhouense. The sequence continues at coordinate 2,069 of NZ_JAHXPT010000030.1, read as the reverse complement.
TCCGTCCAATCGCGGGTAGCGAGCATCTTCACTCGCACTACAACTTCGCCGGATTTGCAGTTGAGACAGTGCACAAGTCATTACGCCATTCGTGCGGGTCAGAACTTACCTGACAAGGAATTTCGCTACCTTAGGACCGTTATAGTTACGGCCGCCGTTTACTGGGGCTTAAGTTCACACCTTCGCTTACGCTAAGTGTTCCCCTTAACCTTCCAGCACCGGGCAGGCGTCAGCCCCTATACATCAGCTTTCGCTTTAGCAGAGACCTGTGTTTTTGTTAAACAGTTGCTTGTGCCTATTCTCTGCGGCCTGCTCTCGCAGGCACCCCTTCTCCCGAAGTTACGGGGTCAATTTGCCTAGTTCCTTAACTGCAATTCTTCCGCCGGCCTTAGGATTCTCTCCTCACCTACCTGTGTCGGTTTGCGGTACGGGCACTATTTCTCTCTCTAGATGCTTTTCTTGGAAGCATGGAATCAGATACTTCGGTTCCGTAGAACCTTCCCCATCACGCCTCAGAATTGTTAGAACGGATTTGCCTATTCTAACTCCCTAAACGCTTAGACTAGCATCCAATAGCTAGCACATCCTATCCTTCTCCGTCACACCATCGATAATAACGATTATAGTGGTATCGGAATATCAACCGATTGTCCATCGCCTACGCCTTTCGGCCTCGGCTTAGGTCCCGACTAACCCTCAGCGGACGAACCTTCCTGAGGAAACCTTAGGTATTCGGCCTGTGGGATTCTCACCCACATCTCGCTACTAATGCCAACATTCTCACTCGTAATCAGTCCACCGCTCCTTACGGTACGACTTCAGCCCGATTACGACGCTCCTCTACCGCTCACACTAAAGTGTGAACCCGTAGCTTCGGTGGTAAGTTTGAGCCCCGGACATTTTCGGCGCAGGATCTCTTGACTAGTGAGCTATTACGCACTCTTTTAATGAGTGGCTGCTTCTAAGCCAACATCCTAGTTGTCTTAGAAATCCCACATCCTTTTCCACTTAACTTACACTTTGGGACCTTAGCTGACGATCTGGGCTGTTTCCCTTTTGACTACGGAACTTATCTTTCGCAGTCTGACTGCCGGACTGATAGTATCTGGTATTCGGAGTTTGATAAGGTTCGGTAAGCGCTATGCCCCCTAGCCCATTCAGTGCTCTACCCCCAGTACTCACATTTTCCGACGCTAGCCCTAAAGCTATTTCGAGGAGAACCAGCTATATCCGAGTTCGATTGGAATTTCTCCGCTATCCACAGCTCATCCCATGCTTTTTCAACAGCAACGTGGTTCGGTCCTCCACGAGGTTTTACCCTCGCTTCAACCTGGCCATGGATAGGTCACCCGGTTTCGGGTCTACAGCATGCAACTAGTCGCCCTATTAAGACTCGGTTTCCCTTCGGCTCCGTACCTTAAGTACTTAACCTCGCTACATACCGTAACTCGTTGGCTCGTTCTACAAAAAGCACATCATCACACACATAAGGTGCTTTGATCGGTTGTAGGCACATGGTTTCAGGTTCTATTTCACTCCCCTCCCGGGGTTCTTTTCACCTTTCCCTCACGGTACTGCTTCACTATCGGTCATCAGGTAGTATTTAGCCTTGGGAGGTGGTCCTCCCTGCTTCCCACAAGGTTTCACGTGTCTCGTGGTACTCTGGATCAGAACTTGATTATTATAACTTTCATCTACGGGACTATTACCCCCTACGGTCCAACTTTCCAGTTGTGCTCGATTAATCATAACTTCTCGTTAATGTTCTGTCCGCAACCCCAAAGATAAATCTTTGGTTTGGGCTCTTTCCTTTTCGCTCGCCGCTACTAAGAAAATCGATTTTTCTTTCTCTTCCTCTAGGTACTTAGATGTTTCAGTTCCCTAGGTTTACCTTCATAAAGCTATGTATTCACTTTATGATACATGGGGTTTCCCATGTGAGTTCCCTCATTCGGAAATCTCCGGATCTCTGGCTATGTGCGCCTACCCGAAGCTTATCGCAGCTTATCACGTCCTTCATCGGCTCCTGATGCCAAGGCATTCACCATGCGCCCTTTGTAGCTTGACCT
>NZ_JAHXPT010000002.1 GCF_019431045.1 Clostridium weizhouense | reverse complement strand
AAATTAATATTTATTGCTGGAGGAGTTGGTGCAGCACCAGTTTATCCTCAAGTTAAATGGATGCATGAAAATGGAATAGATGTAGATGTTATAGTTGGATCTAGAACAAAAGATTTATTAATATTAGAAGAAGAAATGAAAAATGTAGCAGGAAATCTTTATGTTGCAACTGATGATGGATCATACGGATTCAATGGTAGAGTTACTGACTGTTTACAAGAGTTAGTTAACAAAGGAAATAAATATGATCATGCTGTAGTTATAGGGCCAATGATAATGATGAAATTCATGGCAGCTTTAACAAAAGAATTAGAAATCCCAACTACAGTAAGCTTAAATCCAATAATGGTAGATGGTACAGGTATGTGTGGTGCTTGTAGAGTTACAGTTGGAGGAGAAGTTAAATTTGCTTGTGTTGATGGACCAGAATTTGATGGACATCTAGTAAATTATGATGAGTCAATGAGGAGACAAGCAATGTATAAAACACAAGAAGGAAAAGCACAACTTAAACTTGAAGAAGGAAATAGTCATAGTCACGGCGGTTGTGGTTGTAAGGGGGATAAATAATGAACATGCAAGATAGAATGAAAAGAATACCTGTTACAGAACAAGCTCCAGAAAAGAGAGCTAAGAATTTTAAAGAAGTATGTTTAGGATATACTGAAGAAGATGCAATAAAAGAAGCTAATAGATGTTTAAACTGTAAAAATCCTAAATGTGTTGAAGGATGTCCAGTATCTATTAATATTCCTAGATTTATAGAAAAAGCTAAAACTGGAGATTTTGAAAGTGCAGCAAAAGAAATAGCTAAATATAGTGCACTTCCAGCTGTATGTGGTAGAGTATGTCCACAAGAAAGCCAATGTGAAGGTAACTGTGTACTTGGAATAAAAGGAGAAGCAGTAGCTATAGGTAAATTAGAAAAATTTACAGCTGATTGGGCAAGAAAAAATAATATAGATTTAGCAGTAACTGAAGCACCAAAAGGTAAAAAAGTAGCTGTAATAGGAAGTGGTCCAGCAGGATTAACTTGTGCAGGAGACTTAGCTAAAAAAGGATACGATGTAACTATATTTGAAGCACTTCATGAAGCAGGTGGAGTTTTAGTTTATGGAATACCTGAATTTAGATTACCTAAAGAAGATGTTGTTAAAGCTGAAATTGAAAACATAAAGAAGTTAGGAGTAAAAATTGAAACTAACGTTATAATAGGAAGAACAATAACTATAGATGAATTAATGCAAGAAGAAAGTTTTGATGCAGTATTTATTGGATCAGGAGCTGGACTTCCAAAATTCATGGGAATTGATGGAGAAAATGCAAATGGAGTATTCTCAGCAAATGAATTCTTAACAAGAGTAAACTTAATGAAAGCCTTCAAAGAAGGATATGATACACCTGTTAGAGCTGGTAAAAAAGTTGCTATAGTAGGTGGAGGAAATGTTGCTATGGATGCAGCAAGAACTGCTTTAAGATTAGGAGCAGAATCTCATATAGTATATAGAAGAAGTGATGCAGAACTTCCAGCAAGAGCAGAAGAAATACATCATGCTAAAGAAGAAGGCGTAATATTTGACGTTTTAACAAATCCAACAGAAATCTTAGTAGATGAAAATGGATGGGTTAAAGGTATGAAGTGCGTTAAAATGGAACTTGGAGAAGCTGACGCTTCAGGAAGAAGAAGACCAGTTGAAGTTGAAGGTTCAGAATTTATTATGGATGTAGATACAGTAATAATGTCACTTGGAACATCACCAAACCCATTAATATCTTCAACAACTAAAGGATTAGATATTAATAAATGGCAATGTATAGTAGCTGATGAAAATGGATTAACTACTAAAGAAGGTGTTTATGCTGGTGGAGATGCCGTTACAGGTGCTGCAACAGTAATACTTGCTATGGGAGCTGGTAAAAAAGCTGCTGAAGCTATAGATGAATATTTAACTACAAAATAAATTAAACAATAATTTAAAATATACACATATACACACACACTTATAAAAATTCCTTACTAAAATTCATTAGTAAGGAATTTTTTATATAGGTTTTAAGTTTTGCAGCAGTCTTTTATAAATTACACATTTTAGTTAATAGTACTGATTAATAAATATACATACAAAGCTTTTATATAATTTATAATAAACTAGTTTAATAGATATTTTAGTAATTAAGTTACATAAAAAATTTTAGATTTAATTTAATATAGTATGTACATAAGATATAGATAGGAGAATTTAAATTATGGAAAAACATATTATTGCTTCAATTATCGGTGGAATATTAGGTTATTTATATTATAAAAAAATTGGGTGTTCCAGTGGATCATGTCCAATAACTTCTAATCCATATGCATCTATTATATACGGTGTTATAATAGCAAATTTATTTATCTCTTAAAATAATGCAAATTGTCCTTTGGATATGTAGAGTTATAATAATTAAAAATGATATTAATTATATTATTAGTAAGCTTAATGAAATTTATAAAAAATAACTTCAATATAAACATTTATATTGAGGCTATTTTTTTTAGAATTATATAAGGAAGAAATTTAGTGAAATTTAGTGAAAGTATATACTTATATTATAATATCAACATTATTTTAAAAGGTATATTTTAAAAAATAATTTAAATTAATGTTATGTTATAATGAAGGTAATAATATATAAAACTTAAAGTATTATGAAAGCAGGGATAAAGGTGAAATTATTAAGTGATTTAAAAATAAATAATATAGATAATTTAATTTCATTAGCTGTATTTGGTAGTTATGGGACTAAATATTGGATAAATGGTAAAAGCGACATAGATATTTTAGTTTTAATGGAAAAAAGACAAGATATAATGGATGAGTTTGATTTAGAAGAAATATTAGAACCTATTTTAGAATCTTATTTTAAATATGATAAAATACATTTAACATTTATTAATATGAGAGATTATGATAGTATTTTTGCAAGACAATATATAGATAGTGATGATAAATTAATTGTAAATGATTTTAAAGAAATTGATTTTAGATTATATATAAATAAATATTTAAGAGAAAATGATTGGCTAATAAAAAAAATAAAAAAAGATAACAAATTAATGGAGGAGGCTCATGGTAGCAGCATATTATAAATATAAGAAAGAAAGTTTGAATTTAAAATTTAATAGTGCTAAAGATACATTAAAGCTTATGCAAGGAGCTATAAAGGAATATAAATTAACAGAGTCAGTTTATATAAAAAGAGCGATAATAGGTTACTTTCAGGATTTTTCAGAGTATATTATCGATATGTCAGAAACATATCTTGTAATGAATGAAAATTATGTGGATGGATATTCAGGTATTGAACTAATAAAAAAATCTAATTTATATGGATTTATCGATGATGATTTAAGTAAGTTTTTAATTTCTGCAATAAAACTTAGAAATAGATATACACATGATTACTATAAAAGAGAGCGTGTAGAGAAGGATATATTAGATTATGCAATTTCTAAGATGGAGTTATTAGAAATTTTTCTTAAAATAACAGAACAAAAAGTTAAGTTAGATGCTAAGAATATTTTTTAATATACTATAAATGTAACTAATTATATTAAAGAAACAGTAGGGTAGTTTTGTTTTAATGCAGAATTAACTACTGTTTTTCTATTTCTAAATTAAATTATAAATAAGAGCAATAATAGGAATTATATAAATATGTTTTAAAATTATATTAGAATATGATATGGATAACCATATCACAAGTAAATGAGGTTTATACCATTAGGCATGGGTATAACTTACTTAATGGTGCTTTTATAAGCGAAAAAGTGTATTATAAGTATTAATTAATTTACAAAAGATTTTATAATGAATAAAGCTAATAAATTAAGTAAGAGACAAATTAAAATTTGAAAGTAGGGTTCAAATAATGAAAAAAATAATATATACATTAGTTATGCTAATTGGATTGATTATTTGCTTAAGTGGCTGTTATTCCATTTCGGATAAAGGAATTTTAGATGGGTATGTAAGTAAAGACGAACACTTTGATGAAGATGGTTTTCAGGATTATACCGATTATTGTAAATATTATTATGATGCATCTTCTGATTTGTTTTTTAAAAACAACACTTATTCAACGGTCAAAGATGATGATATAGAAAATATCAGTTCATATTTTACTAACTTTGCATCATGGATGGATGCAGCAGATAGAACCGAAGAATATGATTTTGATGACGCGTGTATTTCTGCAGGTGATTATATTTATATCAAAACAAAAGAAGGAGAAGCAATCGGAAATTCAAATTATGAAAAATTTGATAATTACTCTGTATATTTCTATGATACTCAATCAGCTACATTATTTTATATTCACTCCAATATTTGATTTACAACTTCCAAGTTGGCGGGATGAATAGAAATGTTATTTAAATTATTTATGTTTATTTTTATAAAAGTATCAAATATGCCCAATACCACCTACTAGTTATAGTAAAATAGTTCATCAATAGTCCAGGATGGATATAAAGATTAATAATTTTTATGGGTAGTATAAGGAATCCACTGAGGGAAACGTTCGAAACCTACGTAGCCATTCACTACGGATTTCAAAATATTACTTTAGAATTATACCATAATTATGTAGAAAGTATACATAAGAATAGAATGGAAAAACTTGACTTGCAAGTGATATGGAGAATCGTATCACAAATAAGTATTATTTAGGTTTATATATAGAGAATTTAATTAGAAATTTTTTCATTTAATAAATTTTATCATGAGAATTGAATATTAAATAATTAAAATGTATAATATTAGTAACATTATTTTAGGAGGAAAGTTATGATAACACTTAATATTAGTAAACAAAACAGAATACATCATCATTACTAGAGACTTGGTCTGTAAAAAGCAGATACAAGTCTATCAGCATTAGGCTTGTATCTCTAGGTAATGATAAATTAAGTGAAATCATAATTTATTTAGAGCCATGTGGGATATATGCCTACATGGCTTTTGCTATATAAAAATACATAGGAGTGATTAAAATGAAAAAAAATATTATAAAACCAAGCATACTGCCAGGATTTATGGAGTTATTACCAAATGAGCAACAAATATTTAATGATATAGTATCTAGGATAACAAAGGTATATGAAGAAAATGGATGTTTAGCAATAGATACGCCAATAATAGAAAAAGCAGAAGTATTACTTGCAAAGACAGGAGGAGAAACTGAAAAGCAAGTATATAGTTTTCAAAAAGGAAAGAACAACTTAGCTTTAAGATTTGACTTAACAGTACCATTTGCTAGATATGTAGCTCAATATTATAATGAATTAGTTTTTCCATTTAAAAGATATCAAATAGGAAAGGTATATAGAGGCGAAAGAAACCAAAAGGGTAGATATAGAGAATTTTATCAATGTGATATTGATGTTATTGGTAAAGGAAAGTTAAGTATAGATAATGATGCATGGGTTATAAGCTTAGCTTCTAAAGCTTTTAAATCAATAGGATTAAATAATTATAGATTTCAAATAAGTAATAGAAAGATATTAAAAGGTATATTAAATGAATTAGAAATAGATAAAACTAATGAAGTTATGATATTAATAGATAAGTATAACAAGATAGGTAAGGAGGTGTTTTCTAAGGAATTAAAGAGTCTTATAGGTGCTGAGAAAAGTGAATATATTAATAAAGTATTAGATATAAATGGTACTAATAAAGAAATAATAGGGGAGCTTTTAAAACTTAAAATTGATAATAAAGACTTTATTGAAGGAATAGAAGAATTAAATAAGGTCTGTTATATATTATCAATATTAGGTGTAGGTGATGAAGAGTTTGAAATAAATTTAAAGATTATAAGAGGTTTAGATTATTATACAGGAACAGTTTTTGAAACTATATTAACAGGAAATGAAGGATATGGTTCTATTTGTTCAGGAGGAAGATATGATAATTTAGCTGAAAATTATACTAATAATATATTACCTGGAGTGGGTATATCAATAGGGATAACTAGATTATTTTTTGTTTTAAAGGAGATAGGATTTATAGATAAATATGAGATGAAAAATAAGTTAGATTACTTAATAATACCAATAGGTGATACAATTAAATATTGTGCTGAAGTAATGAGATATTTACAGAAGAATGGGAAAAGAGTTACAGTTTATTTTGAAGAAGATTCATTAAAGAAAAAAATGAATTATGCTAATAAAATAGCTGTTAGTGATGTAATATTAATTGGTGAAGAAGAGGTAGAAAAGAGAGAAGTAAAAATAAAAAATATGGATTCAGGTGAAAGTAAAAATCTTGAGTATAGATTACTATAATGTTTTTGCACTTTAATAAATACAATTCTAGTTTTTTAGGAAACTAAAAAATTGTACTTTAGCATTATAATAATTAATCAAGTTAAATTGATGAAATTAATAGAAGTTAGTATATTAAATAATTATTTAATCATGAAGGAGAACTAAGTCCAGATAATGAGGGCAATCTCCTTCTTTTTTTTGTTCCAGTTTTTATTTCAGTAATAATATTTATGATACATCCTATGAATATAAAAACAAGTATGTAGAAGAACAAGGGCTCTTTAATAAATAATTGGTATATTTATTATTTAATGTAAAATAAGTGTATACATATTTATGTTTAAAACGTCATAATAACAGAAGTATTTCAAAACTAATGATGATAACTAATTTACTTTATGAGAGGAGGAAATGATGAGAAATGAATTAATTAATGACATGTTTAAGAAGAAAATGAACCTCATATATAAGTATTTAGTTAAGCTTGGGTGTAACCAAGATAGTGCTGAAGATATAGTTCAAGATACTTTTTATAAGGCACTAAAGTATATTGATGGTATACAAACTGATAAGGTTTCAGCATGGCTTTTTAAGGTAGCAATTAATAAATATTATGATTTATGTAGAAAAAATAATAGACATGTTCACTTGAATATTGATGAAGAAATATTTAAAGAAAGCTTAACAGATAGAAAACTAGTTGAAGATTTTATATTAGATGAAGAAAGAAAGAAGGAAATTTTAGATACTCTAAATTCTATTAGTGAAATTCATAAAAATCTTTTGTTCTTTAAATATGACATGTGCTTATCTTATAAAGAGATAGCAGAACTTTTAGAGATAAACGAAAATACAGTTAAAACTTATCTTTTTAGAGCTAGAGAACAATTTAAAAAATTATGGAGGGATAAATATGAAGAGCGATGATGAAAGATTAAGAGAATTATTTGAAATAAAAGAAAAACCTAATTTTAATAAGACAATTCAAAAAGCTAAAATCTTTTCAATAATAAGAACTACAATAGTAAGTTTAATGGTATTTATTATTGCAAGCTTTGTGGTATTTTCGTTAAATGCTACTATTTTAAATGAAATAAGTAACAAAGAGCAGAATAATTTAGAAGCTTGGTATAATATTGCTATGCCAAATGCTTTTTTAGGGTGTGTACAAGTTGATGACAGGATTATGGTTGGAGAATTAGATTATACTAGGTACAGATATTTAGGAAATAAACCTATAATTGATGGAAGTTATAAAGATGGATATAGCTATATGTATTTAATAAATGGAATTTATGGTGATCTAGAAAATTATTTGTTTGACAGATCTGGAAAATCAGAAAAAGATTTAAATGAAGCTCAAGCATATAATAAAGCCGGTAAGAAGGTAATGAAATTTTATGATCCATCAGTAAATTATGAGAATTATACAAATGATTTAAAGAAACTTGATGAAATAGAAGGTAATAAATTAATGGAGATATCATTATCATTTGATAAAGCTTATGATTTTGAAGAAGTAAAAAATATGATTCCAAGTAATATTACTTTAAATTGGTATTGGGTTGATACTTTTACTGAAAATAGTGAAGATTCATTAAATAAATTTATATTTGATGAATATGATGTGCATGGTATAAAAGCTTTAGATGGAGAAGGAAAATCACTTGAAAATCCTGAAAAAGATTTTATAAATGTAATTACTAGATGTAAAAACAATAAAGACTATAGTAGTGAATATCAAAAGCTATTTGATATTTTAAGTAATGGTAAAAGTGAGATTAATAAAGAAGATTTAAAAATAATAGGAGTAGTCGTGAGTGGAGATAGAAATTCATTAAAAGCCTTAAAAGATAAAAATTATATTAAAGCAGCTACAATAGGAGCAGTAGCAGATAAATATTAATAAATGGAGGGGTATGGATGAAAACATATTTGAAGCTAGAATTTAAAAAGAATATATTATCTTGGAGAACTATAATTTCCATTTTAATAATTTTAGCATTATTTATAATTCCTTATGTAGAAGAAATAAAGTTTTCGTATCCAGGAGTAGATGGAATAGACTATTTTATACGAATTCATCAATTTTCATATATATGTTTTATAGCACCAATTATAGCTGGATTTATATATTCTACATCAATAATTAGGGATAAAGAATCAGGATTTTTGAATAAATTGTTAGAAATAATAGATATAAAAACTTATTTTAAAGTTAAATTACTAGTTAATGCATTAATAAATTCAATTGTTTTTACATTGAGTTATGGAATATTTATTTTATATTTTGTTATAATTTTTGGAATTAACAATGAGGTTGGAGAAAATATTAGAAATGGAGTATTCATAATGCGTGCATTTATAGGGCTGTATGAAACTTCAAAAATATTATATATTATAATAATACTTTTAGGAACAGTACTATCTTCAATTGCTTTTTCAACATTTATGATTGGGCTTACAACAGCAATTGGTAGAAAGTGTACAACATATATATTCCCTATATTTTATGTAATACTTACTGGTGTCTTTTTCAAAATGTGGGGTTTAAATAATATAATCGATTTCGATGTAATTAAATTATTTATATTAACAAGAATTAATGATACAGATTGGATTGGCGTAATGTTATATAATTTAATATTAATAATATTTGGAGTAGTATTGCTATATAAATTTGGTTATAAGAGAATTCTGGATTTATCAGGAGTAAAGAGATTCAGTATATAAATTATTATAAAGTGTTATCAATTACTACTAATACAAAGAGATATATAATTAGTAAGGTAGGAGTTTGAAATTATATAAGCCAATAAAGTAAGTAAGAAGCGTAATATTAGGTTTTTATATTATTGGATTCAAAGTAATTAAAAAATAACGCTATGTTTTATAATATCAACATTCACTTAAAACATAGCCAAAAATAAAAAGAATATTTTTTGAATTTTTTGAACATATTATAAAGGCAACTAGTTATATCAAGAAACAGTGGATAATTTTATTTTAATAAAAAATTATCTGCTGTTTTTTTATATAGGAAATTATAGAGTTTTAAAATACAAGGAAATTAAAATCTTAAATTTTATATTATGGGATAAATATAAAAATGACTACTATTATTTGAAATAATAAGAAATTAAACAAAATTTTTTAAGACATAATAAACATATTTAAACAGATAATAAACAAGAAAAGTATTTAAATATAGAATACTTTATTAAAAATAAATTAAAAGAATAAAGGAGAGATAAAATTATGTATAACAAAGCAGATGATAGAAGAAATAATGTAGACAGAATTCAACATAATATTAGTAATACCATTCAAAATATTCATCGTGCAGATGAAATGATTGAAGAAACAGATGATGAAAAGATGAAAAAGACATTGAGTGATAAAAATGAGAGAAGAGAAGAAGCCCTTAATGCTATGAGATCAGAAATTAAAGATGAGGCAATAGATAAACAAAACGGATATAGATAAAATTAAGTGAATTTTTAATATAACTTTAGACAATAAAAATAACTAAAAGGTTGTCCAAATTAAAAGCTTAAGACAACCTTTTAGTTATATTAAAGTTAAGATAATATTAGTATATCCACGATATTCCAAAACTTCTCTTTCCTGTATGTACACTTATTACAGGTGACAATTCTTCAATTAAGATTGTATGTTCAGGATATATTTCCAATACTTTTTCTTTTAATTTTAATGCTGAATCATAACCATTTGCATGAGCAATAATAATTTTTGAATTTGAAGTTAAATTTTCACTTTCTATTAGTTCAATTAAATTATTATATACTTTATTCATAGTCCTTACTTTGTTTTTTAATACTATTTCACCTTCTTCAAAAGATAAAATTGGCTTTATATTTAGTAATCTCCCAAAAGATGAGGCAGATAAAGATATTCTTCCAGTTCTGCGTAAATGAGATAAATCATCTACTACTAAATATATTTTTGAATTTGACCTTATATATTGAAGATTTTTCAAAATATCTTCAATAGAACTTCCATTTTTAATTAATTCTAATGTTGTTATTGTCATCTGTTTTTGAATAGTTGATGTAAAAAGAGAATCAAAAACTATTATTTTATCATTTGAAACTTGATTTTTAGCTACTATTCCGGTTTGAAATGTACCACTCAATTTAGAGCTAATCGTAATGTATATAATGTAATCATATTTATCTATTATTTCCTCAAAAAGTTTTAAAACATCTCCAATAGATGGTTGTGAAGTGGTTGGAAGATGTATACATTCATTCATTTTAGAACAAAATTCGCTTGGAGTTATATCTATTCCATCTTTAAAAGATTTCTCATCAATTATTAGTTCAAGTGGTAGTGAATATAAATTCTTATTATTTTCAAATAATTTCTTGTCAATTACAGCAGTACTATCTACAACAACGGCTATTTTATGCATAGAGTTCACCTCCGAAAAATGTTATTCATGTTACAAAAGGTACACTTGTAACACTTGTATGTTTATCATATAATATTGTAAAGTATGAAGTCAATATTATGGAATAAGTGGTACAAAGAAGAAGAAAGGTTACAAATGAGTGAATTTAAAGAAAAAGTTAATCCTATAACTTTGAGATCAAAAAACTGGATTGTAAATTCATTAATAGAATTAATGGATAAAAAACCTTATAATAAAATTACTTTAAAAGAAATTGCAGAAAATGTTGGACTAGCGAGACAAACGATTTATAGAAATTTTGCAACAAAGGAATCTATATTAGAATATTATGTGGATGGATTATACAATCAATTTATAAAAATAATTTCAGCTAAAAATGAATTAACACTAAATGATTTACTTATTACATATTTTGAATATTGGTATAAAAGTAAAGAATTTTTAAAAAATCTTATAGATAATAATGTATATTTAATATTGCTTGATTTGCATTTAAAATACTTAAATTCAATGGCAACAAATAAAGAATTTAAAAAATTAACCTTTGTATCAGAAAATAGCTATTTTAATCATTTTTCAGCAGGGGGATTATGGTTTGTACTAAAGAGATGGATTGAGGATGGTGCGGAAAAAACTCCTAAAGAAATGGCAGATATTATTTTGAATTTTTATCATATTAAAGGATTAAATACAGAAAATATAAAAGAATAAAATAATTAATCTATGTTTTAAAACGGTATTGATATTATAATATAAAGCAAATTCAAATTCCAGTTCGTTCTTATACTAAAATATCCATATTTATTTAAAACATGGATAATAATTGAAATATATTATGAAATTACATAAATAATAAGAAAATAACCTTTGTTAGAATGATATGCTTACTTTATAGTGGACAGTTAAAATAATAAAACTGTCATTACTATAGAAGGAGCATATCAGAATAATTTACTTAAGGTTATTTTTTTATTTTCCAATTAATGAGTTATAATTAATAATATATAAGTTCAAATAAAATTTCTTAATATGAGGTGGGAGGATAAATTTATGAAAATATCAATTTTATATTTTAGCAAGACAGGTAAAACTAAAAGGGTAGCAGAGATCATTAAAGAAGGAATCAATACTATTGATGATATTGAAGTAAAAACTATGAATCTAGATGAAATAGACTATAAATTTTTAGATGAGTCTAAGGCTGTTCTATTTGGAACACCAACATATTATGCAAATATGACATGGCAAATGAAAAAATGGATAGATGAATCTAAAAATTGTAATTTAGAAGGTAAATTAGGTGCTGTATTTGCAACTGCTCACTATATTGGAGGAGGAGCTAATGTGGCTATGACGACTATGATAAATCATTTTATGGTTAAAGGGATGTTAATGTATTCTGGAGGTTCTGCATTAGGACAACCATATATTCATTTAGGGCATGTATCTATAGGAGATGGAAATGAAGAAGAAGATAAGATAGCAAGAATATTTGGAGAAAGAATAGCACTAAAAGCAAAAGAGTTATTTAAATAAATAGTTATGTTTTAAAATATCAATATTTACTTAAAACATAAACATATTTATAGGTTTAATTTTGACAACATAAGGCATATGAAAGAAAATAATAAGTGGAAGATTTTGAGGATATTTTGCGTCAGACAATGAAGTGAAGGCTCGGAATAGCCCATCTATTGCAAGGTTTCGCTGACGAAGTATGACACAAAATAAACCAAAAGAGTGACTTGTTATTTTTTTTGAATATGCCTAAAGTGAGGAGAAAACTAATGAATTCAATAATAGATTTAAATAGAAAAGATGGAGCAAAGGTATCAGCAGAGCTTAAGTTTTTAGATAAAAGTTATATTGGTAAAATACTTGAACTTCAAGAAGATATTATGAAGGGAATAGAAGATAAACAATTATATGTTGCTTCAAGTGAAGATGAATTTATTAATTATTTTAATACAGGAAAAGCAATTGGGTATGTTACTAAAGATACTAAGGAATTAGTTGCTGTTGGTGTATATAGAAATGTAGGGTTAAAAGAGGATAATTATGGACATGATTTAGGACTTAAGGATGAGGAACTTTTAAATGTAGGACAAGTTGAGTTAACAATAGTAAAAGAAGAGTTTAGAGGAAATAGACTTCAGAAGATTCTTTGTCAGCATTTAGAGAAAATAGCAAAGGAAAATAAAACACCTATTATGTGTGCAACTGCATCACCATATAATAAACATAGTGTGAATACCTTCAAAGCTTTAGGCTATAGGGTTGAAAAGGATAAATTAAAATATGGTGGATTAAGAAGATATGTTTTAGTAAAAGATTTATATTAAAGGTTATAAAAGTAGGAGGAATATGATTTGAGGATACTGCATACAGGGGATTGGCATCTAGGTAAGAATTTAGAGGGTAAGAGTAGAATGGATGAACAGGAACTATTTTTAAATGATTTTGTAGAAATAGTTAAAAAAAATAATATAGATTTAGTAATTATTGCAGGAGATGTATATGATTCAAGTAATCCTCCAGCTAGAGCAGAAAAAATGTTTTATGACACATTAAAAAAAATTTCTTCTAATGGAGAAAGAATTACTTTAGTTATATCAGGAAATCATGATAATCCAGAAAGACTTATATCAGCTGGACCACTTGCTAGAGATCATGGAATTATAATGGTAGGAACACCAAAAACTATTGTTCAAACAGGAGAATATGGTAGACATAAGGTTATAGAATCAGGTGAAGGATATATAGAATTAGAAGTTAATGGAGAAAAAACTGTTATATTAACTGTACCATATCCAAGTGAAAAGAGATTAAATGAAGTTTTATATGGAGAGATGGACGCCGAAGAGGAGAGAGTAAAGTCTTATAGTGATAGAATACATTCATTATTTGATTCTTTAAAGGTCCATTATAAAGAAGATACGATAAATTTAGTTGCATCACATTTATTTTCAATGGGAAGTGAGGAAGGTGGATCTGAAAGAAGTATACAACTTGGTGGAAGTTATATAGTAGATGGAGGATGTTTTCCAGATGAAGCTCAATATATAGCTTTAGGTCATGTCCATAAACCACAAGTGGTACCAGGAACTAATAAAAGGGCAAGATATTGCGGTTCTCCTATTCACTACAACAGAAAAGAAATAAATTTTGATAAAAAATGCTTTATTGTTGATATAAAATCTGGTGAAGTTCCAGATATAGAAGAGATTAAACTAAATGTATATAAACCTATTGAGGTGTGGAAATGTTCTAATATTGATGAAGCAATATTAAAATGCAAGGAAAATTCAGAAAGAGAATGTTGGGTTTATCTTGAAATAGAAACTGATAGATATATAAGAGAAGATGAAATAAAGCAGATGAAAGATTTTAAAAAAGATATATTAGAGATAATTCCAAAGATTAAAATAAATAATGAAGAGTATGATATCAAAAATATATCTGAAAAGTCTTTTGATGAAATATTTAAGGAGTTTTATAAGAAAGAAAGAGGAGTAGATGCAGATCAAGAAGTGGTTGATTTGTTTTTAAATATAATGTCAGAAGTAGGTGAAGAAGATGAGACCAATTGAGCTTAGAGTTAAGGGATTAAATAGTTTTATAGAGGAACAAAAAGTGGATTTTAATAAGTTAACAGAGAGAGGCTTATTTGGGATTTTTGGGCCTACTGGTAGCGGAAAATCAACTATTTTAGACGGAATAACCCTAGCTTTATATGGAGAAGTTTCTAGAAAAAGTTCTAATTATATAAATACTAATTGTGATTCACTAAATGTAAGTTTTGAATTTCAGATATCAGGATCAGAAGTAAAAAGATATGTTGTAAGTAGAGAATTTAAACGTGATAACAAAACTGGAAATCCAAGATCTTCAAGGGCTAAAATTATTGATATAACTAATGAAACGGAAGAAGTTTTAGCAGATAAAGTAAGGTCAGTAACTGAAAGATGTGAAGAAATAATAGGGCTTGGATTAGATGATTTTACTAGAACTGTAGTATTGCCTCAAGGTAAATTTAGTGATTTTTTGAAACTTGAAGGAAAAAGTAGACGAGAGATGCTTGAAAGATTATTTAATCTTCAAAAGTATGGTAATATTCTTTCAGTTAAATTATCAAAAGAAATAAACAAAGAGAAAACACAAAATAACTTTTTAATGGGTGAATTAAAAGGTTATGAAGAAATTAATGAAGAAAAGCTTAACCTAAAAAATGAAGAGTTAAACGAAACTAGAAAGAGATTAAGTAGTGAAAATACTGAGTTAAAGAATATAGAGAAAATTTATAAAGATAGTGAAGAAGTTTGGAATTTACAAATTGATTTAAATTCATATAAAGAACAAGAACAAATTTTAAATAATAAAGCTACTGAAATAGAAAAAAATAAAATTAAGCTTATGCTTGGAGAAGCGGCATTAAGGGTTAATCCATATATTTTAGCATATGAAAATACTTTAAAAGAAACCAGTGAAACTCAAAGAAAAAAACAAATATTAGAAGAAGTTTTTAAAAATCTTAAACTTGAAAAAGAAGATTCAGAAAAAAAATTATTAGAAATTAGAGATAAAAAGGACAAAGAAATACCGGAATTAAAATTAAGAGAACAGAGAATAAATGATGCAATAAAAGAAAAAGATGCATTAGATATTTTAGATAATGAAATAAAAAAAGTTTCATTAAAGGTTGAAGTATTAAGAGAAAGATATAAGAAAGATAAAAATAAGTTCGGAACTATAGAAAATAATATTAAGAATATAGATATAAATATAAAAGAATTAGAAGAAAAATTTGAAAGCTTGAAAATAGATGATAATTTAAAAGCTAAAATTCAAGAAGGTCTTTTAGTTAGTGAAAAATATAACTCATGTGAAAAAAATATAAAGAGTAATAAAGAAAAATTAATTAATATAACTAAGGAAATAGAGAATTTAAAAGGAAAATTTAATGAATTAGAAAAAGTATATAAAGAAAAATTTAATTTATTAAATGAAAATAAAGAAAAGTTAGATGGAGTAATTAAAAATTCTCCAGGTAAGCAAGAAGATTTATTAATTCTTCAAAAAAACTTAACAGAATGTACTGATAAATGGGAAAAGTTTAATCAATATAGTGATGAAATAGAAAAGTCTAAAAATTTAATTAAAGAACTAGAGAGTTTATTATTAAAAGATAATAATAATAAAATGAATATTGAAAATGAATTATCAACATTAAAAGAAAAATATAAAGAATTTGAAATAGAAAATTTATCTTTTGAAATAAGAAAGAATTTAGAAAATGGTCAAGCATGTCCAGTTTGCGGATCTTTAGAACATAATATAGAAAGTGTAAATAATTTATTAATAGAAGATTTAGAAGATAAAAATTTAGTGGAATTAAACAATAAAATAAATTCTAATGAAACTAATTTAAAATTATTAGAACAACAAATAACAATATATAATACAAAAATTAATTCTGAAAGAGAAAAAATTAAAGAAAAAACCTCTCAAATAGAAACTTTAGGAGAAGATTTCAAAAAAGTATCACCTAAAAATCTTAAAGAACAATTTATTAATTTTAAAAAAGAATTAGAAGAATATGAGATTAAAAAAGAAACACTAGAAAATATACTTAATAAATTAAAGGATGAAAATCATTCTTTAGAAAATGAAATTAATAAAATATCAACTATAATAAAAGAAAAAGAAATTCAGTTAGATTTAATAAATAAAGAATTAGGTTGTGATGAAGCTGAACTTAATAATATAAATGAAAAATTAAATTCTATTAAAAAGGAAATAGGTGTTAGGGATTTTAAAGAGAAAAGTGATGAGATAGTAAATATAGAAAAAGAGAGAGAAAGTATATCAAAGCAAATAAAGGGATTTAGAAGTGATTTTGAAATTTTGATTAAAGAAAAAGATAAAATACAAGATGAAATAAATTTAATCACAGAAGAAGGAACATATGCACGTACATCATTAAATGAAAAAAATAAAAATAGAGAAGAAAAAATAAAAATTATAAAATCTAAGCTAGAAAAAGAAGTAGATTTAATTAAAGATTTAAATAGTATTAGCAAAGATAAACTTATTATTTTATTAGATTCAATAAAAAAAGAGATTGAATATATAGGAGAAGAATTTAAATTAATTCATAGATTAAAAGACACAGTTTGCATTAAATATGAAAAATGTAATGAAGAGTATATTTCTATAGTATCTAAAGAAAATGAACTTATAAAGAGATGTGGATTAGAAAAAGAAAATGTAAGTAGAAGTTTAAAAGAAGAAAATTTTGAATCTATAGAGAGTGTAAAAGAAAATATTATCACTCAAAATGAGATTGAAAGATTAAAACAAGAAATAGAAAAATATAAAGAAGATTTATCTAAAATTAAGGGTGCTATAGAAAGTTCAGTAAAAAAATTAAATAATAGGGAAATCTCTGAAAACGAGTGGTTTAACATTCAAAATAATATAAGGGAAAAGAAAAATGAAGTTGAACTATTAAGTGAAGTCAAAATTAAGCTAGAAGAAGAATTTAAATTTATAGATAATAAATTAAAGGAACTTAAAGATTTGTTAATTAAAAAAGAGAAAATTGATCATAAATTAGCTTTATTAGATGATTTAGATAAATTATTTAAAGGTAAAAAATTTGTTGAATTTGTTGCACTTACTCAATTAAAGTATATTTCAATTGAAGCATCTAAAAAATTGAAAGAAATAACAAATGGTAATTATGGTTTAGAAGTAGATGAAAATGGTAAATTCATAATAAGAGATTATAAAAATGGAGGAGCTGAAAGGGATGCATCTACTCTTTCAGGGGGAGAAACTTTCCTAACTTCACTGGCATTAGCACTAGCGCTGTCATCTCAAATACAACTCAAAGGAACAGCGCCACTAGAATTATTTTTCTTGGATGAAGGATTTGGAACACTAGATGATAATTTGTTAGAGGTAGTTATGAGCTCATTAGAAAGATTGCATAATGATAAATTAAAGGTTGGAATAATAAGCCACGTGGAATCAATAAAGAATAGAGTTCCAGTTAAATTAATACTTACACCAGCAGAAGCTGGTAATGGAGGAAGTAAGGTAAGACTTGATAGAAGCTAAAAACGAATAAAGGTCAAAGAAGGTCTAAAAAAGAGAAATTCTTAGATTTATACTGATTAGTTTAATATAATTAACATTAGTTGAATTTTATAGGTCCAACTTGTAGTTTTCTAAACATTGACAATTATTTTGACTTTTATTAAAATAGCACTAGAAAAAAAGAGGAGTGATAAATTATGGTAAAGGAAAATGGGAATATTTCAATTCATACAGAGAATATTTTTCCAATAATAAAAAAATGGTTATATTCTGATAAAGATATATTTATAAGAGAACTTATAAGTAATGGTTGTGATGCTATAAGTAAATTAAAAAGATTAAGCTCTTTAGGAGAAGCTAATATATGTGATGACGAAAAATTTAAAATAACTGTTTCAGTAAATAAAGAAGAGAAAACTCTTAAGTTTACTGATAATGGAATCGGTATGACAGAAGAAGAAATTAGAAAATATATAAATCAAGTTGCTTTTTCTGGTGCAGAAGATTTTGTTGAAAAGTATAAAGATAAAATGGATGAAGGTAATGATATTATAGGTCATTTTGGATTAGGATTTTATTCAGCATTTATGGTTGCTGATAAGGTTGAAATTGATACATTATCTTTCAAAGAGGATGCAGAATCAGCTAAATGGATATGTGAAGGTGGAACTGAATATGAAATTTCTTCTTCTGAAGAAAAAAAAGAAAGAGGAACAACTATAACATTATATATAAATGAAGATAGTGCAGATTTTCTAGATGAATTCAAGCTTAGAACAATAATAACTAAATATTGTTCATTCTTACCAACAGAAATATATTTAGAGAATGAAAATAAACCTAAAGAAGAGGCTAAATATGAAACAAAGAAAAATGAGGATGGAACTGAATATCAAGAGTTAGTACAGCCAGAAGAACCAAAGCCTTTAAATGATACTAAGCCTTTATGGATGAAAAAACCTAGTGAATGTACTGATGAAGAATATAAGGATTTTTATAAAAAAGTATTTACTGATTTTAATGAACCATTATTCTGGATTCATTTAAATGTTGATTATCCATTTAATTTAAAAGGTATATTATATTTCCCTAAATTAAAACATGAGTTTGAAGCAACAGAAGGTCAAGTTAAACTTTATAATAATCAAGTGTTTGTAGCTGATAATATAAAAGAAGTAATACCAGAATTCTTATTACTTTTAAAGGGAACTATAGATTGCCCAGATTTACCACTTAACGTATCAAGAAGCTTTTTACAAAATGATAGAGATGTAGCTAAAATCTCTAATCATATAGTTAAAAAAGTTGCAGATAAGTTAACATCATTATTTAAAAATAGTAGAGAAGAATATAATAACTTCTGGAATGACATACAAATATTTATTAAATATGGTTGTTTAAGAGATGAGAAATTCTATGAAAAAATAAAAGATGTAATAGTATTTAAAACTATTAATGATGAGTATATTACTTTAAAAGATTATCTTGAAAAATCAAAAGAAAAACATGAAAATAAAGTATTTTATGTAAGTAATGAACAACAACAATCACAATATATAAAATTATTTAAAGAATATAATTTAGATGCTATAGTTTTAGATGCTAGCTTAGATAATCACTTTATATCTTTCTTAGAAATGCAAGAAAGAGGAGTTCAATTTACAAGAATAGATTCAGATATTTCAGATGTATTAAAATCTGATGATGAAGATTCAAAAGAATTAAATAGCAAACTAGAAGAAATCTTTAAATCATCACTTGGAGATAAGATAAGCAAGATTTCAATAGAAGGATTAAAAAATGAAGAAACACCTGCTATGATTTTAATCTCAGAACATTCAAGAAGAATGGCTGAAATGAGCAAAATGTATGCAGCAATGAATATGCCAGCAGGTATGTTTAATGAAGAGAAAACTTTAGTAATTAATAATAAAAATGCTATTGTGAAGAAGCTTATATATCTTTATGAAGATGAATCTAAAAAAGAAGAAGTTAAATTTATTTGTGAGCACATATTAGATTTAGCTAAAATAGCAAATAATGAATTAACTCCTGAAGATATGGATAACTTTATAAAAAGGAATAACTCTCTTTTAGGAAAAATAGTATTATAGAATAATAGATACATCTAATAATCAAGTGGCTCTCTCAAAAACATATTAAGTATTTGAGAGAGTCATTTATTGATTTACTATGTTTTAAAATAGCATTAATATTGTAGTATAAGGTTGAACTAACATTGGAATTTGCTTTTTAGAACTATTAAGTGAAAATTAAAAATAAATGTAAAAATTTTCTATTTGGCAATATGAATCTACTGGACTAATGTATAGAATTATACTACAAGATTAATATTCGGTTAAAACATAGTATTATGATAAAGTTACAAATTTTAGTTAAAATACTTTATTAATTAATATCGTGATACTGTTTACAAAGAATAATATTGCTATAAGGCACAATCAAAAAAATAACAATCCCATTTGCCAGCCTATTTTCCATCATGCTGCGTCGTCAAATTGACATAATAGGCACACTATTAGGTCAATTCATTTCCTTGCCTGATGAAAAATATCCATTGCAACTTTGGACTTGTTATTTATTTTCATGTGCCTAATTTGAGTATAAATTAAAAATGTGGTAAGCTTGTTCTTTAATACCTGAGCGTATTATGGTATAATTACACCGTATATTTTTAATATGGAGGAGTTTTTATAATGAAACACATAAAAACAATTAACAAAACAAACATAAAAAATAGTTTATGTAAACCAGGATGCAAAGAATGTGCAAACTCATGCCAATCAGCATGTAAAACATCTTGCACAGTTGCAAACTTAGAGTGCGAAAACTAATTTAGGCATATGAAAGAAAATAATAAGTCAAAGATTTTGAGGATATTTTGCGTCAGACAAGGAAGTGAAGCCTTGAAATAGTCCAGCTATTGCGAGGTTTCGCTGACGAAGTATGACACAAAATAGACCAAAAGAGTGACTTATTATTTTTTTGAATATGCCTTACCTTAATAGCAGTAACTAAATAGTTGCTGCTAACTTTTTTACTATAGTATATATTCTAATTAAGTTAATATAGTTATAATTTTTTATTTAAGGAACATTGCTTGATACAAAATATATAATGCCTCTTTGGGCTATTATTTTATTTCATGTCTCTAATTTATATAGAGAATTATATTTTTAATTAACAGTATGTATTTAGAATAATATATATCAAAAAAATTCTATATAAGTTCCTAACTATTATAGATTTATAAATAATATAAGAATTATATTAATAAATTACTATGTTTTAAAACCGTGTTGATATTCTAGTATAAGCCTGAACTGGCATTGGAATTTGTTTTTTAGAACTATTAAGTAAAAGTCAAAAGTGAGAATCTAAATTTTGTATTTGGTTCTTCAAACTTACTCCACGAATGTATATGAGTAGAGTTTCCTATTTCAATTCTGTCCATGAGCTTTATACTACAATATCAACATTCATTTAAAACATAATATAATGAACAAATTTTATTGGAACTTATGTATTTTAGGAGGAAAAGAGAGTGTCTTTAATACACAAATTTAAACAAGGTGAGAACTTTTTTGTTTTAGACGTAAATACAGGTGCAGTACATGTGGTTGATGAATTGGTATATGACTTAGTTGATGATGATAGATTAAAATCTAAAGAAGAACTTATTGAAACGTTAAGTAATAAATATGAAAAAAAGGTTATTTCAGAAGCATACGATGAAATACTTGAACTTATAGATGATGAGATACTTTATTCTAAGGATCAATATGAAGAAATAGCACATAGTTCTATGGATGATAGAGATTATATAAAAGCTGTATGTTTAAATATAATTCATGGATGTAACTTAAGATGCAAGTATTGTTTTGCAGATGAAGGTGAATATCATGGACATAAGGGTGTAATGACAATTGATGTTGCTAAAAAAGCAATTGATTATGTAGTTAAAAGAAGTGGTCCAAGAAAAAATATAGAGATAGATTTATTTGGTGGAGAGCCAACTCTTATTATGGATACTATAAAAGAAATAATTAAATATGCAAGAGAAAATGAAAAGAAGTGGAATAAGAACATAAGATTTACAATGACAACTAATGCTACTCTTTTAAATCCAGAAATGATGGATTTTATGGATAAAGAGATGGGTAATATAATTCTATCATTAGATGGAAGAAAATCTGTTAATGATAATGTTAGAATTAAACCTGATGGAAGTGGATCATATGATGACATTATTCCTAATATAAAAGAAATGATCAAAAGAAGAACTAAGGGGAAGACTTTTTACGTTAGAGGAACATTTACTAGAGATAACACAGATTTTTATCAAGATGTTATGGCAATGGTAAATGAAGGTTTTGATGAAATTTCAATAGAACCTGTTGTACTTCCGGATGAGCATTCACTTTCTTTAAGAGAAGAAGATTTAGATACTATTTTTGAAAACTATGACAAGCTATATGAAGATATGGCAAAGAGAAAAAGAGAAGGAAAAGATGAATTTAATTTCTATCACTTTAATATAGATCTTCAAGGTGGACCTTGCGTTTACAAGAGAATATCAGGATGTGGTGCTGGATTTGAATATGTAGCAATAACTCCACAAGGAGAGGTTTATCCATGTCACCAATTTGTAGGAAGAGAAGAATTTAAATTAGGAACTATTTATGATGATACTTATGATGCTGAATTAGGAAAAGAATTTAAAAAAGCACATATATATAATAAACCAAAATGTAAAGAGTGTTGGGCTAAGTTCTATTGTAGTGGTGGATGCCAAGCAAATAACTTTAACTTTAATGGTGATATGAAAATACCTTATGAAATAGGTTGTAAAATGCAAAAGAAGAGAATTGAATGTGCAATTGCACTTAAAGCAGAATAAACAAAAAAGATATTATATCTAATAGAAATGAAAAAACAGAGTTGTTGGACTCTGTTTTTTGTTTATAAAAGTACTCAATGTTTGAAAAATTTATAATATATATGCCTCTAATTAAATATTATTAATCAAAAATATAATTTTCTATAAAAATCATATAACGAAATATACATGTATTAAGTTAATTAGAACAGATATATTAAAAGTAAAATTATAATTTATTAGTTGAAAGAAGACTTTATATGAAAATACATTAAAAAATACATAAAAATATGTAAAGTATGTAAATTTTACTCGATAATTATAATAGTATTATTTATTAAGGAGAAAGTTATATGAAATCAAAAAAGGTTACTAATTTGTCAATTAAAAATAGACTTGTTGCAATTATTACTTTATCGCTAGTAGTTATTCTTTCATTAACTACAATATTAATTAGTATTAATATAAAGAAAAATATGACTGACCTTATTTTGAACAAATCTATAGATACTGCAAATCAAGCTAAGAATTTAGTAGAATATATAATCAATTCAGATGATAATGCTATTGAACAATTACAAAACTTAGTTGATAAACAATCTGAAAAAGAAAATATTGCTTATGCAGTAATTATAGATAAAAATTGTAAAGCTATAGCTCATAGTGATAAAGAAAAATTAGGTAAAGTTTATGATGATAGTTATACAATTGATGCAGTAAAAAATGCTAAAACTATGACATCAAAGTTTTATGCGGATGTTCAAAAGACATGGACTTATGATATTATGATCCCAATTAATCATAATGGTGTTTTATATGGATCATTAGATATTGGGATACCCATAAGTGGTGTAGATATTGTTATTAATAATTTTTTAAAGTACCAAGTTATGTTGATGGTAATTACGTTAATAGTAATAGGAAGCGTTTTAATTTTAGTATTAAATAAGGAATTAAATCCTATAAAGTTATTAATGGAGATTATAGATCAAACAAGTAAACTTGATTTAAGTGAAAATAAAACTTTAAATGAATTTTCAAATAAAAAGGATGAGATAGGTGCGATTTCAAAATCATTACTTAATATGAGAACAGTATTAAGAGAGATGGCTACATCTATAAAAGGTAGTACAAATGAAATTAATGAATTTTCTTCTAATTTAGTTAAGACGACTGATGAAAGTGTGAATTCATTAGTTGGAATATCTCAAGCAATATCTGAAATTGCTTCAAGTTCACAAATTCAATCAGAAGATATACAAGATCAAGTTGATCAAACTAATGATTTAAGTAAACAAATAGATAATATATCTAGTGATACTATTAGTATGTTTGAAAAAATTAACTACACAAAAAAATTGAGTGATAATGGAATTGATGTTGTAAATAATCTATCTAATTGTTCTGAGAGAAATAAAAAAATATCAGATACTATTAAACAAATAGTCATTGAAGTTGATGGTAATTCTAATGAGATTAGTAGTATTGTTGATACAATTAAGGAAATTGCAAATCAAACTAATTTATTAGCTTTGAATGCATCTATTGAAGCAGCAAGAGCAGGGGAAAGCGGCAGAGGTTTTACGGTTGTTGCTGAAGAAGTTAAAAAATTAGCAGAACAAACAAGTCAATTTACTAATGAGATAAGTAATAAGATTGGTTCAATACAAGAGAAATCTAATAGTGCAGTTATTTCAATGGAAGAAAATATTTTAATTGTTAATGAAAACAATAAAGCTGTAATGGATACAGAAGTTATTTTTAATAAGCTTTCAGAGGAACTTATAAATTTAACTGAAATAATAAACAAAATAGTAAATCACAATAAGATCATGATATCAAATAAGGATAAAATTTTAGATATTATTCAAACTATATCAGCAGCATCAGAAGAAACAACAGCATCAACAGAAGAAATAAGTAGTATATCAAAAGAACAATTGTTAGCTATGGAAAATTTATATCATGAAGTTGAAAATTTACAATCATATTCTAATGTTCTTAGAGAAGAAATGGAAAAATTTAGGGTTTGATAATAAAAGATATTACAGTTAAACAATAATTTTAATTATATTTAAAATTTACCAATAAATTATAAAAATTCAATATAATAAAGAATATATAAATTAAAACAATATTTGATATTTGTAGAAAAATATAGTATTATAGTGAAAAAGATAAAAATAAATAAAAAAGGGGATTTTAAATGCATATGAAAAAGAACAAAAAAATACTAACTTTACTACTAAGCATATTACTTGTAGGGGGAATTATGCTTACAGGGTGTGGAGATAAGGGATTAACAGCCGTTGAAAGTGCAGAAATGTTATTTAATTTGTATGTTAAGCAAGATACTACTAAAGCTGAGAAACTTCAATTAAAGAAAGAAGAATTACAAAGCTTTGTTAACCAACAAGAGAAAGCACTTAAGTCAAAAATTGAAAGTGAATTTAAATCATATGGTTTATCAATATCAGATGAAAAATTAGAAAATATTTGTAAAGCTCAATTAGCAGCAATAGCTAAAGTAACTCCAACTATAGAATTAGTTTCAGAAAAAGACGGAGAAGCAGAAATTAAGATAAAAACTACATATTTAGAATTTGAAAAAATAGATGAAAAGGCAGCAGATGATGCAGTTGCAGCTTATGAAAATTCAGGTATAACTGATGAAAAAGAATTACTTAATAAGATGGCGGATCAATATGTTAAGAATTTAATAGAAGGATTAAATTCATCAACACCTTCAACTGATACTGCTGAAAAGACATTTAAATTAAAAAAGGATAAGGAAACAAAAATTTATATACCAGATAATATAGTTGAATTTTTCATTAGTATAGATGAACTTTCAATAAAATAATAATGTAATTACCTAAAAACAGAGTCTAGTTGACTCTGTTTTTTGCTATTTAAGATGTTAAATGGTCTATGTTAATTTTATCATGATATAATAAATTATTATAATAAGTAAGGGGAAATAGATTTGAAAGAATATATTTTTGAAAATAATTTAAAGTTAATATATAAAAAAAGTACATCAGAATTATCATCTATATGTATATCATTAGAGGCAGGGGCAGGAGTAGAAGAGGAAATTTTAGGGATAGCTCATGCTACAGAACATATGGTGTTTAAGAATACTAAAAAAAGAAATGAGAATGAAATAAATAAAGAATTAAGTAATATATTTGGATTTCATAATGCAATGACTAACTATCCTTATGTTATTTATTATGGAACATTACTAAGTGATGAACTAGAGAAAGGCGTAGAGATATTTTCAGATATAATCACTAATACTGAATTTATAGAAGATGGATTTAAAGAAGAAATGAAGGTAATTATTGAAGAACTTAATGAATGGGATGAAGAAGTTGAACAATATTGCGAAGACAAACTTTTTTTTAATACTTTTAATGAAAGGAGAATTAAATATCCTATAATAGGATTAAAAGAAGATCTTAAAAACATAACTTTACAGGATATAAAAGAGTTTTATGCAGAACATTATTTCCCGAAAAATACATCTATTGCTGTAATATCTTCACTTGAATTTGATGAAGTCAGAGATATTGTATCAAAATATTTTGGTATATGGAATAATATAGGATATAAGAAGATAGATACTAAATATGAAAAAAAATATGAAAATACATTTATAAATGTAAGAGAAGGCTTAAAAACTTGTAAGGTAGAAATTATATATCCAATTGATACTTTAAATGATAATGAAAATAAAGCATTAAGAATATTTAATCAGTATTTTGGAGAAGGAGTACACTCATTATTATATGATACTTTAAGGACTAAAAATGGACTTATTTATGATGTTATTACAAAAATTGCTCATGAAAAATATATAAAGTTATATAAAATTACATTTAGTACTTCAAATGATAATTTAGAGAAGGCCTTATCTTTAATCGATGAATGTATAAATAGTTTAAAAGATGTAAAAAAAGATATTAATCAAGAAACAATTAACATGTTAATTAAGAGTTACAAATTAAAAAGACTATTTAGAGAAGAACAAAGTATAATTTTAGCTAAAGAGTTATCAACGTATGATACTATGTTTGGAGATTATAATCTTTATTTAAATCAAATAAAAGGCTTAGATAAATTAAATAAAGATTTTATATTTGACACAGGAATAAAGGTTTTAAAAAAGCCATCAATACAAATAATTACGAATAATTGATAATTTTTAAAGTAGGATATGTTTTAATTGAACAAGGGGTTGTTTTAAAATTCTTAAAGTAAATTCCTCTGTTTATGAGATTTATACTAAATTATTAACACTATCTTAAAACATAGCCAGAATTATCGTTTGTGGAGGAAAAAATGAGTGAAAAATTACCATTATTAAATGAACTTTTAAAATATCATGAAGAAAATAATTTATTACTTTCAATGCCAGGCAATAAATGTGGATTAGGATTTTTAAGAGATGATATTGGAAGAAAGTTTGCAGATAGATTAGGATACATAGATATTACGGAGGTAGACCCTTTAGATAATCTTCATTGTCCAGAAGGAGTAATTAAAGAAGCACAAGAACTTCTTAGTAAAACTTATAATTCAAAAAAGGCTTACTTTATGGTTAATGGAAGTTCGGGTGGAAATTTAGCTTCTATATTTGATGCATTTGATGAAGGCGATGAAGTGATAGTAGAAAGAAACTGTCATAAGTCTATTTATAATGGATTAATATTAAGAAAATTAAAGGTTACATATATTGAACCAGTTATAGATTTTGAAAAAGATATATTTTGTCCACCTAATGGAGAAAATATATATAATGCTTTAGAACATTGTAATAATGCTAAAGGAATAATTTTAACTTATCCAAATTATTTTGGAATCAGTTATGATTTAGAAGATATAATTAAAGATTTAAAACAAAGAGGATTAAGTATTATCATTGATGCTGCACATGGTGCTCACTATGGTATGAGTGAAAGATTACCTAAAGACATATTTTCTTTAGGGGATTATGTTGTTTTGAGTGCGCATAAAACATTGCCTTCATTAACTCAAGGGTCATATTTACTAGTTAATAAGGATGAGAGTAATATAGAATTTTATTTAAAGTCATTTATGACAACATCACCTTCTTATTTAATTATGGCATCTTTGGATTATGCCAGATATTATTTAGATAAGTATGGGAGAGAAGACTATGAAATTTTAATAGATAGATGTGAAAAGTGGAGAGATAGTATTAATTCTTTAAATAAAGTTACGATACTTTCTAAAGAAAAATTACAAGAAAAATATGATATAGACATAACTAGATATGTTATTTTATTACCAGATGGTTATAGTGGTCATAAGTTTTTAGATTATTTAAGAAAAAATAAAATACAATCAGAAATGAGTTTTTCAAGAGGCATAGTTTTAATATTATCCCCATTTAACACTGAAAGTGATTTTGAATATATTTATAAAGTTATAGAAAAATTAGACTTAGCTATATTAGAAAATTATAGTAGACTTAATGCTAAATATTATAGTTTTGTTCCAGATAAAAAATTAGAACCATACGAAGTTTTTAAAAGAAAAGGAATACACTGTAGGATTGAAGAGAGTGAAGGTAGAATATCTAAAAATATGATAATACCTTATCCACCAGGAATACCATTAGTTTGTCCAGGAGAAGTAATAAGCAATGATGCTATTAATATAATAAAAGACTATATTTTAAATAAAAAAAGTATTATAGGGGTAGAAAATAACGCAATAGAAGTTGTTGATTTATAATTAATATAAAGTTTCCCAAAAAAAGAATCGATCTCTGAAAATATACAATTTATCAGAGATTGATTCTTTTTATTTAATCATATTTATGACAATTGGAATTTAAATGAATAATATCTTTGTCAGATCCACTTTCTTTTGCTCCACATATTGTACATTCTTTACTATAAGTTGAGTTATAAATTATTATTTCACAATTGTCAGAAGTATATGTCAAATTATCTTTTGTATTATTAAATTCATGAGATAAAATTTTACCACTGTCTACATTTGCATTTAACACTTTCCAAGAATGAATATCTTTATTTGTATTTGCAAATGATATAACTGAAATTGACGATGATAATACAAATACTAGACTTAAACTTATTAGAAATTTTTTCATAAGACAATGTCCTCCTTAAATTTAATTTAACCATAATATATATATAATGTAAAATGTAAGATAAAAAATAACTTTAATTACCTATACAATGGATAAAAATGATAAAAAATTAAAAATATAAACAAAAATAAATATAATTATCAATAAATACAAACAAAAAATATTATTTTTTGAATAAAATATTGATTTTATTGATATATTATTATATTATATATATAAGATTAAATGAGAGAAAATTTTTAGATAAAGGAGGCGCGATTTATGAATGAAAACCGAGATCAATGGGGAACGAAATTAGGATTTATTCTTTCAGCTGTAGGTTCAGCTGTAGGATTAGGAAATATATGGAGATTTCCCTATATAGCATATACTAATGGAGGAGGAGCATTCTTAATTCCATACTTTTTTGCAATTTTTACAGCAGGAATTCCATTATTAATCTTAGAGTATGGAATGGGCCATAAATATAAGGGTTCAACACCACTTGCTTTATCAAGAGCAAACAAAAAGTGGGAGTGGCTTGGATGGTGGCCTACGATTACTGCATTTATAATTTTAGCTTATTATTCAATGATTTTAAGCTGGTCAGCTAATTATCTGAAGTTTAGTTTTAATAAAAGCTGGGGAAATGATTCTAATTCTTTTTTCTATAAGGATTTTTTAAAATTAACATCGTCGCCATTTGAAATTGGCGGTATGATATGGCCAATCTTAATAGGTATAGCTTTAGTTTGGTCAATAAATTGGATTATATGTTATAAGGGAATAAAAGGTGGAATAGAAAAAGCTAATAAAATATTATTACCTACTTTAATTGTAATTATGATTATTATAGTAATTAGAGGGACTTCTTTAGAAGGAGCACAGCTTGGATTAAATACATTGTTTACCCCTGATTGGTCAAAGGTATTAGATCCTAAGGTTTGGATTGCGGCTTATGGACAAGTATTTTTTTCTTTAAGTTTAGCTATGGGGATTATGATAACATATTCAAGCTATTTACCTAAAAAGACTGATATTAATAATAGTGCATTTATGACAGCTTTTGCTAATTGTGGATTTGAGTTTTTATGTGCAATAGGAGTATTTGGTATACTTGGATATATGGCAACTGCTCAAGGAATACCTGTATCAGAAGTTGTATCAAGTGGAGTGGGTCTTGCTTTTATAGTTTTTCCAACAGTATTTAATGCTATGGGAACATGGGGAACAATATTAGGAATATTATTTTTTGTTTGCTTAATATTTGCAGGAATAACATCTTCTGTTTCTTTAACAGAAGCAGTATCAGCACCATTTATAGATAAATTTGCATGGAAACGTAATAAAGTTATAACTGTTATTTGCATGATTGGATTTTCAATGAGTATAGTATTTGCAACGGGAGCAGGTCTATATTTATTAGATATAATAGATAACTTTGTAAATAATTATGGAATTGTTGTTGTAGGATTATTAGAAGTAGTATTAATTGGATGGATAATTAAACCAGATACAATTAGAAACCATACAAATGAAATGTCTTATTTTTCAGTAGGCAAGTGGTGGAATGTAACAGTTAAATATGTAACACCAGCAATATTAGTATTTATGTTAATTCAAAGTTTAATTACAGAAATTAAAACTCCATATGGAGGATATGAGTTATCAGCATTATTCTTATATGGGTGGAGTTCAATAGCTATAGGTATTATGGGTGCTATAATACTTAGTAAACAGGAATGGAAAAACCAAAACACTAATTATTTAGATAATTAATAAATAAATAGGAGGATTTATTATGAATGGAATAGCAATAATATTTTTTGGATTAGGTTCAGTAGTTTTATGGGGAGGATTATGTTTAACATTAGGAATTACACTTTATAACGAAAAAAAAAGTTAAAGTTGAGTAATTTTGATAATTATAAGAAAAGAGTAGCACTATGAAATTAATGCTTACTCTTTTTTACTTTTTGTATTAATATAAATATTTATTAAGATGAAAAGTAAATTAAATAAGTTATTTAATGTTTAAAAAATCTAATGTTTTAGTATAAAAAGATATATTGAATTATAATAATATTTATAATTGATATGTTTAGGTAAAATTTGGTATAATAGTTAATGCTTGAGAAATTAAAGAAGGGTTTATAGGGTGGTAGTAATGTCAGTTCATAAGATATTATATAGTCAAGAAAATTATAAAGACAAATTAGGTGCAATTTATTCAACACATAAAACTCAATTTATTTTATGGGCTCCAACTTCAACACAAGTAAAAGTTATATTATATTATAATAATATAACTGAAATAATTAACATGGAAAAAGAAGAAATGGGAATTTGGTGTATAGAAGTTGAAGGAGATTTAAATGGTGTTTACTATAACTATATAGTAACAAATAACGGAATAGAAAAAGAAGTAGTTGATCCTTATGCTAAAGCAGTTGGAGTAAATGGGAATAGAGGGATGGTAGTAGATTTAGAAGCTACTAATCCAGTAGGTTGGGATCATGATACTAAACCTAAACTTATAGATTCAACAGACTCAATTATATATGAAATACACGTAAGAGATTTTTCAATAAGCAAGACTTCAGGTATTGCTAGTAAATTAAGAGGAAAGTATAGTGGTATTTGTGAACATAGAACCACTATACCTGAAACTAAAGAGAAAACAGGATTGGATTATCTTATTGATCTTGGAATAACACATGTACATTTAATGCCAGTATTTGATTATGCTACAGTAGATGAATCGAAATTTGATCCTAAAGATTATAATTGGGGATATGATCCTAAAAATTATAATGTTCCTGAAGGTTCATATGCAATTAATCCATTTTCGGGAGCAGAGAGAATAAAAGAATTTAAAAAAATGATTCAAGAATTACACAAATCAGGAATAAGAATAGTTATGGATGTTGTATACAATCACACTTATAGAACACATAATTCTAATTTTAATTTAATAGTTCCTAATTATTATTATAGACAAAATCCAGATGGAAGTTTTTCAAATGGATCGGGTTGTGGGAATGAATTTGCATCTGAAAGAAAAATGGTAAGAAAATTTATAATCGATTCTATACTATACTGGGCAAATGAATATCATATAGATGGATTTAGGTTTGATTTAATGGGACTTTATGATATAGAAATGATTAAAGAAATAAGAAGAAAATTGGACTTAATAGATGAATCAATAATATTATATGGAGAAGGATGGACAGGTGGTAGTTCTCCACTTCCAGAATGGGATAGATCTCTTAAATATAATATAAGTAAATATGGAGATATGCAGATGGCAGCTTTTAGTGATGATATAAGAGATGGGGTAAAAGGAAATGTTTTTGATGCTAATTCTGTTGGATTTGTTAATGGTGCTAATGGCCTAGAAGAAACAATAAAATTTGGAGTTGTTGCATCAGTAAAACATGATCAAATTAATTATGATAGAAGCATATATTCTAAATTTCCATGGGCAAATGAACCTTATCAAAGTATAAATTATATGTCTGCTCATGACAACTATACATTATGGGATAAACTCTGTATTGGTAGCAAAAATTATTCTAAAGAAGAGTTGAAATCTATAAATAAATTATCAGCAGGTATTTTATTTACTTCTCAAGGGTTGGTATTTTTCCAAGCGGGAGAAGAATTTTTAAGAAGTAAGGTTAATGAAGATGGAAGCATAAATCATAATAGTTACAATTCACCAGATAGTGTTAACGCTTTAGATTGGAACAGAATTTTAAAATATAAAGATGTTGTTGATTATTATAAAGGATTAATAAGGTTAAGAAAAGCACATAAATGCTTTAGAATGACCACTGGTGAAGATATAAGGGAGAATTTAAGATTTTTAGAAAGAGGAATAAATTTCTATGAGGATAGGGTAGTAGCCTTTAGTATAAAAGAATATTTAACTGATCTATATTGCAATGATATTGTTGTTGTATATAATGCAAATAAAAATTCGGTAGAAGTTAATCTTAATGAAAAAGGATGGTCAGTTGTTGTAAATGAACACGCAGCAGGAAATATTCAATTACAATATATAGATAGTGATAAGGTTAGTGTGGCTGGAATAAGTTGTTATGTATTAATTCATGATAATACAAAGTGATTATACTTATATTTTAAGTATATATTTATACTATAATTAAAATATAATTTAATTTAAAAATAATATTGAATATAAACACATTTATGTTATAATAAAAGATAATAATATTTTAAAGATAATAATATTTTAAAGATAGTGATAAGGAATAGTATATTTAGGAACCTTTTTAGAGAGCTAGATAAGTGGTGTGAGTCTGGTAAGAGACCTTTATAGAAGCAGCCTTTGAATTTCACATTAAAAAATAAGAAATTTTTTCTTAATTAGATGTTGACGTGTTCCTCATGTTATAGAGGATGAAACAGTTATATGTTTCGGCTGAGTGAGCAATAAATTGCTTATTAGGGTGGTACCGCGTAGTAAATCCTTCGTCCCTTGTTGGGGGAAGGATTTTTTTGTTTTTTTAGATATTATAAAAATTTTAATTTATGGATAACGTATATCAGAATATAGTTTATAAAAGTATATACATAATCCAAATATCAAGTGGTTTAATTATTTTGTATTCAAGTTTTAATAAGATTATAAAATCAACTATTTTATCATTAAGGAGGTATTTTAAATGGAAGAAATATTAGAAATATTAGAAAAAAACAGTCGATATACAGATGAACAAATAGCTGTTATGGTTGGAAAAAGTGTAGAAGAAGTTAGGGATGCCATTAGAGAATACGAAGAAAAAAGTATAATAGCAGGATATACTACGTTAGTTAATTGGGAAAATACAGGAAAAGAAACAGTAACTGCTTTAATTGAAGTTAATGTAACTCCACAAAGAGGAGAAGGATTTGATAAAGTAGCAGAAAGAATTTATAAATTTCCAGAAGTTACAGCATGCTATTTAATGTCAGGTGGATTTGATTTAACTGTTATAGTTGAGGGTAAAACTATGAAAGAAGTAGCACTTTTTGTATCACAAAAACTTGCAGTACAACAATATGTTTTAAGTACTAGTACACATTTTGTATTAAAAAAATATAAAGATCATGGAACGATGTTTAAAGAAAAAAAAGTGGATGATAGGGAGGCAATATTTATATGATTTTAGAAAATATGATTAAAAAAAATGTAAGAGAGATGCCACCATCAGGCATAAGGAAATATTTTGATATGATAAACGAAATGGAGGATGTTATATCTCTTGGAGTAGGAGAGCCTGATTTTGTAACTCCTTGGAATGTAAGAGAAGCAGGAATTTATTCTTTAGAAGAAGGACATACGCACTATTCATCTAATGCAGGATTTATAGAACTACGTCATGAAATTTCTAAATATTTATATAGAAGGTTTAATTTAAGCTATAATCCAATAGATGAAATAATAGTAACAGTTGGAGGAAGTGAAGGTATTGATATAGCGCTTAGAGCACTTGTGGGTCCGGGAGATGAAGTTATAATACCAGAACCAAGTTTTGTTGCATATAAAGGATGTACAGCTTTTACAGGAGCAACTGCAAAGGTTATAAATCTTAGAGCGGAGGATGAATTTAAGTTAACACCAAAACTTTTAGAAGAGGCAATAACATCTAAAACAAAAGTTGTAATAGTACCTTTTCCTAATAATCCAACAGGAGCAATTATGAATAAGGATGAATTACAAAAAATAGTAGATATATTAAAAGATAAGGATATAATTGTTATATCAGATGAAATATATGCAGAACTTTGTTACGGAGAAAAACATGTTTCGATAGCATCATTTCCTGAAATGCGAGATAAAACTTTGGTTATAAATGGCTTTTCAAAAGCATATGCTATGACAGGATGGAGACTAGGATATTTATGTGGTCATCCTACATTAATAGAAGCTATGAAAAAAATACATCAATATGCAATAATGTGTTCTCCAACAACAGCTCAATATGCAGCAATAGAAGCCATGAAAAATGGAGATAAAAGTGTAGAAGAAATGGTTAAAGAATATAACAGAAGAAGAAGAGTATTAGTTGATGGCTTTAGAAAAATGGGTTTAGAATGTTTTGAACCACTTGGTGCTTTTTATGTATTTCCATGTATTAAATCAACAAGAATGACATCAGATGAATTTTGTGAACAACTTCTTATAAATGAAAAAGTATTGACAGTACCAGGAAATGCATTTGGAGATTGTGGAGAAGGTTTTATAAGAGCATGTTATGCATCATCTATGGACAACATAATAGAAGCTTTAAAAAGAATAGAGAAATTTCTCAATAAGATAAGAAAATAATAATAAAAAAGAGAATGTCTTATAGTTTACATATTTAAAATGATTAAATTTAATTAATAACTATTATAAAAATAATAATTAAAATTTAAAAAATAAATAAAAAACATTTAGGAAAATTATGTAATTAATATAAAAAAATATATTTATTTAAAAATATTTCATTATAATGTATATTAAGACATTCTCGTTCATAATGGAATATACATCCTAATATTGACATCAAGATTAGAATATATTATGATATATATGTAATCGGTAACATACTTTTAGATGTTAAAAATATTTTATATAGAAAAATTATAGGAGGAATTGTATGGGCGTAACGATAAGTGATATTGCTAAAAGGGCCAAAGTTTCATCAACTACAGTATCAAGAGTTTTAAATGATTCTGGATATGTAAAAGAAGAAACACGCTTAAAAGTGATGAAAGCAATAAAGGAAATGAATTATACCCCTAGTGCAATTGCCAGAAGTTTATCTAAAAGTGAAACTAATACAATTGGAGTTATTGTTCCTGATATAACAAATTCTTATTTTGGAGAGATAATAAAAGGCATAAGTGAAATTGCAGAACATAATAATTTAAATATAGTATTATTTAATACAGACAATTCTTTAGAAAAAGAATTAAAGGCTATGAAATCAGCTAAAGAACAGAGAATTGAAGGAATAATAATGACACCAGGTTTTGGAGAAGGAAGATTTAATTCTGATTATGTAAAAATAATAAATAATCTAAATATTCCTATTGTTTTGGTATCGGCAGATATAAAATTTATTAATTTAAATGGAGTATTTGTGGATAATATAAAAGGTGGATTTGATGCAACAAATCTATTGATTAAAGAGGGACATACTAAAATAGGAATTTTAACAGGACTTTTGAGTTCAGATCCGGTAATAGATAGATTAGCAGGTTATAAAAAAGCACTTCAAGAAAATAATATTGAAGTACTTGAGGAATACATTTTCAATGGAGAGTTTAAATTTAGTAAATCATTTGAAATAACTAAAGAAATTTTGAAAATGAAAAATCCTCCTACAGCATTAGTTGTCTGTAGTAATATGATGACAATGGGAGTAGTTAGAGCCTTAACAGAGTCTAATAAAAAAATTCCACAGGACTTATCTATAATAGGTTTTGATAAACTTCAATATTTAGATATGGTAGGACTAAATATAACTTATATTGAAGATTCGCCTATAAAACTTGGACAATCTTCAATGGAAATGCTTTGTAATATAATAAACGATAAAAGTAAACATTCTATAAGAAGGATAACAATTGCACCTAAGATAATATGTAAAGGATCAGAGAAAAAAAATAGACAAAATGTATAGTATATATATTTATTGTAAAAATTATTTAGAGTAAAAAGTTTAACTTATTGTAATTATAAAATTAAATTGTTCTCAAGTCATTTATGACTTGTAATATATTATTTATTAATTAGATGTAGGAGGAAGAAGAATGAAAAAGAAGTTATTATCATTATTAGCTATTTCAGCATTAACAATTTCAATGTTTGCTGGCTGTGGTGGAAGCAGCACTGGAAAAGAAGATGGAAATGCAGCGCAAAAGATTAAAGCAGGTATGGTTACAGATTCAGGAACAATAGATGATAAATCATTTAACCAAGGTACTTGGGAAGGAATACAAAGAGCTCAAAAAGAACTAGGAATTGAAGAACCTAAATATTTAAAACCAAATGGTGAAACAGAAGCAGATTATTTAAAAGAAATAGGAAATCTTTATGATGCAGGATTCAGATTCATAGCTACTCCTGGATTTAAATTTGAAACGGCAATATATAAAGCACAAGATAAATATAAAGATGCTAAATTTGTTATAATTGATGGTACTCCAAATGATGGAACACAACCTCCAAATTATAAGGTTGGAGATAATGCAGTTTCTATTCTATTTGCAGAAGAACAAGCAGGTTTCTTAGCAGGAGTTGCAGCTTCAAAAGAGATTAAAGAAGGAGATTTAGGATTTATAGGTGGTATGGAAATACCAGCAGTACAAAAATTTAACTGGGGATTCCAACAAGGTGTAGCTTATTCTAACGAAAGCTTAGGAACTAAAATGACATTAAAACCTGAAAATGTATTATACCAAGGTACATTTAATGATACAGCAGCAGGACAACAAATAGCAGCTCAAATGTATGACAGAGGTGTTAAAGCTATATTCTGTGCAGCTGGTGGAGTTGGTAACGGAGCTATAACTGAAGCTAAGACTAGAGTAAGTACAGGTCAAAACGTTTGGGTAATCGGTGTTGATAGAGATCAATTTACAGATGGTCAATATGCAGAGGGTAAATCAGTAATTCTTACTTCAGCTGTTAAAAAAGTAGATGTAGCAAGCTTTGATATGGTTAAAGCGCTTAAAGAAGGCAATTTCCCAGGTGGACAAAAGTTAACTTTTGATGTTACAAAGGATGCAGTTGGTATTCCAAAAGAAAATCCTAATTTAAGTGAAGATACAGTTAAAACTGTTACAGATATAAGTGCAAAAATTAAAGATGGATCTGTAAAAATTTCAGCTGAAAGAGGCAATTTACTTAAATAATTATTTTGATTAAATTTTAATAATCAATTATAAAATAAAAGGACAATATTAGAATGTGTGGATTAGATATTCACATATTCTAATAAAAATTTTTATTTAATTTTAAGTAGATATAATAATTATTAAATAAAAAGTACTCATAATAGTAAACATACTTTAAAAGATTGACAATTGACAATGTACAATATTTTTAAAATTAACTATTGTGTATTATCAATTGGCAATTGACAATTGATAATTATAAAAGGAGGACTCTGTTATGGAATATGTAGTTGAGATGCTAAATATCCGTAAAGAATTTCCAGGTATAGTAGCTAATGATAATATCACTCTTAGATTAAAAAAAGGTGAAATTCATGCATTACTTGGTGAAAATGGAGCGGGTAAATCTACTTTAATGTCGGTTCTTTTTGGTATGTATCAACCAGAAAGAGGATGCATAAAAGTAAGAGGTAAAGAAGTTGAAATTTCTAATCCGAATGTAGCAAATGATTTAGGAATAGGAATGGTACATCAACATTTTAAATTAGTACACAATTTTACAGTAACTCAAAATATTATTTTAGGATGTGAACCTAAAAAAGGTTTAGTAGTTGATATTAAAAGTGCTGCCAAAAGAATAGATGAATTATCTAAAAAGTATTCACTAAATGTTGATCCATATGCAAAAATAGAAGATATAACAGTTGGTATGCAACAAAGAGTTGAAATTTTAAAAATGTTATATAGAGATGCTGAGGTCTTAATACTAGATGAACCAACTGCGGTACTTACTCCACAAGAGATTGAGGAGCTTATAAGTATTATGCAAAATCTTATAAAAGAAGGCAAGTCAATAATATTAATAACTCATAAACTTAAAGAAATTAAAGCAGTAGCAGATCGTTGTACAGTTATAAGACGTGGAAAATATATAGGAACAGTAAATGTAAAAGAAACATCTCAATCAGAAATGGCAGAAATGATGGTTGGAAGACCTGTAAGTTTTAAAGTTGATAAAAAAGAAAAAGAAGCTGGTGATATAATTTTAAAAGTAGAAGATCTTTCTGTAATGAACAATAAAAAAGTTCTTGGACTTAAGAATTTTTCAATTGAAGTTAAAGCAGGAGAAATTTTAGGGATTGCTGGTGTAGAAGGTAACGGACAATCAGAATTAGTAGAAGCTATTACAGGAATGAGACATATACAATCTGGAAAAATATATTTTAAAGGTAATGATATTACTAATATGTCTATACGTAAACGTATAGACGCTGGTATAGCTCATATTCCAGAAGATAGACAAAAAAGAGGCTTAGTTTTAGATTACACCATTGAAGATAACATAGTATTAGAAATATATAATAGAGAACCATTTTCCAAACATGGTTTATTAAATAAAGATGCTATACACAATTATGCAGAAAAAATAATTGAAGAATTTGATGTTAGATCAGGTGAAGGTGGAGCATCTTTAGCAAGAACAATGTCAGGTGGTAATCAACAAAAAGCGATTATTGGTCGTGAAATTGAATTAGATCCAGATCTATTAATTGCAGTACAACCAACTAGAGGTCTCGACGTTGGATCAATAGAGTATATTCACAAGAGACTTGTAGAACAAAGAGATGAAGGAAAAGCTGTATTACTTATCTCATTAGAACTTAGTGAAGTTTTAAATTTATCTGATAGAATCGCAATCATTAATAGCGGAGAATTAATTGGAACAGTAAATGCTTCAGAAACAAATGAAAATGAAGTCGGCTTAATGATGGCTGGTGTTCAAAGGGGGAAAGAAGCGTGAGTAAAAAAGAAGCTTTAAATTCTATATTAGCAGTTGTTTTAGGGTTATTAGCAGGAGCAATTTTAATGGCTCTTATAGGAGATAATCCAGTTGATGGATATACGTTCTTATTTAGAGGCGGCCTAATGAACATAGAAAGAATTGGAAATACATTAGCAACAGCAACACCTTTAGTACTTACTGGACTTTCAGTTGCATTTGCATTTAAAACAGGACTTTTTAATATTGGAGCAGCTGGACAAATGCTTTTTGGAGGCTTTTGTGCTACAGCAATAGGACTAACTTATGCAACAAGTATGCCAAGACCTATATTACTATTAGTTATGGTAGTTATGGGAGCGGTTGCAGGAGCTTTATGGGCATTTATACCCGGATTATTAAAAGCAAAATTTAATGTAAATGAAGTTGTATCTACTATTATGATGAACTGGGCTTGTTATTGGATAGTATATTATACAATTCCAGCTTATTTTAAAGGTGAAAGTTTAGAAACTGAATCAAAATTACTTCCAGAAGTAGCATCTTTAAAGACACCAATACTTACTAAATTATTTGATGGTTCTTATATTAATTTAGGTATATTAATTGCAATTATATCTGTTATAATTATTGGCTTTATATTAAATAAAACTATTTTAGGGTATGAATTAAAAGCAGTAGGATTTAATAGAGATGCAGCAGAATATGCTGGTATGTCTGTAAATAAAAATGTAGTTGTTTCAATGATGATTGCAGGGGCACTTGCAGGTCTTGCTGGAGTTACTCAATATATTGGTAATGCAGCTAACATCCAAATAGGAGTAATGCCAACCCAAGGTTTTGATGGTATAGCAGTATCATTATTAGGTGCTAATAATCCTCTAGGTGTATTAATATCAGCTATATTCTTTGGATTGTTATATTCAGGAAAAGGATTTATGAATGCTAATACAAGTATTCCTCCTGAAATTGCAGATACAATAATAGCAACTATTATATACTTTGCAGCAACAAGTGCTGTTGTACCTATGGTAGTTAATAAATTTAAACATAAAAAAGAATTAAAAAATGCACAAAAAGTAGCTATGGCAGGAACAGGTATATTACCAGATGATAAAAAAGATGAGAATTTAGATTCGTCATTAAATGAGAATAATCAAATAAATGATAAGGAGGATAAGTAATATGTGGCAAATAATACAACAGGTGTTTCCTTATGCTATTGCATACACAATTCCTCTATTAATAACTGCACTTGGAGCATTATATTGTGAAAGAAGTGGAGTTGTAAACATTGGACTTGAAGGTCTTATGATTATAGGATCATTTTCGGGTGCTTTAACAATATTTAAACTTCAAGAAAAAATGCCAAATAGTAATCTTCCTCTTTGGATAGGTTTAGCTGTAGCAGTAATAGTAGGAATGTTATTTTCACTTTTACATGCATTTGCTAGTATAAATTTAAATGCAGATCAAGTAATTAGTGGTACTGCAATTAATATGATAGCAGGGGCTTTAACTGTTTTTTTATCTAGAACTATTTCAGGTAGTGGACGTATAAGAATTCAAACAGGATTTTATCCAATAGATATCCCAGGTCTTTCATCAATACCAGTAATAGGTGATTTATTTTTCAAGAAGACCTATATTACAACATGGATAGTACTTTTAATACTTATAATAACTATATTTTTGATATATAAAACTAGTTTTGGACTAAGATTAAGAGCCTGTGGTGAACATCCACAAGCAGCAGATGCAGCAGGAATAAACGTTTATCGTATGAGATATATAGGAGTTTTAGTTTCAGGTGCGTTTTCATCTCTTGGTGGTGCAGTAATACTTGTAACATATTCAGGAGAATTTAATGGAAGTGTTGCAGGACTTGGATTCTTAGCATTAGCAGCATTAATATTTGGTCAATGGAAACCATTAGGTATACTTGGAGCAACTCTATTCTTTGGATTTGCAACTACAGTTGCAAATGTATCACAAGTAATACCTGCATTAGCTTCTATACCATCAGTTATATTAAAGGTATTCCCTTATGTGGTTACATTAATTGCTTTGGTACTATTTTCTAAATCTTCACAAGCACCTAGAGCATCTGGTGAACCATTTGATTCAGGAAAGAGATAAAATAATAAAAATATTAGTAATAGATAAACTAAAATATACTTGTATATTTTAGTTTATCTTATCTAATAAAGAAATATTATTTGTATTATAAAATAAAAAGACATATTAAATTTAGAATAATATAGAAATAAATCTTAATGGTAAAAGGGGAGTTTAAAATGAATTATAAAGATCTTGTAAAAACAGCATTAAAATATAGAGAAAATGCATATTCTCCTTATTCAAATTTCAAAGTAGGAGCCGCTGTTCTTTTTGAAAGTGGTAAAGTTTATGGAGGATGTAATATAGAAAATGCTTCTTTTGGTGCAACAAATTGTGCTGAAAGAAGTGCAATTTTTAAAGGTGTATCTGAAGGAGAAAATAAAATTCTTGCTATTGCAATAGTTGGTAGTTTAGAAGAATATACTTATCCTTGTGGAATATGTCGTCAAGTTATAAGTGAATTTGGTGATGAAAATATAAAAGTAATACTTGCTAAAAATGAAGAAGATTATATTGTAAAAGATATGTCGGAAATTTTACCAGGAGCATTTACAAAAGGAGATTTAGAAAGAAATAATAAATAGAGATAATAGAGTAACTTAAAAGGAGAGAGAAAAATGAGTATTCATATTAATGCACCAGAAGGTGCTATTGCAGAATGTGTGTTATTACCTGGAGATCCTTTAAGGGCTAAATTTATAGCTGAAAACTTTTTAGAAGATGTGGTTT
This sequence comes from Clostridium weizhouense, assembly GCF_019431045.1. GTDB lineage: Bacteria > Bacillota > Clostridia > Clostridiales > Clostridiaceae > Clostridium > Clostridium weizhouense. The sequence continues at coordinate 361,979 of NZ_JAHXPT010000002.1, read as the reverse complement.
GTTATAATGAAGTTAGAGGAATGTATGGATTTACAGGAACATATAAAGGAAAAAGAATTTCAGTTCAAGGAACAGGAATGGGTATACCATCAATTTCAATATATGCTACTGAACTAATTGAAAGCTATGGTGTTAAAAATCTTATAAGAGTTGGAACTTGTGGTGGATATCATGAAAAAGTTAAAGTGAGAGATCTTGTAATAGCGATGTCAGCTTGTACAGATTCAAATCTTAATTTAGTAAGATTTCAAGGAAGAACATTTGCACCAACAGCAAGTTTTGATTTATTAAAGCCAGCTTACGATATAGCAGTGAAAAAAGGATTTGATCCTAAGGTTGGACCTATATATAGTTCAGATATATTTTATGGTGATGACAATGAAGATTGGAAAAAATGGGCTGATTTCGGTTGCTTAGGAGTAGAAATGGAGGCAGCAGCTCTATATACAATTGCAGCTAAACATGGAGTAAATGCATTAGCGTTACTTACTGTGAGTGATCATTTTGTTACTGGGGAAGTAACAAGTGCAGAGGAAAGGCAAACTACATTTACTAATATGATAGAAGTTGCACTTGAAACAGTAATCAATTTATAAGAAAAAATAAAAGTATAAGATAATTGACTGACAATGTCTTTATCTTATACTTTTTTTGTATGTACTATCTTTCTTCAAATATACATAGACCTATTGTCCCAGGACCAGTATGTACAGCTGTACATGCGCCTATAGTTTCCAAAGATATTTCTGTTATATTTGGATGATCTTTTACATCATTTAATAAAGCTTCTGCTTCTTGATTAGCAGCTCCATTCAATACTGTAACCTTACATTTGCTTTTATCAACATAAGAGAATAAAATTTGTTTAAGTTTAAGTATAGATTGTTTTCTTCCACGAGCTTTTGCGTATGAATATAAAAATCCATCCTCATCAGAAGAAATTATTGGCTTTAAATTTAGAGTTTCAGCTATAGCACCTGCAACTCGTCCTATTCTTCCACCAGCTTTTAAATACTTTAAAGAAGGAAAAGTAACAAATCCGTGAGTTCTTAATCTAATATCTTCAAGTTTGTTAACAATATATTCAAAGTTATTATTATTTCGGATTAAATTCCCAACTTGTGTAGTGATTTCTCCAACAGGATATCCAATAGTTTTTGTATCAAAAATATGATATTGTAATTCTGGATAATGTTCACATAATAAACGTATACTATTAAAACAACCAGATGAATTACTTGAAACAGTAAGAATAATTGCGTGAGTGTAGTTTTCATAAATTAAATTTTCAATTAATTTACTTGAGTATTCTATATCAGGTAATGAAGTTGTTGGAATTTCATTTTCTAATGCACTAAATAATTCATTTGAAGTAATATTAATTCTATCTAGGTATTCTCTATTATTAAAAATGACTCTAAATGGCAACATTTTTATATTATATTTATCTAATGTGCTTTCACTTAAATCGCAACTACTATCTGTTATTAAAGCAATTTTTTGCAAATATTTTTCCTCCTTAGTATAGCAAATATTTAAACCTTATCATTGTATATCCATTAAACTATATCATAGGTTTATTTACACTACAATAATTTTTAAATATAAGTTTTTGGTCAATATATTCTTCTCAAAAAACTATAGCTGTATTAACTAATTAGAACATATATATTAACATGCATAGTATATATTTTTTTAAGAATACTAAAAAAGAATGATGATATATTTAGGAGGTAAAAGTATGGCAAAAGCAGGAATGAGAAGACCAGATCCAAGTGAACCACATGGAACTGAAAGCAACAAAAAACAACATTTTAGAAAAAACGATGAAATACCAGTTCCAGAAATACAAGGGAAAGCTAAAACAGGGAATAAGAAAGTAAAACCAATGTACAATAATTAATAATTTAAATTAAAGGGACTATTTTTAAAGTTTTATTAACTAAAGATAGTCCCTTATTTGTTATGCTTTAAGTTTATATAAATGGCATTTAAATATATTATATTTATGTAAAAAAATTTATTTAAGTGCTAAGTTGTACACCTAATATATATAAGATTTATATATATTATTTTATTTGATAGTTCTGAAGATATAATTCAATATAAAAATTTTATAAAAGATTATAAATTTAATTAGAACACATTTAAATAAAAATAGTATTTGTTTTTAGTATATTTATTATAAATATTAAAATTATGTTAAAATATATTATTATAGAGTTTTTTATTTGTTAAATAGATGAAAATTAATTATAATAATTAGATATATAGCTTAAAAATATATAAGTTCAAATAAAGTTTGTTCATTAATATAAATATTAAAATATTTATAAATGATATGACTTACAAGTATAATTTTATATATTATTTTATGTGCTTAAAGACATAATGTACTATAAAATTTATAAATGTAATAGCTTAATTAAAACATATATATTTAATTTAAAAGAAATAAGGAGAAACTTGTAATATGTATATAATAAATTTTATAAGAGGATTTTGTATGGCACTTGCTGATAGTGTACCTGGAGTTTCAGGGGGAACTATAGCTTTTATTTTAGGATTTTACGATAAGTTTATCAATTCTTTAAATAATTTAGTTTCTGGAAATAAAAAAGAAAGACTGGATTCAATAAAATTTTTGTTAAAATTAGGATTAGGATGGATTGTTGGATTCTTACTGTCCGTATTATTTTTGGCGTCTATATTTGATAAAGAAATTTATAAAATAAGTTCATTATTTATAGGCTTTATTATTTTTGCAATTCCAATAATTTTAATAGAAGAAAAAGAGAATATATTAAACAAATATCAAAATATATTTTTTGCGATTATAGGAATAGGAATAGTAGTTTTAATAACATATTTTAATCCAGTAGTAGGTAATGGTGCCGGAAATATATCATTGGATAGATTATCATTAGGACTTTGTATATATATTTTTATAGTAGCAATGATAGCGATTTCGGCTATGGTACTTCCAGGAATATCTGGTTCTACATTATTATTAATTTTTGGACTATATGCTCCTATAATAAATTCAATAAAGGAAGTTTTAACATTTAATTTTGACTACTTACCAGTACTAATAGTATTTGGATTAGGAGTTATTGCAGGAATATTTGCAACAATAAAAGGAGTAAAATATGTATTATTAAATTATAGATCACAAACAATATATATGATTTTAGGGCTTATGTTAGGTTCAATATATGCAGTCTTTATGGGACCAACATCACTAGAAATTCCTAAATCACCGATGAGTATTAAAACATTTAATTTAGTGTTCTTTATTATAGGGGGAGGTATTATAGTAGCTCTTCAAAAGTTAAAGGTATATCTTGAAAAAAAATAAATTATATAAATATAAATTCATTGTATAAGTTTATTATATGATGAATTTTTTATTTTTTAGAGAAAATTATAATAAAGTAAAATCTGAAGTATAAATTATAGTTAAGGCATGTGAAAAAAATACAAGTCAAAAATATCAGTATTATTTTTAATTAAAGTGTAAAATAATTATTTTTTGATTATTTAAAAAAGGATAAAAATTGAATAAATAGAATAATATATAATAAGAAAGTCGAATATATACGTTTAGGGGTAGGATGCATACAATGGAAAAAAATATAATAAATTTAACTATTAATGACTTGAAGCCAGGAATGATAATTGCAAAAGATATAGAACAAGACAGAACAGTGCTACTCGCAAAAGATGTTATTATAACAGAGGCGATATTAGTAAAATTAAAAAAATCATATTTTGTAGATAAAATTTCAATTTATGAAGACGATACATTATATAAAGCAAATATAACAAAAAAAACTGCAGAAAGTGAATTGAAAAAAGTTGAATACAAATTTAATGATATATGTGATAATCTATATCAAGTAATGAATAAGTCAAATAATATCCAAAGTGATATAATGGATGAAATTAGAAAGCTAACAAAAGAGTTACAAGAGGTAATAAAGAATCCTAATGCAGTAATTAATGATATTGTATTTTATGGAAGTGGAAATGATACAATATACAGACATAGTGTAAACGTTGCGGCTATAAGTAGTTTATTAGGAGAATGGTTAAAGTTTGATAATAGAAAGATTAAATTACTTATATATTCAGCACTTTTACATGATTTAGGAAAGACTCAAATTGATAACAATATTTTTGACAAACCATCAGGACTTACAATTAAGGATTATAATGAGATTAAAACGCATTCTTTACTTGGATATAATATTATTAAAAAATTAAATTTTTTAGATAAATCTGTGTGTCAAGGTATATTAATGCATCATGAAAGAGAAGATGGAAGCGGATACCCATTAGGAATTAAGGGCGATAAGATTCCTAAGTTTGCTAAAATAATTGCTATAGCTGATGTATTTGATGCAATAAATTCAGATAGATCATATAGAAAAAAGAAAACTCCATTTGAAGCAATACAAATAATTAGGAAGGAAAGTTTCGGAAAATTAGATTATAACTATTGTAACGTATTTTTAAATCATATAATAAATTATTATATGGGAAGGAATGTATTACTAAATAATGATGAGACAGGTAAAATAGTACAAATGGATATTAATGAATTGGACAAACCATTAATATTTTTAAATAATGAATTTGTGGATTTAAAAGAAAAGAAAAAGTTAAAAATAGAAAGATTTATTTTGTAAATAGTTAATAAAGTATAATTTTTATTGACAAATATTAATTTGCTTTGATAGAATTACTATATAATTTCTTTATGACAGAGTAGATATTTGTGCGTTAAGTGTTAGAAGGACGGGAAGTTGCCTTTTAAACGAAAAACTTTTGTTTGCGGTACAAATATTGCATTCCGCTGTTATTTAAAAGAGAATCTCTCTTTTTTATTCAGCAAATAAAATTAAAAGGGGGGATCTATCATGAGAAATTTTTATACTTTAGTTTTATCTTCATCTAAAGAATTAAAAAATGTAAGAAATTTAGTTACAGCAGCATTGTTAATAACAATTAAGCTTATTTTGGATTTATTTACAATACAAATAACTCCTTTTTTGCATCTTAGTTTTGAGTTTTTAGCAACTGTAACTATTAGCATGCTATTTGGTCCTGTAGTTGGAGCAACATGTGGAGGGTTATCTGATATTTTAAATTATGTTATTAATCCTAAGGGGGCATTTTTTATAGGTTTTACATTATCTGCAATGATTTCTGGAGTTATATATGGTAGTATATTATATAAAAAGAAAATAACTTTAACTAGATGTGCTATTGCAAATATTCTTTCAGTGCTATTTGTAGATATAGTGTTAAATACTTTTTGGCTTACAATAGTAGTTGGAAAAGGTTATTATGCTTTATTACCTATAAGATTAGTTAAAAATCTTATAATGATTCCGTTTAATGTTACTATGATATACTTTGTTTTAAATTTGGTAAATAAAATTAAAAAAGAAAATTTTTAAAATACTTAAAAGTTAGAATGAATTTACAGTTTGTTCTAACTTTTTTTATGATAGAAAAAAGTTAAATAATTGTAATATTAAAGAAAAAATATAATATATCGATAAATATAGTATATATACTATTCTTTACCTAAGAAAATATTTAAGATAGGATGATTATTTATGAAAAGAAAGATAGTACAATTAAACATAGATGAATTGAGACCAGGAATGGTAGTTGTTAATGAAGTTCAACAAAATAGAAAAGTTTTAATAGCGAAGGATACTATTTTAACAGAGTCTATATTAGATCAATTAAAAAATTTATATATCTTAGAGAAAATTGAAGTTTATGAAGAATATAAATCAAATCAATATAAAGCTATAAAAAATCTGGAGCATAAATTCAATGAAATTTCTTTTAGTTTACAACAAGTATATATGAATATTAATGCTTTACAAAAAAATAATATAAGAGAAGTTAAAGAATTATGTACAAAAATTCAAAATGAAAAACAAGAATCGAGTACTATTATAAAAAATGTGGTTTTTTATGGGAGTAAAAATGATCCTATCTACAGACATTGTATTAATGTTGCTACTTTAAGTAACCTTATTGGTAAATGGATAGGACTAGAAGAAAATAAATTAAATTTATTAACTTATGCTGCTATCATGCATGACATTGGTAAAGTAAAGATAGATAGTAAAATAACAAAGAAAATTAAACCTTTAACTGTAAGTGAACAAGAAGTCATGCAAACACATTGTGTATTAGGATATAATATCATTAAGGATATTAATTTTCTAGACAAATCTGTTGGTCAAGCAATATTAATGCACCATGAAAGAGAAGATGGTAGTGGATATCCGTTAGGATTAACAGGAGATAAGATATTTGATTTTTCTAAAATAATAGCTATAGCTGATGTGTTTGATTTATTAAATTCTAATAGATATTTAAAATTAAGTAATGGTCCTTTTGAAACAATAAAAATAATTAAAAATGAAAGTTTTTCAAAACTGGATTATAAATATTGTGATATCTTTATAAAAAATTTATTGAATTATTATATAGGAGAAAATGTTTTATTAAATACAGATGAGATATGTCAAATAATACAAATGGATATAAATAATTTAGAAAGACCATTAATATTAAAGCAAGATGAATTTATAGATTTAAGACAACATAAAGAATTGTATATAAAGAGTTTAATAGTATAAATATTAAGTATATATTACATAGTAATATATATATTGTGTTTAAAAATAAATATTATCGATTAACACAAAGTATTAAAAAACAATTATTTACCTCCAAAAATAAATATGATAAAATTATAAATGCATTAACGAAAAAAGTTAATTAAGGAACATAAAAATAAATAATTAGCCTTATATATTTTATATCATGTTTTAATGATAAAATTAGATATTGGTTAACTAATTTTAGTTATTTAAAATAAAATATATATTATATTTGTGTGATTTAGTATTTTGTTTTATGTACTTAAAATAAATTCAGACAATGATGATATGAAATTTAGGGAGGACATTTATAATGAAAAAGGATTTATTAGAAAAGGGAGCAGTTTTACAAAGAGATAAAGAAACTTATGCAATAGCACCACACTTAACAGCTGGACTTATAACTCCAGGTCAGTTAAGAACAATTGCTGATGTTGCAGACAAATATAATGTTGCGGCTATAAAAGTAACAGGAGCTCAACGTATTGCGCTTGTTGGAATAAAAGAAGATGAAATTGATGTAGTTTGGAAAGATCTTGGAATGAAAGCAGGAGCAGCTGTAGGTTTATGTGTTAGAAGTGTTAAAATATGCCCAGGAACTACTTTTTGTAAAAAGGGTTTACAAGATTCTGTAGCAATTGGAAGTAAATTAGATAATTTATATCATGGAAAAGATCTTCCTAATAAATTAAAAATTGGTGTTAGTGGATGTCCACAAAGCTGTGCTGATAATCATATAAAAGATATAGGACTATTTGGTTCAGGTAAAGGCTGGATAGTTCAAATAGGAGGAAAAGGTGGAATTAAACCAAGACTTGCAGATAAAATAGCAATGAATGTTCAAGAAGATAGACTTTTTGACTTAGTAGAAAAAATAATTGAAGTTTATGCTAATAATGCTACAGCAAGAGAAAGATTAGGAGACTATATTGATAGAGTAGGTCTTGAAGAAGTAAAAAGACAAATAGATGTAGATAGTTATCTATAATAAATAAAATAATCTGTCTTAAAAAATAGCTTGTATTTATATAATACACTTGTTTTTAGACAGATTATTTTTAAAAATTTAACAAATAGTTTTTTAGTACAAAAAATAAAATTAATTTAAATTAAGATTTTTTTGTATTATTAGGTATTTCTTTATCAACATATAAAATATGTTCAACTATCCATTTTTGAACAAAGTCTAGTAAAGAGTTTAAGTATTTATCTTGATCATTATCTATTTCTGATAAATTTACGTCATTTAATCGTTTTATAAATTCATCATGCATAACCTTGTGAGAAAGGAATTTTGTATATCCTATTGAAAGTTGATATTCTTCTTCGCATTTAAAGTGATAAGATGTATATTCTTTAAGTTCGTCAAGTATATGAAGAATCTTATCATACTTATCCAAACAAATAGGATTTAATAAAAGTTCATAACATTGATCAAGTATTTCAAAAAGTTTTTTATGTTGTGTATCTATAAGTTCTACATTAGTAGAATATTTCTCAGACCAAGAATTCACAGTTCTTCCCCCTTAAAATAGTTAAATTATTTTATAAGATTAAATTTATATATGATAATTATATTATATAAATTAAAAAAAACAAGAAATATTTAAGAAAATCTGATTTTGAAATAGACCATTTTAAAATATTTGGGCTATTAAAATAATGTAAAACTTGTATGATAAATAGTTATTATATAAATAAAAAATGTAGAGTATACGTACATACTCTACATTTTGAATATAATAAAATTTATTATATTTATAAATTAATATTTAAGTTAATCAAAATTAATAAAATTTATCTTAAAAATTCTTTGAATGTTGGGTGATTATCATCATCATCAGATTTTAAAATCTTCTTATATTCTTTTAATTTCTTTTCTTCTTCACTGGTAAGTTTATTGTTAGACTTTTTCTTTTCAATTAGGCATTTAAATTCTTTATATTTTTCATCACCTAATTTATTTTTGATAATGATCTCTCTAATTTCATTTAGGTCTTTTTTTTGATCATCAGAAAGAGTTCCACATTTTTCTTTAGTTTTTTTAATTTCTTCTAATTTCTTTTTTTGATCCTTAGAAAGATATTTTTGATTATCATCATCAAATATCCACTTATCTTTATTATGCTTACTTGAATGACAATTATCACGTGTTAAATAATCTAAAGGTGATTTGTCAGCCGTAGCCATAGTTTTCTGTGTTACTAATGTCAAAGTTCCCATTATAGTTAGAGAACAAGCAATAGTTTTTATTAAGGTACTTTTCATATATAAATCTCCTTTTTAATATATTTTATATCAAATAAGTTTCTTAACGTTTGATAATTAAGAAACTAGTATAGAAAATTTATTATAATATCATTCTAAGCACAAAATATTAACATAAATAAAATTGTATTTTTGAATAAGAAATTATAAATATATGTAAGTTAGAATATATTACAATAATAAATTTTCATAATTATTATGTGATATAATTATGAGATTTATTATATTTTTTAACTACTTTATTTAGTAGTTGAATTATTTGAATTGGTTCCATTAGTTTTATTTATATTTGAATTATCCGAAGTTGTTTTAGTTTCAGATTCTGCTGAACTAGAATCATCAGATAACCATTCACCTATTGAAGTAAATAAGTCAGAGAAAAATTCTTTAACTTTAGCAAAAAAACCTTGAGCTTCTTCACTATTTAATTTTTCTTTTAATTTATTAGTAGCATCATTTAATTGATCTTTTATTTTACTATAATTAAGATCTAATTTATTTATTTTTGTCATTAAAGAATTAATACTTTCTCTATCTTCAGCACTAAGTTGAACTTTATATTCTTTCATAGCTTTTTGAACTATTTTTTCGATTTCTTCTTCAGTTTTAGGTTTCTTTTTAACAACATCTTTTTTTACATCGTTTATTAATTGAGCTGCTTGATCTTGTCCGATTTTATCAGCTATATCACCAGTAACTACTATTTCTTCATTTGCAACTTCTTTTTTATTTTCATCAATTTTTTGTCCAGCTGAACTATTTTCAAATCCTTTTAAGATTCCTGTAAGAGCAGCAGTTCCAGATACTTTAAATGGAGCACTGGCAACTACATTAGCATTTTCGATTCCAGCTGTGATTAATGCATTTCTAATCATTCCATCAGTTACCCATGTAAGGTTATTAGTAGATATTACTAACCCGCCTTTACTTGTTGGTTCAACATAAGAACATGAGATAGATTTATTACCTAATTGAGCTGATGAAGCAACATTTCCTAAATATTTTTTTTCTTCATCTGTAGTTATTTCTATTATATTAGCATCATTTTTAGTAACTTTAAAATAATTTAACATATCATTTTTTTGAGTTTTTGTTAAATCACCACCTAAAGTAACTACTTTAAATGAATCAGCAAAAGCTGTTACATTTGGTGAGGAACTTAATACTAGAACAAGTGTCATAATAACAACTAATACTTTGCTTGCAATATTTTTAATCTTCATACTGTACATCTCCTTAACATTTTATAAAGCACATAAAAGAATGTAATAAATAATATTTTTATGTACTAAAATCAAATAAAATTAATAACAAAAGTGTGATTTCCCGTACATTATAACATATAAAACTATTATAAGACTTTCAATTATATTAAATTTATCTTAATAAGTTCTTATCATTACAAGGTATGAGTTAATTTATACAATGTTTTTTAGCTTATTATTTCATATATATTAAGATTATATTATAAGTATAAATTGGTACTATAATAGAAAAATACTGCAATTTATCTTTTAGAATATATCACAAATTGATAGAAACAAGTTTATTATATGTACTATATGATATATGCTTAGAAATGTAATATAATAGGTTAGAGAGGTGAGAGTTTATGAATAAATGGGTTAAAGAAAGTATATTTTATGAGATTTTTCCATTAGGATTTTGTGGGACATTATCTAAGAATAAGATATATGAAGATAAAAATAGTATAAAAAAATTAGAAGAGTGGATACCACATTTAAAATCAATTGGAATAAATGCACTATATTTAGGACCAGTTTTTGAATCAACTAATCATGGATATGATACTAAAGATTATTACAATATTGATAAGAGATTAGGAAATAATGAAGTATTTAAAGAAGTTTGTAAAGAACTTCACAAAAATAATATAAGAATTATATTGGATGGAGTTTTCAATCATGTTGGAAGGGAATTTTGGGCATTTAAAGATGTTCAAAATAACGGAAAAAATTCAAAGTTTTGCGATTGGTTTGTTAATATAAATTTTAATAATAATAGTCCTATGGGAGATAATTTTAGTTATGAAGGTTGGAATGGATGTTACGATCTTGTTAAACTAAATTTAAAGAATAGAGAAGTGTTAGACCATTTATTACATGCAATAGAAATGTGGATAGATGAATTTGATATTGATGGATTAAGATTAGATGCAGCTGATAGTATTGATTTAGAGTTTTTTAAAATATTAAAGAAGTTTACAGAAAATAAAAAAGATGATTTTTGGCTTATGGGGGAAGTAATACATGGGGACTATACAAGATGGGCTAATAAAGAGAGTTTAGATTCTACAACAAATTATGAATGTTATAAAGGAATTTTTTCAAGTCATAATGATAAAAATTATTTTGAAATAGCATATTCACTTAATAGACTATTTGGAAATGGTGGTATATATAAAGATTTATATTTGTATAATTTTGTAGATAATCATGATGTAAATAGAATAGCAAGTAATTTAAAGAAATCTGAATATATTTATAATGTATATACTTTATTGTTTACTATGCCAGGAGTACCGTCAATTTATTATGGAAGTGAATGGGGGTTAGAAGGGATTAAAGGTAAAAATACAGATGAACCGTTAAGACCGAATTTAGATTTAGATGATATTAAAAATTCTAATTTTAAATTATTAGATTTTATTAAAAATTTATCAAACATAAGAATAAAGCTAGATGCATTAAAATATGGAGACTATAAACAAGTAGTAGTGAAAAATGAACAATTTATATTTGTTAGAGAATATAAACAAGAAAAGGTATTTGTAATTTTAAACTTATCAGATAAAGATAGCTTGTTAGATTTTGAAATACCATTTGAGAAAGGAATAGATTTATTAAATAATAATAAAATAATAGATGGAGGAAAAATATCTTTAAAAGTTGAAGCATTTTCTTCAAAAATTATAATAAAACAAAGATAATTATATTTTAAAATAGAGTAAAACAACAAAGGACTATCTTAAAAACATATAAATATTTTTTTGAGATAGCCCTAATTCAAAGAGTGTAGGTGAATGTATGAATAGGAATAATGAGGAATATATAGTATTTTTAAATGATATAGGTAAAGAAAAACCCAACAGCTTTAAAAATGAAAAAACTGAATGTCCATTTTGTGATAGAGAAAATCTTGTAGATATTATTGAAGAAAAAGGACCATTTGTATTATTAAAGAATAAGTATGCAACATTACAAGATACATTACAATTAGTTATTATAGAAACTTATAACTGTAATTCACAGATGAATGATTATAATGAAGAATATATGGAAGAGCTTATCAAATTTGGAGTAAAACATTGGCTTAAGTTAGAACATGATGAGGAATATAAATCAGTAATATTTTATAAAAATCATGGACCACATTCGGGTGGTAGTATAAAACATGCTCATATGCAGATTGTAGGTTTAAATAATATAGATTATAAAGAAAATTTAAATGAACGGTATTTTCAGGGAGTAGGAGTATATGAGAGTAAACACTGCATTGTAAATTTATCAGATAATCCAATAAATGGATTTAGTGAATTTAATGTTATTATAGATGAAAATTTTGAATCATTAGATGAATTTTCTAGGTCAATAAGAAAAGTAGTTAAGTATATATTAAATGATTATTTTGCTAAATGTGATAGTTTTAATTTATTTTTTTATCATTGGAATAAAAAAATAATATGTAAGGTTACACCAAGATTTGTAACATCTCCATTATTACTGGGGTATTCTTTAAAGCAAGTATCAAATTCTTTAGAGAAAATAGCAGGAAAGTTAAGAGAACTATATTTTAATATAGATTAAAAACATAAGCTATGTTTTAGATATGATATTTATTTAAGGCACATTCAAAAAAATAATATATACAACGCCTCTTTGATCTATTATTTTTTTGAATGTGCCTAAACATAGCTAAAGAAAGTATGTTTTATATATAATTACTATTTTAAAAATATATGAGTTAATGGCATTATGGAGATACCTAAAAAGATAGAGTATAATGAAAGATTATTATAACCATATTGACGAGAAGACGGAATTAATTCTTCAAAAGATATATATAACATTATTCCCATAACAAAAGCAAAAATTAAACCAAGAATAAAATCATTAATAAAGGGTTTTAAAAGCAAAAATGAAATAATTGCACCTAATGGTTCTGAGAGACCTGAATATAATGTATATTTAAAGGCTTTTTTCTTACTACCTGTAGAGTAATATATAGGCATAGCTACAGCGATTCCTTCAGGAATATTATGCATAGCAATTGCAAGTGTAATTGATATTCCAAGTGTAATATCTTGATAACCAGACATAAAGGTTGCAATTCCCTCAGGAAAATTATGTAGTGTAATTGCAATCATAGATACAAATCCAACTCTAAAAAGATTTAAATGTTTATTTTTATCATTTCCATCAAGTATTTTAGGTTCATGAGGAACGAATTTATCAATCAACAGAGCAAAGATTACGCCACTTAACATATAAAATATTGTTATTAACACACCATATAAATTTCCATAATGTTTTATTAATGTTTCTTCAGCATGTGGAAATAAATCAGTAAATGAAACACAAATCATTACTCCTGCAGAAAAACCTAAAGCAAAAGTAATTATTTTATCATTCTTTTTTTTAGAAAAAAATATTATAACAGATCCTAGAACAGTAGATATTCCAGCAAGAAAAGATAGTAGTAATGCAACATAAGCATTATTAGTCATAGAATTTACACCTCTTTTATATTAATATTAGCAATATATTAAAAAATTTTTATATAAATTTCTAACTAAAATACTTGAAGATAATACTTATAAGTACTATAAGAGTTATATCAATCAATAAATTTTATTTGAACTTATATATTCTTTAATTATATATTCTTTAAAAGAGTGTAAAATTACAAAATTTAAATATTAAGTTAAATAAAACAATGCTCACTATGCACAAAAAAAACTGGCAATTTTTTAGTGCATAATGAGCATTGCTTTTAAATAATATTAAAAAGGAGTCGTAATTTAAAATAGCTTTTAAAGCCATTAAGATTTACATATATTCTATTAAGAATATATAACGATATCTTGAGTAATTACTAACTATAATTATATTGTATCAAATTTAACTCAAAAAACAAGGCTATTTTCAAAATACGAAAAATATTTTGAAAATTTATAAAATTTAAAGTGTACATATCTAAATAAAAGTAATATGTTTTAAAATATAATAAATATATTACTATCTAAAATACATAAATATGGTTTATGAAATAGCATCTTTTATACTTTTAATAATTTCGTACAGTACCAGTACTAGATCTTGGAATTAAAAATGGTTCGTATTCTAATCTCATAATACAAGACCTATTTTTTGAATTTGAAGATGAAGATTTATTATCTATTTTTTTTAATATAATATTAACCGCTTCAGCCCCCTTATATTCTATAGAGTGATCAACTGTCGTTAAAGAAATTTTATTAAGAGATGATAATAATGTATTATCAAAACCGCAAACAGAAAAATCATTTGGTATCTTATATTTCATTTCTGTTAAAGCATCTATAATTCCAATTGCAATCATATCATTGGTACCAATAAATGCTGTTACATCAGTCTTTTCTTCTAATAATTCTTTTGTTAAATTGTAACCTGTTAGATATTCAGTTTTATCTAATGAATAATGTCTTATATTATCAGGTTTTTGCTCCTTTATTATAATGTTATCGATATCAATATTATGCTCAAAAAAGCTTTTTTTAAGGCCATTAAGTCTTTGTATTCTAGGAATTTCATGTGCAAGTAAAGGGGTAGATATATAAGCTACCTTTTTATGTCCAAGAGATAATATATGCTCGCCTATAATATAGCCTGTCTTACGACTATTTAATTCAACAGAATCTAAGTCTAAATCTTCATTTTTATCACTAATTAAAACAATTGGAGTAGAAGAAGATAAGTCTTTTATCTGTGAAATCAAAGTAGATTGATATAAGTATATAATTCCTGCTACTTTAAAGCTTGAATACATATTTAAATAATGTTTTTCAATTTTTGAATCCCTCATTGTAGGAGCTATAAATATGGAATAACCATACTTATTTGCTTGCTGAGTAATAGAATGTATAAGCATAGTATAATATAAATTAGAAAGAGAGGGGCACATTATAATGATAAGCTTAGATAAAGCTAATTCACTGCATAGCTCACTTTTTTTATTTTTTTCATATCCTAGAATTTTTGCTGCGTTAAGTACCTTTTCTTTTGTTTCATAAGAAAAAGATACATCTGGTCTATTATTTAATACCATAGAAACAGTTGATTGAGAAACACCAGCATATTCAGCAATATCTTTTGTTGTTATCTTACGATAAGATGTCAAGTAAACCACTCCTTTTCTTTTAGTTTTAGTATACAAAAAAGGAAGAAAAAAGACAAATTGATAATTAATAAATAATTTTTTTATTAATAGAGTTTGATAAATTAATTAATAATTTTTATTAATATTAATTAATAAATTACTAATTTTATTAATTATAGAATGATGTGAATTAAATAAATTTAATTTTATAATATTTTTTTAATAGTATTGAGAGTGCTGAATAAATAAAATTTTTAATCTTAAATTAAGCTTGTAGGAAATAAGAGGCTAATAATTTGTTATTTAGAAATAT
Source organism: Clostridium weizhouense (assembly GCF_019431045.1). Lineage (GTDB taxonomy): Bacteria > Bacillota > Clostridia > Clostridiales > Clostridiaceae > Clostridium > Clostridium weizhouense. Next base: position 346,325 of record NZ_JAHXPT010000002.1, on the reverse strand, counting down.
GTATCTATTAAGAAATTATAGGTATTAGCTATTGAATAAAGCTTATGGGGAAAAGAATTTACTTCAGGAAGTTTAAAACTACTATTAGTTCAATTTATATAAAAAATTTAAAATAGAAAAAGCAAAAATTTTAATTTGTAGTTATATTAAAATATTTTCTTAATTTAAAATGTAATTAAAAATTAAAAATATTAATGAAAAGAAAATTGAATCTTTGATTGAAAAAATTATGTTTATTAATAATATAAAAAATATTAATTTTAAAACAGTAAAGTTATTAATAAGTGAGTATTTACCTTGATTGACACCTATTGTAAGTAGTATTTATAATGACAGTATAAAATATATTTGCTAGCAAAAATAAATATATTAAAAGGGTGGTACGCATGATTAATATAGAAAAAAATTCTATTTCAGATTACTTACATCAAAATTTTACTTGTTCTTGTGGAAAAAATCATAAAACTAATTTAGACTATGTAGAAATATCAGAAGGTGCAGTAAAAAAAATACCGGAGTATATTAAGAATAAATCTTATAAAAAAATATTTATGGTTGCAGATAAGAATACATACGTAGCAGCAGGAAAACAAGTGGAAGAAATCCTTAAAATAGCAAATATTGAAATAAGCAAAATTGTATTAGATGATGATGAAGTTGTTCCAAACGAAGAAACTATTATGAAAATACAACTTGCTATGGAAGAAAATTATGATGTCATATTGGGAGTAGGTACTGGAACTATTAACGATATGTGTAAATATATAAGCTATAAACTTAGAATAGATTATATGATTATAGCTACAGCGCCATCTATGGATGGATTTGCATCAGTAGGAGCAGCACTTATAACTAATAATTTAAAAACAACTTATGACGCTCATGCTCCAATAGCTATTATAGCTGATGTAGATATTTTAGCAGAAGCTCCAATGAATATGATAACAGCAGGATTAGGAGATATATTGGGAAAATATACTTGCTTATGTGACTGGAAAATTGCTAATATTGTAAATGGGGAATATTATTGTGAGACAATAGTTAAAATGGTTGAAAAATCTATAAAAAAGGTAGTAGAAAGTGCAGATCAAGTAATGCTACGTTCAAAAGAAGCTATAAGTAATATTACTGAAGCTTTAATTGGAACAGGAATTGCAATGAGTTTTGTTGGAAATTCAAGACCAGCATCTGGAAGTGAACATCATATTTCTCACTATTGGGAAATGAAGTTCTTATTTGAGGGTAGAAAAGCTGTATTGCATGGAACAAAAGTAGGAATTGGAACAGTAGCTATTATAAAGTTATATGAAATGTTATTAAAAGAAGAAATAGATTTTAATAAAGCTAAGGAATTTGTAGAGAATTATAGCCAAAAAGCATGGGAAGAAAAAATGATTAAAAGCTATGGATGTGCTGCAAATGGTGTAATAGCTTTAGAAGGAAAAACAAAGAAAAACTCAAAAGAGATTCATGCAAAGAGAATAAAACAAATAGAAAAACATTGGGATGAAATTATAAAGGTTGTAAAAGAATCTCTACCAAATGTTAAAGTAATTGAAGATATTTTATTATCTTTAGATGCACCAATTAATCCAAAACAAGTTGGTGTTGATTATGAAATGATTAAAGATAGTATATTAGTTGCCAAAGAAGTTAGGGATCGTTATACATTGTTACAATTACTATGGGATTTAGGTATTGCTGATAAAATGGCAACAAAAATTGGGGATTATTTTGAAAGTGGACAAACTCAATATATAGAGTTAAATAATAAGTATATGAAGGATAAAATAGATAAAATTAAATGTTTTATTTTAGATATGGATGGAACCATTTATTTAGGTAAAAATTTATTTGATTTTACTAATGAATTTTTAGATACAGTAAAACAAACAGACAGAGAATATTATTTCTTTACCAATAATTCATCAAAGAGTCAAGAAAGTTATATTGAAAAATTAAAGAATATGGATATAATTATTGAGCCAAAACAAATGATGATATCAACTCATGTAATGATAAAATACTTAAAGAAAAATTATCCTGAAAAAAGTGTTTATGTTGTAGGGACCGAATCTTTATTAGATGAATTTAGAAACTCTGGCATAGAATTAAACGATTGCAATCCGGATGTTGTAATCATAGGATTTGATACAACTCTTACTTATGAAAAACTTGAAAAGGCTTGTAGCTTTATAAGAGAAGGAAAAATTTATTTTGGAATTAATCCAGATTTAAATTGTCCAATGGAAGGAAATACATTTATTCCTGACTGTGGATCAATGGCAAGGTTAATTGAAAGTTCTACAAATAGATTTCCTGAGTTTTTTGGTAAACCTTCTCATCATACATTGGAATATATAATTGAAGAAACTGGATATAAAGAAGATGAGATTGCAGTTGTTGGAGATAGATTATATACAGATATAGCAGTAACTAAAGATAGCGATGTTTTATCTATATTAGTATTAAGTGGAGAAACTAAACAAGAGGATATTGGTAAGAGTAGTGTTCAACCAGACATAATTGTAGATTCGGTAGCTGACATTACAAACTTAATTAAAAACAAAGCTGTATCTTAGTTGAAGGGTCTGTTTCAAGATAAATGTTACTATATCTAAGAACTTAATATTGAGTATAATCAAATTTGAATGCTAGTTTTTCCTTATATTCAATATTAACATTCGCTTAAATATAGTAAATAAAGATATGCATGTTTTTTGATACAGCCATATCTCTAAAGTATAGAGAAAAATAAAAGTAGAATTTGTGAGGTATAAAAATTATGGATAAGTATGCTATTGGTATTGATTTTGGGACTTTATCAGTTCGTACATTATTAATTGATATAAAAACAGGAGAAGAGTTAATAACTAAAATTTATGAATATCCACATGGAGTAATGGTAGATAACATTCCAACAGGAGAAGAGTTAGGAACTGACTGGGCTTTACAACATCCTAAAGATTATGAAATAGGGTTAATTGAAACTTTAAAAGGGATTATTGATGAAAATTTAGTAAATAATGATGATATAGTAGGAATAGGTGTGGATTTCACCTCTTCTACTATATTACCAACAACCAAAGATGGTACTCCTCTTTGTTATTTATCAGAATATGAACATGATCCTCATGCTTATGCAAAGCTATGGAATCATCATTCAGCCCAATATTGCGCTGATGAAATTTACAAAATTGCAAGTGAGACAAATCAAAAATGGCTGTCTTTATATGGTGGAAAAATTTCAAGTGAGTGGATGATACCTAAAATTATGCAAATTGTAAAAGAAGCCCCTAAGGTATATGAAGCAAGTGGTAGAATTTTAGAAGCATGTGACTGGATTACATGGCTATTAACAGGTGAAGAGGTAAGGAGTGCTTGTGCAGCAGGCTATAAAGCTTTTTATCATCATGAAATGGGTTATCCAAGTAAAGAATTTTTCAGTTCACTAGATAAAAAAATGGAGAATATAGTAGAGGAAAAGTTATCTACTAATATTAAATCCATAGGTGAATGTTTAGGATATCTAACTAAAAATATGGCTGAAAAAACAGGATTAAAAGAAGGTACTCCAGTAGGTGTTAGTATTATAGATGCTCATGCTTCTGTAGCTGCAAGTAAGATTGATGGACCAGGAAAAATGCTTATAATTATGGGGACATCTTCTTGTCACATGTTATTGTCTGAAACAGAAGAAGGAATTCCAGGAGTTTGTGGAATAGTAAAGGATGGTATTCTTCCAGGATATTTTGGATATGAGGCTGGACAATGTTGTGTGGGAAATCATTTTGCTTGGTTTAAAGAAAATGCCTTACCAGCTAAATATAAAGAAGAAGCAAAAAAATTAGATATTAGTGATTTTGATCTATTAAATCAAAAATTAGAAAACTATAAAGTCGGAGAGAGTGGACTTATAGCATTAGATTGGTTTAATGGAGTAAGATCGACTTTAATGGATTTTGATTTAACAGGTATGATATTAGGAATGACATTAAAGACTAAACCAGAAGAAATTTATAGAGCATTAATAGAAGCAACTGCTTATGGGACAAGAGTTATTATTGAACAATTTGAAAAGCATGGTGTTCCAGTTAATGAAATATGTGTAGCTGGTGGAATACCATTAAAGAATCCTATGTTACTTCAAATATATGCTGATGTATGTAATAAAGAAATAAAAATTATAGATACTAAACAATCAGGAGCTTTAGGTAGTGCTATTTTAGGTATTGCAGCAGCAAAAGAGGAAGTGACAGGATATAAAAATGCAAATGATGTAGCTAGACAATTAGGTAAAGTAAAAAAAGAGATATTTAAGCCTATTTATGAAAATGCAGTTACATATGATAGCTTATATAAAGAGTATTTATTACTTAATGATTATTTTGGTAAAGGTGCAAACGATATCATGAAAAGATTAAAAAATATTAAATTGATAGCAAAGCATAAATAGTAAAATGTACCCTTTGTCAAGGAGAGTTTAAAAAAGAGTATGCTAATTTAAAAAAATGATTTCTGTATTGAACAGGAGTCATCTTTTTTTTATTTTATTGTCCGTGAGTTTTATACTACAATATCAACATTCACTTAAAATATAGGTAAATAATAAAATAAACACCAACGTTTTTATATAAGACGTTGGTATTTTGTTTGTTATTTTATTCCAGACACGTAATACATTTCTTCATTATCGATACTTTTATCAATATAAAAATAATTGTTCATTATGATTATGGTGTTTTCTACTGGAGGAAGTACATTGTATTTTATTTGAGGGTTTTTTAAATGCACATTATTTATTTTTTCCTTACTATCTGAATGAGCAATAATTATTTTACCACCTTTATTTAAAAGATTATAAAGTTTGTTAAATAGTGAATATTTATCTTTAAAATGTGGATAAGCTGAGTAGATAAAAATATAGTCAAATGTATAATTCTCAAGATTCATAATATCATTTACAATAAATTCAACTCGCTTATCATTATACTTATTTTTACATACCTTAATCATATTCTCAGAATTATCAACGGCAACGATTTTAGCAGGAGATTTTTCTAATAAATAACTAATTAATATACCTGTTCCTGTTCCAACATCAAGTATTTTAGCACCACTTTTTATATCTGATAATTCTATAATTCTTCTGATTTTTTTATCGTCATGTTTACACATTTCATCCCACTTAAATGCAACACTATTAAAAAATTCTAAATCATCCATTTATAATTACATCCTTATCTATTTTATTTTCAATAACTTTAATTATTATTGGTATTAATATAAGTTGAATAATTATTCCCCATATTCCCTTTATAAAACTACCTGTTAAGAATGAAGCAAGTACAAAGCCATTTCCTAAAACAGTTAACAAAATATAATTTGTTATACCTGAAATTAATCTACCTATAATCATAGCAGTTATTAAAGAGATAAAAATATTATATTTTTTATTTTTGTACATTAATCCTGCTATTAGCCCATAGCTTGCAAGTTCAAATGCCATAGATATTCCTATTGGATATATAGGAGGCATTCCTGAAATAATTGAATTAATTAATGGAGTTATAAATCCTATAAGTAAACCATATTTTTCTCCAAGGATAAATCCACAAAGTAATACAGGTATGTGCATAGGTAAAAATATATTACCTGGTAATCCTGTCATATGAAAGGTATATGGAATTATTATTCCTAATGCTAGGAGTAATCCAGCTCGTACTAGATTTTTTGTCTTTTCATTCATTTTTAATTTCTCCTTATAATCAAATATTTATTAGTACTCTAAAAGTTTTCTTTACAATATTTTTATTATGAATTATTTCTTTTAGAACAGTTATCATAGAAGAATTTTTTTAAAAGTAAAATAATATTATATATAATGATAATTTTTAGGAGAGGGATATATGTGCATTTTAAAAATGGAAAATGGGTTTATAGTACCAGTAAAATATGTAAAAGTAGAAGAATTGTATGGAATTGGAAATATAGATTACTCATATAATAAAAATTCCTATATGTATCAAGTAAAAGATAATGATGTAGAAAAATATACAGATTTACAATCTACTAATACTTCTTGTGAGGAAATAAATATACAAAAAAATAAAGGTTTAAATTATGAGAATTGTAGTAATTGTAAAATAAATTGTAGTTTACAAAAAAATAAAGAAGAATTAGCAGTGAAATTTACAAAAAGAGCGATTGAAGATGTTAAATCAGGAAAAAAACAGAAAATAAATGCTATATGGCTTGAAATTTCAGGTTGTTTTGGAGAAGTAATCTCTTTGCTTGATGCAAAAGATCCAGACGTTTTATATTTACTTAAAGAATTTGTTAATTTAAATTATTTTGGTAGTATATGTGGAGATTCTGGAGAAATAGCATTTGAGAGAATATTACAAACATTGAATACTGATTATGTATTTATAATATGTGGAGCAGTGCCTTTAAAAGATAATGGATTGTATACAACTATTGCAACTTATAAAGGCCGGAAAATAACTGCTATGGAAGGGGTTAAAACTATAGCTCAAAATGCAAAATATATTATTACAGTAGGAACTTGTGCTTCTTATGGTGGACCTACTGCTGCTAGACCTAATTTATCAGAGGCTGTTAGTGTTAAAGAATTTCTAAAAAGAGATGATGTTATTTTAATACCAGGATGTCCAGCAAATCCAGTTTGGACTATGGGGATTTTAGGGTATCTTACTTCTTATGGAGTACCGGAATTAGATAGTGATGGAAGACCAAAAGCATATTATGGACATACAATTCATGATAATTGCTCAAGAAGAAGATTCTTTGATGCAGGAATATTTGCAAAGAAATTCGGTGATGAAGAATGTATGTTTAAGTTAGGCTGTCAAGGGCCAATGACTTATGCGTATTGTCCAATAAGTAGGTGGAATGGAACTGAAAACTGGCCAATTAGAGATAATACAAACTGCATAGGATGTGCTGGACCTAAGTTTCCAGATGGCAATGAGCCATTTGTGAGATATGGGGGTGTTTAGAGAGATGACTAAAATAACAATTGATCCTATAACAAGAGTAAGTGGACTTTTAAACATTGAAGTAGAGATTGTAAACAATAAAATTATTGATGCTAAAAGTAGTGGTAGTCAATTTAGAGGATTTGAGAAAATGTTTCAAGGAAGATCACCATTTGACATTATATATTTAGCACCAAGAATATGTGGAATTTGTTCTACACATCATACAATAGCTGCAACTTTAGCTTTAGAGGATGCAATGAAAGTTATACCAGATTCTAATGGAAGAATTGTACGTGATATTGCTAATGGATTTGAATTACTCCAAAATTATTTAAGGCATATTTATTTCTTTGTGTTTCCTGATTATGTAGATATATTACATTTGAATCCATTATATAAAACTGAATCAGCAAAGCAAGTTGATTATAGATTATCTAAAGCTGATACCGACAGAATAAATGCTGATTATTTAGAAGCAGTAAAATATAGTAGAGAAGCACATAGAGGAGTAGCTGAATTGGCAGGGAAAGTACCACATTGTCATGGAATATTTGTAGGAGGAACAACTACAAATATTAATATTCAGCAGATAGAAAATATTAAATATAGTATTAATGTAATAGATAATTTTGTTGAAGAAAAACTAATACCAGATGTTTATAGAATATCAGAAGTATATAATGATTATTTTAAAATTGGTAAAGGTCATGGAAATCTAATGTGTTATGAATTATACAATGATTATTCACCACCAATAAAGTATTGTGTTCCAGGAGTACTTATAAATGGGGTAAAAGAAAAATTTGATATTAATAATATTACTGAGAGTGTTACAAAAACATGGGCAAACGGAACTTCAGAAACAATTATTCCAGGCTTAGATGAACCAGCAAAACCTAATGCATATAAAGAAAATGCATATAGTTGGATAAATGCTCCAAGATATAATGGGTATTCTATGGAAGTAGGTTCATTAGCAAGAATGACGTTAAATGGGGGATATAGTGGCGGAATATCTACAATGGATAGAATTGTAGCTAAGTCTTTAGAAGCAAAGAGAATTTGTGAAACAATAAAAAGTCTAATAGAACTACTTAAGATGGGAAAAGCATATCAAAAAGAGTGGGAAATACCTGAAAAAGCAAAAGGAATAGGTTTAATAGAAGCAGAAAGAGGTGCTTTAGGACATTGGTTATCAATAGATAAAAAGGTTGTTTCAAATTATACATTAATACCTCCATCAGCTTGGAATTTATCACCTGAAGATGGCAAAGGGGTAAAAGGTACAGTTGAGCAAGCTTTAATAGGAACAGCAATAAATGATATTAAATATCCAGTTGAAATAGGAAGAATAGTTAGAAGCTTTGATCCATGTTTAAATTGTGCCGCTCATATTGTTAGTGATAAATATAAACCTTTTAATATAAATATAGTATGATAAAAATTTTTGGTGTAGGAAATATACTCCTTTGTGATGATGGGATAGGAGTAAAGATAGTAGAAAAAATAAAAGATGAAATAGAGAAACTCAATAAAGACATAAAAGTTATAATTGGAGAAACTGATTACATGTATTGTTTGGACTGCATAGACAAAGAAGACATTGTTATTATAGTTGATAGCATGTATTTAGGATTAAAGCCAGGAGTTATTTCTATTTGTGATTTTAAAGAATGTGATAGTTTTATTACAAATAGTAGAGATGAGCATAATGAAAGTTTATTAAAGATTTTAAGAAAAGAATATAGAGAAGTAAATGGCTATTTAATAGGTATAGAGATAGAAAAAATAGATTTTTCTTTAGAGTTATCTAAAACTTTAAAAAATGAATTCTTAAATATATCAATTAAAGTATTTAATGAAATAAAAAATATATTTAAAAGGGTTTATGGTGTGGATTATGCATGAAGTATCTTTAATGAGTTCGGTAATAGATATGGTTGAAGATAATTGTAAAAAAAATAATATCAATAAGGTGACTAAAATTATTTTAAAAATAGGAGAATTTTATTATATTGAAAAATCGTATCTTATTTTTGCATTTGAAGCATTAAGTAAAAATGGAATTTGTGAGGGGGCAAAATTAGAAATAAATGAAGTTAAGGCTAAAGCATATTGTAAAAAATGTAAACAAGAATTTTCAATAAGTTTTACAAATAAAAAATGTCCTAAGTGTAATTGTTTGAGTAGTGAAATAATTTCAGGTTATGAGATGTTACTTTATAGAATAGAAGGGGAGTAATCATATATATAAAGAAGTGGGAAATATGATAAGAAAAAAGATTGTAATTAAAGGAAGAGTACAAGGTGTTGGATTTAGACCATTTGTTTATAGATTAGCATTAAATAATAATTTAAAAGGATATGTTAAGAACTCTAACAAGGGGGTAGTTATAGAAGTTCAAGGTAGTTTTAAAGAGGTAGAAAAATTTTCAGAAGAAATCAAGGAAAAACCACCAGAGTTAAGTTATATAGATGAAATAAAAATAGAAGATAAACAATTAGGAAGTTCTAAAGAATTTAAAATTATAGAAAGTAGCGTAGATAATAAAGAGATTACTTTAATATCTCCAGATATAGCAACATGTAAAGAATGTGAAAAAGAATTATTAAATATAAACAATTCTAGAAGATATAATTATGCTTTTATAAATTGTACTAATTGTGGGCCAAGATTTTCTATTATAGATAATCTTCCTTATGATAGAAAGAATACTTCAATGATTAAGTTTACAATGTGTTTTGATTGTACTAAAGAATATAGAAATCCTATAAATAGAAGATTTCATGCAGAACCAACATGCTGTAAAAAGTGCGGTCCACAATTAACTCTTTTAAACAATGAAGGACAAGTAATTCAAAATGTTAATGAAGTAGATGAGGTTAAAAAGTATTTAAAGGAGGGGAAAATTATATGTGTAAAGGGTATAGGAGGATTTAATCTTATATGTAATGGTAAGGATGAAGATTCAATAGAAAAGCTTAGAATTAGAAAGAATAGAAAACGGAAACCATTAGCATTAATGATGAGAAATAAGGATATTGTTTCTAAATATTGCAATATAAATCCAATAGAAGAAAAGATTTTAACTGGAAATAAAAAGCCAATATTACTTTTAGAAAAAAAGAATAGTTTACTTCCGAATAATATTGCATTTGATAATAAACGATTAGGAGTAGTATTGCCATATAGTCCAATTCATTATTTATTATTTGATGATGAGATAGATGTTTTAATTTTTACTAGTGGAAATTACAGCGAAATTCCTATTATATATGATAATTTTCAAGCAATAGACAAGCTCAAAAATATTTGTGATTACTTTTTGATTCATGATAGGAATATTAATAATCCAATAGATGATTCTGTAGCAATTGTAACGTTAAATGAGGAAAGGCTTATAAGGTTAGGAAGAGGATATGCACCATTATCGTATAAATATAATTTAGAAAATAATATTTTATCTTTAGGTTCTCAATTTAAAAATACATTTTCTTTAAGTTGTAGAGATTATTTTTTTACTAGTCCATATATTGGAGATATGGATAGTATTGAATCTATCAAGTATTTTGAAAAACATTTAAACTTTATACAAAAAATTTATAAAATTAAAGCTAATATAATTGCTTACGATAATCATCCTAATTATTGGTCAAATGATTTTATTAAAAGTTATATTAATAATAATCAATATAAAACAATAAAATTACACAATAATTGCAATATGGTGGGGGTATATCATCACCATGCTCATATAGTTAGTTGCATGTTTGAAAATAATGAGAGAAACAAAGTTATTGGTGTTGCTTTTGATGGCGTTGGATATGGAGAAGATAAGAAGTTATGGGGAGGCGAATTTTTAATATGTGATTATAAAAAATTTAGAAGAGTTGGTCATATTGAATACATGGCTCTACCTAGTGGTGATGGAGCAGTAAAAGAACCATGGAAAATTGGTGTTTCATTAATATATAAAGCTTTTAAAGAGGAAAAATTATGGTGTAAAGAAAATCATTTTAATTATATAAATGATTACAAAAGTATAGAAAATTTTTTTGATGTTATGTGTAATGATTCAAAAAATAAAATGCAAAAAGTTGAAAAACTTTTTAAGAATAAGTCTATTAACTTTATTATTAAGATGATTGAAAAAAATATTAATTCTCCTTTAACATCGAGCATTGGAAGATTATTTGATGGAGTGGCTAGTATTTTAGGGTTTACAGGGGATGTAGATTATGAAGGAGAGGCAGCTTTGTATCTACAAAATTTAGCAGAAGATTTTAAAGGTTCGTTAAATAATAAGACAGAATATGAAAAGAAATATAAATATGAAATAATTAAAAAAAATTTAATATATATAGTAAATACTAACAAAATTATATTAGAAATTTTAATGGATATAAGAAATAACTTATGCGAAGGTGAAATAGCACTAAAAGTTCATAATACTATAATAGATTTTTCGTATAAACTTTTGATTAAAATTAGAGAAGATGAAAATTTAAATATAGTAGCTTTAAGTGGAGGAGTATTTCAAAATTCAATACTATTAAAAGGATTATATACTAAATTAAAAAATGATAACTTTAAGGTTTTAACTCATAAAGTTATACCGTGCAATGATAGTGGATTATCTATAGGACAGCTTATTATAGCAAATGAATTGTGTAAGGAGTAGAGAAAAGATATGTGTGTAGCAATTCCTGGTAAGGTATTAGAAATATATAGTAAGTATGCATTGATTCAGTTTGGAAAAATAAATAAAGTGATAAACATAATGCTAATAGAGGATTTAAAAGAGGGGGAATATGTATTAGTACATGCAGGGTGTGCAATAGAAAAAATGAATGAAGAAGAAGCTTTAGAGACATTAGAAATATTTAAAACATTAATAATGTAATATTTTGCTTAGGTAAGATTTTGTAGTAAGCTAATATAATTTAATAAAGGGAAAATGATATGTATATTAATAATTTAAAGAAATCAGAAGAAATAGAAATAGCTCTTAAGTTGATAAAAAAAATAAAAGAAAAAGCAACGGAAATACAAGAAATAAGAATAATGGAAGTATGTGGTACTCATACAAAAAGTATTTATGATAATGGAATAGATAAATTATTACCTGAAAATATAAAATTGATATCAGGTCCGGGATGCCCTGTATGTGTAACCCCTCAAAATTATATAGATAGTGCAGTAGAGTTAAGTAGGAATAAAAATATAATTATAACTTCATTTGGAGATATGATTAAAATTCCAGGAACTAAAAGTTCTCTAAGAGAAGAAAAGGCGATAGGGAGAGATATAAGGATTATATATTCTCCATTAGATGCATTAAAAATAGCGCAAGAAAATAAAACTAAAGAAATAGTATTTTTAGCAGTAGGATTTGAAACAACAGCACCTTTAATAGCATTGACTTTAAAAGAAGCAAAAATTAATAACATTAATAATTTTTCTATTTTACACTCATTAAAAACTATGCCAAATGCAATGAAAGCATTAATTTTAGATGAAAAGATAAAGATTGATGGCTTTATATGTCCAGGTCATGTGGCAACAATAATAGGAAGTAAAGTTTTTGAAAAATTATCAAAGAAATATAAATTACCAATGGCAGTGTGTGGTTTTAAAGCTATAGATATATTGTGTGGAATACTTTCTATAATAATGATGAAGGAAAAAGATGAGTATAATTGTATTAATTTTTATAAAACCTTTGTTAAAGGGTTTGGAAATAAAAAAAGTAAAGAGATATTAGAAGAGGTTTTTATAAATGGAGATAGTATTTGGAGAGGACTAGGAAATATTAAAAATACAGGTTATATGTTAAAAGAAGAATATAGTTATTTTGATGCAAACATAAGATTCGTATTAAAAGATAAGAAAATTATATCAAATAAAAATTGTATATGTGGAGAAATTTTAAAAGGAATTAAAATACCAAAAGATTGTATATTGTTTGGAAAAGTATGCACTCCAAGTAATCCAATAGGGCCTTGTATGGTATCGAGTGAAGGATCTTGTGGAATAGTATATGAGAATATTTAGGAGGTAATATGGATATTATAACTTTAGCACATGGGAGTGGAGGAGAAGAAACTAATCAACTAATAGAAGATATATTTATAAGATATTTCAATACAAAAGAATTAAAAGAGCAAAATGATTCAGCTATATTAAATGAACTTAATGGAAAAATTGCAGTAACAACAGATAGCTTTGTAGTAAATCCAATATTTTTTAAAGGGGGAGATATAGGGAAATTAAGTATTTGTGGAACTGTGAATGATTTATCAGTAAGTGGAGCAACTCCATTATACATTACAGTGGGATTCATTATTGAAGAAGGTTTTGAAATAGATGATCTTAAAAAAATAGTAAAATCAATGGCTATTACTGCAAAAGAAGCAAAAGTTAAAATAGTAGCGGGAGATACAAAAGTTGTAGAAAAAGGAAGGGGCGACAAATTATATATAAACACTACTGGAATCGGAGTAATAGAAAACTATGGATATATATTAAAAGGTAGCAATATAGAAGTAGGAGATAAAATAATTTTAAGTGGAACAATAGGAGAACATGGTATGTGTATAATTAACGAAAGAGAGAAGCTCGGCATACAGTCTAATATTGTAAGCGATTGTGCTCCATTGAATACGTTAACTGAAGAAATTCTTAAATGTACTAAAAAAATTAGAATTATGAGAGATCCAACAAGAGGAGGATTAGCTAACACTTTAAATGAGTTAGTAAATATTAGCGAAAAAAGCATGAAGATTTATAAAAAAGATATACCTATAACTGATGAAGTTAGGAATTTTTGTGATCTTCTGGGTTTTGATCCTTTATATGTTGCTAATGAAGGAAAGTTAATTTGCATAGTTAGTAAAAACGAAGTAGAAAAAGTATTAAAGGTGATGAAGTCAAATATACTAGGGAAGAATTCCGCTATAATTGGTGAAGTTATAAAAGATGATAAAAAAAATCTTTACATTGAAAATGCTTTGGGATCAACAAAAATATTAAAAATGGCACAAGGAGAGTTATTGCCAAGAATATGTTGAGTTTTATGAATTCATATTTTGGAGGTGAAATGCTATGTGGATGTTTATAACTATTTTAATAGTAATGGTCATAGGGGTGGGTATAGCATATATTTCGGCTATACATAATATTAAATAATTAATTAAGTTTTAAAACAGTGTTGATATTAAGTATAAGGGTGAATTGGTTTTGAAATTTGCTTTATACTTAATATCAACTTTTTTTATTCTTTAAGAGAAATTATATTATTAAACAATCTGAGAATAACTTCTAGAATATATTGCTTTAGACGTACCATAAGTACTCATAAAAAATAATCATATGCTGCACTATTTTTTATGTGCTACATAGAGAAAGGATACATGGTTAAAAAATCGACTCTCCATAGTCACTTAGCAATTTTTTATAATGAAAAGTAGTATAATTATATTAATTTAAAACCTCTTAATATATTGTTAGTAGAACTGATCTTTATATAAAAAATTATTATAAAAATGGAGGTATTATGAAAAAAGTATTTTTAGTAATAAAAAAAATTTTGTTAATATTTTGGTGGCAAGATATAGAAAAGTCTAATTTTTTTGTACGAATATTAAACTCCATATGGGCATTTACTCTAAGTTTTGGAGCATTTTCTTTAGTGTATTCATCTAATATGAATTTAATTTTTAAAATAATTATAGGAACTTATTTGATTCTTAGTTTTATGTCATTTTGGCCAACTTCACATTTATTAGACAATAAAGATGAAGTTGAAGGGGGTATATTTTATATTTTTCAAAGGGTATTTATTTTATTTTCATTTATAATTCTTTTAAGGTATGTTATTAACGATGAAAATATTTAAATATATCAGTTATTTGAGAGAGATTATTTAATTTAATAGAAATATTTTTAGTTAAATAATTTGATAATTATTTATTTGAATAAAATTAATACTTTTGATGGAATAATATTAATGATATAGATTGTATAATAAAATATTTATAAACAATTAAATTTACAGAGTAAGTTTACTATATTCTTATTTTTTGACAGTATCTGTAAATTAAACTTTATTATAAATTTTAAAATAATAAAAAGACTCCGCTTCTTTGATAAGAAACTGAAGTCGTTAGTATAATTCTACTGAATATAATGGATAGTTTATTAAAAATTATGTTTTTCTATTTTTTTTATAATTTCCTTTATTGTTTTTGAAGATTCAATAACTTTCTTTTTATCTTCAGATGACAATATATCAAAATACTTATATAATTTATCAGTCATATTAGCTTTAATAGTTTTAAGCATTTCTGTGCCAGATTCTGTATTAGTAAGCAAGATTTCTTTACGATTTTCAGGATTAACTGTTCTATTGATATATCCCTTATTAACTAAATTATTAACTATACCTGTGGTTTGCTGTTTAGTAATCATAAGTTCTTTAGCTAAATTAGTCATATTAATAGAATTAAATTTATCCAAAACACACAATGTTTGCATTTGTAATCTACTAATAATAATTGCAGAATTTGTTTCTGTTGGTCTAATTATCAATTTTTTCATACAAATAGAGAGGTCCATTAATTCATTTAAAATTTCTAAAGTATCTTTATTTTTCAAGAAAATCACCTAACATTTCATTTAGATTTTACATATTGTATCTATAATTAAGTTTATACAGTAATTATAAAAAAGTCAACAAATGTTAACAGTAAATATTTATTGACATAAATAAAATTTCGTTGTAAGATAAGTTTCATAGTAAATAAATGTTGATAATTAAAAATAAAAAACAATTAGTAATACTGGTTAATTAAGGGATAAATTTTAACCACCAGTACAAATACTATAAGTTTAAAAATTATTCAATAATAAACAAAAAAGAAAGGATTAAAAGTATATGCTTAAATTATTAAAACATTTAAAAAGATCAGTTTGGCCTATTCTAGCTATATTAGTTTTATTAGTTATACAATCAGCTTGTGATTTAACTTTACCTAAATATACTTCAAATATTGTTAATATAGGTATTCAACATGGAGGAGTAGATAAAATAACTCCAGATGTAATTAGAGAGAGCGAAATGAAAAAACTTTTTTTATTTATGGAAAATGAAGATTATAAAAAAGTGATAGAAAATTATGATTTACTTTCTAAAGCATCTACTTCAAATAATAATTATCCTTTATTAGAAGAAGAAAATCTTTATGTATTAAAAGGTACTAATAAAGATAAAATTGAAGAACTAAATTTAATATTGGGAAAACCAATGGTATTGCTTGAGTATTTTGAAAGTGGATCAGATGAAGTTAAGGCAGTGGAAGAGAAGATACTTAACTCATTTCCAGCTGGGGTATTACCACAAGGTGCAGATATATTCGATGCATTTAAAGTTATGCCAAAAGAACAGTTAAAAGAAATAACATCAAAAATGAATGAAACGTTTAGTAAGTTAGATGATAATACTATTAATCAAATGGCAGTTTCATTTGTAAGAAATGAATATAATACAGTTGGTATAGATATGGATAAATACCAAACACATTATATATTTGTATCTGGTGCAAAGATGCTTGGATTTTCATTAGTGAGTATGGTATCAATAATGCTTGTAGCTTTAATAGCTTCAAGAGTAGCAGCCATATTTAGCCGTGATCTAAGAAGCAGTATATTTAAAAAGGTTGTTGGATTTACAAATAAAGAATTTGATGATTTTTCAACAGCATCATTAATTACACGTTGTACTAATGATATCCAACAAGTTCAATTACTTACAGTAATGGTACTTAGATTTGTGTTATATGCTCCAATTCTTGGAATAGGTGCTTATATAAAAGTTTTAAATACTAATAGTTCAATGTCTTGGGTTATTGGTGTTGCAGTACTTTCTATATTAAGTCTTGTTATTATATTATTTGCAACTGCTATGCCTAAATTTAAAAAATTACAAAAGTTAGTTGATAGAATAAACTTAGTTGCTAGAGAAATATTGACAGGCCTTCCAGTAATACGCGCATTTAGTACTGAAAAACATGAAGAAGAACGTTTTGATAAAGCAAATAAAGATTTAACAGATGTTAATTTATTTGTTAATAAAATAATGACATGCATGATGCCTGCAATGATATTTATAATGAATGCAATTACAATATTAATAGTATGGGTTGGGGCTAGTAAAATAGAGAATGCAACAATGCAAGTTGGAGATTTAATGGCATTTATTCAATATACAATGCAAATTATAATGGCATTCTTAATGCTTTCAATGATATCAGTTATGATGCCACGTGCTGCGGTATCAGCAAAGCGTATTGCAGAAATTTTAGATACAGAAGTATCAGTAGAAGATCCTGTATCAGTAAAAGAATTTGATGATACTAAAAAAGGTTATGTAGAATTTAATAATGTTAGTTTTAGATATCCAAATGCAGAAGAAGATGTTATAAGTAATATTAACTTTATTGCAAAACCAGGACAAACTACAGCAATTATAGGAAGTACAGGTAGTGGTAAAACTACATTAATTAATTTAATTCCTCGTTTCTTTGATGTAACAGGAGGAGAGATATTAGTTGATGGAGTAGATGTAAGAAATGTTACTCAATATGATTTACGAAATAAAATTGGTTATGTACCTCAAAAAGCAATGCTATTCTCAGGAACAATAGAATCCAATATTAAATATGGTCTTGAAAATGCTTCAGATGAAGTAATGGTAAAAGCTGCTAGTGTTGCACAAGCTACTGAATTTATAGAAGCAAAACAAGATACATATAATAGCCCAATTTCTCAAGGTGGAAATAATGTGTCAGGTGGTCAAAAACAAAGGTTATCAATAGCAAGAGCAATTGCAAAACAACCAGAAATATATATATTTGATGATAGTTTTTCTGCTCTTGATTATAAGACAGATATTGTTCTTAGAAAAGCATTAAATGAACAAATAAAAGATAGTACTATTTTAATTGTAGCTCAAAGAATTAGTACAGTGTTAAATTCTGATCAGATTATTGTTTTAGATGAAGGGGAAATAGTAGGAATAGGGACACATAAAGAATTATTAAAATCTTGTGAAGTTTATAAACAAATTGCTTTATCACAACTTTCAAAGGAGGAGCTTGAGGATGAGTAAGAATAATGTGCAAAGAAAATCTCCGATGGGCGGCGGAAAAATGGGCACAGGAGAAAAAGCTAAGAATTTTAAAAGTACTATGAGTAAACTATTAAAGTACTTAAGTGAATATAAAACTCCTATAATACTTGTATTTATTTTTGCTATTGGAAGTACAATATTTGCTATAGTAGGACCTAAAATTTTAGGTAATGCAACTACTGAGTTATTTGAAGGATTTATGAGTAAGATATCTGGAGGTCCAGGAATTAACTTTAATAAAATTAGTGAAATACTTGTAATATTAATTTGTCTATATGCTGTTAGTGCCATATTTTCTTTCATACAAGGAATATTGATGACAAATGTTTCTCAAAAGTTAACTTATAAGTTAAGAAAAGAATTATCAGAAAAAATTCATCGTATGCCAATGAAATTTTTTGATGGAAGAACTCATGGGGAAGTTTTATCAATTTTTACAAATGATATAGATACCTTATCTCAAAGTTTAAATCAAAGTGCGACTCAACTTATAACATCAATAACAACTGTAATAGGTATTATGATAATGATGTTTAGTATTGATTGGATAATGACTTTAGTAGTTTTATGTATAGTTCCAATTTCTGTGGGAATTATAGGAGTTGTTATTAAAAATTCTCAAAAATATTTTAAAGAACAACAAAAATATTTAGGTCATGTAAACGGGCAAGTTGAAGAAGTATTTGGTGGGCAAAATATAGTTAGGGTGTTTAATAAAGAACAAAAAGTAATTGATGAATTTGAAAAATCTAATGATATATTATATAAGTCAGCATGGAAATCACAATTTTTATCAGGGCTTATGATGCCTATTATGACTTTTGTAGGTAATCTTGGATATGTAGCAGTTTCAATTTTAGGTGGATATTTTGTTATTAAAGGTAGAATTACAGTTGGTAATATTCAATCATTTATTCAATATAGCAGGAACTTTACTCAACCAATGGGACAAATTGCTCAAGTTTCAAATTTACTACAATCAACAGCAGCTGCTGCTGAAAGGGTTTTTGAATTTTTAGAGCAAGAAGAGGAAGAACAATTTGTTAAGAATCCTGCATCTATTGATGATGTTCATGGTAATGTAGAATTTAAAAATGTACACTTTGGATATAACCCAGAAAAAATTATAATAAATGATTTCAATGCTAAAATTAAACAAGGACAAAAGGTCGCAATTGTAGGACCAACAGGAGCTGGTAAAACAACGATGATTAAGCTTTTAATGCGTTTCTATGATGTAAATGATGGAGCAATTTTAATTGATGGTAATGATTTAAGAAACTTTAATCGTAGTGAACTTCGTGAAGCTTTTGGGATGGTATTACAAGATACATGGCTATATAATGGAAGCATAATGGATAATATTAGATATGGTAAATTAAATGCAACTGATGAAGATGTAATAAAAGCAGCTAAAGCAGCTCATGTTCATAATTTTGTAAAAACTTTACCAGATGGATATAATATGGAGTTAAATGAAGAAGCAAGTAATGTTTCACAGGGACAAAAGCAGTTATTAACAATAGCAAGAGCTATATTAGCAGATCCCAAAATTCTTATTCTTGATGAAGCTACAAGTTCAGTAGATACAAGAACAGAAGTACTTATTCAAAAGGCGATGGATAATCTGATGAAGGGAAGAACTAGCTTTGTTATAGCTCATAGATTATCAACCATAAAAGATGCTGATTTAATTCTTGTAATGAATGATGGAGATATTATAGAACAAGGAAATCATGAAGAATTATTATCTCAAAATGGATTTTATGCTAACCTTTATAATTCACAGTTTGAAAATGCGAAGGCAGTGTAATTTTAATAATAAATTTAATGTAGTATTAAATTTAGAGAAGATTATTATAAAAAATATTTGTAATTACTAATTTATAATGTAAATAAAACTATAAAAATTTAAGGGCCTAAATATTAATTTATTTTAATATTTAGGTCTATTTTTAATACAATTAAAACAAAAATGGAAAAAATAAAATAATTGTCCAAAATAATGAAAAAGTGATATAATATTGAAAACAATATCAAATGATAAAACTAATATTTATAAATATTTGTATTTTGAAAGGAGCTCTAATTTAATAAAACATAAATATTAGTTTTCATAGCAGTAGATAAAATATTGGGAGTGAGCTTTATGATAAATAAGATAGAAGATAATCAATTAATGCAAGCATTTTATACTTTAATGCCATATTTTAAATATTATTTTGATGATGAATTAATTTTTACGATATCTAATACTGAAAAGTTTTTGTTGGTAAAAGATAGTGAAAATTTAAAAATGCAATCTAAAACAGGAGATTTAATACCAAATGGCTGTGCAGCTGATGTATGCTTAAAAGCTAAAAAACAAGTGTCTGTGTTAGTTCCTGAAGATGTTTTTGGTGTACCATTAAAAACTATAGCAATTCCAGTTTTTGAAAATAATAAAATGGCAGGAACAATTGTAATTGGAATGAGTGTAGAAAGAAAAGAAAAGATGGCAGATATGTCAAACAATTTATCAGAGTCGTTAGGTCAAATAGGTAGTAATTTATCTGATATGGCATCTGGACTTCAAAAAATATCTGAAACTAATGCAGATATAGAAAAATTTATAAAGATTACAAATGATAATTATAAGAAAACAGATGATGTGTTAAAATTTATAGAAAGTATAGCTAAACAAACTAATCTGTTAGGATTAAATGCAGCTATAGAATCAGCAAGAGCAGGGGAATATGGAAAAGGATTTAGTGTAGTATCTAATGAAATTAGAAAATTATCTCAATCAAGTAGTCAATCTATAAATGAAATTAATCAAATATTGAGTGATATACAAAATTCAATAAATAAGATATATAATAGATTTAATGCTTCAAATTCATTATTAGATAGACAAGCATCAGGGTTAGAAGAAATTACTGCAACAGTTCAAGAACTTAATTCTACAGCAGAACTTTTAAAGGAGTTTGCAGCTACAATATAAGGCACATTCAAAAAATAGACTAGTATGTTTGTATATTTTGTCTTCTTGTCTGAAACAAAATATATGCTACATCGTTGATCTATTATTTTATTTCATGTGCCTAAAAAGGGAGATGTTAATATGAAAATAACCACATTAATAGAAAATACATTAGATAAGGAAGAAAAGCTAAAAAATGAACATGGTCTTTCTATGTTTATTGAAGGAAGCGATTGTAATGTTTTATTTGATACAGGAAAAACAGGAGATTTTATTGAAAATGCTGTAAAATTAAATGTTGATCTTAAAAAGACTGATATTTTAGTTTTGAGTCATGCACATTATGATCATTGTGGTGGGGTAAAAAAATTATTAGAGACTTATAATATTAAGCCTAAACTTATAGTAAGTAAATATTTCTTTGAAAGAATAAATAAATATCATTATTCAGATGGAACACTTAAATCAGATTTCTCAAAAGAACCTGGTTATGCATATATAGGAACCGATTTTGATAAAGAATATATAAAGAGTAAAGATCTTATTACAGAAGATGTAACAACAGATATTTTAAAAATAAGTGATGATATTTTTGTATTTTCCAATTTTAATAAATATTATAATTTTGAAAAAGTGAATGAAAATATGAAACTTAAGGTTGATAATGAATATATAGTTGACACATTTGATGAAGAAGTAGCATTAGGAATTAAAACTTCAAAGGGACTAATTATATTGCTAGGTTGTGCACATCCAGGTTTTTTAAATATGGTTAAGACTATAGAAGAAAGAACTAAAGAAAAGATAATAGGAATAATTGGTGGAACTCATCTTATAGAAGCTGATGATGAAAGAATAAAGAAATCAGTTGATTATTTAAAAGAATCTGGAGTTGAATTATTAGGTTTATCCCATTGTACTGGTGATAAAGCAGTTGATATTTTTAATAGGGAATGTAAGCAATCATTTACTAATAGAACAGGTACAATATTAGAATTAGATTAATAAAATAGTTATTATAAAATTAATATAAGGGATTGTCTTAAAATACAGTAAGTAAATGCATGAAGTAGATACTTTTTTTGAGACACTCCCTTTTTGATGTCTCAAAAAAGTATAGAATTTTTAGAAATCGAAAGAAGAATAAAATCTAAGATAAATGAGATATTTTAAATTAAAAGTAACCTATTTAAAATAAACTTCATATTATGTAATATTAAATAAATTTTAAATTATTATAGAGAATTATGTCTTTAATTATAGTATCTAATTAGAAGTATATATTTGGTGAGGGGAGGGTAAATAATATGTCACAATGGAAATGGTGTGTAGAAGGCCCGGATGGAAAAGTTATAAAAGGGTGGTATGAAGATAATGGAACTTGGTATTATTTAAATGATGAAGGTATAATGCAAACGGGATGGGTAAAAGATAAAGATGGTTCATGGTATTATATGAATGAAAAGGGTGCAATGCAGACCGGATGGCTTCAATTAAAAGGAATATGGTATTACCTAGAAGAAAATAGTAATGGATATAAAGGTAAATGCTATATAGACTGCACTGCAACTATTAATGGAAAGCAGTATATTTTTGATAAAGATGGTCGTATGTTAAATAATTATTTAGTTTCAGATGCTTGTATTAATTTTATAAAATCTTGGGAAGGATTCTCTGCTACACCGTATTATGATACAGTTGGAGTATTGACATTAGGATATGGCATGACGGGTGATGAAATAAAGGGCTTATCAAATATTACAGAAAGTCAAGCTAGTGAAATGTTAAGAGAACTAGTTAATAATAAATATGCCAAAGCAATAAAAAAAGATTTAGATTCTAAAGGAATAACTTTAACTCAAAATGAATTTGATGCATTAGTAAGTTTTGCATATAATTGCGGAATTGCAGGACTATTAAGTTCTACACTATACAAAAATGTGGTTGATGGAATAAGAAATAGAAATATTCTCATATCTAATTTTCAAGCATGGTCTAATGGTGGAGGTAGAAGAATAGAAGGCTTATATCGTAGACGTACAAAAGAAGCAAATATGTTTTTAAATGCAGATTATACGGGTAATGTATAAATAGAAATTAATATGAATAAATAAAAAGAGTAGATATCAAAATTTAACTTGATATCTACTCTTTTTATTTATTAGTTTTTCTCTTTTAATTTATCTAAAATAGTGTCTAATTTTTGGTCTATAGCTTTGTTTCTAATAATAAAATTTTTAAATCCTCGTATAGCTTTAAATACTATAAATACACACATAATTAATAAAGCAAAATTAATAAGTGTCATAATAAGTGTAGAATAGTTAATATCCATAAAATAAAGCTCCTTTTTAACTTAATATTTTAGTTATATTTAAAATATAATAAATAAATTTACCTATATATATAGAATAAAATAGTATATATTATTACGGTTAATAGATTGTAAATATATTCTATACTATAACATATTTTGTTGAAATAGTATAAGTTTGACTGAAAATATTGTTAAAATATATGAATATTTATTATTATATTAGTTTAAAATATTTGTATATTTTAATGTATATTTTTATATTAAAAATCTATAGCCATTATGTATAGAGATTTGACAAAAGTAACAACTTTGTGATAAATTAGAGTTGTTACTTAATAAAAACTAAGTATATATCACATAAATATTAATATATATGTTTTAATTAAGTTATTATATTTATAATCCTTTATATAATTTTTATAAAAAAATTATATCTTTAAATTAATCATATCTAGTTAAAAGCATATATATCATAAATTGTCTATATAAGTTCCTCACAATACTGGTAAGTGATATTATTTATAAATATTTTAAGATTTATATTAATGAACAAATTTTATTGGAGCTTATATATTTAATAATAAGTTTAAAAGAAATTTTAGAGGAGGTAAACATGTCGAAATTAGAAGTAAAAGATTTATATAAAATTTTCGGAAAAAACCCTAAAAAAGTGATTCCTATGTTGGAAAAAGGAATGAATAAAATTGAGATACATGGTAAGACAGGAAATTCTGTTGGTGTAAATAATGCTAGTTTTGAAGTTAATAAAGGTGAGTTTTTTGTAGTTATGGGATTATCAGGGAGTGGAAAATCAACATTAATAAGGTGTTTAAATCGTCTTATTGAACCTACAAGTGGGCAAATCTTGATAGACGGAAAAGATATATTAAAATGCAATGAAGATGAACTTCTAGAAGTTAGAAGAAAAAAAATTGCTATGGTTTTTCAGAACTTTGCACTTTTTCCTCACAAAACTATTTCAGATAATGTGGCGTATGGTTTAGAAATACAGGGAGTAAATTCTAAAACGAGAAAAGAAAAAGCATATGAATGTTTAGAATTAGTAGGCTTAAAAGGATATGAGGAAAGTATGCCAGATCAATTAAGTGGAGGGATGAAGCAGAGAGTTGGACTAGCTAGAGCATTAGCTACAGAGCCAGAAATACTTCTTATGGATGAAGCTTTTAGTGCATTAGATCCATTAATACGTAAAGAAATGCAAGAAGAAATGTTACAATTACAAGCTAAAATGCAGAAAACTATAATATTTATAACTCATGATTTAGATGAGGCACTAAGATTGGGTGATAGAATAGCAATTATGAAAGATGGTATTGTAGAACAAATAGGTTCATCGGAAGATATATTAACTAATCCAGCTAGTGATTATGTAAGAAAATTTGTTCAAGATGTAGATAGAACAAAAGTAATAACATCGTCTACTATTATGGAAATAGCAAAAGCTATACGAATTGAAAAAGATGGTCCAAAAGCAGCGGTTAGGATTATGAAAGATGAAGGAATTTCTAGTATTTATGTAATTAATAAAGAAAGAAAACTAAAAGGGATTGTAAATATTGATGATGCATTAGAACTTGCAAAGAAAAACATAAAAACTATAGAAGAGATAGTAATAAAAGATGTTCCTAAAGCATCTCCGGATGAAGCGATTTCTGATTTGTTATCTGTAGCTAAGGATACAAAATATCCTATTGCAGTTATTGGTGAGAATGATATTTTAATGGGGATAATAAAAAGATCTACAATAATTGCTGGAATTGCTGGAGAGGAGGATAAATAATATGCTTACATTACATATAGGATCATATATTGAGTTTATAATAGATTGGTTAAAAAATAATATAGAACCATTCTTTAAACTAGTAAAAATCATAAATGAAACATTAATAACTGGATTAGAAGATTTATTATTAATTATACCAAGTATAGTTATAATAATAGTACTTACTTTAATAACATTAAAACTTACCGATAAGAAGACATCTGTTTTTACATTTGTAGGGTTATTATTTATTGATGCTATGGAATTATGGCCTCAAACAATGGAAACACTTGCACTTATATTGGTATCAGCGTTTATTTCTTTACTTATAGGTGTACCACTTGGAATTTATGCAGCTAGGCATGATAGAGTTGCTAAAATATTAAGACCTATATTAGACTTTATGCAAACAATGCCGGCCTTTGTATATTTAATTCCAGCGGTTTTATTTTTTGGAATGGGAAAAGTTCCAGGAGCTATAGCTACTGTTATTTTTTCTATGCCACCTGCAGTTAGACTTACTAATTTAGGGATTAAACAAGTTCCAGAAGATGTAATTGAAGCCGCAAAATCATTTGGATCTACCAAGAATCAAATGTTATATAAAGTACAATTACCTATTGCACTGCCAACTATATTAGCTGGAGTAAATCAAACAATAATGCTTTCATTATCTATGGTTGTTATATCTGCTATGATAGGTGCTGGTGGATTAGGTAGAGAAGTATATAATGGTATTACTCAAATGGATGTTGGTACAGGTTTTGAAAGTGGATTAGCTGTAGTTATTTTAGCTATGGTATTAGACAGAATAACTCAATCTTTAGGAAAAAATAAAAAAAATAATTAATTTAACTACAAATATATCTTAAATAAGAGATTTAATAAATAAAGGAGGAATAAGAGTGCATAAAAACTTAAAAAAGATTATGACATTAGCATTCGCTGGTATATTAGCAGTAGGCATGTTAAGTGGATGTGGAAAAAATTCAACACAAAAAACAGAAAATTCAAAAGGAAAAGTAACATTAGGATATGTAAACTGGGCAGAAGGAGTAGCTATGACTAATTTAGTCAAAGCTGTATTAGAAGATAAAATGGGATATGAAGTTGATATGAAGCAAGGGGAAGCCGGAATGATTTATACTTCATTATCAACTGGAGATATGGATGCCTTTTTAGATGGATGGTTACCAGTTACTCATAAAGATTATATGGAGAAATATCAAGGAAAAGTAGAGAAAATAGGAACAAATTTTGAAGGTGCGAAGATAGGATTAGTAGTACCTAGCTATATGAATATAAATAGTATAGAAGATTTAAATTCAGTTAAAGATGAATTAGATGGAAAAATAATAGGTATTGATCCAGGTGCAGGCATAATGAAAACTACTAATAAAGCTATAAAAGACTATGGATTAGATTTAGAACTTATGGAAGGTAGCGGAGCTACAATGACAGCTATGCTTAAAAAAGCAGAAGATGAAAAGGCACCAATTGTTGTTACTGGTTGGAAACCACATTGGAAATTTGCTCGTTGGGATCTTAAATTCTTAGAAGATCCAAAAAATGTTTATGGTGAAGCAGAAGATATTTATACAATTACAAGAAAAAATTTTTCAAAAGATATGCCAGAAGTTACACAATTCTTAAATAATTTTAAAATGGATGACAAACAACTAGGATCTTTAATGGGTGATATTCAAGAAAACAGCAATAAAGATCCATTAGAAGTTGCGAAGGAATGGATAAAAAATAATGAAGAATTAGTTAATAGTTGGATACCTAAAGAATAAATTAATAGTTTTTATTAAAGTATATGTTTTAAAAATATAATTTATTGTAATATTCAATTGGTTTATAAAAATTATAAACAGTAAGTTTAAACTATCTGAAATTCACTTTAAGTAATCTTAATTAAATTTGAAAATCTTTCTCTTTTAACATTTTTTAGATCAAATCATATATTGCAATAAAAAACATATAACTTTATTAATAAATATAACCTATAAATTAAATATTATTAGTTTAATATTTAATTTATAGGTTTTTTTTATAAAAGTTTAAAATTATAAATGAAACGTTAATATTTGGATTGGAAGATTTATTATTAATTATACCAAGTATGGTTATAATAATAATGCTTGCTTTAATACAATTAATTACAGATATTTCTTTAAAACGAGATTTAATAATAAGGCAGTAAATTAACTGACTATAAACTTATTATACGAGGAGGAATAATAATGAACAAAAGTTTAAAAAAGATTATGTCATTAGCGTTTGTTGGGATATTAGCTGTAGGAATGCTAGGTGGATGTGGAAAAAATTCAACACAAAAAACGGAAAATTCAAAAGGAAAAGTAACATTAGGATATGTAAATTGGGCAGATGGAATAGCTATGACTAATTTAGCTAAAGCTGTATTAGAAGATAAAATGGGATATGAAGTTGAGATGAAACAAGGAGAAGCAGGTATGGTATATACTTCAGTATCAACTGGTGATATGGATGCTTTCTTAGATTCTTGGCTACCACTTGCTCATAAAGATTATATGGATAAATATGGAGAAAATATAGAAAAAATAGGAACAAATTTTGAAGGTGCTAAGATAGGATTAGTAGTTCCTAGCTATATGGATATAAATAGTATAGAAGATTTAAATAAAATTAAAGATCAATTAGAAGGAAAAATAATAGGTATCGATCCAGGTGCAGGTATAATGAAAGCTACAGATAAAGCAATACAAGAGTATGGCTTAGATTTAGATCTTGTAGAAGGTAGTGGAGTTACAATGACAGCTATGCTTAAAAAAGCACTAGATAAAAAGGAACCAATTGTTGTAACAGGTTGGGAACCTCATTGGAAGTTTGCACGTTGGGATCTTAAATTCTTAGATGATCCTAAAAAAGTTTATGGTGAAAATCAGGATATTTATACAATTGCAAGAAAAGGTTTTTCAAAAGACATGCCAGAAGTTTCACAATTCTTAAATAATTTTAAGATGGATAGCAAACAGCTAGGATCTTTAATGGGCGATATCCAAGATAATAGTGATAAAGATCCTTTAGAAGTTGCAAAGAATTGGATGAAGAATAATGAAGATTTAGTAAATAGCTGGATACCTAAAGAATAGAATTTTTATTTTTATTTAAAATCAAGATGTAATATTAAGAAGAACATATAACATTAATTAAGAAATATTGCCTATAAAGTAAATATCAAAAAATAATATTGACTTTATAGGTTTTTTTATATAAAATCAAAACCAAATAATAAAATAAATATTTTGTAAAAATTTATTTACTTTTTTAAAATTTTAGATATAATAAGATAAGGAATGATATAAAAGTAAAATAAATAATTAAAAAGTAATTTATATTATTAAAAACTAAAAATTTGACAACAACTTTTAATTTAGTCCAGAGAGGCTAAAAAGGGGAGATAATAGTATTTTCCTCTTATGTATTTAAGGAGGTATTTTTTTTATGTCAGAAATTATAAGTAGTACAAAAGAACAATTCGGAGAAATTTCGTGGAAAAAAACGGTAAGCAATATAGTATTAGCATTACAACACTTAATTGCAATGTTTGGTGCAACAGTGTTAGTGCCTATTCTAACCGGTCTTGATATTTCAGTAGCATTATTTTGTGCAGGTATTGGAACGTTAGTATTTCATGTTTGTACAAAAATGAAAGTTCCAGTCTTTCTAGGCTCATCATTTGCATTTATTCCAGTAATATGCGCTGTTGGACAAACATATGGCGATTTAAGATATGCACAAGGTGGAATAATGATAGCAGGTCTAATCTATGTATTAATGTCTTTTATTATCAAAAAAATTGGTACTGATAAAATAAAACATGTATTACCAGCACAGGTTGTTGGGCCGATGATTATGGTAATAGGATTAAATTTAATTCCAACAGCTTTTAACATGGCTAAAGACAATTTAATGATTGCTGTTATAACTTTAGGAGTAACTTTATCAGTAAAATATTTAGGAAAAGGTTTCATATCTCAAATAGCAATATTATGTGGAGTCATTATAGGGTATATAGTATCTTATTTTACAGGATATGTTAATGTTCAAGCAATTTCAGAAGCGAGTGTTATAGCTATACCACATTTTACATTACCTAAATTTGATTTAGGAGCTATAATGATTATTGCACCAGTAGTACTAGCTACTTTTATGGAACATATTGGTGATATAACAACAAATGGTCAAGTAGTTGGGAAAAACTTTATAGAAGAGCCAGGATTGAATAGGACTTTACTAGGAGATGGACTAGCTACTATGATAGCTGCATCATTTGGTGGACCAGCTAATACTACATATGGAGAAAATACTGGAGTTTTAGCAATTACAAAAAATTATGATCCATCAATATTAAGATTAGCAGCCCTATTTGCAATAATGTTAAGTTTTATAGGTAAGTTTGGATCGGCAATAAGCACAATTCCACAAGCTGTTATGGGTGGAATAAGTATAATGTTATTCTCTATGATTTCATTAGTTGGATTTAATACTATAAAATATCAAAAAGTAAAAATTGATTGGAGAAATTTACTTGTAATTATTATAATATTAGTAATAGGACTTTTGGGAACTGTTATAGAGAAAAAATTTGGGATTTTAGTAGGAATAAAAATAAATGATACAATATCTATATCAGGATTAAGTTTTGCGGCAATTGTTGGAGTTTTACTAAATCTAATACTAAATAAAATAAAGTTTAAAAGATAATATATATTTTAAGTGAATAGTGACATTATAGTATAAAGACTATATCATTTTTATAATTGTTAGTTATAAAATGATATAGTCTTTTTGGTTCTTATAATAAAATTTAGTAATATTTTAAGTAAATATTAAGAATTTACTCTAATTATAAATATTGACATTTTAAATCTACAATTGTAGACTAAGATTATAATTTACAACTGTAGATTTAAAATATAACTAAAAATATTAAGGCTTATATGATGTTTTAAAATAAGGCTATGTTTTAAGTGAATGTTGATATTGTAGTATAACGCTCATGGACAGGGGAATTTACTTAAAAATAATTGGAAAAAAGGAGATGATAAATATGAGTGAGGTACCAAAAATATCTGAATCAGAATGGGAAGTAATGAAACTAATATGGAAAAACAACCCTTTAACATCAGAACAAATAATAAATTCTTTGTCTGGAAAAATAAATTGGTCAACTCAAACGATAAAAACATTTATTACAAGATTAATAAAAAAAGGTGCAATAGGGTTTGAAAGGTGTGGTAGAGTTTATAACTATTATCCTTTAATTTCTGAAGATGAATGCATAAAATTAGAAAATGAATCTTTTCTTAAAAAAGTATATGATGGAGCATTAGGAATTCTCTTTAGTAAATTTTTAGAAGAAGAAGAATTATCTATAGAAGAAATTGAAGAGCTTGAAAACCTACTTAAAGATAAAAAAGAAAAACAAAATTAAAGCAATTTTAGAATATTAAAATTTTATATAAAACTTGCATAAGGGGAAGAGAGAGAGGTTTTTATGGGAATTTTAGAAAAATTTTTTTTATGGATTTTACAAACTTCTTTAACCACAAGTATTGGTATTTTAATACTTATGTTAATTTTAAAAGTATTTAATAATCATATTGGTGTAAGGATTAAACATGGATTGTGGATTTTAGTAATTATAAGATTACTTGTACCTACAATTCCTGAAATGAATATTAATTTATTTAGTACTTTTT
Source organism: Clostridium weizhouense (assembly GCF_019431045.1). Lineage (GTDB taxonomy): Bacteria > Bacillota > Clostridia > Clostridiales > Clostridiaceae > Clostridium > Clostridium weizhouense. The sequence goes on along the minus strand of NZ_JAHXPT010000002.1, from coordinate 315,320 downwards.
ATGAGAAATATGAAAATGTTATTCAAATACAAAATCAAAAAGATGAATTAAAAGGAGAAGAAGAATTACCTATAGTGGTTAATAAAAATAATAATGTAAATCATAATATGAATACTGAAATAAATGAAAAAGAGGAAATACAAAATGCTGAAAAACAAAAGTTAATATCAGTTATTTTTAAAATATTTTCTTATTTATGGATTATAGGAGCAGTAATTTTAAGTTCAATATTTCTATTATCAATATTTAATTTTAAAAGAAGAGTTAAATATTTGAAAAAAGATAATTATTCTGAAATTCAAAATTTAATGAATAGTTGTGTTAATAGAATTAATGTTAGAAAAAACATTCCTGTTTTTATTCATAATACATTTAAGAGTCCATGCATATTGGGAATTATAAAACCTAAAATATATATTCCAGAACATGTTTTAAGAATAAAAGATTTAAATCAACTTTCACATATATTTTTACATGAGTTAATGCATTATAAAAGGAAGGATTTATTTTACAACTCCATTGGAGTAATTGCACTTTCAATACATTGGTTTAATCCTTTAGTGTGGATTGCAATTAATAAAATCAAACTTTATAGAGAATACGCCTGTGATGCAAGTGTACTTGAAATTCTTGGGGAAGAAGAAAAAGTAAAGTATGGAATGACTCTTATAAATTTTTCGAAAAAATTTTCACATAAAAATAAATATTCACAATTGGCAATTTCTTTTGAAAATAGTAATCAAATTAGGGGGAGAATTAAAATGATAAAAAATTTTAAAAATGGATCTTACAAAATATCAGTTAAAGCAGCTTTAGGAGTAGCATTGGCTACAAGTTTAATGTTTACAAATAATATTATAGTTCAAGGAGCAGAAGTTAATAATGTTGTATCAACCACTTCAAATAACAATAGTATACTAAGCTCAAAGGATCGAGATAAGTTTCTTATTGATTCACCTAAAAAAGTTTATGATGATATAGAAAAAGTAGAAAAAGTATGGGGATTAAAATTCAAAATACCAGATTTTATGCCTGGATATAACCCAAGAGTTTCATGTTTTCAGCTTATAAAACTTTCAGATAATGAAAATGCCTTGAATATATTTTTAAAAAATTCAGATGCATCAAAAGACGAAATTGCATTCCAAATTTTTGAAAAAGATCCAGTGGAATCTTTAAAAAAAATTGAGAGTTCATATAAATCTATTAGGGCTAGAATTGAAGGCGAAAAAGAAGAAATGAATTTAGAGGGAATAAATGGATTGAGCGTTACTTTAAAATCAACTACACCATCTATAATGACAGATGAGTATATTATTCCAGAGCGTAAAGATGTTCACAAATATTTTGCATGGCAAAATGAAGGTATTTGGTATAGTATAGAATATAATTCTATATTTAATGATAAGGAAATATTAAATCTTTCAGAAGACAATATAGAGAAAATAGCAAAGTCTATAAAATACCCAGAAGAAATAAAAAATGTAAACTATTCTGTGGAGAGAGAAGTTTCAACAGAAATAGGAGTAATGAGTATTTATGATAAGGAAGATTTAGAAAAAGCAAAAAAATTATTAGGATTTAACCCAAAACTTCCATTAACAATTAATGAAGATGTAAAAATAAATGATTCAGGTGTAGGTATTTCTGGAGATTCTGATATAGAAAATAATAAAATTAATTATGAACTTAACAGTTTTTATTCTAATAAAAATGGATCAATAACTTTTACTGCACAAAAAAATTCAAAAGTTTATGATAACATAGCTGAGAATGGTTATTTTATTCGAGAAAATACAGAAGATAATAAACCTAAGAAAATTAAAGCTGAAAAACTAAATATTGATAATAAGGAAGTCTTTAAATATGAAGAAACTGATTATACACCTACAGTAGAATATATTTGGAAAGAAGATGGAATTTATTACTCTGTTTTCTTTTTTAATGGAACTGAAAACTCATATGATATAGCTGAAAAATTTGTTAAATCTAAACCTATAGATTAATAAACTATGATTGATTAACTAAAAAATAATTTATAAAAAAGGAACCTAAGAATATAAAATATTTTTAATGTATATTATTAGGTTCCTTTTATTAATATTTTTAAATTTTGAATTTAGAAACTACTTAATTAATTTATTTATAAAAAATATTGAGTTTGTTAATATTAGTTGTATAAATATGATCTTTATAATGATTTATAATAAATATCCTTTATTTCTTCTAATGTAAATTCTTTAGGATGATTTGAAATACTTGGTTTTGAAACTTTCATGCAGTTTTCTGCCATCCAATCAATATCCTTTTCTTCTACTCCAAGTTCACTTAACGTTATGTTTAAGTCAATCTTTTTTAAGAAATTTCTTATAGCATCTGAACAATCTTCAGCGTTGGTACCACCTAATAATTTTGATATATCAGTATATTTTTCTATATCACTTTGCCATGATTTTTCAATAATTATTGGTGTTAATGCAGCAAGACCTTTTCCATGAACAATATCATGTAATCCACTTGCAGGATGTTCTAGTCCATGTGGTGCTGTTACCCCTGCTACTCCAATTACCATACCACCTAAGGTACTTCCTAAAGTTACTTTTTCAAAGGCATCTAAATCAGTTTGATCATTATAGACTTTAGGTAAATTTTCAGCTATTAATTTAATTCCATAAAGGGCTTTTATATCAGTTAATGGTTGTCCTATTTTTGATAAATAAGCTTCCATGTTGTGTGCTAATGCATCAAATCCAACTGATGCAATTATATGTTTTGGCATTGTAACCATAAGTTCTGGATCTACAATTGATGCTTTAGCAATAATAGCATTGGTTCTAAGAGATTTTTTATCTTTAGTTTCAGGATTAGTAAGAACTGAAAAACTATTTCCTTCACTTCCTGTTCCACATGTTGTTGGAACTAAAATTATTGGTAACGCTTCTGTTCCTTGTTTTATTCCAAATATATAGTCAGATATATCACCAGAATTTTTAGCTGAAAATGCAATACTTTTTGCAGCATCCATAATACTTCCGCCACCAAGCCCTAAAATGACATCACATCCTGTTGTTTTTACAACTTCAACACCTTCATATATTGTTGTAGTAAGTGGATTTTGAGCAACTTTATCAAAAACTTCAACTTCAATTTTTGCTTGTTTTAATAAATTAATTGTTTTATCAAGTAATCCACTTTTTTTTGTGCTGTTCTTACCAGTTACTATAAGAACTTTTTTTCCATATTTAGCTACTTCATTACCTACCTGATTTATTTTACCTCTTCCAAATAAAAGATTTACTGGAAGGTTGTAATTAAATTCCATATTAAAATTCCCCCTTGCATAATATACAATATATTTTTAATAATACATATAAACGAATAAAGGCATCTTTTCAAATAAAGATACCTTTGTCTAACTAATGTTATCATATAAAAATATATAAATCTATTATCATTTTAAGTTTTTTTATTATAATAAGATATTTTTTTCATTTTGATAAAAGAAGATATAGCTATAATCAAAGGAATATTTTGAAGAGATTAAGTGTTTTTAGATTATTTTTAGCATTATATTTTGAATAAGTAATAAAATAATTTAAATTTGTAACGAATGTTACATAATTAAGTTCAATACTATAATATAATTTCTATTGTAGACAAGAACAAATTTAAAGAAGACTTAAATAAAAAATAAATTTTAAATATATAAAAATAAATAAAGATTGGAGAGAAAATAAAAATGAGTTTATATTTAGGAAAAATACATTATTGGTTATTTAATAAAATATTATGGTTCGAAGGACTAGAATCTGAAATAATTAATCTTGCTAAAAGTGAGAATTTAGATATTGAAAGTTTAAGTAAAGAAATTAATGATAAGTATGGAGAGAAACTTCCGAATAAACCTCTTGAAGAAATGATAGATACAAGTAATATACATGGATGGCTACAAGAAAAAATACATTCTGCAGAAGGAAGAATGGCTGCGTGGACTACTAAAATTCTTCATAATAATAAGGAAGCTTATAATGGAATGGAAAGAATATATATTAATCAAGCAATAAAAGCAGCTAAAGAAACTAAAAAAGATAAAGGAAAACTAAATAGTGCTGATGAAATATTTAATAGTGTAAATGACTATATTTTAGATGGTATGCCATGTGATAGAGTAAATGAAATATTTACTGCTAATGAAAGTACTGTAGAGTGGACTATAAGAGTATGTGTTCATAAGGATATATGGGAAAAAGAGCAAGGCGATGTAGACTTATTTTATAGATTAAGAGGTTTATGGATTAAAGCATTTATTAATGAAATAAATAATGAATTTGACTATATTGAACATGAAAATGGATTGAAATCAATTAAGAAAAAATAAGTTTTAATAGGAGAAATTAACATGAATGCAATAGATATAATGATGGAAGAACATAGATATATTGAGCGTATGCTTAATGTTGTAAGGAATGCATGTTTTAAATTATTAAAAGAGGATAAAGTGAATTATGATGATTTTTATTCAATGATAAATTTTATTAAAAATTATGCAGATGGACATCATCATAATAAAGAAGAGATAATACTTTTTAATAGAATGGTAGAAAACTTAGGTGCTTTAGGAGAAAAAACTATAAAGAATGGAATGTTAGTAGAACATGATTTGGGAAGATTATATATAAAAAATCTTGAAGAAGCACTTGAAAACTTAAACGTTGGTGATGAAGAAGCCAAGTTAGATGTAATTGCTAATGCTATTTCTTATACACATTTATTAAAAAGGCATATTGAAAAAGAAGATAATGTTATATATAAATTTGCTCAAAGAGAGTTAAATACTGATATATTAGAAAATATAGATAAAGAGTGTGTAGATTATGAAAATCAGAATGTGTCTATAAGAAATGAAAACATAAATATATTAGAAAATTTAGAGAAGAAATATTTAACTACATTAAACAATATAAGAGGAGGAAAATAAGATGATAACTAAAGATATGACAATAGGTGAAATAATACGTGTTAAGGAAAACGCCCCTCAAATTTTAATGAACTTTGGTATGGGGTGTGTTGGGTGTCCTTCAGCTCAAGCAGAAAGTCTTGAAGAGGCTGCGATTGTACATGGATTAAATATTGAAGATTTATTAAAAGCTTTAAATTAATGAATAAAATAATCCCTTCTTAAAATACTAATAAAGATTAGTATTTAAGGAGGGATTTTATATGGAAGAAAATCCAATGTTTTGTTATCAATGTGAGCAAACAGCAGGGGGGAAAGGTTGCACTAAAATAGGTGTATGTGGAAAAACACCTGAAGTAGCTAATCTTCAAGATTTACTTATATATCAATTAAAAGGAATAAGTTGTTATGCTAAAGAACTTATAGAAAAAGGTGAAGAAATAGAAAAAGATATTGTAAGCTTTGTAGAAAATGGTTTATTTACTACACTTACTAATGTTAATTTTGATGCAGAAGTTCATGTTAAAATGCTTAAGGAATCTCAAAAAATAAAAGAAAATCTAAGAGATAGAATAGGTATTGATAAAGAATATCCAGAACAAGCAACTTATAATTTAAGTGAAACTAAGGATGAAATGCTTAAAGATTCTAAAAAAGCAGGGATTATGTTTGATCAAGAGATAGATGCAGATGTAAGGTCTTTAAGACAAACAATAATTTATGGATTAAAGGGAATAGCAGCATATGGTCATCAAGCTAGATTCTTAGGTTATAATGATAATCAAGTTGATAATTTTTATTTTTTAGGATTAGAGTGTACAACAAATGATAAATTAACTGTTGAAGAGTTAATTCGTATGACTATGAGAACTGGAGAGATGAGTGTGGGTGTCATGAAAAAGTTAGATGAAGCTAATACTGAAACTTATCAAAATCCAAGTCCTCATAAAGTTAATGTACATATTGAAAAAGGTCCATTTATTATTGTTTCAGGTCATGATTTAAGAGATTTAGAAATGTTGTTAGAACAAACAGAAGGTAAAGGAATTAATATATATACTCATGGTGAAATGATACCTAGTCATGGTTATCCAGGTCTTAAAAAGTATAAACATCTTGTGGGGAATTATGGTGGAGCTTGGCAGGATCAACAAAAAGAATTTGATGGTATACCAGGTTGTATTTTAATGACTACAAATTGCTTAATGAGACCAAGAGAGACTTATAAGGATAGAATTTTTACAACAAGTGTAGTTGGTTGGGATGGAGTTAAATATATTGAGGCTGATAAAGATGGTTATAAAGATTTTTCACCAATAATAGAAAAGGCACTAGAACTAGGTGGATTTAAAGAAAGTGAAGAACCAAAAGAAATTCTTGTTGGTTTTGGTCATAATGCAACATTAAGTCATGCAGAGGCGATTGTTAATGCAGTTAAAGAAGGAAAAATCAGACATTTCTTTTTAATAGGCGGATGTGATGGTGCAAGACCAGGAAGAAATTATTATACTGAGTTTGCAGAGAAGGTTCCAAAAGATTGTGTTATCCTTACACTTGCATGTGGGAAATATAGATTTAATAAATTAAACTTTGGAGAAGTTGCAGGACTTCCAAGATTATTAGATGTTGGTCAATGTAATGATGCATATTCTGCAGTTAGAATTGCTACAGCATTAGCAGATGCATTTGATACAGATGTAAATGGATTACCATTATCAATAATCTTATCATGGTATGAACAAAAAGCAGTAGCAGACCTTTTAGCATTACTTTCATTAGGAGTAAAAGGGATTTTCTTAGGACCTTCACTTCCAGCATTTATAAGTCCAAATGTATTACAATATTTAGTAGATACATTTAACATACAATCAATAAGTGAACCTGATGAAGACTTAAAAACTTGTTTGCAACAAGGGGTAAATTTATAAATAAATTTAAAGAGCAATAGAACTATCTTAAATATATTAATATTCATTTAGGATAGTTCTATACTTTTTCACTCAATTAAAAATATTTTCTGTTTTTATTATAAAATATTTTTGATTAATGGTAAAAAGTTAATAAGAATAGTCACATTATAATAAAAGGTTCTTTTATCAATATAACAAAATTCAACATTTTCTATATAAGGAGAAATGTTATACAATTTTTTATTAATTATATCTTCTATATCAATATTATTAATATAACTAGGAAGAGAAATATAACAATATTTAGATATTGTTGGAGAGGAATAAAAAAATATATTATTAAGTGGATGATAACTAATATATTTTAAATTCTCCTTTATAGAATAATCAATAAGTAATCTATGAGTATTTAAGTATTGACCTTCATTAGAAACTAACTTATTACCCGTAAAAAGTTTAACAGAATTTATAATAACATTGGTAAAGAGAGTTAAGGGCTTTTTTATATCTTCAAATTTATTATTAAGAGATATGTAACCACTAATACTTGTTTCTTTAAAATAATTAATTTCTTTTAAAAAATTTAGTGATTCAAGATCATTACTACATATATTCAAGAATAAATCTCCTTTCTTTAAAAATTAGCTTCTACATATAAATTAAAAGTTAAATAAATATTTGAATCATTTAATTTATTACTACATACATCAATGATATTACTTGATAATGTGATTTTAGACGTATAAGGAGAATAATCACATAAATTTATAGATTCAACAAAAAATATTTTTGTATTATAAAAATAAATATTATTTAAATTGCTATTTAAAACATATTGAATAGTAGTATTAATAATACCAGTAAAGAAAAGTTTATTTCCAGTAAATATACAACCATCATATGAAGTACCTATTGGTGTTTTTATAATTTTATAGTTTAGTATATTTATATTTGATTGAATTTGAATAATGTTTTCTATATAAGAGTTTTCTAAATTTAATGTAACTAAATGAGATAAATTAAAAAGTTTAAAATTTTTAGTACTAAATTTATATGGACTAGATATACCTATATATTTTACTGAGGAATTAGAAACATTATTTATCAATTAAATTCACTCCTTTTAAATATGTTTACTATTTATTTTATGAAAGTAATACTAAATTAAGTATAACTATGCATATATTTTTAATATTAAAGATAAGTTAGTATATAATCATATTTACCAAAATGGGGTGAGAATAGTGAACAAAAAACATTTACTAGAAAGTACCTTATCAATAAAATCTAATAAAGAAATTGCAACTTTATATAGTGAAATAGAATATAGTATATATCTTGAAAATAAATTAGGCATAGATATGAACAATTTAAGTTTGATTATAAATATACCTAAAGGCACTAAATATAAGGAAAATAGTTTATGTGTAAATGATAAAAAGCAGTTTTTAGATTCCAATAAAGTATTTAAAATACCAATATTTAAATCAGGATATTCATTAAGGATAAACTATACGGTATGTGTAGAAGATATACCTCACAATGGTAGTATAAATAATCATATAAGTCTTAAATATTATGAAGATGACAATATTTTAAATGAAATAATAAGTAAAGAAGTTATAACAAAAGTAAAAGGTGTAAAACTAGATATAATTAAAGAAATAAATAAGAAAGAATTATATATTAATGATGATATTATTGAAAAAATAAAAATAACTAATAGCGGAAATATAAAAGCAGTTAATTTAATAGTAGAAGAATTATTACCAGAAAATATAGAAATTGAAAGTATTATTATTGATAATGTTAAATTTAATAATGAAATCAGTGTTCCAGTAGGCGTTCTAGAGCCATTAAAATCAGTAGAAATTATAGTTTTAGGGAAAGTAATAGGAGTAAATAATGTTAAAGAAAATTTAAAAACATTAGTAACTTATGATTATTTTGATGATTATACGTATAAGTATAGGATTAAAAATTCAGTAGAAAAGAGTATTCCTATTTATGTAAGAGAAGGGCATTTTGGCGTTAAGTCTATAGAAAAAAATTCATTAACACTCTCTAGTAATACTGTATATTTTAATAATTCAATTACTTTAGATTTTAAAGTTTATAATATAGGAAACATACCAATAGAAAAATTAAATATTAAATTAAAAGCATCAAATAATATAGGAATAAATAATATAGTAATCAATGATAGAAATATTGAAGATGAGAATATATTTGATGGTATAAAACTAAATAAATTTTGTGGTGAAGAGTTGAGTTTAAAATCAAAAGTTTATATTCAAAAACCAGATATAGAAGAAAAAAATATTAAAATTATATTAGAATATGAATATTTTAATCAGGAAAAAGGAGAGAATGTAAAAAAATTATATGAATCTAATGAAGTTAAATTAGTAGGTTGTGGAGTTGTTTTAAATAATTTAAATGGTGAAATACCAAGTAAAGAATGTAATAAAAAAATTTGTACAATAGGTGATTGCGTAACATATTATTTAAATATAAAAAATAATGGAAATAAAAAATGTGAAAATTTGATATTTAAAGAGGAGATAAATAGTAATAGTGAATTTGTAAAGGATTCTTTTAAAATAAATAATAAAATTATTAAACAAGCTAATATATATGACGGGATAGATATAGGTTTATTAGATATAGGGGAAAGTGTAAATATAACATATAAATTGAGAGTTAAAGAGAGTTCATATTCAGATTGGTTAATAAGTACTTCTCATTTAGAGTATGAAGAAAATCAAATACTAAAAAAAATAGATATTACTTTTAAAGATACTAGAATTATATATTCATCTTTAGTTGAAATTGAAGATAAAAAAGATATTTGTTATTACAAGAAAGAAGATAAAAAAATATATTATATAACATTAAAAAATTTAGGTAATGTTGCAGTTGAAGATGTAAAAATAAAATTAAAAAAGTCAAATAATATTAAATTTTTAAACATAAAACTTGATGAAAGAAAAATTGAATCAAGTTATTTTAATAATGAAGAATTAATTATTCCTATAATTAAAAAAGATGAAACTAAACTTATAGAAATAGAATTTGATACAATTTCATATGAATTAAATGATGATATAAGAATATGTGGTGAAGTATCATATAGTTATCTAGGTGTGAGTAATAAGACTATATATAATACATTAATTTTACAAGAACAACAATACAAAATAGTTTATGGAGAATTTAATGCTAAAACTATAATAGACAAGCCTTATTTTATAAATAATAAAGAAATAAATGGATTTATAGAAGTTAATAATACAGGAAATGTTGATTTATATGATATTGAATTTATTTCATATGAAAATAAAGAAAATATAAATTTAATTATTGAAGAAAAAAGCGATTTATTAGAAACTTTAGAAGTTAATAAAAAATTAATTGTTCCTATAAAGATTAATTTAAATGATTTTAATAAGAAAAATAATGTGAAATTTAATCTTATAGTAAAAGGATATTATAAATTTCAAAATGAAGAAATAATGATAGAAAAGAGAACAGAAGAATTATATATAGAAATAATAAATGAAGAGTTGGAATGTTATATAGAAAGCAGTAAGAATAATTTTTTTATTGAAGAAATAGCAAATTTTAAAATTATTATAAAAAATATGGGTAATCATGATTTAGAAGAAACATTCTTAAATTTATATATACCTAAAGAAATAGAAATTATACAGGATAAAATTAATATAAGAAATAATTCATATAATGAATTAGATATAAGAAAAGGAATAATTATAGGGAAAATACTTGCAAATGAAGAATTGTGTATAGAATATTTAGCGAAAGTTAAGGAATTAAATGTGAATAGAAATATTATAACATATTATAAAATAGGTGGATATTATAAGCTTAGTTTTGATAATAAAAAATTATATAAAGAGTATAATAGCGAAACTTTAACAAATAAAATAGAAAATGTTAGTTTAAAAACATTTTTAACATCTGATAAAAATGTTTTATTAAATGGAGAAAAAATAAAATATACATCTACTTTAATTAATAATGGAACTGTACCGATCAAAATAGATTATAGATTAGAGAACGGAATGGAATTAGAGGAAGTTAAAGATTTAACTACATTAAATGGGGAATATGTTAATAACATATGTGGATTGATAAAAATAAAACCTAATGATGGATTAATAATTGAAAAAGTTTTTAAATATAATGGAATTAGGGGAAGTAATGATGTAGTAGTAAATGGAATTGCTACAGTATATTATGAAACTGATGATCATCAATATGAACGGTATACTGAAATAAAGACAGAAGAAGTAGCAGTTGAAATAACAAATAGGATATTTAAAGAACTTTTGCTAGAAGAAATGATAGATATATCAGTGATAAAGCCTAAAATATATGAAATAACTAAAATTTATTTAACACCAACTATAATGAATAAGAATGTTAGAAAAATTCAACGGAATTATGATTATGATTCTAAAGAAATTATAGCATATAAATTGGATATTATAGGACAGGTACAATATACAGTTGAATATATATCAAATTTAAATAATGAAGAGATACATTTATTTTCAACAAAAAAAATATTCACATCAAATATGTTATTACCATATGATTTTATGGAAGGAGAAGAATTTAATATTGATATAAAAATTTTGGATATAAACTCAAAAATTATAGATAAAAATAAAATGTTTATTAATGCTAATATATTAATAAACACAAATATATAAAGTATCATATATTATTATAAAATACTTTATGTATATGATTTTATAGAAAAGGGGGAGGAGGAAATGTCAATTATATATAATGAAAGAATAAAAAATAACGAATATTACAATAAAAAAGAAAATAATATTAAAAATAAAAAAGAAGATTATACTTATAATTTAAACGTACAGAAAGAAAAAGATTATAGAAGTAAGTATATAGATTTGAATTTAAATGGAATATGTAATGAAAAGTATGTGGATATACAAATGGAAGAAGTAAAATACATTAATATATCTGGAATACTTAGAGATAAGAATGGAAACATAGTAAAAAATAAAAAGGTTACTTTATTTAGATGTGAATTAATAAATTATAGAACAGAATATATTCCAATTTGCAATATGATCACAGATGAAAAAGGCGTATATCAAACAGTAATAGAGGATAGTTATAAAGATGCTCATTACTTTGTAAAAGTTGCTGATTAATAATTGTTATATACGTGTGGAGTTTAATATTTACTTAATCCACACGTTATAAAATAAATATTAGATAAGGAGTATGTAATGATTAACATATATGAAAATTTAATTGAATATTCAGGGATATCAGAATATATTCCTAAAGATCTTACTTGCTATAAAGAATTTAATTTAGAAAGTATAATAGATTTACCACTTAATAGACCCACATTGAAAGAGATAATAAAGGTAAGCATGAAGCCTATAATAAATAGTACAAGAATAATAGATACACCACAAGGAAAGTCTTTAGAAGGACAAGAATTGACTGGTAAAAAATATATTATTGAAGGAGAAGTTAAATTAAGAATAGATTACTTAGCAGAAAATGAAAAGAACAAAATATATTGTATTTACCATAAACAGAACTTTTCTAGTGGTATGATTCTGCATAAAGATATGGTAAATTCTCATATCCTTATACCATCTATTTTTATAGAAGAAATTAATGCAGAACTATTAAGTAATGAACAAATAATAGTATTGGTTACATTGCTATCAACAGTTGAAAAGTAAGATTAAAGGAGGGAGGAATATGAATAGTTCAAATAATTTTATTGAAATATTAGGTGTAGATGATTGTAAAAATATAAAATCAAATTATTTTAAAGAATTTGATTTTCAAAGTAATATAAAATTAGAGGACAATAGTATAGAGAAAATCTTATCTATTAATGTAAACATAAATATAGAATCAACTGATATAATAAAAACCCCTATAATGTTATCAAATGAAGGTGTATTTTTTAGTGGGTATAAGTTAAAAGTTGAATTAATAATGAATATGAAAATAAAGTATATGTTTCAAAATACTTTAGGTTTAAATGACAATAAATTGGTGAAAACAGTATATATTGTTTTACCTTTAGAACATAATAACACTAATATGATAGATTTATTAAGAAAGAAGAAAATAATAATAAATTCCTATATAGAGGATATATATTGTGAATTAAGAGAGGAAAATTTAATATACACAAACATATCTGCAATAGTAACTGCTAATTTTACAGAAAGTTAAATAAGTTATATATAAAATATTATTTAACTAAAGAAATATAATGTAGTTACAATGGTTAAATAATATATTGTATACCAGGTAGTGATAGGAGATAATATTAATGATACAAGTTGATATAGAATTTATTCATAAAGTATTGGATAGTAATATACAGATACAAGAATTAGTTGATATGAATATAGAGATTGCAAACCTCAGATATAATTATATTAATAATAGAAAAAATATAATTATTATGGCAAAAGTAATATTTGATATAGAATATATACCAATAGATAAAATGGAAATTAGAAATTTAGAAATAAAAAAATTATTAAATAAATTTATAAATTTAGATAAATCAGTATTGCATAAAAATAATTATGATAAAAATTTTGAAATAGTTAATAAGAAAATTAAATTGATAGAAGAAAATACAATATTTGCCAATGCATCTATAGATTTAATGATTTCTTAATGGAAAATTTAAATAATAATAGATTAAATAAAAATTGATGTATATTTAATTATAAAAATATACATCAATTTTTATTTAATACATGTTTCCTAAAAGCAAGAAGTTTAAGAACTATTTTCTATCAAGACGTATATAAATGTCAAATTAATTTTATTATCTGAAGATTTCCATAAGCATATTAATTCAGGTGATATATTTATAGTAGAATCTTTATTACAGCATATCAAAAAATCGCCAAATACATACGTTAAATTAAAAAATTTAATTTCTAAGTTATTTTTATATTCGATTCTTATAGAAACTAGTATTTTTACATTTTTTAAATATTCGTTATGAAGTTTAAAGTCATTGTTATTATTAGAAGATATTATAGAAGTACCTAAATATGATAATGAAATATCATATGATATATTAGTGATATCATCTAATGGAAAATATAAGGAATAGTTTAAATCACATACAGTAGAATTTATTTTATAATTATCAAATTCAGGTAATATTTTTTTGCTAGGAACAAATACAAAAGAATTTAGATTTTTTTCCCATCCCACTAAATCACATCCATTCTTATAAAATATTTTGGTATATATTATAAAAACTCTCAAATACACCATCAATATGAAATTTATTCAGTATAGAATAAATTTCATCAGTATTAGTACTAATTTTTTCAAAATTATTCACAGAAAGATCAATATCATAAGCATCTATATAATTTGAAATATATATAGGGTAATCTTCTAAAAATTCTAAGTTATTATAAGTTTGATATGCCAATATGTTTGTATTTAAAAATAACGCATATAAAGTAGTTATGTTTAATTCATTAAAAGGATTTAAGTTTATAAAACATATAGATGAATTTATTAAATTAATAAAATCATCATAATTTAATGAGTTAAGAAAAATAACTTTAGAAGTTAAGTTAATTCGATCAATAAAAGAAATTAGTTCATAATATAGATATTTATTTTTATTAAGATATGTTAAAGATAATATTAATTTTACATTACTATTATTTGAATAATATTTAAATAATTTTAAAGTATCAATAAGAGTATTTCTTGGATTTATTTCTCCTATATAAATATAATAGTCGCCAGTAATATTAAATTTGCTTTTAACGTAGATTTTACTTAAAGGTTTACTTTTATTTATTAAATTAAATGGAATAACTGGTGGAATAACATGAATTTTTTTATTATTGATTGAAAAAAAATTACATAAATCTTTTTTCATAAAATTATAAGGCACAATAATTGAATCAGTGAAATTTAAAGTTTTTGTAACTCTATCTAAGTACATTTTATAGTATGAATTATCTAAAGAACTTTCAGAAGTTAATGGTAAAGTTGTATATATAGTAGATATTTTTGCAGCATTAAAATTTTCACATAAAGAAAAACCGTTATGAAAGCAATGATAAATGTCTATGTTATTTTTATTTACAAATTCTATAAGATTATAATTATTATTCAAAGAGAAATCTAATGATTTAATTTCAGGAATTTCAGGAATAATATCTTTTAATGAATTATTTGATATTAATTTTTCTTTTATGATGATTGGATTAATATTAGTTAGTTTACTATAATTTAGTAAAGTTTTTAAATGGCTAATAGAGTATTTAAATACCTCACTATCAATTAAAAAACAGGGAAGAGCATAATATAAAATATTCATAAATCAAATAAACTCCTTATCAAATAATAATTTAATGTTATCATTAATAAAATCACTATTGTTTTCTATTGTGGGATTAACAATTTGATTATTAGGTATATTATTTGTAGAAAAATCAAGGCCGACGACTATATTAAATTCTATATTGAATTCTGAATTTATATAAGCATAACCATCAAATAAAAGTAATTCACAATTTTCTATTTTATTAAATGTTTTATTATTGATTATAAAATTATAATCATAATTAGAAAAAATCGCTTTATCAAAATTATCTATACTAATAATATTAAAAGTAAATTTACAATTAAAAATATTTAAATTCATATCTTGAAATTTTATAGAAGAAATATTAATTATATCTGAACTAATAGAAATATCAAATAAACTTTTAAAAGAAGAATCAGTTACAATACTTCCTCTAATTGTACGCACATATATATTTTGGAGCAGCTTGTCACTTAAAGCATTTTTATCACTTAAACATTTAATAGAAAAAATTTTATTCATTAAAAGACCTTTTAATAAGGAGAAATTGATATATAAACATAAATATCAGATGTATTTAATAACTTTAAGTGAAGGTTTGAAATTTTAGGATTAAAATTATTTAAAGAAAAATTATTAGTAATAGGAAAATATAAAGGGCAATAAAGATAATCATTAAATATGCTTATTGTATCATCTTTATTATTATCAATATATTCTATATTAAATTTAATATTACATATACAATAATACATATTTTCTAATGTATTACTTTGAGTATTAAAAATCACATCTAAATCGCTATATACTTTAAGAATATTTTTGGGATGAATATTATCAGGAAAATGTATAATTTTCTCTGTTACTATAGGCGAATTATATTTTGAGTTATTATCTACACCATAATATTCAATTGGTAAATCTTCAAAAAACATAAAAAAACATCCCTACTTTCTAACTAATAAATTTAAATGCGGAGAAAATAATTTTAATGCTAGTTTAGGTTTTTCACCAGGCTTCATAATATATATATTAAAAAGTTTAAGTTGATTAGAAGAAAAAATTATATTACCTCTGTTATCTACTTCTAAAGATGAAATAATAAAATTTCCCTTTAATAATTCATTAAATAATAAATTCTTAATATCTAATGACAATATATAACTAACATTATTATATATACCAGAAATAATAATGATATTACTTGAAAAAAATACTAAATTATTAATTATAAAATCATTAAAAGGTATTAAAACATCTGTTGTTGATTTATCAATAACATTAATTAATTGTAAATTATTTTTATTAGTACCTATTAGAATATCATGAGAAGTATTTATATATATATCATTAAAAGTACATTCTTTATTCAATAAAATATCATTATAAATATCTAAAATAATTAAATGTTCCTTTTCTTCAGTAGAAACTATAAAACTTAATATATTATTACTAAAATTAAAGCTTTTAATTTTAGATTTTTCATTAAATTTATATATTAATGTTTCTAAATTATTCTTTATATCTACAAGTATAATATAATTATTAAATTCATTATTTCTATAAATTATAAATTTATTCTTGGAAATGTTACAAAACCATTTTAATAAACTATCATTGAATAAAAAGACTTCATTATTAGTTAATAGTAAATACTGATAAATGTTATCATTTATATAATAATAAAAACAATCTTCATAATAAGAAAAACAAATATGTTTATAATCTCTATGTGAAAAATTTAATTGAATTAAATTTTTAAATAAGATATCAGATGCATATAAAAAATTTTGAGATTTTTCATCAATCACATTATAAATAATACTTAATGAATGTAAAATTTCAATTTTATTAATAATTATTAATGAAATTAAAATATAAGAAGTATCATAATTTAATAAAGACATTGAAATAATATCACAAATAGGCTTTAATTTCTTTTTAATATTAATCTTATGTAAATCAAATCCATCAATTTTATTTGGCAAAGTAATTAGATCATAGCAATAATATTCATATTTAAAAATACTTAAAGCAGATGAATTTGGTACAGTATATAAAATTTTAAATAAGAAAGAAATATTTAATCTTACAGAATTATCAACTAACTCCCAATTATTAATACTTTGATCACAAGTGTAAGAAACGATATTGCAAGTATTAATATTATTTAAAGGGATATTAACATTAATACTTTTAATAGAAAAGAAATCTATTTGACTAGTATCATAATTAAAGAATTTCTTCAAAGAATGCATAATACCTCCTATAAAATTTGATTTATACTAATGTCTATGTAGTTAGTATAAGAAATATAAGCTATTATAAAAATTAATAATAAAAAATCAAGCTATTATTTATGTAATAAAAAAATTCTTAATGGAATAATTATATTATTAATGATATATAGTAAGTGGGATTATGTATATTAATAAAAAGGAGGAGTTTGTTGGATGGGGAAAGAGTTTGAGAGTGAGATAAAAAAAAATAGTGTTAAAGATAATAGTGAATTAGCTTGTGATATTG
This sequence comes from Clostridium weizhouense, assembly GCF_019431045.1. GTDB lineage: Bacteria > Bacillota > Clostridia > Clostridiales > Clostridiaceae > Clostridium > Clostridium weizhouense. Next base: position 297,535 of record NZ_JAHXPT010000002.1, on the reverse strand, counting down.
ATATAAAGCTTAAGTCGAGCAATAATAATGTTGATTTTGGAAAAATGTTTACCTACACAATATCAATTGTTAATAAAAGTAAATATGATCTTTTAGATGTAAATATAATGCAAAAAATAGATGAGGAATTAAAAATACACGATGCAACAATAGATTCTATAAATATTAAGAATATAAATAGATATAATAAATTTATAATATTTTATATAGATAAAATAAAAGAAGGAGAAACTAAAGTAATAGAAGTTATTGCTGAATTAACCAATACTGATAATAAAAAATATATTAAAAGTCAAGCTAAATTAGAAGCAACATATCTGGATGAGAGTAAAAGTAATATAATATTATATTCAAATAAATGTAATATCCATGTATTAACACCTAAATTATTATTAACCAAAAAAGCATTAGTTTCTGAAGCGATAGTAGGAGAAACTGTAAAATTTAAAATATTAGTACAAAATAAAGGAAATATAGATATAAATAATGTAATAATTAGAGATATATTAAAACCAGAATTGAAATTTTTAAATAATACAATTAAAGTAGACAACATAAATGTATCTAATGAAAGTATATTATCAGGTATAAATTTAGGAGTATTAAAGAAAGATGATATAAAAGAAATAGAATTTGATGCTAAGATACTTTCTAAACCAGATTCGGGAATAATAACCAATGTTTCTATTGGTCAATATGAGTATAATCTTGCAGGAGAAGATAAAATAAGAGAAGGAAATGCTATAAGCAATGAAAATAGAATAAATATACAATTAGCAAGCTTAAAAATTAATAAAGTAGCTGATAAGAAAGAAGTATCATTAGGAGAAGAGATTAATTATGAGATTGAAATAGAGAATGATGGAACATTAGAAATAAAAAGCATAATATTAAATGAAAAAATAAGTGATTTGTTAATTATAGAGGATGGAGGATTTGCTATTAATGGGCAAATTGTAAATAATATAAATTTATCGGAAGGTATATTAATAGGAAATTTAAATATTGGTGAAAAAGTAACTATAACTTATAAAGCTAAATATACAAAATCAAACAATAATTCAAAAATAATAAATGTAACAAAAGTAAATTTTAATTACAAACAAACTTCAGGATTAATCTTTAAAGGAAATGAAATTGAAAAAATATTAGATATTGATTCAACAATTTCAACATTTAAATATGTGTGCAGATCAGAGAAAATTTATAAAGGAGATAATAAACCTTGTATTGGAGATGTATATAAGGTTACTTCAGAGATAAAGATATTAGAGTATCATATTGTTGAAACAATAAAAGGACAATCAAATGAAGGTCAAAATTTAACGGGATATAAAATAGTATTGCAAGGTATAATAAAAGAAATTATAGAGTATTCATCTTGTGATTGTAAAAAATTACTTTATACTATAACTGAACATATACCATTTTCTGAATTTATTGTATTACCGTTAGATTTTAAATTAGGAAGTAAAATAAGCATAGATTATAAAATAGAAGATATTAGTTTTAGAAAGAGAGACATAGAATCAGTTTATACTAATGTATGTCTGCTATTAATAGCTAAGATTCAACCATATATATCAAATTTGTCTTAATATTAAGCTATCATAAAGCGATAAAACGTTTTGTGGTAGCTTTTTTATGCGTAAAAAAGATACATTTTTAAAGCTATTGATATGAATTATGATAGATAATTTGTGTATAAAAATATAATGAAAAATGACATTATATAGTGTTTTTTTTATTAAAAAAAAATTAATAAACTACTCACACATTAATTGATTAAATAATATATTAGTTACTATGGAATGAGAAATGATTATTAAGAATGAAGAAAACAGGAGTTAAGATTGATGTTATCTTTTGTTTTGTTCATTGTTCTTTTGGAATGATATTTAATTTTTAATCTATCATATTTACAAAGATTTATAAGGACAATGTTCATATAAATAATAAAGTATAAATTTAGGAGGAAAATTATGAATAAAAATTATTACAATTACAATTCAGGAATGAAATATGGATGCAATGATAAAAAGAAGGTGGCAGAAGTATGTGAGTCATGTAATAACTCATGTCCAGATGATTCATATGTAGTAGGAAATAGTATAGACTTCTGTATAGACAATTGTGACAGTGAAATTAAAGCTGACATTACTGTAAGTTATAGAGAAAGTGTAAGAGTTTGGGGACAAATAAAAGATTGTTCATGCAAACCTGTACCATACGCATATTTGAAATTAATTAAAATTACACCTAATGGTTGTTATGAAGGAATAGCACATACTATTTCAGATTGTTTAGGTTTTTATCAATTTGATATCTGTCCATGCACAGATGGAACATGTTTTAGAATATTAGTAGGTAAAGCATCTATAGGCGGTGTAGAAAAAGTAGTAGCAGCTGAATCAAATTGCAATCCTTGTAACCCAAATTCAGGAGTACCACAATGCGATTGTAGATAAAAGTATAAATATATTATATAAAAATAATTTGCTAATGTTTACATTAGCAAATTATTTAAGAAATTTATAAGATATATGCTTCTAAAGATATACTGTTAATTGATTAATATAATTAAAAAATATTATAAATAGATTAACTTAATTAGAACATATATTAAAAATAAAGTTTATTTGAAAAGTATAAGGAGGATAAATATGGCATCTGTTATTAGAGGATTGATTGAATATAATGGGATTGATAATTGTACCAAAAATAATATGAAGAATTTTAGACAAATAAATTATGAAAGTACTTTTTGTGTGCCATGTCAAAAACCAGATATAGAACAAATTGTAAAAGTGTATGCTGATACAGATATAGTTAAATATGAAATAATAAAAACTCCAATAGGAATATCTTTAGAAGGACAAAAAGTAACGGGTTTTAAATTATTAGTATGTGGAGATATAAATTATAAAATTCAATATGTAGCTGATGAGCCAACTCAATCAGTACACACTTTCCATCAAAGTATTCCATTTTGTGGTTATATAGTATTACCAGAAAAATTTAATCCTGGATCATATATTAATCCATCTGCATTAATAGAAGATATATCAGTAGAGCAGATGGATTCAAGATGTGTATACTCAAATATAACCTTGTTATTAGTTACAGATATAAGTTGTTAAAGGAGGAGTTAAAATGGCAATATTTAAAGGTGTATGCACTCAAAATATATTACCTAGAGAAGCAATGTATTTTAAAGAAGAAGAAATATCAGAGATTTTAGAAATACCTTGTCAAAAACCAGATATAGAGAATATATTGTCTGTTATAGTATCACCAGAAGTTGAAAGTTTAAGAATTGTTGAAACAGAGGTAGGAACATCAAATGAAGGACAAGTTCTTACTGGAAGTAAGTTAGTTGTAGAATTAAGAATAAAAGAAAAAGTAACTTATGTTGCAGATGAACCAACACAATCTGTTCATGCAGCTCATTATGAAAATTTAAAAAGCTTTTTTGTAATAGTCCCTAATGAAGTTAAAGGAAATAATATATGTGATTTACTTCGTGCTAATAGAATAAGCGTAAATACTCATATTGAGTCTGTTTATACAAGAAAATTAAATAATAGAAATATATTTAAGTGCGCACTTCTATTTATAGATGTAAAGTTCTGTTAGAAAGGGAGGAAAAAATATGACTATCAATAATATGGATGCACAAGAATATAATATAGTATTACAAAAAAGCGTAGATAAAGAAAATGTTATAGTTGGAGATATTATAACTTATAATATCTCTATTATTAATGAAGGTGATATATTAATCGATGATGTTACTATTATTGACACATTAGTAAGTGAATTAGAATTTAAATATGGAAGTATAGTAGCAGGAAATATGCCATTACCAAATGAAAGTGTATTATCTGGAGTTAATATTGGATGTTTAAAACCAGGTGAAATTAAAACTTTAACTTTTAAGGCTAAAGTCTTATCTAGACCATGTAATGGATATATAGAAAATAGCGCTATAGCTAAATTTAGTTGTGATATTAATTTAAACAATCATTTAATGGCAATGGATATAACTAGTAATGTTGTTCAAATAAAAATTGATGTTGCAGAAATACAAATAGTTAAAAAAGCTAATAAGCAAATGGCTTCTAGAGGAGATAGTATAATTTATGAAGTTGAACTTATAAATACAGGCACTTTACAAGCTAAAAATATTTTATTTAGAGATATATTACCTAAGGAAGTATGCTTAGCGGATAATACCTTTGAAGTAAATGGACAACCAATTAATAATATAGGTCATGATATAGAAGTATATGTTGGATCTATAGATCCAGGAGAATGTATTGTATTAACTTATGTAGTTGTTGTTAATTCATCCAATTGTAGTGGATTACTTGTAAATAAAGCCACAGTAACATTTAATTATAATTTACAAAATGGATGTTTTGGAGAAAAAACATCTACATGTGGAGAAGCAGGAGTAAGTGAAGTTCATCTTGGAATAAGCACATTTAAACAAATATCAATAGATGATAATTTATGTATACCTTGTGAAAAACCAGATATAGAAGAAATTAATGATATGAAGGTAGATGCAGAAATATTAGAATGTCATGTAATAAGCACTCCAACGAGTATATCAAACGAGGGACAAATTTTATCTGGATATAAATTAATAGTTAGAGGGGTACTAAAGGAAATAATAGAATATACTTCAGATACTGTTGAACAATCAGTACATTCAGCACATTATTGTGTACCTTTCTCTAGTTTCATAATATTACCATCAACTTATGTAGTTGGTAGTAAGGTTGATATTGAAGCGATAGTTGAAGATATTTACTATAAGCAAATAAATAGTAGATGCTTCTTTAAAAATATTACACTTCTTATTAATGCCAAAATTATGTCTTGTTAATTAATTTTAATAAAGTCAGTATATAGGGATTATAAGGTAATTTATAAGATTTTTTAATTTTATAATTTAAAATGTTTTAGAAAGGAGAAGGGTAACGCGTGGTAGAATTAAAAGTTACAAAAAGTGCTGATAAAAGTTATGTATTTTTTGGAATATCAAATGTAATTAAATATTCTGTAGTTATAACTAATATAGGAGATACTAAAGCCACTTGTGTAAAATTAAGGGATGTCATTAGTAAAGGTGGATACTTTATACCAGGAACATTTACAGTGAATGGAACTTGTCAAAATGTTTTTGGAATAGATAATGATATTAATATAGGTTCAATAAATCCAGGCTCTAATACACTAGTTACTTTTGATGTTGAAGTAGTTAAGTTTAATCCACCAACAGAACTTATTAATAAAGCTATAGTAACTTATTGTGATGAAAATAATAATATAATAACTGTTGAAAGTCCAGAAGTAATAATACCAGTAATTAAAATTAACGTGGCAATGAAAAAAACAGTAGATAAGTGCATTGCAAAGGTTGGAGAGGTATTAAGTTATTCAGTATTAATTATTAATAATAGCAATATTAAGATAGATGATGTTGTATTTTATGATGAATTGCCTATGGAAGTAGAGTTATTTCCAGCAAGTGTGTTAATAAATCTAGAACCTCAATATATTGAAAACTTTAATGAAGGTATAGCTTTAGGAAGATTAAATCCTTATTCAAGTATTATTGTTAATTTTCAAGTTAAGATAGTTTCATTACCAGAATTATCAGTAATAAAGAATATGGGAAGAATAGAATTTAATTATACAATTTTAGATAATCAAATTCCAATTACTTCACTTGGAGATACTTGTAGTAATGAAGTGATGACTAAAGTTTTTAATAGTACTTGGACATGTTAATGTTCAAAATATAAGTAATTAATTGAATAAAAAAAGGAGTGCATTGTAGTGAACAATAAACCTTTATGTAATCAAAATATTAATCAAGGATGTATTAATTCATGTAATAATAGTTGTAGTGAATTTAATTGTAATACAAGAGTATGTCCTCCAGGTCCAATAGGACCAAGGGGAGTAACAGGAGCAACAGGAGAAACAGGTCCAGTTGGAGCAACTGGTCCAACTGGAGTAACTGGAGCAATAGGCCCAACGGGAGTACCATGTACAGGAACAACTGGTGATACAGGAGCAACAGGAGCAACAGGAGCAACAGGAGCAACAGGAGCAACTGGAGCAACAGGAGCAACTGGAGCAACAGGAACAACTGGTGATACCGGAGCAACAGGAGCAACAGGAGCAACAGGAGCAACTGGAGTAACCGGAGAAACAGGTCCAGTTGGAGCAACTGGAGCAACAGGAGCAATAGGTGATACCGGAGTAACCGGAGCAACAGGAGCAACAGGACCATCATTAACAGCATATGGTTTCTATTATACTAATACAACATTTAGTGTTAATGTTCTTTTAGGTTCTTATGCTCAAATTCCATTAAATAATCAGGGAACTGCTATTTTAAATGAAACATTAAATAATTCTACAGTAGAAGTTGGATTAGATGGTGTTTACCAATTGGACTATTATGTTGTTTCTTCGATAAATACCACTTTAGGAGCAGATTCTAGGTTGACTGTAGATGGAAGTCCAATATTAGGATCAGGTTCTAATGTTCTTGCAACAATAAGTTCTGGAACAACTTATTCAGGACAAGCTATAGTTAGATTAACTGCTGGTCAAGCAGTTGGAATTGAAATAGGTGGAATAGTAGGAGTGTTCCTTGGAAATTCTTCATCTTTAACAGTAGTAAGAATTGCAGATTAACAGATAATATAACAGGAAGTCTCAATATATTTTTTATATATTAGAGACTTCTTTGTTTTTCAAATTTTAATTTTACTGTTTTATTACCTTTTAAAAATAGAACAACTTTAGTGCTAAATTCATATAATAATACAAGGACAACAAACTAGCTATATAAGGAGGGAAGCATAAATTGGGAATATTAAGTGTAAGCAAAATCGCAGATAGAAGTTATATGTTTATTGGAATTTCTAATAAAATAAGATATTCCATAGTTATTACCAATACTGGTAACGAAAGAGTAAATTCTATAAAAGTGAATGATATATTAAGTAAAGGTGCATGTTTTATTCCAGGAACATTAACCTTAAATGGATGTAGAAAAGAAGAATTGAAAAACCAAATTATTAATATAGGCTATATGGATCCTGAAGAAAGTATCATAATAAGTTTTGATGCTAAAGTTAATCCAAATTGTCCACCAGATTATGTATCTAATAAAGCTGTAGTAACTTATATGGATAACTATAACAATAGTATGAAAGTAGAAAGCAATGAGGTAGTTACCCCTGTTATAAATATAGATGTATGCTTAAAGAAATCAGTAGACAAAAAAGTGGCTACTGTTGGTGAGATAATTAGTTATTTTATATTGATTAGAAATAATAGTAATGTAAATATAACTGAAGTAATGTTTTATGATGAATTGAGTGAATGTTTGAATTTATTACCATCTAGTGTATTTATAGGAGAAACTCCTCAATATATAGATACTTTTAATGGGGGAATAAATCTTGGTACAATTAATGCCAATTCTAGTATAACAATAAGTTTTCAAGCAGAAGTTTTATGCAGACCAAAACCATCAACAATAACTAACGTAGCAAGTGTTGATTATTACTATACTATTAGTGATAATGGCATAAATGTTACTTCAACTGGAGAATCAACAAGTAATTGTGCTACAACTAAAATACTATCAAGTAATTGTTGTTGTTAAATTATATGAATATATATTTTGATATTAAAAATATAAGGAGTGTATAATATGAGAAATCATTATGTGTATAGTCAATGTGGTAATTGTAGTAATGAATGCAATAACTGTAACCCATGTGAATGTGATAACTGTAACAATCCATGTGAATGTGGAGGCTCACAAAAGATATGTCCACCGGGTCCAATAGGACCACAAGGACCACAAGGACCAACAGGACCAACAGGTCCAGAAGGACCAACAGGAGAACAAGGGTTTACTCCAATTATAGGACCAAATGGTAATTGGTTTATTGGAGGAATAGATACTGGAGTTTATGCTAAAGGTGTTACAGGGGCAACAGGTGAAAGTCCTACTATTGGATTTAATGGAAATTGGTTTATTGGTTTAAATGATACTGGCGTTCCAGCAACAGGACCAACCGGAGCAACCGGAGCAACAGGACCAACCGGAGCAACAGGACCAACAGGAGCAATTGGGGAAACTGGAGAAATAGGAGAAACAGGAGCAACAGGAGCAACCGGAGCAACAGGAGCAACAGGACCAACAGGAGCAATTGGGGAAACTGGAGCAACAGGAGCAACCGGAGCAACAGGAGCAACCGGAGCAACAGGACCAACAGGGGCAACAGGGGCAACAGGAGCAACAGGACCAACAGGAGCAACAGGGGCAACAGGAGTAATAGGAGTAACAGGAGAAACCGGAGCAACCGGAGCAACAGGAGCAACAGGAGAAACAGGAGCAACCGGAGCAACAGGGGCAACAGGAGAAACCGGAGCAACCGGAGCAACCGGAGCAACCGGAGAAACAGGGGCAACAGGAGTAACAGGAGCAACCGGAGCAACCGGAGCAACTGGAGCAACCGGAGTAACCGGAGCAACTGGAGCAACAGGAGAGACAGGAGCAACAGGAGTAACAGGAGCAACAGGAGTAACCGGAGAAACCGGAGCAACTGGAGCAACAGGACTTGATGGATCAGGATCAATTATACCATTTGCTTCACAAACATCAGTAATTGGAACTAATTCTATTACTGGTGCTCCAAGTGATGTAGGTTTAATTGGTTTTGGAAGTGCTTCAAATTCACAACCTATAAGTGGAGGTACTATTAATCTTAATAACTTTGCACCAGACCTTAATAATTATGCATTTATGGTTCCACGTGATGGAACTATTACAGATATTTACGGTTTTGTAGTAAATAATCTAGCTACTATAACAACAATAGGAGATGCTGTAGTAACTCCATTTGTACAAGTGTGGATTTCATCACCAGCATCTAATACTTTTGTTCCTTTATCAGCTGAGATACCTTTATCACCAGTATATACTTCAGTAATAACACCTTTAAATACAGTATCTACTGGAGGTCAATCAGGATTAGCACTTCCAGTTAGTGCAGGAGATAGATTACTATTTGTAAGCGGACAAAGAATGACAGCAACTACTCCTTATGTATTAGCTCTTGATTTACAAAGAGGTGGAGGAATAACTATAGTATAAGTGATTTAATATGAGGTTTTAAAAGTAGGAATAATTTCATTTATTTTAGTGAAAATTATTTTTGCATATTAAGTAGTAAAATATATTTTTTTAGGCTGTATTAATAGAAATTTTAATACAGCCGTTTAATTTATGACATTAGTTAACTACAAGATCAAAGTATATTTATATTAAAAGAAAAAAATTATGGTACATATTTTGATTAAGTTTCATATTATAAATAAGTGATTTTTTTAATGGGAATATTGGTTTATTGTTAAATTTATTCTATTTTACAAGATTTATAAGATTAATGTTCATATAACTTAACAGATTGATTTTAAATGAAGGGAGTTATTAGTATGGATAAAAATATAACTTTAAGTTTGTGTATGATAGTTAAAGATGAAGCGAAAACATTAGAACGTTGTCTAAGTTCAGTAAAATCATTTATTGATGAAATAATAATTGTAGATACTGGTTCTAAGGATTCAACAAAAGATATAGCAAAGAAATTTAATGCAAAAATTTATGATTTTAAATGGGTTAATGATTTTGCATTAGCGAGAAATTTTTCATTTAGTAAAGCAACTAGTGAATATATATTGTGGTTAGATGGTGATGATTTTATTGATGATAAAAACATAAAAAACATTGAGGATTTACTTTGTAATTTTGATAAAACTTATGATTATGTAAGCGGAGAATATATTCTTAGTAGGAATAGCAATGGAGAAGTTAGTTATTCATTAAGAAGAAATAGGATTGTAAAAAGATCTATGAATTTTAAATGGATAGGACATGTACATGAATATTTAGAGGTATATGGAAAAGGTATGATTGGAGAATTTGCAATAGAACATGGTAAAGTTAAAGAATATACAGATAGAAACCTTCAAATATTTAGAGATATGGAAAAGAAAAAGCTCGTATTTACTCCAAGAGATCGTTTATATTATGCAAATGAATTAAAAGATAATGCTTATTATAAAGAAGCAGTTAAAAATTATAAAAAATTTCTAGGAACAAAGCAAGGATGGATAGAAGATGTAAAAACAGCATATTCAAAAATAGTTGATTGCTATAAGTTAATGGATATGAAAGATAAGGTACCATCAATAATTTTTGAATCATTTCAAGTAGATATTCCAAGAGCAGATTTATGCTGTTCATTAGGAGAATATTATATAGAAAAATCTTTAATTAAGCAATCAGCTTTTTGGTATAGAGTAGCCTTAGATTGTAGACATGAAAAGGGAAATCCAGCACCGGATTTAAAGGATTATTATACATGGATTCCAAGCCTTCAATTATGTTTATGCTATTTTAAAATGGGAAATTTAAATTGTTCTTATTTTTTTAATGAATTAGCAGCATCATTTATACCTAATTCAGAAAAAATTGAATATAATAGAAAGTATTTTAAAGATGAATTTAACAGAAGAAAAATAGAACCTCCTAAAATAAACTATCCAATAAAAACAAGTGATTATGTTGAATATTTATAAATTATATAATAAGGAGTTTTTTTATTTATGAATGGAAATATAAATGTAGGAACAGAAACATTAAATTATATAAAAGATTATAAAAGTGATACTACAGAAAGTGTACGAGCTACTAGTATAATAATTTTAACATATAATCAATTAGAATATACTAAATTGTGTATAGAAAGTATTAGAAGATTTACTCCTGAAAATTGTTATGAAATAATAGTAATAGATAATAATTCTACAGATGGAACAGTAGACTGGTTAAAAAAACAAGAAGATTTGAAATTAATATTAAATGAAAGAAATTTAGGATTTCCAGTAGGGTGTAATCAAGGTATAGATGTAGCTAAAGGAGAAAATATACTATTGTTAAATAATGATACAATAGTTACTCCTAATTGGTTAAATAATTTAGAGAAAGCTTTATATAGCAAAGATAATATAGGTGCTGTTGGGGCTATAACTAATAATTGCTCTAATGCCCAGCAAATTGGTGTAGCATATAATGATATACAAGAGATGTTAGAGTTTTCAGAGAAAATTAATATATCAAATGAAGAAAAATGGCTTTACAAGAATAGACTAGTAGGATTTTGTTATCTTATAAAAAAGGAAGTCTTAAATAAAGTAGGTGTCTTGGATCCTTTATTTACTCCTGGAAACTATGAAGATGATGATATATCATTAAGGATATTAAAGGAAGGGTATTATTTGTTATTATGTAATGACTGTTTTATACATCATTTTGGAAGTGTTTCTTTTAGTAAAGATATGAATGCTTATTCCATGTATTTTGCAATCAATAAAGCTAAATTGGATTTTAAGTGGGGATTTAATATTAGTTATAGCAATAATTCAAGAAATGATTTAATAGAAATGATGGATTGTGATGCAAGAAAAAAAATAAAAGTATTAGAAATTGGATGTGGTGCAGGTGCAACACTCATAGAATTAAAAAATAAATTTAAAAATGTAGAATTATATGGAATTGAAATAAATGAAAAGGCAGCAGAAATAGCTAAAGGAATATCTAATACCATAGTAGGAAATATAGAAAACATGGAAATAAGTTATGAGGAAAATTTTTTTGATTATATAATTTTAGGAGATGTAGTAGAACACTTAATAAATCCATGGGAAGCTATGAGTAAGTTAAGAAAATATTTAAAATTATCTGGAAAAATTATAGCGAGTATTCCTAATTTGATTCATATAAGTATTCTTAGAGAGATTATTAATGGAAAATTTACCTATACAGATCAAGGAATTTTAGATAGAACACATTTAAGATTTTTTACTTTAGAGGAAATAAGAAAATTATTTACTGTGACTGGATATGAAGTTAATGATATAAAGTATAATAATGTTTATGTAAATGAACCAGATCATGAATTAATAAATGAACTTTGTAGACTTACTAATGAAGAAATGAGAAGTCAATATTATATATATCAGTATCGTGTAAAAGCTGGTAAAATTATAGATCCTAATAGGTATATTAAAGCAGAGTTAATTAAGTTAAAATATATGCTTATGAGAATTGATAATGATGTTTGTAATGATGAAGCATTAGATTATATATTTAATATGTATGAACGTGATGAAGAATACTTTGAACATGATATTAAATATTTTATTAATAAAGAGATTATTAATAAAGAAAAAGTTCTTGATAAAATCAAACAAGAAGCTTCTAATAGAAATTTAAATGAACTTATTATTTATTTAGGGGGATTAATGTAAATGAATAATAATAAAATAAGCTTTATAATAGTTGTTAATGATGAATTGGCATATGAAGAAAGTAAGTATTATATAGATAATCTTACAGTACCAGAGGGGTTTGACATTGAAATATTACCTATTAGAAATGCAGAAAGTATAACAAAAGCTTACAATTATGCTATAGATAATTGTGATTCTAAGTATAAGGTTTATCTTCATCAAGATGTAATGATAATTAATAAAAACTTTATAGAAGATATATTAAATATATTTAATTCAGATAAAAAAATAGGATTAATTGGAATGTGCGGTGTTAAAACTATACCTGATAGTGGTATATGGTGGGAAGGAATAAATAAGTTTGGAAAAGTTTATCAAAGTAGTACTGGGGTACTTGCATTATTAGATTTTGAAAATCCGGATCAATTATATGAAGATGTAGAAGGTATTGATGGGTTGATTATGATAACACAATATGATCTTCAGTGGAGAGATGATATATTTACAGGATGGCATTTTTATGATGCTTCCCAATGTTTGGAATTTAAAAATAAAGGGTATAAAGTTGTTGTTCCTAAGCAAGATACACCATGGTGTACACATGATTGTGGAGTAGTTAATATTGCAAATGGATTTTATACTTACAGAGATTTATTTATTAAATTTTACAAGGAGTATTTAGAAATAAATAATATTCAAAATTAAATATAAATTTTAAAACTAAAATACAAAAAAGCTGACAGTAAATGATTAAAAATCAATATTTGTCAGCTTTTTATATTTAAGATAATTAAAAATATTATTTTTAAAAAAATTTATAATCAAAAATATCACAATAGTTAAAATAATTATAATTTGAACCTTTTATGCCTAATAATTTGGAATATGATATAGTTTTAAACATGTATAATTAAATTATTTAATTTAGAACAAATATCAATCCATTTTAGATTATTTTGTGCATATATTTGAGAATTTATGCAATTATTTTTTAATAAGTTATCATCAGTACAAATCTTTAAAAGAATTTCAGAAAGAGTATGTTCATTATTTGCAGACATTATTGTTCCATATTTACCGAAGTTAGTAATATCTAAAGCTCCATCTACATCAGAAGATATTAAATAACAACCATTTGATATTGCTTCAGAAAAAACATTAGCACATGCCTCACAAGGAGATGTTAAACAAAATATTTTAGCTTTTTCATATCGTTTTTTTAATTCAAATTTATTTAATTTACCAGTTAAAATAATCTTTTGAATTAGATTTGGATTTTGTTCAAAACATTTATTTAGATAATTTAAGAAAGCAGGTTCTATTGTTCCAACCAATTCTAAATTCCAATTAGTTAGTTTATTTTGGATTATTTTAAATGCCTCAACGAGAATATGATTAGCTTTATCAGAGGAACCTACTCTACCTACAAAAAGTATAGTATTTTTTTTATCTTCATATTTTACTGTTTTTTCTGGAGTGAAATCATAATACCCATTAAGGATAACTTGTATATTTAATCCCCAATTTAAATTTAAAAATTTTTGTAGTTTACTATCTTCTACAGTTATTAAATCACATTTTTTTAATGTTTCAATAATAAAGGGATCAATATTTTGATTCAATCTATTCATCCAATAACGATTAGCATCAAGTTTTAGATAAATTGTACCTTTAGGGTTTATAGTTTTATATTTATTTATAATATCTAAATTAAAATCATAAATTCCAATAAGCATAAGTACATCTGTTTTCTTTAAAGATTCTACTAAATAATCTTCATTTAGTACAAGTTCAATAGGCATGTTATCTAAATAAATGTTATTATCAATTAAATTATCTTCTTTATGCATAGTTATAATACTAGAGCTGTAATTATAATATTTTTGCATAACAAATGGAATAAGACCAACATCTTTTGTAAGTAATGAATTACAGATGTTAGATAAGAATAATGTGAATTTTTTCATGAAATTATCACTTCCTAAGATTAAATACTAAACTTTAATAAAATATTTTACCTTTAGCGACATTTTTTAAATGTTCACCATAAAGGCTGTTTCCATATTGTTTTGCACTAATAAGTAAGGAGTCTTTATTAATCCATCCATTTATAAAAGATATTTCTTCTAAACATGCTATTTTTAATCCTTGTCTAGTTTCTATAACTCGAACATATTCAGATGCCTCTGTTAAGCTATCAACAGTTCCAGTATCAAGCCAACCATAACCTCTACCTAAAGTTATTACATCAAGCTTACCTTTTTTTAGATAAATATTATTTAAATCAGTGATTTCTAATTCACCACGAGAAGATGGTTTTAAACTTTTCGCATATTCGCATACTTTATTATCATAAAAGTAAAGTCCTGTAATTGCATAATTAGATTTTGGAAGTTTTGGTTTTTCCTCCAATGAAATTGCTTTACCATATTTATTGAATTCTACTACTCCAAAGCGTTCAGGATCATCAACATAATACCCAAAAACAGTTGCAACACCTGAACTATTAACTGCTTTTTTTAAATGTTTTTTTAATCCATTACCATGAAAAATATTATCTCCTAGTATCATTGCACAATTATCATTTCCGATAAAATCTTCTCCTAATATAAATGCTTGCGCTAAACCATCAGGAGAAGGTTGTTCTTTATAAGATAAATTAATACCATAGTTTTCTCCAGTACCTAATAGTTTTTTAAAGTTAGGTAAATCTGTAGGAGTTGAAATTATTAATATATCTCTTATTCCAGCTAACATTAAAGTTGATAATGGATAGTAAATCATCGGCTTATCATATATTGGTAATAATTGTTTTGATGTTACCATTGTTAATGGATATAATCTTGAGCCACTTCCACCTGCAAGAATTATTCCTTTAGTCAAAATTATCACTTCTTTCAGATTTTAGATAAATATAGATTTTAATAACAATCTTTTAAATCATCACAATCATCATTTGGAATCATTAATCCAGTAGAAATAATTCGTTCGCAACCAGTAGAAGCTTTACTTACAACGATAGTATATTTATTTCCAGTTTGATATTCACAAATATCAAATTGATAAAATCCTTGATGATCTGTTAAAGTATGAGCAATCCCAGTTAAACCATTAGGAGTTAATTTTAATAATTTTACATAAGCATAAGGTATTTTATTACCATGAGGATCCATAATTTGTCCCCATACACGAACAGTTTTTCTAGTTTGTACAATCATATCAGCTTTGATTTCATTATCATTTTCATCAATTGAAAAATTAATACTATTACCAATTAAACAAGAAGGATTAGTATTATTTTCATAAGTATCATCATTATAAGAGATTTCTTTCTCTAATAAGTATGGGGAAGTGTTATCAGTTTCAGTTAAATAATTCATTTCGTCATAGTTAAACTCATTTTTATTCATATAAACACCTTTCTTTAAAATTATTTTTTGATAAATTATATTCATTATATAATATAGTAATTTTAATAATATATGTTACAAAATAATCAAAAAATTATAGAGTTATGAATAATAGAAAAAATATTTTATTTTATTATAAGAAAAAAATTAAGATCTAAAAGGTTAAATTAAATACCTTTTAGATCTATTTTTATCTATATAATATTTGATTTTAATCTAATATTATTAAAAAGTTATATTTATCATATACTCGGATTTACTATTGTGATATTTTACCAGAAAAATAAGAATGGTAATAAGAACCAAGCATTATTGAATCCACCGCCCCAAGAATTATTACAGCATGGATTGCAGCAACGATTGCAACAACATCTACAACAATTTCCACAACAATTTCCCATAATTCATTACTCCTTTGTTACTCATAATCATTTGTTATAGTAATAATATATGAAGAAAGTTAAAATATGTTACATAAAAATAAATTAGATTTTAAAAAGTAAAAATTTAAATAATAAAACTTAAAGTTAATTTTAAAACACAAGATATTTTAGCTTCTAAAAATCTAAAATTCTAAAAAAGAAAAGAATAAAAAAAGAAAAAAATTTTAGAAGTTTAGAATTTAAGAATTTAAGAATTTGCTTGTATAATGCGACTTGACAAGATTTTTAATTTGTAATTTTACTATTTTTTATGTATTAAAAAAATAAAACTATATATCTTATTTAACAATTGAAAATAAAATTGTTAAATAAATAGGTTATATAATTAGTAATTTAAAGTAAAAATTCTAAAGGTAGAATGTGCATGGTAGAAGTTTATTTACATGCATATTATTAAATCAAAGTACAGTTACAGTTCTTAAAAGATATGATAAAATAAATAATAGAACAGAGAATTTCATGTATTTAATATATTAAAAGTAATATATTAAGGTTATAAATTGGGATAAAATAAATTTTATGATGACTGTAGTATAGGTATATATAAGAGGGTTAAAATGAGTTTTTTAAATTATAGAATTAGTAAATTTGATTAATAATATGCTTAAAAGAAAGGGAAATGTTTTATGTTATATCATGCTTCAGGAGAAAAAGTAGAGTTTCCTGAAATCAGAAAAAGTAAGTACACTAAAGATTTTTCATGGGGATTTTATTGCACAAATAATTATGAACAAGCTGAGAAGTGGGCAAAAAGAAATAGAAAAACGCCAACAATAAATTACTACACTTATATAGAAAAAAGTAATTTGAAAATATTAAAATTTGAGGAAATGAATGATGAATGGTTAGATTTTATTGCAAAATGTAGATCAGGATTTATACATGAATATGATATTGTGGAAGGTCCTATGGCTGACGATACAGTATGGAATTTTGTAAATGATTATTTATCAGGTGATATTTCAAAAGAGATTTTTTGGCAATTAGCAAAATTTAAGCATCCAACACATCAAATAAGTTTTCATACATTAAAAGCTCTTGATTGCCTTAAGTTTGAAAGAGGTGAAATTATTAATGAATGATACTCAAAAAAATGATTTGTTTTATGTATGCTGTCTTATAGAATTTATAAGTAGAAAAAGCAAAAATAGAAGATCCACAATTGTTGAAATATTAGGTAGGAAAGAGTTATCTAGGCAATTAGATATTGCTCAGGTTAATCATTGTCTATCATTTGAGCAAGTTTCAGATGAAATAATAGAATATTTTAATATACAAGAAGGTAACTTTGATACAGTTGGATTATGTAAATACAATATTCCAAGTGTTCAATCTATAGGAAAAGTATATCAAAGATTAATATTAAGCATAATTTCAGAAAAAGATAATTTAGCAGATGTTTTATTTGAAGTATTTAATTCATTTATAAGTGATGAAATTTCAGACTTTAATTCATCAGTTTATTATAGTAATCCAGATTATTTAAAATGGTCATATTTAGAAGGAAGATTATTAGAGTAAAATAAAACCTTAAAGGTAAAAAATACCTTTAGGGTTAATTTATATACTCATTTTGTTTATCAATACTACAAATATATCTACCAATTTTTCTTAAAGCACTAGTCTTTCTATTAATAGAAGTAGAGTAGTACACATATTTTAATATAAAAAACTATGGTGTAAAAATGGTGTAAAATATAAAAAATTAGGTCGGGAAAATAAGAAAAACATCAGTGATTTAATTACCTTAAATACTGATGTTTACTACAATGGTGACCCATACGGGAATCGAACCCATGATTTCACCGTGAGAGGGTGGCGTCTTAACCTCTTGACCAATGGGCCTTACAACAAAGTTTATTATACGCTTATTAAATTATTATGTCAATATTTTCTTTACAATCAATATTTATACTTAATTGTATTAAGTAAGAATTAGAATTTATAAATAATAAAAACTTATATTTAATCTATATAAAAAACAGTATTTATATTAGCTTAAAGTTTATGCTCAAATATCAACATTTATTTTAAATATAATAATACTAAAAAAATTTATAGTTTAAGGAACAAGGCTAAATAATATATCATATAAAACTATAATAATATTTTATATGAAAGGACATACTAACTTTGTAATAAATACTGCAATGTTTAGGAGGTATTTTAAATGGCAAAGGATAGTCAACCAGATAATAAAATAGCAAGAATGGAAAAGTGTAATTATCAAACACCTATAACTGAAGAGGGACATAATCATAACCCTAATGCGAAACATAAATCTATAAAAAGAGAAGGATTTTCAAGTCGTCATTTTAATAGAGCTGGGAATTAAATTTATTAGGGCATATAAACTTGTTATTTTTGATTATGCCTAAAGCTTAACAGAGATATGTGTATTTAAAAGATATTTTTGTTAAAAGATTAAAGCTATCTAAAAATAGAATATAATTTCTATTTTTAGATAGCTTATTATAATTTTGATTTGCTTTAAACAATGTGTTATTATTGACTAGTTTGAATAAATAAAAAACATAAAAATATGTTAATAATGAAAGGTATATATAGATGAATTTTAAAGATTTAGGAATTAATGAAAATACGATAAATTTATTAAATAAAAGAGGAATAAAACAACCTACTGATATACAAAAAGAGAGTATTGTTTATATTAAGAATGGAAAAGATGTTATCGCAGAGGCACAAACAGGAACAGGAAAAACATTGGCATTTTTATTACCGATTTTCGAAAATATATCTCCGAAGACGAATTCTATACAAGCTCTTATTTTGACTCCAACAAGGGAATTAGCAATTCAAATAACTGAAGAAGCTATGAAACTTAAAGAGAGTAAAGATATAAATATTTTAGCAGCTTATGGTGGGAAAGATATTGGCTCTCAGTTAAATAAGTTAAAAGGTAATATTCAATTAATTATTGCAACCCCAGGTAGATTGTTAGATCATATAAAGAGAAAAACAGTGGATCTTAGTAAATTAAAAACATTTGTATTAGATGAAGCAGATCAAATGTTACTTATGGGATTTAAAAATGAAGTTGAAGCTATAATAAAAGAAACTTCTAAAAAACGTCAAACACTATGTTTTTCAGCTACAATGAATCCTCAAGTTAAAAAATTATCTTATAGATACATGAAAGATCCTGTATTTATTACAATACAAAAAGAAGAAGTAACATTAGATAATATAAAACAACAAGTTGTAGAAACTACGGATAGAAGAAAACAAGATTCTTTGTGTAAAGTATTAGATGAAGATAATCCTTTTATGGCAATAATATTCTGTAGAACTAAAAGAAGAGCAGATGATCTTGAAGTGGGATTGTACAAAAGGGGATATAACTGTGCTAAAATTCACAGTGATGTACCACAAGCTAAACGTGAAAGAATAATGAAGTCATTTAGAAATGCAGATATTCAATATTTAATTGCTACAGATGTTGCAGCCAGAGGGCTTGATATAAGTGGTGTAGATAATATATATAATTATGATATACCTGAAACAGTAGAAAGCTATATACATAGAATAGGTAGAACTGGAAGAGCGGGAGAAAAGGGATATACTTGTGTGTTTATAGATCCTAAGAATAAAAAAGCTTTAGAAGAAATAGAAAATGTTATTGGATTTAAGATAGGAAGAAGAGCATTAGAAGATTAAAATGTAATTTTACTTTTATACTATAATATCACCACTATTTTAAAGCATAATAAAATTAAAAAATAAGGAAAGATTTTCAAAAAAAATCGTTCCTCATTTTTTAATGTCTAGGAAAGTATAAAATTTTTGAAGACTTAAAGGGTGATAAAATCTAAGGAAAAGTAGATATTTTGAAATAATGAATTAATTAATCTGAATTTGTCGGGTTATTAATGTCTAAAAATATAATAAAATGTTAATTTATTAAACAATATAATAAAAAAATATAATAAAATGTATGATTTTATTTACAAACTATTATAGTTTACATATAATAGTTAATATGTATAAAATTAATACTGATAATTGTAAGGCATATGAAAAAATTTTTGATTGTGCCTAATTTTAAGGAGGAAAAGTATCTTGGAGAAAAGCTTAGATAAAGGCTTGGAAAAAAGCTTAGAAAAAAGAGAAGGATTTTCTACTAAAATCGGATTTATAATATCATGTATTGGAGCAGCAATTGGCTTGGGAAATGTATGGATGTTTCCGTATAAATTAGGAGAAAATGGAGGAGCAGCATTTTTAATTCCCTATTTCTTTTTTGTTGCTCTTCTTGGTATTGTAGGGTTAATGGGTGAATTTTCTTTTGGTAGAATGTATAAAAAAGGTTCACTAGGTGCTATAAGACAAGTATTTAAAGAAAAAAACATTAAAGGAGGATCTATAGTATCTATAATTCCGACTTTAGGATTAATAGGAATATTTATGTTTTATACAGTTGTTATTGGATGGGTATTAAAATATTTTTTTATAAGTTTAACTGGAGAAATATCATCAATAAATACTGAAGCTTATTTTGCTACTTTTGCTAATAGTCCTAATGTAGTATTTTGGCATGCATTAGCTGTTATAATAACATTAATTATTGTTAGTTTTGGAGTTTCAAAAGGTATAGAACAAATTAATAAAATAATTATTCCATTATTATTCATAATATTTTTTGTACTTATATTTAAGTCACTTAGTTTACCAGGTTCATTAAATGGTGTCAGATATTTATTAAAACCAAATTGGTCAGATCTTCTTAAGCCTATGACATGGGTAATGGCTATGGGACAAGCCTTTTTTACAGTATCAATAACAGGATGCTGCATGGTTGTATGTGGAAGTTATGCAGATAATAAGTTTGATATACCAAACTGTGCTATAAGTACTGCCTTTTTTGATACATTAGCAGCGTTATTAGCTGGATTTATGATTATGCCAGCTGTGTTTGCATTAGGATTAAACCCTACAGCGGGACCAGCTTTAATGTTTGTAACTGTACCTAGTATATTTCAAACAATGAAGTTTGGAAGTTTATTAAGTGCATTATTCTTTTTAAGTATAATTTTTGCATCTATTTCATCATCAATAGCAATGCTTGAAGGTCCTGTTGAAGCTGTTTTAAGTTTAACTAAATGGAGTAGAAAGAAAGCAACTTTAATTACTGCAATTATAGCATTTATTTTGTCTATCCCACTAGGTTTGAATGGTGAATGGTTTAATAATTTTACAAATTTTATAACTATTGTTTTATCACCAATAGGTGCAGTTATAACAGCAGTTGTATTCTATTTTATTGTTAATAAAAAAGACGTTCTAGATGGAGTAAATACAGGTGCAAAATATAAATTAGGTAGTTGGTTTATTACTTTTGGAAGATATATATTTATACCAGCTACAATAATCATAATAATTCTTGGAATTAGATATGGTGGAATAGGTTAAGGATACATAAAATATATAAATAAAAAGTTACCTAACATATTAAAATTAAATTATATGTTTTAGGTAACTTTTTATTTTTGATTATTACATTTTAATTTTTCTATTTGTTTTTTTAAATCTTCTATACTTTCTTTTAGATTATTTATTTCATTTTCATACATTTTAAAAGTTTTTTTTAGTAAATCTTCTTGAGTAGCAGATGAATTTCCTGCATTACTTGATGTTTGAGTTGTATTGCTAGAGTTTGAACAGGATGAGTTATCAACATTTTTAAAATTTACATTATAATATCTTCCAGGACCACTTTGGAAATATTGTTGTTGGGCATTAAATGTAAGTATTACTTGAGCAAGTAATTCAAGCCAATTACCAATAACATTTTGTACATTAAAAGGTAATTTACCAGCCATAACAGCTCCTAAAATTTCTGCCATAAGTATAAAAAATTGAGGATTTAAATCTTGAAAACCTCCAGGTATATCATTGCAATTATTTGATTCAGCATTACAATTATTGGTAGTATTTGCTTTTTCTTGACTTTCCTTAGCAGCTTTCATAAATTCTTCAAAATTAAAATAATTAAAGTCCATAGTACACATCTAAACAATTGATTTCCATATTATATTATTCAATTAATAGATTATTGATATTAAATACTTTATTATAGTAATAAGGTATATTAAAAAGATAATATACAGTATAATTGTCTATTTAATTATTATTTTATTTAATGTGTTAGACTTATGCAGTTATTTGGATATATATTTCAAAAAGCCGACATTCTAATCTTTGATATTTAATAAACCTTGATTTTAAGCCATTTGGTAAAATTAATTAATTTAGTATACAAGTCAAATTAATGTGCTTAAATTAAATACATATATAATTTTAGTTGATTAAAGTTTAGTAGTATCTTATAATTTATGAATAATAGAATAATAGTGTTTTAGGTTCTATACTAGATTAATAGGGAAAGTGGTTAAAATCCACTACAGCCCCCGCTACTGTAAAGGGAGACTAATTCTCAGTTAAACATAAGGTTTAGCCAAAAAATCCACTGACGATTTTGTTGGGAAGGAAGAGAAGAGTAGAAAGACACCTAAGTCAGGAGACCTGCCTAAAATAATATGCTATCTTTCGGAGGGAAGGAAAAAGCAAACTTAGAGAAATCGAATAAAAGTGTATTTATTAATGTATTTTGATTTCTTACTTTGTTATGTTTTAAACTGTCCTTACTGAGAGTTAATGCTATTAAGTAATGGCAGTTTTTTATTTTTTAGAAAATTATATATTTTAAAATCTGAGGATAACTTATAGAATGTTTTGTTTTATAAGTATTATAAGTACAAACTAAAGAATAAAAAATAATCATATGCCACATCATTATTCATGCACTACGTTTGGAAAGAGTACATGGCTAAAAATTAATATTTAAGATTGGAGAAAATATATAATGAAAAAAGCAATTTTAGTTGTAAGTTTTGGAACAAGTTATTTAGATGCATTAGAAAATTCAATTGAAAGAATAGAGAATAAAATTAGAGATGAATTTAAAGATTATCAAATATTTAGAGCATTTACTGCACATAAAATTATAAAAAAGTTAAAGAAAGTTCATAATTTAGATGTATTAAGACCAGAAGAAGCTCTAGAAAATTTAAAAATGAGAGAGTTTGATGAGGTTATAGTTCAACCATTACATATGATTCCAGGTGAAGAGTTTGATTATGTTAAAGGAGTAGTTGATAAATATAAAGATTATTTTTCTTCAATTAAAATAGGAAGACCTATATTTTATTATCAAGGAATTGAAGAATTACCACAAGACTATACTTTATTTATAAAAAGTATATCAAGTTTATTAAATAAAGATGAAAATATAATATTATTTGGACATGGAACAGCACATTATTCAAATGCAGTTTATGGATCACTTCAAAATGTATTAATGGATGAAGGATATAATAATGTTTTTGTAGGTACTGTTGAAGGATATCCGACATTTGATACTGTATTAACTAAAATAAAAAATAAAGATATAAAAAAGGTGAAATTAGTTCCACTAATGGTTGTTGCAGGGGATCATGTTAAGAATGACATGGGTTCAGATGAAGAAGATTCTTGGAAAAGCATGTTAGAACAAGAAGGAATTGAAGTAGAAACTTATATGCATGGATTAGGAGAATTAGATGAGTTCTCTAATCTATATATTGCAAGAATATATGACATTATAGAAGATAGATATTCAGAATATGGTTTTACTAAAAAGCTGAAGCATTAAAATATGTTTTAAAATCTCAACAACTATTAAAACATATTCTAAAATAAGAAAGAAGAGGGATATTTACAAGATGAAATCTATAATTATTTCTTCAAATTGTAGTGGTGGTGGAAAAACTACTTTTACTTTAGGGCTTATGAAAGCATTAATAAAAAAGGGATTAAAGGTTCAAGGTTATAAGGTTGGGCCTGACTATATAGATACAGCATTTCATAAAGAGGTAACTGGAATATTATCAAGAAATCTTGATACTTTTTTAATGGGAGAAGAAGGTGTAAAGGAAAGTTACTTTAAAGGAAATGGAGAAGTTGGAATAATTGAAGGGGTTATGGGACTGTATGATGGTATTGGAGTAAGCTCTAAATCATCAACTTTTGATGTCTCAAGAACACTAGATGATATGCCAATAGTTTTAGTATTATCACCTAAGGGACAAAGCTCAACTTTATGTGCAGAAATAAATGGTCTTAAGGAATATAGAAAAGCTAATATAGTTGGGGTAGTATTAAATTCAGTGAGTGAGAAATACTATAAACTTTTAAAATATGCTATAGAACAAAATTGTAATATTAAAGTTTTTGGATATATACCTAAAGATGAAAAAATAAAATTATCTAGTAGACATTTAGGATTAATACAAAGTATGGAGGTTGATAATCTTAAAGAAAAATTAGATATATGTGGAGATCTTATATCTAAATATGTTAATATAGATGAACTTTTAGGAAATATGAAAGAGTTAGATAATGATTTTTTAAATAAAGATAGTATTAAAGTGAAAGAAAAGATATTTTCTAAAGATAAAAGATTAAGAATAGGAATAGCTTTGGATGAAGCATTTAGTTTTTATTATAAAGATAATTTAGAACTTTTAGAAATGATTGGTGAGATAATTTATTTTAGTCCTCTTAGAGATAAAAGCTTACCTGATAATTTAGATTTTTTATATATAGGTGGAGGATATCCAGAAGTTTTTAAAGAAGATTTAGAAAAAAATTTATCTATGAGAGAAAGCATTAAAAAGGCATTAAATGATGGTTTAAGATGTTATGCTGAATGTGGCGGACTTATGTATTTAACAGAAGAAATAGATGGATTTAAAATGGTAGGTTTTTTAAATGGAAAAAGTGAAATGACTAAATCATTAAAGAGATTTGGTTATTGCAAAGTCAAAATAGATAAAAAATATTTTGGTAAGGAATTTGAAATAAATGCACATGAATTTCACAAATCAGAAGTTAAATTAAAACAACATCAAATATATGAAGTGGAAAAAAATCAATATGATGGGGAAAAGATAGTGTGGAAATGTGGTTATTTAAAGAATAATACATTAGCAGCATATGCACATGTTAATTTCTTGGGAAATATTGAGTTTCTAGAGTCAATAATAGACAGTAAACTTTGAAAATTTAGATAATAGTATTAAATAATATCTATTTGCTTTTATGGTATTATAAAAATAGTATTTAAAATTATTAATAAAAAGGAGAATAATATGGATTATTTAAAGAATCCTATGGGGATAGAGGAAAAGAGTTTTGAAATAATAGGACAGGAGTTAGGAGAACATTCTTTTACTGATGAGGAGCTTTTAATCGTAAAAAGAGTTATACATACAACTGCTGATTTTGAATATAAAGATCTTGTTGAAATAAGTGAAGATGCAATTGAGATGGCAAAGGAAGTTTTATCTAAGGGTGCTACAATATATACAGATACCAATATGGCTTTAAATGGAATAAATAAAATGGCATTATCTAAAACAGATAGTAAGGTGATTTGTTATGTAAATGAGCCAGATGTACATAAAGCTGCTAAAGAAAATGGAATAACAAGAAGTATGGCAGCAGTAGAAAAAGCTTGTAGTGATAATGTAGATATATTTGTTTTTGGTAATGCTCCTACAGCATTATTTAAATTGAAAGAGTTGATAAAAGAAGGTAAAGCAAACCCTAAATTAATTGTAGCAGTTCCAGTCGGATTTGTAGGAGCCGCTGAAAGTAAAGAAAATATGGAAGAATTAAAGATTCCATATATAAGAGTAAAAGGAAGAAAAGGTGGTAGCACAGTAGGAGCAGCGATTATAAATGCACTGCTATATATGATAGTAAAAAGATAAATTTAAACTAAAATATTAATACTGTTTTAAATTTAATAAGAGTATGAGAAGTGGGAGTTTAGTGTATGAAAAATAAATTGTTATCAAAGGTTACAAGTATTGCTTGTAATATATTTATTATATGGACACTAATTATTTTATTTATTGCTTATAATAAAATAAATAATCAATTCATAAGTAAAATTGGAATTGGATATGTAATATATGTATTTTTAGGTCTTATTTATATGGGAATAGTCGCTATTTATATGGTAAAAATTTCGATTTTAAATATTAGAAAATTAAGAAGAGATGATATAAGCTGGAATGATATCAGAAAGAGATTATTAAAATTTATTACTATTTTTATAATATTTTTAGGAATAAATATAGTATTTTCATATTTGATTAAAAGGCAAGTTAAGATAGTAGAGAATTTGGTTATTCCATTTGGGGTTGCTTTTGGTAGTACTTTTTTTGATATCTTAACAATTAAAAGAAAATAATACTTTAATTAAATATATATATTCTAATTAAGTTAATACATTTATAATCGTTGATATAATTTTTATAGAAAATTATATCTTTAATTAACAAATTTTATTGGAACTTATATATTCCAATTTGGAGGTGAATTTTAATGTTTCAAATGTATGTTGATAGTGGCGGTAAAAAGTTAAGATGTGGATATACAACAGGGGCATGTGCAACAGGATCATCAAAGGCAGCTACAATGTTACTTTTTAATAAAATCAAAGATGAAGAATTAAATGAAATAGAAATAGATACTCCAAAAGGAATAAAAGTACAAATGCCTATTGATAGTATATTTGTAGGTGAAGATTTTGTTGAATGTACTATTTTAAAGTTTAGTGGTGATGATAAAGATATTACTATGGGAATTGAAATAAAAGCAAAAGTTCAAAGAGTAGATAAAGAGGATAAAAGTATATTTTCAGAAGGTAAAATTATAAATGAAAGTAAAAATATTATACTTGAAGGTGGAGTAGGAGTAGGAAAAGTAACTAAAGAAGGTTTATTTGTAGCTAAAGGAGAACCTGCTATAAATCCTGTTCCAAGGGAAATGATTATAAAGGAAGTAGAAAAAATTTTACCTAAAGATGAATGTGTAAGAGTAATAATATCAGTTCCACAAGGTGTTGAAATAGGTAAAAAAACTTTTAACCCAAGACTTGGAATAGAAGGGGGAATTTCTATTTTAGGGACATCAGGAATAGTATATCCAATGTCTGAAGATGCTTTAAAAGCCTCTATAAAATTAGAAATTAAACAAAAAGCGTTAAATAATAAAAGGCTTATTTTAACTTTTGGAAATTTGGGTGAAAATTATTGTAAAGCCTTAGGATATAAGGAAGATGAGATAGTAATATGCTCAAATTTTATAGGTTTTGCATTAGAAAGTTGTGTTTCTTATAAAGTTAAAGAGGTTATAATAGTGGGACATATAGGTAAGATGTGTAAAATAGCATATGGATGTTTTAATACTCATAGTAGAGTGTGTGGTGTTAGACTGGAGGTTATTGCATTAGAATTAGCTCTTTTAGGTTTTGATATTTCATTAATAGAAAAGATACTAGAGCAAAAGACTTGTGAAGGTGCAGTTAAATTTTTAGGAGAAGGATATTCAGATTTATATAAAAATATGGGAACTAAAATTTTAAATAAAATGCAAGAATATGTTTATGATGAATTAAAAGTTGATGGTGTAATGTATTATGGAGCATCAACACCTACACTATTATGGAGTTCTTTAAATTAAAACATAGTTAATCTAATAAATTTTAAAATATATTAATTTAAAGCTTGAAGGAGAAATTGATGTTATATATAGTAGGACTTGGACCAGGACATAGGGATTATATGCTTAATAAAGCAATAAATATATTAGAAACTTCGGATGTTATTGTAGGGTTTAAAAGAGCATTAGATTCTTTAGATTTTATTAATAAAAAAAAGATTTATTTGAAGAGTTTGTCAGATATTGATAAAATCTTAGTAAGTACAGAAGAAAAAGTTGTTTCAATTGTTGCATCAGGAGATCCAACTTTTTATGGAATAACTAATTATATAAAAAGTAGTATCACTGAAAATTTTGAAATAATACCTGGAATTAGTTCTTTTCAGTATTTAACTTCAAAAATTAAATTACCTTGGAATGAAGCATATTTAGGAAGCTTACATGGAAGAGATGAGGAATTTTTAAAAGTTGTTAATGAAAATAATATAACTATTTGGCTTACTGATAAAAAAAATAATCCTCAGAAATTATGTGATATATTAAATAATGCATCAATTAATTGCAAAGTTATTATTGGAGAAAATCTTTCATATGGAGATGAAAGAATAATAGAAGGAAAGCCAGAAAAATTTATAAATCAAAGCTTTAGTGATTTAAGTATTTTAATAATTATTAGGAAGAAAAGGTGAAAAAAATGGCATTTATAAAGGATGAAGAATTTATTAGGGGCAATTGTCCAATGACAAAAGAAGAAATAAGAATATTATCAATAGGAAAAATGAATTTAAAAGATAATTCATTTGTATTAGATATAGGAAGTGGGACTGGAAGTATTTCTGTTCAAGCTTCAAAAGAGGTTAGACATGGAAAAGTTTTAGCTATAGAAAAAAATGATGAAGCTTATGAAATTACAAAAAGTAATGTGGAAAAGTTTAATTGTAGGAATGTAAAAGTAGTTCATGAAGAAGCAACTAAAACTTTAACTATATTAATAGGTCAAAAGGTTAAATTTGATGCTATATTTATAGGGGGAAGTGCTGGAAATTTAGATGATATAATATTTAATGCTAATAATGTTTTAAGTGATAATGGAACAATTGTTATGAATTTTATTACATTAGATAATGCATATAAAGCTATTGAAAAGATGCAATCATTAAGATATAAGATTGAAGTTACATTAGCTAATATAAGCAAAAATAGAGAAGATAGTTTAATGATGATAGCACATAATCCAATATATATTATTCAATGTAGAAAAGGAGAATAAAAAAAGTATGCCAGTATTATACGGAGTAGGAGTAGGACCAGGGGATAAAGAACTTATAACTGTTAAAGGTTCAAAAATAATAGAAAAATGTGATGTAATAGTTGCACCAACAGCAACGGAAGGTGGAGAAAGCATTGCATTTGAGACAGCAAAAGATTATGTAAGAGATGATGCAGAAGTTGCAATTTTGCATTTCCCAATGGGTGGAAAAGATAGAACGATAAAGTCTAAAGAAGCATATGACTTTATAGAAAAAAGATTATCAGAAGGAAAAAACGTTGCTTTTTTGACTATAGGAGATCCATATGTTTATAGTACTTATATTCATATGTTAAGTCATGTTAAGGAACATGGTTTTGAGGTTAAAACAGTTCCAGGAATAACATCTTTTTGTGCAGGAGCAAGTTTAGTAGATAAAACTTTAGTAATTGGTAATGAAAAATTGGTTATCTTACCTGCAGCTAAGATAAATGAAATAACAGATGAAAAATTTATTGTAGTAATGAAGCTGTATAAACATGAGGAAGAAGTGTTAAATATATTAGAAGAAAAAGGATTTAATTATACTTATATCAGTAGAGTTGGAAGAGAAGGTGAAACTGTATTAACTGATAGAGAATCAATATTAAAACTTAGAGATTATATGTCATTAATAATAGCAAGCAGAGAATAAAATTTTAGATGAGTCATTTTGGAAAGATTAATTTCGGTTTAAATGAAGAAAGAGGTGTAATATGGTTTATTTCATAGGAGCAGGACCAGGAGCAGTAGATTTAATCACAGTTAGAGGAAGAGATTTATTAGAAAGAGCTGATGTTGTAATATATGCAGGTTCTTTAGTTTCAAAAGAACATTTAGAATATTGCAAGAAAGATGTTCAAGTTTATAATTCTGCTAATATGACATTAGAAGACGTATTAGAAGTTATGACTATGGAAGAACAGATGGGTAAATTAGTAGTTAGATTACATACAGGTGATCCATCAATATATGGTGCTATAAGAGAGCAAATGGTTGAACTTGATAGATTAAACATAGAATATGAAGTTGTTCCAGGAGTGAGTTCTTTTACAGCAGCAGCTTCTTCAATAAAGAGAGAGTTTACTCTTCCTAGTGTTACCCAAACAGTTATATTAACAAGGGTAGAAGGTAGAACTCCTGTACCAGAAACAGAAGATCTTGAAGTTTTAGCATCAGTAGGAGCTTCTATGGCTATATTTCTTTCAGTTTCAATGATAGAAAAGGTTGTTAAAAAATTAAGAGCAGGCTATAAAAAGAATGTAGGTATAGCGGTTGTAGAAAGAGCAACTTGGGAAGATGAAAGAATAATAATGGGAACATTAGATGATATAGTTGAAAAAGTAAAAGAGAATAATATCACTAAATGTGCACAGATTTTGGTTGGAGATTTTATTGATAGTGATTTTGAAAAAAGTTTATTATATGATAAAAGCTTCTCTCATATGTTCAGAGAGGCAGAGGAAAAGAAATGATTAGTATAATATGTCCATCTCCTAAAGGAAAGGAGATGGCATATTTTCTTAAGAAGAGTTTTAATGGAATTTTATACATAAAAGAAGAAGGTAATAATTGTGAGTGTGAATTAGATAGTAGTAAAGAGATAAACTCGTTTAATAATCTATATAGTACGTATGATTTTAATTTAAGCAATGTTACAAAAGAAGCATTTAATAATTCAAATGGAATAATATTCATATCTTCGACAGGTATTGCAGTAAGAGCTATTGCGCCTTTTATAAAAACTAAGGATAAAGATCCAGGTGTGGTTGTAGTTGATTTGGCTAATAAATACTCTATAAGTTTATTATCAGGACATTTAGGTGGAGGAAATGAACTGGCTACAAAGATATCTAAGCTTTTAAACAATACTCCTATAATAACAACTGCAACAGATAATTTGGGAATAGTTGCTCCAGATGTTTTAGCAAAACATAATGATTTTATAATAGAAGACTTAAAGAAAGCAAAGTATATATCTTCATTATTGGTAAAAGGGAATTTAGTAGGGATAAAAGATGATTATAAAAAGTTGGATAAACTTAAAGGATATGAATTAATACCAATGTTAAGAGAAGATTCTATTTGGATAACTCACAAAATAAAAGCTGATAAAGATAAAATCTATGAAACTAAGGAATTAAATTTAAATAATGGTTTAGACTATTCTAAAATTTTAAGATTAATAAAAAAAGATTTAATTTTGGGAATAGGATGTAGAAGAGATACTCCAAGTGAAAAACTAGAAGAGTGTATAAGAAAATATTTGACTATGAATAATTTAGATATTAAAGCAGTTAAAGAAATAGTATCTATTGATATAAAGAAAAATGAAAAAGCTATTATTGATTTAAGTAAAACTTTAGAATGTGAATTTAAGACATTTTCTGTAGATGAAATAAAAAAAGTTGAAGATAAATTTGAAAAAAGTGATTTTGTATTAAAAAATGTTGGTGTTTATAATGTTTGTGAGCCATGTGTAGATTTATCAGGTGGAAAAATAATAGTTAATAAAATAAAAGATAATGGAATTACATTATGTATTGGAGTTAAGGAATAATATAGTTTATGTTTTAAAGTAAAAGTTGATATTATCGTATAAACAGAATTCTTATCATCAGATAAAGCTTGTCTTTGACTGATGGTTAGAAGTTGTTATCCAGGAGCGTGTAGCTGTTATGAAATTACAGATACCAGCTATCGGATAAAGCTCATAGACAGAGGACTTTACTTTATCAACACTATTTTAAAACATTGAGCAATTTAAATATTTAGGAGGAAAAGATTTTGGGAATACTTAGAGTTATAGGAATAGGGCCAGGTTCAATAGAAAATATGAGTGTTAGGGCTATAAAGGGGATTGAAGAAAGCGATATAAT
Source organism: Clostridium weizhouense (assembly GCF_019431045.1). Lineage (GTDB taxonomy): Bacteria > Bacillota > Clostridia > Clostridiales > Clostridiaceae > Clostridium > Clostridium weizhouense. Next base: position 265,545 of record NZ_JAHXPT010000002.1, on the reverse strand, counting down.
TGTTGGATATACAAAGTACATAGATATGATAAAGGAATTAATAAATGATAAGGAAGTTCATTCAACAGGAATGATGGGGGAAGAGGCTAGATGTAGAGAAGCATTAGAGCTTTCTAAAGAAAAAAATGTAGCACTTATAAGCACTGGAGATTCAGGAATTTATGGAATGGCAGGATTAATTCTTGAAATGAAAACGGATGAAAATGTTGAAATAATTCCAGGAATTACTGCATCAAGTTCAGCTGGTTCAATAGTTGGTGCTCCACTTATGCATGATAATTGTAATATTAGTTTAAGTGATTTAATGACACCTTATGAAGATATAAAAAAGAGAGTAAGACTTGCCGCAGAAGGAGATTTTGTTATTTCTCTTTATAATCCTAAGAGTAAGGGAAGAGATAAGTATTTAGGTGAATGTATGGAGATAATCAAAGAATTTAGAAAAGATTCCACTCCAGTTGCAGTTGTTAGGAATGCTTTAAGAGAAGGTCAAAGTTATACATTGTGTGAAATTAAAGATTTTAATGATGAAATAGTTGATATGATGTCTATTGTTATAATTGGAAATTCAAAGAGCTTTTTAAAAGATGGATGCTTTATAACTCCAAGAGGATATTCTAACAAGAAAAGGGATGCTATAAAATAATGATAGGATTTATTTTAGGGACTTCAGAGGGGAAAAAAATTCTATCGTTAATTAATGAATACACTGAAGATATTGCTATAACCACGGCAACTAATTATGGTGGAGAACTTTTAAAAAAGTTTAAATTTAAAAGTTTAAATACTAAGCCTTTAAATAAAGAAAATATGATTAAATGGATAAAAGAAAATAAAATAAAAATTTTAGTTGATGCATCACACCCTTATGCAAAAGAGGTTACTAATAATGCAATAGAATGCTCTAAAGAACTTAAAATTAATTATGTTAGATATGAAAGACTAGGAGCTTTAGAAGAAATTCAGGGTGAAGATATAATAAGAGTAAAAAATTATGAAGAAGCAATTGAATTAATGAAATCATTAGATGGAAATGTATTAAACACAACAGGAAGTAATAATATTTCAAAATTTTTAGATATAAATTTTAATTATAGAGTATTACATAGGATACTTCCTTCATATGAAGTTTTGAGAAAGATAATCCAAGCTGGAGTAAAAATTGAAGATATAATAGCACTTAAAGGCCCCATATCATATGAATTAGAGAAAGCTTTTATTAACCAATATAATATAAAAGCTGTATTAACTAAAGATAGTGGAATTCAAGGGGGTGTTTTAGAGAAGCTTAAGGCTGTAAGAGAGTGTAATATTAAGTTAATAGTTATTGAAAATCCTAAGTTTAAATATGATTTAGAATTTAATAACGAAGAAGATTTAATAAAGTATTTAATAAGTAAGTTAAAATAATATTTTTAAAATAGTTTGTATTTTGGTATAAAGTTTCATGGACAGAGGAATTTATTTTAAATAAAGGCTATGTTTTAAATAAAGGCTATGTTTTAAGTGAAGGTTGATATTGTAGTATAAATTTCAATGCCAGTTCAGGCTTATACTAGAATATCAACACTGTTTTAAAATATAGCATAAATAAATAATATAAAAAGTAGTGTTGGGAATAGGTGAATTAAAAAAATGAGTAATAGTGAAAAGTTATTAAAAGAAGTACTAGAAGGAATAAGTGATTTAGATAGTTTAGTAATAAAGAAAGCAACTGATAGAATGAATTCACTTGCCAAACCTTTAAATAGTCTTGGTAAATTGGAGACTATGGCTATTAAGCTTGCTGGGATTACTGGAAATATAAAAAATACTTTGGATAAAAGAGCAATAATTATAATGTGCGCTGATAATGGAGTGGTGGAAGAAGGTGTTGCATCTACACCACAGTATGTAACATTATCACAAACAATTAATTTTACTAAAGGCTTAACAGGTGTTGGAGTAATTGCTAAGGCTAATAATACAGATTTAAAAGTGATTGATGTAGGAATAAATAGCGATTTTACTCATCCATCAGTTTTAAATAGGAAGATAAGAAAATCAACTAATAATATAGCAAAAGGAAATGCAATGACTTATGAGGAAGCACTTCATGCAATATTAGTTGGAGTTGAAGCAGTAGAAAGTGCAAAAGAAGAAGGTTATAAAATACTTGGAGTTGGAGAAATGGGAATAGGTAACACTTCAACAAGTAGTGCTGTTTTATCATCATTAACAGGGTGTAATGTAGAAGATGTTGTAGGATATGGAGGAGGGCTTTTAGAGGAAGCTTACAAAAAGAAAATAGAAGTAGTTAAAAAAGCAATAAATATAAACAAGCCTAAAAAAAATGACCCTATAGATGTAGTATCAAAAGTTGGAGGGTTTGATATAGCAGCAATGGTAGGGGTGTTTTTAGGTTCAGCATATTATAAAATACCTGTTGTAATTGATGGATTTATATCAGTAGTTGCAGCACTTGTAGCATATAGATTAAATTCGAAAGTTAAAAAATATATGTTTACTTCTCATGGTTCAAAAGAAATTGGCTTTAAAATTGCTATGAAGGAACTTGAATTAGAGGCTATTTTAAATTTGGATATGGGACTTGGAGAGGGTAGTGGGTGCCCTTTAGCTTTTTCTATAATGGATTCAGCATGTGCAGTAATGAATAACATGGCTACATTTGAAGAAGCAAAGATAGATGATTGTTATTTAGATGAATTAAGAAAAATAAATTAAACTATATTTTTAAATAAAATTTATTTTTATAGTAAGAATGATGTATTAAATAATTTTGATGCATCATTTTTTTAGTATATTTATAACTAATAAAGTCCATTTATATTAATTATACATACATTAAATAATATAATATTAATTTTAATTAATGTATTAACTTTGTCGCCTTTAAGATAAAGCATAGATTAATAATTAATAGTATTTATAATGTAGGTGAGATAATGGCAAAAAATAATGAGAATAATAGCCAAAAAAACTTTAATAACATAAATAAATCAGAAACTAAGCACGAAAATACAAGTTCAAGTACTTCAACTGATAGTTCTACACAAGGTCAAACAGATAATACTTCTTCAGAAATAGATATAAATGAATTAATGAGACAAATAGGTATTATTAATTTATCAATTAATACATTATACGTTATTATTATATCACTATTAAAAAATTTAGATTTTAATTTTTGGCAAAGAGCTAAACTGATAGATCAAATACAGGGTACTAATTATGCAGAAAATCTTGTTGATAAGAGTGATAATCCTAAAGTTGCAAATACTTTGGGTATTTATGCAGCAGGAGTTTTTTTAAGCATAAATTGGGTAGAATACCAAAGAATTTCATCTATAAGTAAAGATGAAAAAGAAATTAAAAGAGCATACCATGCTTTTATATCTAGTCTATTATTATTTATTTCTAATGTAATTAGTCGTTATACATTTGTTCTTTGATAAAGGTTTAATATGATATAAAACATTATAATAGTTTAAATAGATTAAGTGATAGTTAATATATTAATTTTGAAAAATAGAATTTAAAATAAAAATTATTTATACTAAATCAAATATGGATTTGATAAATTGATTAAAAATGTAATAGATGTTTCCTATAAGATATGTGAAAAATAAAAGAATCTTTAAATTAATGAAGATTCTTTTATTTATTTTTAAAGTTATGTTTTAAAATATTAATAGTCACTTAAAACATAGTGATTTTTAATAAATAAAAGATAGAGATATTAATTTTTCTATATGAATAAATTAAAAATATTAAGAAATTATAATATTATAAAAAGAAGTTAGAAACATGGTTTTAAATTCAATATAAAGTATTTGATTCTAAATATGTATTTAATTTATTAGAAAAAATAAAAAAAATCTATTGTAAATGTATTCAAAGCAGTGTATTATAAAGTTAACCGGTAAAGTAAACCGATTAACTAAAGAACATATAATATATATGGAGGTTTAATTTAATATGAATAACATTTGTATTTTAGGAAGCATAAATATGGATTTTGTTTTTCAAATAGAAAATATGCCTAAAGAAGGAGAAACAATTTTATCAAATAATTTTAAAAAGATACCTGGGGGAAAAGGGGCTAATCAAGCAGTAGCTGCAAGAAGATCAGGTGCTAATGTTTATATGATTGGTAAGGTTGGAAATGATGATAATGGAAGGAATATGGTTGAGGGGTTTAAAAAAGAAGGTATGAACACTCAATATATTTCAATAGATGAAAATGAAACAACTGGTATGGCAATGATAATGGTTAATAAAAATGGAAATAACTCTATAATTGTTGAACCAGGTGCAAATATGAAAATAGATGATAAAGATATAGATAATGCAGAAGAAGCAATTTTAAATAGTGATATTGTAATTTCACAATTTGAAACTCCAGAAGATATTGCAATAAAAGCTTTTAAAAGAGCAAAAGAATTAAATAAAATAACAATATTAAATCCAGCACCAGCAAAAACAATAAGTGATGAGTTATTAAAGTATACTGATATGATAATACCTAATGAGACTGAAGCACAAGTTATTACAGGAGTAACAGTTTCAGATTTAGAAACCGCTAAAAAAGCTGCAAAAATTTTAATAGATAAAGGCGTTAAATATACAATTATAACTTTAGGAGAAAAAGGTGCAGCAGTAGTTTCTAAAGAAGATGCAGAGATAGTAAATGCATTTAAAGTTAATGCAATAGATACAACAGCAGCAGGTGATAGTTTTATAGGTGGATTAAGTTCTAAGCTTTGTATTAATGAACTATCATTTGATAATTTGACCAAAGCTGTTAAATTTGGAAATATGGTATCTTCATTAGCAGTCCAAAAGGAAGGTGCTCAAACATCAATACCATATTTAGAAGAGGTAATAAGAACTTATAAGGAGGAATTATAAAATGAAAAAGACACAGTTATTAAATAGTGAATTATCCTTAGTTATTTCTAAAATGGGTCATACAGATATGTTAGCAATAGGAGATTGTGGATTACCTATTCCAGATGAAACTAAAAGAATAGATTTAGCACTTATAAAAGATTTACCAACTTTTATGGATACAATGAAAGCTATTTTATTAGAATTAGAAGTTGAAGAAGTTATTTTAGCTACTGAAACTAAGGATATTAATCCTAATATATTTAATCAAATAAAAGAGGAAATAAAAGATACTAAAGTAACATTTATTTCTCATGAAGAATTAAAAGTTAAATTAAAGGAATGTAAAGCAGTAGTAAGAACTGGAGAACAAACTCCTTATGCAAATATAATTTTAAAATCAGGAGTTGTTTTTTAAAAAAGGGGGAATTCTAATGGAAACAAAGAAACCTAAATTGAAGATGGATAATATATCAAAAATCTTCCCTGGAGTAAAAGCACTCGATAATGTTAATCTTACGGCTTATGGTGGAGAAGTAACAGCTTTAATGGGAGAAAATGGAGCAGGAAAATCTACTTTAATGAAAATTTTAAGTGGAGTTTATACTAAAGATGAGGGAAAGATATTTATAGATGGTGAAGAGGTTACTATTAAAGGAATCAAAGAAGCAGAAAACTTAGGAATTGCCATAATACATCAAGAGTTAAGTGTTCTCCCTAATCTAACAGTAGCAGAAAATATTTTCTTAGGAAATGAAAAATTTTCTAAATATACAAGAAAGATAAATAAAAAGCTTTTAATAGAAAGAAGTAAATTATTCTTAGATCAAATAGGATGTACTGTTGATCCAGAAGCATTGGTAAGAGATATCAATGTAGGAGAAAAGCAGATGATAGAAATCGCAAAAGCTTTAACTAAAAATTCAAGTATAATCATAATGGATGAACCAACAACTGCACTTACAGATGTAGAAACTAAAAAATTATTTGAGGTAATTGATAATCTTAAGAAAAAAAATATAGCTATAATATACATATCTCATAGAATGGAAGAAATATTTGCAATGTGTGATAGGGTGGCAGTACTTAGAGACGGTAAATATGCTGGTGAAGCTAAGGTTGCTGATATTAATAATGATAAATTAATAGCAATGATGGTAGGAAGAACTATAGAAGATCAATTCCCATATAAGAAAGTTGAAAAAGGTGAAACAATATTAAATGTAGAGAATTTAAATTATCAAAAGAAAGTTAAAAATGTTTCTTTTAAAGTTGATGCAGGTGAAATACTTGGTGTAGCAGGCTTAATGGGCGCTGGCAGAACAGAACTTGCAAAAACAATATTTGGAGATTTTAAAAGTGAAAGTGGAGAAATATTTATAGACGGTCAAAAGGTAAATATAAAATGCCCAAAGGATGCTATAGATAAAGGGGTATGTTATTTACCAGAGGATAGAAAGAAAGAAGGACTAATTTTAGGAATGTCTGTAGCTGAAAATATGACATTAGCAAATCTACAGGTGTACCAAAACAATTTAAAACGTGTTAATAGATCTTTAGAAGAAAAAGATGTTGAAGATTATATTGCGAAATTAAGAATAAGAACTCCAAATGCTGAACAACTTATAAAAAATTTAAGTGGAGGTAATCAACAAAAGGTTATTTTAGCAAAATGGTTATTATTATCACCTAAAGTTTTAATTATTGATGAACCCACAAGAGGTATAGATGTGGGAGCTAAAAAGGAGATATATGAATTATTAAATAAGTTAAAAGCTATGGGTAAAGCTATAATAATGATTTCTTCAGATTTACCAGAAGTTTTAGGCATAAGCGATAGGATTATGGTAATGAGAGAAGGCGCAGTTTCAGGCGAACTTTCAAGAGATGAAGCTAACCAAGAATCAGTAATGAAGTTAGCTGTAGGTATAAAGTGAAAAAAGGTGGGATAATTATGCAAAGTATTAAAAATAAAAATTTATCAAAATATAAATCATTAATAGGGCTTTTCATATTATGTATAGCTATTTCTATATTAACTCCAAGATTTTTATCAATATCAAATATAACTAACGTATTAACTCAAGTTTCTGTGAATGCAATAATTGCTATAGGTATGACATTTGTAATTTTAACAGGAGGAATAGATTTATCAGTAGGATCAACATTAGCTATTAGTGGAGCATTAGCTGCATCAATTATTAACTCTAATGGAAACGTATTCTTGGCGATCGTGGCTGCAATAGTAGTAGGTATTATAGTAGGTGTTATTAATGGAATGCTTATTTCAAAAGGAAAAGTTCAAGCATTTATAGTTACTCTTGCTTCTATGACTATATTTAGAGGTGTAACTTATGTATTTACAAATGGAAATCCTATATCAGGATTAACAGGAAGTTTTAATGCTATAGGAAATTTAAAATTAGGAATATTACCACTACCAGTAATAATCACAGCCATAATGGTAGGAATAGCATATTACGTATTAACTCAAACAAGATTTGGCAGATATTTATATGCTTTAGGTGGAAATGAAGATTCAGCAAGACTTTCAGGTATAAATACAGATAGAATAAAGACTCTAGTATATGTAGTTTCAGGTATAGCAGCTGCAATAAGTGGTGTTATTATAACTAGTAGAATTGGTTCAGCTTCTCCGAATGCAGGATCAGGATTTGAATTAGATGCAATTGCTGCAGTAGTAATAGGTGGTACCAGCCTTGCAGGTGGAGAAGGAAGTGTAATGGGTACTATAATAGGTGCATTAATTATAGGAGTTTTAAATAACGGACTAAATCTTCTTAATGTATCACCATTCTATCAATTAATAATAAAAGGAATAGTTATATTAGTAGCTGTATTATTAGACAAAAAAGGGAGAAAATAAAAAAGATACTTAAAAAAATATAAATAATTTATAAGACAAAGAGGAGGAAATTAATTATGAGAAGAAGAAGTTTAAAATTATTATCACTTACTATGGCTGGAGCATTAATGGTTGGAAGTTTTATGGGATGTTCACAAAAAAAGACTAATGATAATAAAGTAGGTATGGTTCTTTCAACATTAAATAATCCATTCTTCGTTTCAATGAAAGAGGGTGCAGAAAAGAAAGCTAAGGAAATGGGGTATGAGCTAGTAGTTTTAGATTCACAAAATGATTCTACTAAAGAAAGATCAAATGTGGAAGATTTAATCCAACAAGGTGTGGCTGCATTAATAATAAATCCAACAGATAGTGATGCAGTTAAAAATTCAATACAAGTTGCTAATGATAGCAAAGTACCAGTAATAACTTTAGATAGAGAAGCAAATGGTGGGGAAGTTGCCTCTCATATATCTTCTGATAACGTAAAAGGTGGAAATATGGCAGCAGAATATATGTTAGAGACTTTAAAAGATAAACAAACTATTAATATAGTAGAACTTCAAGGTGTACCAGGTGCATCAGCTACAAGAGATAGAGGTAAAGGTTTCAATGATATTATAGCTGGTAAAAGTAATGTAAAAGTAGTAGCAAGCCAAGCAGCAGATTTTGATAGACAAAAAGGATTATCAGTAATGGAAAATATAATTCAAGCAACTCCAGATTTTGACGTAGTATTTGCTCATAATGATGAAATGGCTTTAGGGGCTGTAAAAGCGTTAAAGGCAGCTAATAAAAATGTTATGGTTATAGGATTTGATGGAAATGCAGATGCAGAAACAGCTGTAAAAGCTGGTGAGATGACTGCAACTATAGCTCAACAACCAGGGTTAATGGGAGAACTTTCTGTAGAACAAGCAGGCAAAATTTTAAAAGGTGAAACTGTAGAAAAACAAGTTCCAGCAGAATTAAAAGTATTAACCAAATAAATATAACTAATAAAAGATCTCTACTTTTAGTAGAGATCTTTTATCGATAAGATGCATTTAAAAGCTTTTTTACTATATGTTATAATTAAAAAAATAGAATCGTATTTATAAGAAATTAAGTATTGAAAAGTTATTTATTATAAAAAATAGTTTGGTAAAATTAATTATTTTTGGTATTATAAGAATGCTATAAAATATAAAGATAATAGAACTTATTATAAGTTATATTATGGAGGGAGACATTGTGAAAAAAGTTACTATAATGGATATAGCTAAGGAAGTAAATGTTTCAAAGACTACAGTTTCTATGGTATTAAATAATAAACCAATAAATGTATCAGATGAAACAAGAAAGAAAATTCTTAAAGCTGCGAGTGAAATGAATTATATTCCCAATACTGTAGCTAGAAGTTTAAGTACAAATAGAACTAATACAATTGGGATAATATTACCTGACATAGAGAATCCCTTCTTTGCAATGATGGCAAAAACAATAGAAGATACTGCAGAAAAATTAAATTATAATATTATTTTATGTAATTCTTATAATAATACAGATAAAGAGGAAAAATATGTAAAACTACTTATAAGCAAATTAGTTGACGGTGTTATATTTGCGGCAGGTGGTAATAGTGAACGGAATTTAAATATATTAAAGAGTAATAAAGTTCCTTTTGTTTTAGTAGATAGATATGTAGAATCGATAAATGAATATAGTGGTGTATTTTCTAAGAATATTGAAGGTATTAAACAGGGAATAGAATATTTATATAAATTAAATCATAGAAATATTGCTTTTGTTGGTGGAAATGCAAAAGTTAAAGTAGCTAAATTAAGAAATGAAAGTTATATAGAAACTAGTAAAAGTTTGGGATTATATAATGAAAACTTAATGATAGAGTCAGATTTTTCTATTGAAGGAGGAATTAAGGCTACTGAGGAATTATTATCAGTTTCAAAAAATATTGATGCTATATTTTATAGTAGTGATGTAATGGCACTTGGGGGAATGAAGTATCTTATACGAAATGGTTATAAGATACCTGAAGATATATCTATATTAGGATTTGATAATATAAATATGTCAGCTTTGTTTGAACCGGAACTTACAACAATAGCACAACCAATATATAAACTCGGAGAAACTGCATGTGAACTTTTAATAAAAATAATTGAGAATAAATGTGAAAATGAGATAATAGAATTAGATACACAACTTATAGAAAGAGGTAGTGTTATAAATTTAAAATAAATAATAAAAAATAAGTTTAAATAAATTTTAATAATATAACAGTTAGATGTATTAGTTATATCTAACTGTTTATTTTATATATAAATAACAGATTATATATAAACAATAGAATAAATTTATATAGTATGGTAAAATACGTGTTGAAAACTTATTTTTTAGAGAATATAATCTAAAAAAATAAAAGAGTAAAAATATCCGCTTATCGGATTTTTTCTGTGAATTTAATAATTATTTTATAAATATACATTTTAATAAGAGGATAGGAAAAATGAAGAAAAAACTGAAAATAGTAAGTCCTGTATATCAACAAATAGCTGCAGATATTGCTTCGAAAATAGCAAATGGGCATTATAAAGTGGGAGATAAAATATATGCACGATCAGCTTTAGCAGCTCAATATAGTGTATCATCAGAAACAGCTAGAAGAGCCATTTGTATTTTAAATGATATGGAGATTGTAGATACGACCAAAGGAAGTGGGGTTGTAATAAAATCTCACCAAAATGCAATTAAATTTGTAAAGCAGTATGAAGATATTCAAACAGTAAACGACTTGAAAAAAGAAATATTAAGTAGTATAGAAAGACAAACAGAGGAAAATAAATATCTTAAGGAACAACTGTTAGATTTAATAGATAAAACGGATAGGTTTAAGTCTATAAATCCATTTATACCATTTGAAATAAACATAAATAATAATACACCTTACATAGGAAAGAATATATCAGAAATTAATTTTTGGCACAATACATTTGCAACCATCATAGCAATAAAAAGAGGAGATTCTTTAGTAATGTCACCAGGACCATATGCTGTATTTAGAGAAGGAGATATTTTCTATTTTGTAGGTGAGGAAGATTGTTATGAAAGAGTTTACAATTTTATGTATCCATAACGCTTATAATTAAAGGCAACAAAATATGTTGTCTTTATTTTTTTACTTAAAAATATATTATAAAAAGCATACCTTGATGATGATTTCCTATTAAAGCATGTGATTATCTCATATCCAATTAAAATATAGCTTTTGGGAAAATGTAACAACTTTATGTTATAATAAAGTTGTTACTTGCGAAGAGGGGGAGATTTTTAGTGATAGAATTTAAGAATGTAAGTAAAGTTTTTAAAAATCAAAATGTTTTAAGAAACATATCTTTTAAGATAAATAAAGGAGAATTAGTAAGTATTATTGGTGCAAGTGGATGTGGTAAGACTACTACTCTAAAGATGATAAATGCTCTTATAAAACCATCTACAGGTAAGATTTTAATTAATGGGGAAGATATTGCATTTAAAGATGTTATAAAGTTAAGAAGAAATATAGGGTATGTTATTCAACAGACGGGATTATTTCCTCATATGACTATAAGAGAAAATATTGAAATAATTCAAAGAGTAGAAAAGGTAGATAAAAATTTTATAGAAAAGAAAACGTATGAATTGATGAATATGGTGGGACTAAATCCAGAAGAATATTTAGATCGTTACCCAACTGAACTTAGTGGAGGACAACAACAAAGAATAGGTGTTGCAAGAGCATTTGCAACGGAACCAGAAGTAATATTGATGGATGAACCATTTAGTGCCCTTGATCCTATAACAAGATTACAACTTCAAGATGAGTTAATTGATTTACAATCTAAATTAAGAAAAACTATAGTTTTTGTTACACATGATATGGATGAAGCTATAAAAATAGCAGATAAAATTTGTATAATGAATAATGGGGAGATAGTTCAATACGATACTCCAGAAAATATACTTAAAAATCCATGTAATGATTTTGTAAGTGAATTTATTGGTAAAAATAGAATATGGTCTTCTCCAGATTTTATAAAAGCAAAAGATATAATGATTGAAAATCCAGTTACTTGTTATAAAAATATGTCATTATTAAAAGCTATGGAAAAAATGAGAAGTTTTCAGGTTGATAGTTTAATGGTAATTGACAAATCTAATTGTCTTTTAGGAATTATTACAGCTAAACAAATACAAAATAAAACGGATAGAAGCATATCTATAAAAAATGTAATGGAATCTAACTTTTTAAATATATCTCCAGATGAAACAATAATAGATATACTTGAGCTAGTTAAAGAAAAGAAAATATCTAAAATTCCTGTTATTGATAATGATAATATATTAAAAGGAATAATAACTAAAAGTAGTTTGTTTACAACTCTTAGTCAGCAATTTTTGGACACAGAGGAGGTAGAATAAACAATGGATGGTTTTTGGAATTATTTGATAGAATCTAAATCACAAATTTTTATGTTGCTAATTGAACATATAAAACTTACGGTTTTAGCTGTAGGATTAGCAATTGTGATTGCAATACCAGTAGGTATATGCATAAGTTATATAAAAAAATTAAATAAACCTGTTATAGCAGTAGCTAATGTTGTTCAAGCTATTCCTAGTATGGCACTGTTAGGATTTGCAATACCATTTTTAGGAATAGGAACAACTCCTGCAATTGTTATGGTTGTATTATATTCATTATTGCCTATTATAAAGAATACAAATACAGGAATTAAAAACATAAATCCACAAATGCTAGAAGCTGCAAAAGCTATAGGACTTACAAGATTTCAAATATTAGTAAAAGTACAGTTACCTTTAGCTTTACCAGTTATTATGTCAGGAGTTAGAATTTCAGCAGTTACTGCAGTAGGACTTATGACAATGGCAGCTTTTATTGGCGGCGGAGGATTAGGTTATTTAGTTTTTTCAGGAATAAGAACAGTTAATAATTATCAGATATTAGCAGGTGCAATTCCAGCTTGTATATTAGCATTATTAGTTGATTTCTTATTTGGAATAATTGAAATTTTAGTCACACCTATTAGTTTACAGAAAAGAACTTCTAAAAATCTAGTTCTAAAATTAAAGAAAAATAAGAAATTAAAGAAATTTATTGGAGTTATAGCGTGTATAGTATTAGCCTTATTTATAGTAAATAATATACCGTTAAAAAATAATGATAAAACAATTTCTATAGGAAGCAAGGATTATACAGAGCAAGAGATACTTTGTAATATACTTTCGGAAGCTATAGAAGCTAATACAGATATTTCAGTTGAACGTAAAAAGGCTCTTGGGGGTACTCAAATATGTTTTTCAGCATTAAAAACAGGAGAACTTGATATGTATGTTGATTATACTGGTACATGTTATGGAGATACTTTAAAGTATCCGCCAATATCTGATGTGGAAAAAGTTTATAATACTGTTAAGAAAGATTATAAAGAAAAATTTAATATTGAAGTATTAAAACAAATGGGATTTAATAACACTTATGCTTTAGCGGTAAAAAAAGAAACAGCTCAAAAATATAATTTAGATTCAATAACTGATATGGCTAAAGTAGGTGATAAACTTATAGCTACAACTTCATTAGAGTTTCTTAATAGAGAAGATGGTGTCATAGGGTTAAAAAAGAAATATAATTTTAATTTTAAACAAGAAATTGGAATTGATGGTACACCTAAATATACAGCTTTAATGAATAATGAAAGTGATGTTGTAGATGCATTTTTAACAGATGGATTATTAAAAAAATATGATCTTAAAATATTAAAAGATGATAAAAACTTTTTTCCACCATATTATGCAGTTCCGATTGTACGTTCTGAGGTATTAGATAAATATCCAGAAATATTACCTATTATTGAGAATATATCACCTTTAATAACAAATGAAGTAATGAGTGAAATGAATTATAAAGTAGATGAGTTAAGAGAAGATCCAAATGATGTTGCAAAAGAATTTTTAAAAGAAAATGGATTAATATAGAAAAATATACTATTAAATAAGAGGAATAAGTCAATGATATAAAAGGTATCGTTGGCTTATTTCTCTTATGTTATAATTGTTTTGATTTATTAATATTATGTAGATAAAACAAATAATAAAAGGAATTTATATTAAATAAGGAACATTATTTCATGTGCCTAAAAAGAAATCAATTAATTGTAAGTTATTAACTGGATTTTTAGATGAAGTATAAGATAAAATAAATATGCTGCTTTACTATTTTTTAATATGGTTTAAATATAGGTAAAATAAAAAGTAAGGAATGATGATAATGGATTTAGGACTTATACATATTTATTGTGGAGATGGAAAAGGAAAAACAACAGCTGCTATGGGACTTGGAATGAGGGCATGTGGTAGAGAAAAAAAGGTATTGCTTACTCAATTTTTAAAAGATAATAATACGGGAGAATTACTTTCTATTGAAAAATTAGGTGAAAATTTTCAAGTTTATAAGGGAGAACCCGTAAAAAGCTTTTTTAAATTTATGTCGGAGGAAGAGCAGTTTAAAACAAAGAATGAACATTCAAAAAGATTTAAAGAGGTTACATTAAAATCTATTAATGAAGATATTGATTTACTTATATTAGATGAGATAATAGCATCTATTAATTTAAATTTAATAGACTTACAGGAGGTTATGGAATTTTTAAAAAGTAAGCCTAAAGGTTTAGAAGTTGTTTTAACAGGAAGAAATCCAAATCAAGTTTTAATAGATATAGCTGATTATGTATCAGAAATAAAAGTAATAAAACACCCTTATCAAAAAGGTATTAATTCAAGAATAGGAATAGAGAAATAATATGAATTATTTGATAATAGGTGGATCAAAGAGTGGCAAATCTGATTACGGTGAAAAGATAGCTTTATCTTTAAATAAAGATAAAGTTATATATATAGCTACAATGAAGCCATATGATGAGGAAGACAAAAAACGAATAGAAAAACATATTAGAAAAAGATTAGGATTAGGATTTTTTACGTTAGAACAATTTAAAGATTTAAAAGAAGTATCAAAAAATATTAATAAAGAAGATACTGTATTAATTGATAGTGTAACCTCTCTTTTAGTTAATGAAATGTTTATAAAAGATGGTATAATAGAATCTCCGTCATTAAAAATATTAAATGATATCAAAGAAATAATATGTAAAGTTAAAAATGTTGTAATTATATCAGATTATATATTTAATGATTCAATAAAATATGATAATGTAAGTGAAAATTTTAAAAAAGAGTTAGGAAGGATTAATACTGAATTAGCTAAAGTATGTGAAAATGTTATTGAATGTAGTTTTAATAATGTTAAATATCATAAGAAAAATTTAATTTAGTCCATATTGAAATATAGCATATGTTTCAAGTGAATGTTTGATATTAAAACATAGCGAAAAAATAATATATTATTACTTGTACTATATTTAGAAAGGATATGAATTAAGTATGAAAAAACTTATAAAGGGACTTATTATGTGTTTAAGTATGTTTACTATAATTCCAATGCCATATGTGGAGTGGGATGATGATGGTGCTAAAAATATGATGAAATTTTATCCATTGATTGGAGGTATTGTAGGTGCTGTATGGGTAGGAATTTTTTATATATTAAATTTTTTTAACATATCATTGATTTTAAAAAGTGTCTTACTTATGGTGGTTCCGTTTATTGTAACGGGTATGTTACATTTAGATGGCTTCATGGATGTTTGTGATGCTATTTTATCAAGAAGAGAGAGAAAAGAAAAACTTAGAATATTAAAAGATTCAGCGACAGGAGCCTTTGCAGTAATAGCACTTATAATATTATTTTTTGTGCAATTTGGAAGTATGTATTCATTTTTAGAAAAAAGGAATAATCCATATATTTTAATTTTAATTCCTATAGTAAGTAGATGTATTGCAGGATATTTTTTAATTAGTAAAATTACAATTAAAGAAAGTCTCTTAGGAAGTTATTTTAAAAAAGGTACAGGGATTAAGGATAAAACTATTTTACTAACAGCACTAGTTTTAACGTATTTTATTTCTTGTATGTTCTTAAAATCTATTGGAATAATAATTGTTCCGACTATATGCCTTATTATAACTTTTTGTGTAAACAAATGTATTAAAGAATTAGGTGGCATATCTGGAGATGTAGCAGGATTTTCATTAGTAATGGGAGAAATAGCTGGATTATTAGTAGCAGGAATATTTTAGAATCAATATTAACTTTAATTAAAATATGTATTATATATATGAAGAGAGGAAGGTCATATGATTTTAGTTTTCGGTGGAGCGTATAATGGAAAGATTGATTTTGTAAAATCAAAGTATAACTTACAAGAAGAAGATTTATTTTTTTGTAATGATAGTAATTTAGATTTCTCATATAAATGTATAGTTGGACTTCATGTTTTTATTAGAGAATGTGTTTTAAAGAAAATAGATGCATTAGAAATCATAAAAGAAAATTTAAGTTATTTGAAGGATAAAACAATTATTTGCGATGAGATAGGTTCTGGTATAGTTCCATTAACTCAAGAAGATAGAATTTGGAGAGAAGAGTGTGGAAAAGTTCTACAGTTTTTATCAAAAGAAGCTAAAAAGGTATCTAGAATATTTTTTGGAATAGAAGAGGTATTAAAAGATGAAAGAAATTGATATATACTTGATTAGACATGGAAAAACATATTGCAATAAGGAAAGATTATATTATGGTAAATCAGATGTTCCATTAAGTGATGAGGGAATAAATGAACTAATTTTAAAGAAGGAAAAAAATAAATATCCAATGTGTGAAAAATATTTTACAAGTGGATTAAAAAGAGCTAATCAAACTCTAGAGATTTTATATCCAGACAAGGAATATGATATTTTATCAGAACTTTGTGAATATGATTTTGGTGAATTTGAATTAAAATCACATGAGGATTTAAAAGACCATCCTAAATATAATGAGTGGGTTATAGATGAGACTGGAAGTGTAAGTTGTCCAAATGGAGAAAGTAGACAAGAATTTAAAAGTAGGATACAAATAGGTTTTAATAAACTAATAGAATCCTTAAAAATTAATAATATAGATAGTGCTGTAGCTGTTATACATGGTGGAACTATAGGTATGTTGTTAGAAATTTTATATGATAATAAAAAAAGTTTTATAGAGTGGCAACCAAATGTAGGAGAAGGATATAAAGTAGTTATATCAACTGAATTTCCTATAAAAATACTAAATGTTACTAAGATTTTTTAGTTGAAACAAATAAAAGGTGGTTTACGAATGATAGAAATAACTATTGGATTTATTTTGGATTTATTAATAGGTGATCCTGAAAATCCAGTTCATCCTGTTAGAATAATTGGAAGCATAGCAAGTAAGTTAGAGATTTTAATGAGAAAATTATTAAGCAATTCATTAAAGATGGCGGGTTTAATTACATGGGTAATTACTGTATTTTTAACTTTTGAGTTTAATTTTTTTATTATAAGTTTAGCTACTAGAATTAATAGCTATTTTGGAGTGGTTTTAAGTGGAATATTAATATATTTTTGTATTTCATCCAAGGGATTAGTGGTAGAAGGGTATAAAGTTATTAAGTTTATTATTAATGATGATATTTTAGGTGCAAGAAAGCAATTGTCATTTATAGTAGGACGAGACACTAATGATTTAGATAAAGTTGCTATTATAAAAGCGGTAATAGAAACAATTGCAGAAAATATGTCAGATGGGGTTATAGCACCATTATTTTTTGCAGGAATTGGTGGAGCACCGTTAGCTATGGTTTATAAGAGTGTTAATACATTAGATTCAATGTTTGGTTACAAAAATGATAAATATAAAGATTTTGGATATTTTCCAGCTAAATTAGATGATGTATTTAATTATATTCCTGCAAGAATAACAGGTATTTTTATAATTATTTCATCTATGATTTTAGGATATAATTATAAAAATAGTTTTAGGATATATAAAAGAGATAGATATAATCATTCTAGTCCTAATAGTGCACATCCTGAGGCGGCAATGGCAGGTGCATTAGGCATAGAACTAGGAGGGGCTAATTATTATTTTGGAAAGTTGGTAGAAAAACCTACTATAGGTGATATGATTAATAAAATTAGTATAGAGGATGTAAATAAAACTTCAAAAGTATTATACTGTAGCACGGTTTTAGGTTACATATTAGCTATAATTTTAAATAGTATTGGAGGATATGTCTGTGGCTAACTTAGGACATGGAGGAAATGTAAAAGAAATAGCAAGAAAAAGAGGAATAGAATATTATGATATAATAGATTTTTCATCTAATATAAATCCATTAGGAATGTCAGATAAAGCTAAACAAGCAATAGTAGATAACTTAAAAGAGATAGAGAAATATCCTGATATAACTTATTTTGAGCTAAAAAATGAAATATCAGAATATGAAAATGTTGATATTAATGATTTGATTTTGGGAAATGGAGCAGCAGAAGTATTATTCAATGCAGTAAGAGCATTAAATCCTAAAAGAGTATTAATTCCTATTCCGACATTTTCTGAATATAAAGAAGCTGTTGAAGCTATTAATGCAGAAGCAAAATTTTATAAAACAATCGAAGAAAATAATTTTCATATAAAAGACGATATTTTAGATTATATTGATAATGAATTAGATTTGATTTTTATTTGTAATCCTAATAATCCAACAGGTGTAATAAGTGATAAAAAATTATTAATAGATATTCTAAAGAAATCTAAAAAAACTGGTACTAGTGTATTGATAGATGAATCATTTTTAGATTTTATAAAAGAAGATATGTCAATGAACTCATTTATAAAAGAATATTCTAATTTAATAATAATAAAATCACTTACTAAATTTTTTGCATTACCAGGCATGAGAATAGGATATGCAATAACAGCTAATAATAAATTTAAAAATGAGATAAACAAGATAACTCCGGCGTGGAATATAAATATATTAGCAGATTTAGCAACGAGAGCATCACTTAAAGATAAAAAGTATATAAGAAAAACAATAGATTATATGGAATATCAGAAGTCTTTACTATATAATGGTTTAAAAGAATTAAATAATTTAACAGTATATAATCCTAGTGTAAATTTTATATTTTTTAAAATTAATTCTAAAATTGATTTAAAATCAAAACTTTTAGAAGATAAAATTTTAATAAGAAGTTGTAGTAATTATGAGGGATTAGATGAATCTTACTATAGAGTAGCTGTAAAATTAGAAGAAGAAAATATTAAATTAATTAAAAGTATAAAAAATATTCTGAATATATGCTAAAATATGTAAAAAGAATATAATTTTTAGTAAATTAATGTATTAGTTATAGTAATTTAGTTTAGAGGGTGTGTGTATGAAAAATTTAAAATTTGTAATTTCGTATAGTGGTGGTAAAGATAGTATGTTATCTTTGTATAGAATGATTCAAAAGGGATACAAACCAGCTGCACTCTTAGTTACATTTGATAAAAATAATAATTCTTGGTTTCATGGGATACCTAAAGAATTATTTCAAAAAACTGCAGAGGTTTTAGACATACCTTTGTTAGAAGTTAATTGTCCTAATGGAGATGATTATTCAATAGAATTTTCGAAGGCTTTAAAAAATGCTAAAAAATTAGGAATTGATTTATGTGTTTTTGGTGATATAGATATAGAAAATCATAAATCTTGGTGTTTAGAGCGTTGTAATGAAGCTGAAATTATAGGTGAATTTCCATTATGGCAAGAAGATAGGGAAAAGTTAACTAATGAATTTTTAGAGATAGGATTTAGAACTGTAATAAAAAAAGTAAATTTAAATTTATTAAATAAAGAATTTTTAGGTCTTATATTAACAAAAGAAATTGTTAATAACATAAAAGAAATGGGATGTGATCCAAGTGGTGAGAATGGAGAATATCATACATTTGTTTTTGATGGACCTATATTTAAAGAAAAAGTTGATTTTGAAATTATAAAAAAAGAAACTTCAGGTGACTACGGATATTTAACAATTAAGTAAATAAAAATACTTAATTATTAAATATTAGGCATAATCAAAAAATAACAAGTCCATTTGTTAAGCTTATTTTTCATTATACTGCATCAGCAGATTTGGCTAATAGGTTTGCTATGAGACTAATCTATGTCCTTGTCTAATGAAAAAATAATCAGGGCATTTTGGACTCGTTATTTTTGTTCATATGTCTTATGGTAAAATACGGTTTTGGAGGGTAGTATGAAGAAGAAAAATATAATGTTTTTAGGTACAGCATCTTCAGTTGGTAAGAGTACTTTGGCAACTGCTTTATGTAGATTTTTAAAAAATCAAGGATTAAAGGTAGCTCCTTTTAAAGCTTTAAATATTTCTTTAAATTCATATGTTACAAAAGACGGATTGGAAATGGGGAGAGCTCAAGTAGTACAAGCTGAAGCATGTAAAATAGAGCCTAGTGCTTTGATGAACCCTATATTATTAAAACCAAGTGGAGAATATACTCAAGTTATAGTTGAAGGAAAAGTTTATGCTAATATTGAACCTTATAAGTATAAGGAATTAAATAAAGAATTAAGAGCCAGAGCCAAATCTGCATATGATAAATTAAGCAGTGATTATGATTTAATTGTGTTAGAAGGTGCAGGTAGTTGTGCAGAAATAAACTTAAAGGAAACTGAGATAACCAATATGAATATGGCAGAGAGTGTAGATGCACCAGTAATTTTAGTAGCAGATATTGATAGAGGTGGAGTTTTTGCATCTATTGTTGGAACATTACAATTATTATCAGAAAAAGAAAGAAGAAGAGTTAAGGGTGTTATAATAAATAAATTTAGAGGAAATAAAGAATTCTTTAAACCTGCAATAAAACAATTAGAAGATATAATTAAAATACCTGTACTAGGTGTAATGCCTTATGAGATTTTAGATATTGATGATGAGGATAGTGTTACTGATAAGATTAAAAATATAGAGAAAAAAGAGAAATTAGATATAGCTATAATTAGGCTTTCTCATATGTCAAATTTTACTGATTTTACTGTTTTGGATAGAATAAAAGATGTAAATGTTAGATATGTAGAATGTGCAAAAGATTTAAAAACGCCTAATTTAGTAATTATTCCAGGAACTAAAAATACTATTGAAGATTTAAAAATATTAAAAGATAATGGTTTGTTTGATGAAATAATTAATTTACATCAAAACGGGACATTGGTAGTAGGAATATGTGGTGGATACCAAATGCTTGGAAAATTACTCTTAGATAAGGCAGGAGTAGAAGGTAAAGTTCTACAGGAAGAAGGTTTTGGTTTATTAGATATAAGAACAAGATTTAATGAAAGAAAGATCACAAAACAAGTAGAAGCTAAGGTAGTGTGTAATCTGGAGAATATTAATAATTTAGAAAGTAAAAATGTCAGTGGATATGAGATACACAATGGTATAAGCAAAGTTGGAAAAAATGTAAAATCATTTATAAAAGATTTAGAAGGAAATACTATTGGGGTATGTAATAAATTTGGAAATGTAGTAGGAACCTATTTGCATGGGATATTTGATTCAGAGGAATTTACTAATGCATTTATAAATGCATTGAAAAAAAATAATAATATCGAAGTTTCAGAAGATAATAATGTTAAAGAAATAGCTGAATATAAGAATGAACAATATGAAAAGCTATCAAAGATATTTGAGGAAAATATAGATATTAATAAGATAAAAGAAATTTTAGATATTTAAATATAAAATTATAAGGCTATGTTTTAAAGCATAGCCTTATAATTTTATAAAAATTTAATAATAGCTAATATTATAAGTAATGCACCAGATAGCCAAGAAAGTTCAATATTTATATTATCAGCTACTTTTTTGCCAACAAAAACTCCGATAGATACAGCTAAAAATCCTATAATAAAACATAAAATAATAACTTGTAGATAGTTAATACTAGTTAAGCTGGAACCAAATCCTACAGCCAAACTATCTAGTGATAAAGCTAATGCTAAATAAAATGCTTCTTTAGGATTTAATATTTTAGAATTATCAAAATCGGCCTTTGTTTCATCAGCATAAACATCTAATACAAATTTAAAATCGAATAATTTAAAAGTTAAAGGTGTGTCTATTTTTGAACGTTTAGAGATATATGATTTAAATATACATTCAAATAATCTATATACACCTAGACACATTAAAAGAATAAATCCTATTATCATAGGCAAATTACCAGGTAGAAATTTTTTTACTATAGATCCAATGAATAAAGAAATCCCAAGTGTACATGTAGATACTAAATTTATTATTAAAGCAGATACTGGTGGGATTTTAATTTTGGATGTACCATAAGCAATGCTTGCAACAAAGGAATCTATACATAAAGATGAAACTAACAATATTGATTCAAGCATAACAATACCTCAACAAATTCTAATATATATTTTTATATTATGAAAAAAATATATATTAGTTACAAAATGTGAGTTAAATGTATTAGATATTACAACTCATGTTATTAAAGCATACTCTCCCATTATTTGCCTAATATAAAATATTACTGTAAAATGAAGGTGATTTACTTATTTTATTAAGTTATATAATATGATCTTTTGGGGGAGAGGTAATTATGTATAAGTTAATAGCTATCGACATGGATGGAACATTATTAACAACAGACAAAAAAATTTCTGAAAGAAATAAAGAGGCAATAAAAAAAGCAGAAGAAAAAGGGGTTAAGGTGGTTTTAACTTCTGGAAGACCAATTGAGGGGTTAATAAGATATTTAAAAGAACTTGAGTTGTTGAAAGAAACAGATTATGTAATTAGTTTTAATGGTTCAATGGCTCAAAATGTAAAAACAAAAGAAATAATATTTAAATCTATTTTAAAAGGATATGATTTAAAGTATATAACTAATATAGCGGATAATTTAGGAATAAATATTTTAGCGTTTTCACCAACACGAGGACTAATAACGCCTAAAATTAATAAGTATACAGATCATGAGGCTGAAATGGATGAAATTACTTATAATGTAGTGGATTTTAATACTATAGATGATGAGGAAGATATTATTAAATTAATGATGATAGATCCAGAACCAATATTAGAAGAAGCATTAAGAAAGATGCCTAAAGAAATTTATAAAAGATATAGTATGTGCAGAAGTACTCCTTTCTATTTAGAAATTATGCATAAAAATGTTAGTAAAGGTGAGGGCATAAAAAAACTTTCTCAAATGTTGGGAATAAATAGAGATGAAATAATTACTTTTGGAGATGCAGCTAATGATTTATCTATGATTAAATATGCAGGGTTAGGTATAGCTATGGGAAATGCATTTACTGAAGTAAAGGAAGTAGCTGATTTTATAACTAAGACAAATGATGAAGATGGAGTAGCATATGCAATAGAAAAGTTTATTTTGGAAAAATAGATAATTTATGCATTAAGTATGATAAAATCTTTTATTATGATACAATGTGATGTAGTAGTAATTTAGTATTTTATATACTAAATTAATTTTAAACAATTGGAGGAAGAGTATGTATAAACTAATAGCATTAGATATGGATGGAACATTATTAACAAGTGATAAAAAGATTTCTGAAAGAAATAAAAAAGCAATAAAAAAAGCAGAAGAAAAAGGTGTTAAAGTTGTTTTAGCTTCAGGAAGACCTTCTGAAGGTTTAAGGCATTATTTGGAAGAACTTAATTTATTAAAAGAAGAAGATTATGTTCTTAGCTTTAATGGTGCTGTATCTCAAAATGCAAAAACTGGAGAGATAATGTCTAGCACTGTCTTAAATGGATCAGACTTAAAATACCTAAATAATATAGCTAAAGAAACAGGTGTAAATATACATGCTTTTTCTGAAGAAAGAGGATTAATAACTCCTAAAATTAGTAAATATACAGAAGTTGAAGCAGATATAAATAAAATTAATATAACTATAGCAGATTTTGATTCAATTGATGATGATGAAAACATAGTAAAGGTAATGATGATAGATCCAGAAGAAGTTTTAGAAGAAACCATAAAAAAATTACCTAAAGAGGTTTATGAAAAATATACAGTATTAAGAAGTACTCCATACTTCTTAGAATTTATGAATAAAGAAGTTGATAAAGGTGAAGGACTAAAAAAATTAGCAGAAAGTCTTGGAATAAAAAGAGAAGAAGTAATTGCTATGGGTGATGCAGGCAATGATTTATCTATGGTTAAGTATGCAGGTTTAGGTGTTGCTATGGATAATGGATTCCCAGAAGTTAAAGAAGTAGCAGAATTTATAACAAAAAGTAATGATGAAGATGGAGTAGCATATGCTATAGAAAAATTTGTATTATAAAGAATACGCTTTTATATCATTAATAAAAAAATTCGACTAAATTTATAGTCGAATTTTTTTATTATATTTTAAGTGAGAATCCACAATTTTATATTTAGTTCTTTGAGCTTAGCCCACGAATGTACATGAGTAGAGTTTTCTACTTCATTTTAATCAATAAATTTTATACATGTAGGTCCAGGAAGATGTTCTGAACCTAAAAACTTTAATGAGCCTGTTGATTGATTAATAGAAAAAATACTTATATTATCAGAATCTTTATTTCCACATATTATATATTTTCCGGCAGGATCTATTTGAAAATCACAAGGAGAATTACCATTGCAAGAAAATGCATTTATGTAGTCTAATTTCCCGTTATTTTCATTTATATAAAACAAGCTAATAGAATTAGTTTCTATATCAGAAGTATATAAAAACTTATTATTTTTATGCACATGTATAGCAGCACCAGATTTTTTACCAGTATAGTTTGGCGCTAAAGAGCTTACTGTTTGAATATTTTCAAATGGAGTTTTACTTTTTTTATTATATTTAAAAATAAAAATTTCAGAAGTTAGTTCACTTAACACATAATAGAACGGTTTAGATTTTGAATAAGTTATATGTTTAGGTCCAGTACCTTTAGGAAAATGGTAACTAAGATCATCTCTTTCAACTAACTTATTATCATTAAATGTATATAACATTAATTTGTCAATTCCTGAATCAACTGATAATATAAACTCTTCATCATGTGTAAAAATAGAACAGTTTATATGCGGTTTTGTTTGTTTTATTGGATCAATACTTGAACCTTTATGTTCAGCACTTGCATAAGAAGTTAAAATTATACCATCTAAAGTATTATAAACATTCATTTTATTTTCATAATAATTTGAAGAAATTAAAAGCTGTTTATCCTTACGTATGCTTAAATGGCAGGGAGCTTCTCCTTCTACAACATTGTAATTAATAAGATCAATAGAATCTTTTTCACCAAAAAATTTAAATGAAGCTACTCCAGATTTATTATTTAATTTACAAGCAGAATATAGTATGTTTCTTTCTTTATCAATAGCTAAATAATTTGGACTATCAATTTCATAAGCTAAATTGATCTTTTCTATTTTTCCTATTTTTGAGTTGAAGCTAAACTTATAAATCCCCATAGTATTGTTTTTAGTATAAGTTCCTATAAAACCAATAATAAGATCTTGATGCAATATCAAAATTAATTCCCCCTTTTTGTTTGTATAATTATAAGTATATCATAAATAATTAATTAAATAATTCTATATAAAATACATAAATTTCAATGAGTTTTTAATTTTTAATAAACAAAGTAAATTTTATATTAAAATTCTAACTTTATAAAATAATTTATAATAAAGTTAAAAAAAATAATAAAAAATTTTAATGAATAATTAATAAGAGATATAAGAAATATAAGAGATATATTAATGAACAAACTTTATTAGAACTTTTATATTAGGAAATTTTGATAAGCCTCGACTTTTTGATATAATAGGTATAAACAATGCATATTAATCAAAATATGTTAAATTTAAGCAATAAGTAATAAAGGGGGAAATCGGAATGCCGATAAAAATTCCAATAGAATTACCAGCATTTAAAGTATTATCAGGGGAAAATATTTTTGTGATGAATGATAAAAGAGCAAATACACAAGATATTAGACCTTTAAAGATAGCAATACTTAATTTAATGCCTAAAAAAATATTAGCAGAAAATCAATTACTAAGACATTTATCAAATACTCCATTACAGGTTGAGATAAAGCTTATCCAAACCAAGACTTATGTTTCTCATAATACGCCAATAGAACATTTGGACAAGTTTTATAGTTATTTTGATGAAATAAAAGAAGAAAAGTTTGATGGGTTAATAATTACTGGGGCGCCTGTAGAAAGAATGGAATTTGAAGATATTGCATATTGGAGAGAATTAACTGAAATAATGGAATGGAGTAATACAAATGTATTTTCTACATTACATATATGTTGGGGATCACAAGCAGCATTATACTATCACTATAAAATACCTAAATATGAATTAAACAAAAAAATATTTGGTGTATTTTCTCATTGGGTGAATTATGAAAATGCTGATTTGACAAGAGGTCTTGATGATGAGTTTTATGCTCCACATTCTAGGCATACAGAAGTTAAAAAAGAAGATATTGAAAAATTTGATGATCTTGAAATTTTATCTGAATCAAAAGAAGCTGGGGTATTTATTGTTGCAACTAAAGATAGAAGAAAAATTTTTTTTATGGGACATCTTGAATATGATAGAAATACATTAAAAGAAGAATTTATAAGAGATAAAGAAAAAGGTATGGAAATAGATATTCCTAAAAATTATTTTGTAGATAATGATATAAATAGTATTCCTAAGTTTACCTGGAGAGGAAGTGCTAATATAATTTTTGGAAATTGGTTAAATTATTGCGTTTATCAAAATACTCCTTATAATCTTAATGAAATTTCTTAATATTGTTTAATTAAATGCTACTTAAATAGATATGTTCTAATTAATACTATCTAGTTAGAAATATATATAAGAATAAAATTGATAAGAATTATTTTAAAATACGTATTAAACTTGTATTTTAAAATAGTTCTTAATTTTTTTACTGAAAATTTATTAAAGTTATGTATAAGTTATATGATTTAGTTAAATAAATATACTTAGAGGAAAATAATTTAAATATTATATTAAAAATAATATTTAAATTATATTAGAAAGTTATTTGACAAAAGAAAGTAGTGGATTTATGTGGAACATAAAAGAGAAAAATTTTCATCAAGTTTAACAGTTTTTTTAGCAACACTTAGTTCAGCAGTGGGATTAGGTAATATATGGATGTTTCCTTATATTACTGGAAAAAATGGCGGAGCAGCATTTATTATTATCTATTTGCTTTGTGTAACTTTGGTTGGTTTGCCGGTGCTTATTAGTGAATTTATAATAGGTAGGACAACAAGGAAAAATGTATATGGAGCGATATCTCGAATTACAGATAAAAAAGGATTTAAAAGTATAGGAATTATAGCATTATTAGCTACATATTTTTTAATGTTTTTTTATACGGTAGTTGTTGGATGGGTTTATTCATATGTCTTTAAATCATTAACCGGAACCTTTAATGGAATAACATTAGAAACTGCAAATAGTATTTTTTATAATACTAGCACAAATATAATTTTACCTATTTTATGGCAGTTTATTGCACTTTTAACAGGTGGAATTATATTAGTATTAGGTGTAAAAGGTGGAATTGAAAAATTAACTAAAACTTTAATGCCTGTATTAGTTATTCTTCTTATAATCTGTGCATTTAGAAGTATAACATTACCAGGAGCTTTAGAAGGAATAAAATTTTTAATAAATCCTGATTTTTTAAAAGTTGATATAAGTGTTATAATTTCAGCTCTAGGATTAGCATTTTTTAAATTGTCTGTAGGTACTGGATCAATGATTACATATAGTAGTTACTATACTGATGATAATAGATTAATCAATACTGCAAGTAAAGTTGCTATAGCAGATACTGTTGTATCACTCTTGGCAGGTCTTGCTATATTCCCAGCAGTATTTTCATTTGGAATGGAGCCAAGTAGTGGGCCAGGATTATTATTCAATACTGTACCATTAATTTTTTCACAGATGCCAGGTGGAAAAATATTATGTATTATGTTTTTTATGCTTACTGCAATGGCTGCAACCATGGCGATGATATCTTTATTAGAAGTTGTAATTGTTTTTTTTACAGAAGAATTAAAAATAGAAAGAAAAAAAGCAATAATAATTAATATATTAATTATTTCTATTTTAGGTTCATTTGCTGCATTATCAGCTAGCAGTGAAGGAAGTCTTGGAAATAAATTGATATTTGGAATGTCATTTTTTAATTTATGTGATTTTCTTGTTTCAAACATATTTTTACCTATAAATGGATTATTAATAATTCTTCTTATTGGATATTTTGTAAATAAAAAATGTGTTTGTAATCAATTAAGTAATAATGAAACCTTAAACAATAAAAAAGTAATAGGAATTTTAATATTTATAATTAAGTACATAGCTCCAGTTTTAATTATTATAATATTTTTAAAATCATTTATATAAATTTAATCAAATTTATATATTTAAAATTAATTGTATTTAAATATAAAGAGTGAAATGTGCTTAAAGGTAGAAGTAAATTATATTATATATTAGCATAATTTACTTCTATTTTTTGTGATTTCAATTATAATATTTTAACCACCAAGAGTAATATCTTGATTATCATACCAAGCTAAAGCATCATAGAAATCTTTCTCATTAAAATCAGGCCAATATTCATCTAAAATATAAAAATCAGAATATACAGATTGAGCAGGTAAGAAACCACTTAATCGTCTCCGTCCCCCCCATCTAATAATTAAATCTATTCTAGATATATCTTGAGAATGTATATAAGGTATAACATGTTTTTTTGATGAATCTTGTGTTTTTAAAATATTAAGATCCCATTCCCAACCATAGTTTATTAAGAAGTTTACCTTTATGCCGCCCTGACCAAATTTTGTTCTTTTAGTAAAAGGTAATAGTTCTTTAGGAAATAGATTTGAATCAGTATTTCCAAGTACTAATATTTCACAATTTTCTTTTGTAAGTAGCATAACTGATTCAATGCATGCTTTTGTAAATGCCAATTTTTGTTCATTAGGACGCTTGGTATTATCTACTGTAAAACCATAAAAAGTTACTTCTTCAATTCCTTCTTTTTGGCATAGTTTAAAAACATTAAATCCAGGTGATATTCCAAAAGAGTATCCTTTGTCTTTAGTTAGTTGGTTAGCTAATGCCCATCTTCTATTTCCATCAGGAATTATTCCTATATGTTTTGGTATTCTCATTTTAAAATCTCCTAATATATGTTTTTTAGATTTTATAAATATAGTTATTATATATTTTTAATTTAAGTGAAGAGGTATTTATTAAACTTCATTTTAGTTTAATAAAAATTATATATAAATACATTATATCCAATAAATACAAAAATACACATATAACCATATACTTATTATAAATATACATTAAAAAGTATTGGATTATAATTAATGGTTTTATTAAAATAGGAAACAGAAGTTTTAACATATAAGTTAAAGATTTGAACTTATTATTTATATGTTAAAACTAGTATAAAATTAGTAAATATATTTATTTTTAGGGAGGACAAGTTATGGCAGTTAATGCAAAAAGACAAAAGGAGTTAAAAGGTTTAGGATTTTTACTTCAAAATGATAAGGAACATTTTGAAGTAAGATTTTTAGGAAGAGCAGGAAATTTCACAGTAGAAGAATTAAATAATATAAATAGTATTGCTGAAAAATATGGTAGAGGATATTGTGGAATGACAACAAGACTTCAAATTGAAGTTCCATGGATTAAAGATAATGATGTTGAATTAGTAATAGAAGAAGCAAAAAAATTGGGATTAAGGCATGGTGGAACAGGTCAAAAAGTTAGACCTCTAGTTTCATGTAAAGGTACAGTATGCCTTCATGGAAATATTGATACTCAAGAAATATGTAGACAATTAGAAGATAAATATTTTGGAACCAATACACCACATAAATGCAAAATAGCAGTTGTAGGGTGTGCAAATAATTGTGCAAAGGCAAATATAAATGATATAGGTATTATAGGAAGAACAATTCCTGAGTTTATTTTAGATAATTGTGTTGGATGTGGATTGTGTGTTAGTGCATGTAGACAAAAAGCACTAGAAATAATAGAGAAGAAGGTAGTTTATAATAAAGATTTATGTGTAAATTGTGGTGGATGTGTAAGAGCATGTAAAACTAAAGCTGTGTTAGCTAAAGAAAAAGGTGGAGAAATATTTATAGGAGGAAGATTTGGAAGAGGAATAAGAATTGGTGATTCTTTAGGGAAAATATTCAAAGAGGAAGAATTGATACCAATGATTGATAAGATAATGGAATATTACAAAGAAATTGGAAAGTCAGGAGAACGAATATCAAAAGTTCTAGATAGGGTTGGTAAAGATGAATTTATAAATAATGTTTTAAATAAATAAAACAACATAATTTACAGATGAATTTGTTATTTTTTTGATTATTCTTAATTATTACAGAGAGAAAATGTGGTACATATATCATTGTAATATAGATAGTAGTAATTCAGATATTAATTTTTACATAAATTAATATCTGAATTATAGATATATCAACGTAATTAATGCACAGATATTAAATTAAATTATTTTATGTATCTTAAATACTAGAATAAATTTATAATTTAATTTATAATGTTTTTCGGCAGATAATAATTATTATATAGCAAAATATTATTTACAAGAAGAACAAATTGAGAAAATAAATTATAATCATATAAATTTTATAATTACTTTTAAGATATGAAATATAAAAAAATTTAGTATTTAATTATATAATTTTGTATTTTAGTATGATATTAATATATAATTATGATAGAATATGTAGTCTATCTAAATTTTTTTTAATAACTTTTGTCTAAAGTTGAGATAATTTGATAAATAATTAAACTTATAAGGTGGAAACAATAAATGATAGGATTAATAGGAATAAAAAAGAATACGCCAATAGATATAAGAGAAAAATTAACAATACAATCTAATAAATGTAAAGCGTATATAGAAGAATCTTTAAAATATCTAGATGAAGTGGTAATATTAGCAACATGTAATAGAACAGAAATTTATTTTAATGCTTCTTTTGAAAAAGAAGAACTATTAAAAAAGATTTTTGAAATATTTAATTGGAATTATGATTATAGTGAATATGTGTTTATTTCTGAAGATAGAAAAGCATGTAAGCATTTATTTGAAGTGACTTGTGGTTTTCATTCAAAAATTTTAGGTGAAGATCAAATTTTAGGTCAGGTAAGAAATGCATATTTACTTTCTTTACATGAAAAGGCTGTTAAATTGGAATTACAGAGACTTTTTCAATATGCTTTAACATGTGGTAAAAGATTTAAAAGTGAATCAAGACTATATGAAATACCAGTTTCATCATCATCTATTGCGGTAAATGAAGCAATTAATAGGGATTGTAAAAAATTTATGCTAATAGGTTATGGAGATGTAGGAAGATTAATTATGAAATATTTATTAGCTCACAAAATAGAGAGTATATATTTGGTGGTTAGAAATCTCAAAATAAAAGAAGAATTCAATAATGATAATATAGTTAATGTAATTAATTTTGATGAGAAAAATAATTATATAAATGAAGTTGATTGTATAATTTCATGTACTTCAGCTCCACATATAATTGTGAAAAAAGAGGATATTAATCTGCAAGGAAATAAAATTTTAATTTATGATTTAGCAGTTCCAAGAGATGTTGAAGAAAAAGTGAAAAATATAGAAAGAACTGAAGTATATAATATTGATAATATTAGTTTAATTAATGATGGAAATAAAAAAATGCGTTTTGATAAAATGGACTCTAATAAATTTATTTTGGATAAATATTTAAATGAATATTATGATTGGAGAAAACTTAGATGTATATCTCCAGTAATTAAGAAAGTTAAAGATAATAGTGAAGTAGTATATAAAAAAAGAATTTTCACTTTTAAAAATAAATCTAAAAGTGAAAAAGATATTAATTTAGCAAATCAATTAATTAAAAGTACTTCGGATTATTATATAAATAGAGCAATCGAAGTAATGAAGCAAGAATTTTTAAAAGGAAGTGGCGAAGAGTGTTTAAGAATAATAGAGAAGATATTTATGACAGGAAAGTAAATTATTCTTTTATATCGTTACTTTCTAGTAAAATTAGAATAGGAGTAATAGGAGGAGGGAAAGCTAGTCTTATAAAGATTAGGCATTTTATAAATTTAGGATGTTATGTTGAAGTTATATCAAAAGAATTTAATGAAGAAATTATAAAGCTTACTAAGAATTCAAAAAGTAAATTAAAACTTATAAAAGAAGAATTTAATTGTGAATTTATAAAAGATAAACATATTATTTTAATTGCTATTGATGATATAAATACAATTCAAAAGGTAAAAAAATATTGTGAAGAGAATTTTAAGATATATATAAATTCATCTAATTTTAAAGAAGGAATGGGTGTGGTACCTGTTCAAAAAGACTTAGAAAATATATCATTTGGAATAAATACAATAGGAGGTAATCCTAAAGGGGCAGTGTTGCTTTCTAATAAGGTTAATGAGGTGTTAAAAGAATATGATGAATTTATAGGTTTTACTACTGACATTAGAAATAAAGCTAAAATTTTAAAAAATCACAAAAAAGAAATAATAAATTTTATTGGAACAGAAGATTTTAAATATTTTTATGATAAAGGAAAAAGTAATTTAATATTGAATATGTATTTTTCTAAAGAAATAGTTGAATATTTACTTGGATAATTAAATAATAACTTTCGTTATGGAGGACTAATGAAAATATGAACAATTTAATAATAGCAACAAGAAAGAGTAAATTAGCGCAGGTACAGACAGAAATAATAATGAAAAGATTAAGAGATAATTTTGATATAGATAGTGAAAAATTATTGGTAGTAACCGAAGGAGACAGAAGGTTAGATGTTTCTTTAGATAAAATAGGAGGAAAAGGACTTTTTGTTAAAGAAATAGAGATTGCACTTCTAGAAGAAAGAGCACATTGTGCAGTGCATAGTATGAAAGATGTACCATTTGCTTTAAATGATGAATTTGAAATAGTATCTATACCAGAAAGAGAAGATGTAAGAGATGCACTTATATCAAAAGATAATATAAGTTTTAAAGAATTACCTAAGGGCGCTAAAATAGGGACTAGTAGTATAAGAAGAGCAGCTCAACTTAAGATTCTTAGAAATGATTTAGAAATAGTTCCGATAAGAGGAAATGTTCAAACTAGATTAGAAAAGATGGAAACACAAAATTTAGATGGTATTATTTTAGCAGCAGCAGGACTAAAAAGACTAAATCAGGAAAAGTTAATAACTGAATATTTTGATCCAACAGAGTTTTTACCTGCTATAGCACAAGGTGCACTTGGAATTGAAACTCTAAAAATGAGTAATGCAAAAAAATATTTTAAAGCATTAGATGACAAAATATCAAGATTAACAGTAGAAGCTGAAAGAAGTTTTATGAAGGAATTAAATGGAGGATGTCATAGTCTTATAGGAGCATATTCAGAAATAAGAGGAAATGATCTTTATATGATTGGGACTTATCAAGTTGGAAGTAAAGTAATTAAAAAAGATATTTTAGGTGAAAAAAATAATAATATTGATTTAGGAAAAAGATTAGCTAATAAAATATTAAAGGGAGAATTATAGAAGTATGAGTCAAGTATATATTATGGGAACAGGTCCTGGAGATGAAGAATTATTAACACTAAAAGCAGTAAAATATTTAAAAAAATGTACAGCAGTATTGTATGATAGATTAGTTTCAAATAATATATTAAATTATTTAGATAAAGATTGTAAAATATATTATTGTGGAAAAGAGCCAGGAGCTCATTATAAGACACAAGAAGAAATAAATCAAATGATAGTAAAACTTGCAAAGGAAGGACATGTTGTAGGCAGAATAAAGGGAGGAGACCCCTATGTATTTGGTAGAGGAGGAGAAGAAGTATTAGCTTTAGTAAAAGAAAATATTTCTTTTGAAGTTATACCAGGTGTTACATCCCCTATAGCTGTATTAAATTATGCTGGTATTCCAATAACACATAGAGGAATAGCTCAAAGTTTTCATGTTATTACAGGAATGTCTGCTGGAAAAATGAATGCTAATTTTAAAGCACTTGCAATAGAAGAAGGAACATTAGTGTTTATGATGGGACTTGAAAATTTAGGGAACATAGTAAGAAATCTAGTGTCTAATGGAAAAGATATTAATACACCATGTGCAGTTGTTATGAAAGGGACATCATCAAAACAAAAGAAAGTAACAGGTATATTAGCTGATATTGAAGAAAAAGTTAAAAAGGCTAAATTGAAATCCCCTTGTATAATAGTTGTTGGAAATGTAGTTAAATTAAATGAAGATTTGAAGTGGTATGAGGATAAACCGCTGTTTGGAAAAAATATATGTATAACTAGATCAAAAAGACAGTCAGAGCCATTAAAAAATAGATTAGTAGAATTAGGTGCAGAGGTAACAGAAATACATTCTATAGAAATTCAACCAATTAAAAATAGTTTAGAAAATTATATGGATAAACTTAAAACATATAATCACATAGTATTTACTTCTGTAAATTCAGTAGATGTATTTTTTGATTATTTAATGAAAAAGGAATATGATATAAGAAGTTTAAAAGCAAAAATTTCAGTAATAGGAAATGCTACTGAAAAAGCAGTTAAAGAAAGAGGAATAATTCCAGATATAAAGGCAGATGAATTTATTGCAGAAGGATTAGTTGAAGTTTTAAAACCTAATTTACAGAAAAATGATAATGTATTATTACCATGTTCATCAAAGAGTAGAAAATATATAGAAGAAGAACTTATTAAACAAGGAGTGAATGTAGACAAAGTTAATATATATGAAACTGTTTGTGGAGAGGTAAAAAATAAAAGAGTATTTGATGAAGTTGATATTGTCTTTTTTACTAGTCCTACTACTGTTAATAATATGATTAAAATGGTTGGATTAGATAAAATTAAAGAAAAAAGAGTTATAGCAATAGGGCCTAAAACTTATGAAGCTTTAGAAAAAAATAATATTTTATCAGAAGTTTGCAATGAACATTCAGAGGATGGATTTCTAAAACATATTTTAATTTAAGGATATGTTTTAAGTGAATGTTGATATTACAGTATAACGCTCATGGACAGAATTGAAATATGAAACTCTACTCATGTACATTCGTGGAGTAAGTTCGAAGAACCAAATATAAAATTTGGATTCTCACCTAAGAACTCTAAAATAAAGATTAGTCCAATTAATGCATGTTCCCAATCAAGGATTGTGACAAGCAATTAATTGTAACACTAAAAGGAAATTCGACTCATATACATTCGCTGAGTAAGTTCGAGTAGAAAAATATAAAATTTTGACTCTTACTTAAGAGTTCTAAAAAGCAAATTCCAATGCCAGTTCGCTATTATACTACAATATTAACACTGTTTTAAAATACAGCCTAATTTAAAAGCTATATTTTAAGGGAATATCAATACTGTTTTAAAATATAACAAAATAAAATTAGCAATTGAAAATAGATTTAAATTTAAGGAAGTGTAATTAATGATAAAAAGAGGAAGAAGACTTAGAGCAAATTCAGCTATTAGAGATATGGTAAGGGAAACAACATTAAACTCAAAAAATTTTATTTACCCTATTTTTGTAATAGAAGGAGAAAATATTAAAAATGAAATAAGCTCTTTACCTGGAAACTATCATTTTTCTATTGATAGATTAGAAGAAGTTATAAAAGAAGTTGAAGAAGCTAATATAGGAGGAGTTCTTCTTTTTGGTATACCAAATAAAAAAGATGAGATTGGTTCAGAAGGCTTTAGTGATAATGGAATAGTACAAAAAGCAATTAGAAAAATAAAAGAAATAAATAAAGACTTATTTGTAATAACAGATGTTTGTATGTGTGAATACACTTGTCACGGTCATTGTGGAATAATCCATGATAATGATGTGGATAATGATGAGACACTTAAATATTTAGGAAAAATAGCACTTTCACATGCAAAAGCAGGTGCAGATATGGTAGCTCCATCAGATATGATGGATGGAAGAATTCGATTTATAAGAAATTTATTGGATGATAATGGATATGAAAATATTAGTATAATGAGTTATTCAGCTAAATATTGTTCAGCATTTTATGGACCATTTAGAGACGCAGCAAACTCTGCACCACAATTTGGAGATAGAAAAACATATCAAATGGATCCAGCAAATAGAAGAGAAGCATTAAGAGAAATGGAAATGGATATTGAAGAAGGTGCAGATATAATAATGGTTAAACCAGCACTTTCTTACTTAGATATAATAAGAGATGGAAGAGAACATTTTGATATGCCAATAGCAGCCTATAGCGTTAGTGGTGAATATGCAATGATTAAAACAGCAGGCAAGCTAGGTTTAATAGATGAAGAAAGAGTTATGATGGAAATGTTAACTTCAATCAAAAGAGCAGGTGCAGATATTATTATAACTTATCATGCATTAGAAGCTGCAAAAATATTAAAAAGGTAATAAAGAGGCTATGTGTAAATAAATGTTGATATTGTATTATAATATCAACATTTATTTAAAATATAGCAAAGAAATCAGTAAAGTTAGTTTGAGAGGGGAAAATAAAGATGAATAATCTTGAGATATTTGAAGAATCAAAAAAATATATGCCAGGAGGTGTAAATAGTCCTGTAAGATCTTTTAAAGATATGAATATGAATCCACCAGTTATAGAAAGTGGAAAAGGAGTAAGAATTAAAGATGAAGAAGGAAAAGAATATATTGACTTTGTATTAGCTTGGGGTCCTCTACTTCTTGGTCATTGTGACGAAGATGTTGTAAATGCAATACAAAAAACTAGTGAAAAAGCATTAGCTTTTGGTGCACCAACTAAATTAGAATTAGATTTGTCTAGATTTATGTGCACTAATTTAGATAATATTGATATGATAAGATTGGTTAATTCAGGAACAGAAGCTACTATGAGTGCTGTTAAACTGGCTAGAGGTTATACAGGAAGAAGTAAAATAGTCAAATTTGCAGGATGCTATCATGGACATTTTGATGGCTTTTTAATAGAAGCAGGTTCTGGTGTACTTACAGAAGGAATACCAGGATCTCTTGGAGTACCTCAAGAAAGTGTAGAGAATACATTAATAGGAATATATAATGATAAAAATCAAATAAGACAACTTTTTGAAAAATATGGTAGTGAAATAGCAGGCGTTATTATAGAACCGGTTGCAGGGAATATGGGAGTAATAAAAGCTGAAGATTCATTTATGGAAGAACTAAGACAATTATGTAATCAATATGGATCCTTACTTATTTTTGATGAGGTTATGACAGGATTTAGAGTAGCTTTTAAAGGAGCACAGACTTTATTTAATGTTAAGCCAGATTTAGTTACTTATGCAAAAATAATGGGTGGAGGACTTCCATGTGGAGCATATGGTGGTAAAAAAGAAATAATGGAAAATCTATCTCCAACAGGTGGTGTTTATCAAGCAGGAACAATGTCAGGAAACCCTATTGTTGTAGCAGCAGGACTTGCAACATTAAATAAACTAAACAATAATTTAGAATATTATAATCATATTGAAAATATAGGAAGTAAGCTTGAAAATGGCTTATTAAAAATATCAAAAGAATATAATTTAAGTTTAGTTGTTAATAGAGTTGGTGGAATGCTAACAATATTCTTTACAGATTTGAAAGAAGTTAAGACTTATGAAGATGTTAAAACTTGTAATGTTGAAATGTTTAAAAGATATTTTAAGCATATGTTAAAGGAAGGATTTAATGTAGCGCCATCACAATTTGAAGCTATGTTCTTAAGTGTAAAACATACAGAAGAACATATTGATAACTTTTTAAGTGCATTTAAAAAGTTTGCATGTAAAGAAAATGGGATGTGTTAAAATGAAAAAAAACAAAGCTATTATTTTAGTTGGGTTTGGAACTGCAGATGTTGATGCAATAAGAAGATGTATACAACCTATAGAAGATGAAATAAGAAAGAGGTATGGAAAAGAATATATTGTATTTAAAGCATTTACATCTAAGATAATATTAAGAAAACTAAAAAAAGATTTTGGAATAGAGATTTTAGACTTTAAAGAAGCTCTAAGAAAATCTAAAGAAGTTGGATGTAAAAGAGTTGTTATAGTTCCACTAAATGTAATTGCAGGTGGTGAATATGATAGAATAAAAGAGTTTGTAAGTGAATATCAGTATGAATTTGAAGAACTTATATTAGGGAAACCAATATTACAATTAGAAGACGAAGCTGAAAGTATAGTTTATAGTAATATATTTGAAAGTATTAAGAATGAATTACCAAGAGAAAATAATTTACTTTTAGTTGGTCACGGAATAGATAATAAATCTAATATAATTTATAAAATATTCCAAAGTGAATTAGAAAAGTTGGGTTTTGATAATGTAATATTAGGTACATTAGAAGGAGAGCCTTACATAGAAGAAATTATTGATAAACTTAGAATAAGAGAAGTTAAAGAAATAACGTTAATGCCTTTTCTTGCAGTATCAGGAGTGCATGTAAAACGTGATATTTTTGGTAATCATGAGGAATCATGGAAGAGCAGACTTGAAAGAGAAGGATTTAAAGTTAACTGTTTAGATAAAGCTTTAACAGAATTACCAAATGTAAAAGAACTGTATGTAGATAATTTAAAAAATATAATAACTTAAACTATAAATTAAATAGCATTATAATAAAAGCTGACTGTAGTATTTTATACTATAGTCAGTTTTTTATAAATATATTAACTCAATTAGAACATATATATTAAATATAAATCTGAATTTTTGCACTAATAAATAGATTTATTAATATATTATAAGTTATAATATATAATTATAAAAAGGAGGCTTTACGTTATGGATGATAAAATTATAGATTTTAATGAACTAAAAAATAAAGCCAATGAGAAAGATGTTGATAAATTTGAGGATTATATCTATTCAATGTATTATGAGTTGGCAGCTGGAAAATTAACTATAGCGGATTTTTCTAAAAACATAATGAGTTATATGGAGGAAAATAATATTTCTCAAGATAAAATATTAAATATTCAAAAAAAGTTTTTAGAAAGATATGGTGTTGATTCATCTATATTAGAGGAACAACTAAAATTGTCAGGGATAAATTTAAAATCAAATGACTATGAATCTATGAGAAAAACTATGAGTTTTCAAGAAAAATATAAAAGCAGACTTCAAGTTAAAACAGTGTCAGAGTATTATGTTAAAAATGATAAAAATGATTTAACAATATTGATAGAAAATCAAAATATGAGATTAATAAGTTATAAAAAAATAGATTTAACTGATAACGAATTAAATGAATTTATATGTTCATATAAAAAGGTTATAAAAAATAAAAAATTAGATGTTGTATTATCTGAGAATGTTAAATCTTATGAATACTAATATATGTATAAGGTCCTTTATTAAAGAAAAACTATATTAAATATAGTTTCTTTAATAGGGGGAATTAAATTATTTAGACTTTATATTAGCTAATAGATGTCAAAGAAATTCAAAAATAATATTTAGAATATGAACATTTGAAATGTTAGCTGGTGCTATTTATGTTAGTATTTTTACAGAAATAATCTTTAGAAAATATAAGGATTAGAATGTACATATGACATATTAAAAAATAATATATTTGTGTATTTGAATTATTATTTGCTTTGGATATGTCTAAATAAAAAAGTTGAGGTTATAACAAAAATATTATTGTTATAACCTCAACTTTTTTATTCTTTAGAAAATTATATATTATAAAAATTAATGATATTCAACACCATTATTTATAAAGGGTGAAGGGTTAAAAATTGATATTATATAATATATTATTGATTTTCTTATAAAGGAGAATTTGTTACTATAAATTTTAAAATTTCTTTTGATAAATTTATTATATCATCTGAAGAAATTTCTGATAGGCTATGTTCAGCATTTTCAATTGGAAATAATTTTGCATGAGCATTAGCTTCAATACATTTGTTATAGAGCTTTAAAGAACTTTCATAGGGTACTAATGAATCAGATTTACTATGTATTATTAATGTTTTTGGTATATTGGATGTAACATAATTTATTGGATTAAATTCATTAATAATATCTTCCTTTTTTAAACGAGCTGAATTAAAAATATTATTTAAATCCCAATTTAGATTTGAAGTGTTTAGTAAGCTTAAATCTGTCGGTCCAAAAAAATCAATAATATATTTAACTTTAGATGAAAATTTTGCAAGTTCTGAATCATCTTGAAACTGATCATTAGAAGTGTAAGCACTCATAAGAGATAAATGTGCTCCAGATGATAATCCAATTAAACCAATTTCATCTGTATCTAGATTATAAGAATCTGAATTTTTATATATCCATCTTATAGTATCTTTTACATCACAAATTTGTTTTTGAAAGTTTTCTTTATTTTTCATAAGTTCATAAGAGGTACTTATTATAGTAAAGCCATTTTCTCTAAAAATATTTAAAACAGGACTAAGAGCTTCAGGGATAGTCTTGTCCCCATAGACCCAACTACCACCATGTACATATACAATTACAGGGGATTTTTTATAAATATTTTTTAGAGGGTTATAAATATCTAAAGTTAATTCTGCATTATTAGTATTTTTATAAACTACATTTTTATAACTCATAGATTCATCAGGCTTTAGATTAAAAGTATTATATGAATTTATATTATCATTTAAAGAAATAAGGTTGTTAACAATATTATATGTTAACATAATTTTTTTTCTAAAAATAAAACTTGTTACAGAAATAAAAAGTAATATAATTAGTAAAAATATTTTTAAAAATTTTTTCATAAGAACACCTACATTAAATATAATTATAGTAAATATTATATCATAATACTTACTATATTATACTTTTTATAAAGTTGTTAGAGAAACATTTTAATATATATGTTCTATAATTAAGGAAATACATTTATAATTTTTTATTTAATTTTACAGAAAACACAAATATTATGTAATTTAAAATGTAGAATAAATATTTTATATAAGTTATTCATTATGCTACTTAAATAATAAATAAAGTGTAATGAAATCTTTAAATTAGTTTTTATTAATAATTTTTAAAAATCATATAACAGAATTAATTATAATAAATATATATAGTATATATTTCAATACTTTAAAAGGAGTGAACTTATGGCCAATCCTTTTGCTGTACTTATTTATTTAGATGAAAACTTAGTTAGAAATTTATCATCTTTAGTATTATCAGGATATATAGAAACTAGAATTCAAAGAAAAATTAAAGATTCAACTATTCATACTGGTGTTCATGTGGATAGTAGAAATGGGTCATCTAAGCAGGAAACTAATGGAACTCTTGAAAGAGAGGGATATAGAGATGAAAATGAGGGAAACATTATAAATGCAGAACAACATAATCAAATATCGAGAGACTTAGATGGCAAAGCATTTATAAGACAAGAA
Organism: Clostridium weizhouense; assembly: GCF_019431045.1. Lineage (GTDB taxonomy): Bacteria > Bacillota > Clostridia > Clostridiales > Clostridiaceae > Clostridium > Clostridium weizhouense. Next base: position 224,173 of record NZ_JAHXPT010000002.1, on the reverse strand, counting down.
GATGAATTAAGAAGAACTTATACAACATTTGCATTGAATGGAAGTTTAAATAATTATTTAACTGAAGGACAATTTTTGCAAACGAGAAATGGAAATAATATTATTAGTGATGAGATTGCATCAGGAGAATTAATAGAAATTGAAGGGTTAATAACAAATCAATCATTATTATCATATATAGATACATTAATAATTTTATTGTCATCACTAGGATGTGACAATTTAAATTTATTATTAGATAGTAAAAAATCTAAAATTCTTAATTTTTCAGTATTACTAAATATGTTAACTCATCTTCAAGAAATATTAAAGTTAAATGATACGCAAGACTTAGTTATGTCAACTGGTGAAGGATCAGCAGTAATTACAGTAAATAAAAATAATTTTATGCATAGTGACTATAATATTTTTGATAGAGTAAATTGTAACTGCAAAGTCATAGGCAAAGTTGTAAAATCATGTAGTAGATCAGGTTGTATTAGTTTTTTAAGAAAAACAGGTACTGAAGATTTTTATGAAAAATTTTTAGAATCTTGTGATTTTCTTATAGAATGTTTAAAAGAAAATGGTATAGTAGTACCTGAAAGACCTTGTTGTAAAATAGAAGAAAATGGAATACAAATAATGCCAATAAGCATTTCTATTTAACAAAATAGTTATGCTTATTTGTGTATTAGAATTAAAAGGATGTGTTGTATACAAAAACACTTGTATTTTATAAGAGCACATGATACTATATTATATAATATATGGTATTTAAAATTTAACAAAATTTGGGGTGATAAAATGTATTTTAGAAGTACCAGAGGTTTAGAGAATAATGTAACCTCTGCAATAGCAATAATTAATGGGATTTCTAAAGATGGAGGATTATATGTTCCAGAAAGTTTTCCTAATATATATTCTTTTTTGAAGGAAAAAAAGAATTTAACTTATGAAGAATTAGCATTTGAAATTATTAATGAATATTTTACAGATATTGATGATAATGAATTAGTAGATGCTATAAATGAAGCATATAATGAAAGATTTACTGTTCAAGTAAAAAATAATTTTTTAGAATTATATCATGGTCCAACTTGTGCATTTAAGGATGCTGCATTACTATTTCTTCCTCAAATAATGAAAAGAGCTAAAAAGATTTGCAATAAAAAAGGAGATATTGTAATTTTAACAGCAACTTCAGGAGATACTGGAAAAGCCGCATTAGAAGGATTTAAAGATATTGATGAATTTAGAGTAGTAGTATATTATCCTAAAAATGGAGTTAGCAGTATCCAAGAAAAGCAAATGTTAACTCAAAAAGGTAAGAATGTAAAAGTTATTGGTATAAATGGAAACTTTGATGATGCACAAAATTGTGTAAAACAAATTTTTGGTGATAATAGTTTTAAAGAAAAACTTATAGAAAAGGGATTTACTTTATCATCGGCTAACTCTATTAATATTGGTAGATTAATACCTCAAATAGTATACTATTTTTATGGATATTTTGAACTAGTAAAACAAGGTACAATAAATCAAGGAGAAAAAATAAATGTAGTAGTGCCTACTGGAAATTTTGGAAACATATTAGCATCATATTATGCTAAACAAATGGGGTTACCAATAGATAAGTTTATTTGTGCTTCTAATGAGAATAAAGTTTTAACAGACTTTTTTAGAAATGGTATTTATAATAGAAAAAGAGAACTTATTTTAACGGAATCTCCATCAATGGATATATTAGTATCTTCTAATCTTGAAAGGCTATTATTTGAAGCAAGTGGAAGAAACTCAGAAATTATAAAAGATTTAATGACTTCATTAAATGAACAAGGAACATATGAAATAAATGATCAAATGAAGGAATTCATGAAAGATTTTTATGGAAATTATGCAACAAAAGAAGAAGTTTATAATGCAATAAAAGAAGTTTATGACAGAGATAATTATTTAATAGATACTCATACAGCAGTTGGATATGTAGTAAAGAATAAATATCAAAAAGAATCAAATGATACCAAACCTGTATTAATTGCTTCGACAGCAAGTCCTTTTAAATTTTCAAGAAGTATTTGTAAGGCTTTAAAAATTGATATAGATAAAATTGATGATTTTAAGGTACTAGATGAATTATCTAAAAGTACAAATAATGATATACCAAAGAGTCTAGCTACATTAGGAGAAGAAAAAATTCTTCATAATGAAGTTTGTGACAAATCAGAGATGAAAGAAGCGTTACTTTCTTATTTAGGAGTGTAAAATAAGTTATGATTAAAGTAAGAGTACCAGCTACATCAGCAAATATGGGACCAGGATTCGATTCATTAGGAATTGCATTAAATTTATATAATGAATTTGAATTTAGGGAAATAGATAAGGGCTTAAAATTTAATGGAATACCAAAGGAATTCTGTAATGAAAACAATATAATATATCAGGCGATGAATTATTGTTTTAAAAAAGCAAGATATATATTTAAAGGAATAGAAATAACTGTATTAAAACAAGATATACCAATATCTAGAGGTCTTGGGAGTAGCTCTAGCTGTATAGTTGCGGGACTTGTTGGAGCTAATGAAATAATTGGGAAAAAATTTTCCGAAGATGAACTTTTACAGATGGCTGTTGAATTAGAAGGACATCCAGACAATGTTGCACCGGCTTTATTTGGGGGAATGGTTGTTGCAATAATGGAAAATGATAAGACAGTTTATAATAAAATAGAGATTGAGGAACAAATAAAATTTATTACAATAATACCTAACTTTAGATTATCTACAGAAGAAGCAAGAAAAGTTTTGCCAAATCAAATTTCAAGAGAAGATGCAATTTATAATATAGGAAGATCTGCACTTATTATATCTTGCTTTTTAACTAAGAAATATGATTTAATAAAAAGTGCATGCAATGATGCTCTTCATCAAAATTATAGAAAAGAATTGATACCACATTTTGATAATGTTTATGATAAAAGTTATGAACTTGGTGCATTAGGATGTTATCTAAGTGGAGCTGGACCAACAATGATGGCTATAATCGATATTGGGGTTAAAAGCTTTAGCAATGAGCTTAAAAAATATTTAGCAAGCAAAGAAATAAAATGGGGCGTTTTAGAATTAAATGTAGATAATATAGGGGCTGTTGTAATAGAAGGAGATTGTAAATGAAAGGGAATTACTTAGTTATAGACAAAAGAGTATTACCAGATGTTTATGAAAAAGTTGTTTTTGCTCAAAAACTATTGAAACATGGAAATGTAAAAGAAATTACTGAGGCAACTAAAATTGCAGGTATAAGTAGAAGTGTATATTATAAATATAAGGATTATGTATTTGATTTTTCAGAAACTTCTCAAGGGAGAAAAGTAACATTTAACATGATAGTTAAAGATAAAACAGGAGTATTATCTGAAATAATAAATTATATTTCAGAACAGGGTGGAAATATTTTAACAATAAACCAAGGCATCCCTATAAATGGGAATGCTAATATAAGTGTTACAATTGATATGTCTACATTAAATGGAGACATAAAAACACTTTTAAATGATTTATCTAAAATACAACATGTTGAAAAGGTAGAATTTATAGCTATGGAATAGATCTATTATTTTATTTCATGTGCTTAAGAGTATTCATAAAATATAAAAGGTACTGTATTAAAATATCTGAAATATATAAACATGTTTTGAGACAGTATCTACAAGAAGATATATTAAGGTATAAATATTATATTTTAATATATCTTTTTTATGTACAGAAAATTACAGAAGTTTTGTTAACTAAAATAATATGGAGTAAATAAGGAATAAATATGCTATAATTGTAGTTATAAAAATTACGTATCTTAGGAGGGGGACTATGTCAGTAAAGGTAGTAACAGATAGTACTAGCTATATTGCAGAAAAACTAATTAAAGAATATGATATTTCAATTGCTTCATTAAATGTTATTTTAAATGGTAAAAGTTATAAAGAAATCGATTTAAGTAATAGAGAATTTTATGAACAAATGGATAAAAATAATGAGATTCCAACATCATCACAACCAAGTACTGATGAACTTTTTCAAATATTTAAAGAAAAAGTAGTTAATGGAGATGATGTTGTAGGAATATTTTTATCATCTAAAATGAGTGGAACTTATTCAAATTCTCATCTTGTTCGAGAAATGATTTTAGAAGAATATCCAAATGCAAAGATAGAGCTAATAGATTCAACGACAAATTGTATGCAAATGGGGTATCAAGTAATACAAGCAGCAAAAAGTGCTAAGGCTGGCAATAATATAAGTGAAGTTGTAAATGATGTATTAAAAATAAGAGAAAATAGTAGATTCTTATTTGTTCCAGATACACTAAAGTATCTAAAAAAAGGTGGAAGAATAGGAGGAGCTTCAGCTTTATTTGGAACTATACTTCAAATAAAACCTATTTTAACAGTAGAAAATGGAGAAACGACAGTATTTAATAAGGTAAGAACAAAGAAAAAAGCAATTGACACAATAGTAGATAAAGTTCTTCAAGATGTTAAAGAAAAAGGATTAGGCAAAGTTATAGTTCATCATATTAATTGTGAGAATGAAGGATTAGAACTTGCTAGAAGATTAGAAGGGAAATTAGGTATACCTGTTACTATTCAGCATATAGGTCCTATAATAGGGTTACATGTAGGACCAGGAAGTATAGGAGTTGCATATTATACTGAAAGCTAATTAGTTATAATAATAAAAAATAAATTTAGAGATCTATTCTTTTATACAAGATATATTAAAAATTAACAAACGTATAAATTAGAAATTTAATTTTGGATTATTATTTACGTTCATATGCTTAAATTAGATAAATATCAATAAAAGGTGAGTGTATATCATGAATTATATAGAAACAAAGATAAATGGTTTAATATTTAAGAAAACTTCAGAAAAAGATATTCCTATTATATTGGAATTTATAAAAAAGATAGCAACATATGAAAAAATGTTAGATCAGGTAATGGCTACAGAAGAAAAATTAAGAGAATCAATTTTTCAAAATAATAGAGCTCATGCATTATTAATAGAATTTAATAATAAGATTATTGGGTATATAATATACTTTTTTAATTTCTCAACATTTATAGGAAGAGCAGGATTATATTTAGAAGATATTTATATAGAGCCAGAATATCGAGGAAATGGTCTAGGTAAAGAAGCATTTGAAACGTTAATACATATTGCTAAAGAAGAAAAATGCGAGAGAATGGAATGGGTTTGCTTAGACTGGAATGAACCATCTCTTAAATTTTATAAAAGTATAGGGGCAAGGCAAATGAATGACTGGATTATTCATAGATTAGATAAGAATGTAATAGATAAAATTGATAGAGAAGGAATTTAGACAATTAAAAAATAATACTTAGGTATGTTTATACATCTTTAATGTAGTATTTATTTTCATTTATATTAAAAATGTTTTGATTTATTTTATAAGGATATAATTAGTTATCATTAGTGCTAAAAGTTTAAAAATTTTTTGCGCGATGTAATGACTGATTATATCTTTTTTATTTTTATTAGGTATGTTTTAAAATAGTTTGTATCTCAAGAACTTTTTGTAAAAAAATATTTTTAAAATTCTTACTTGTCTATTATTAAGTTGGATTTATATTAAATATTTAAATAAAAAAGTATATCTGAAATATTTATATAAAAATTATTTTTAAGAAAAATAAGATTATATTTTTAATAGTAGTATTGCAGAATTAATAAAAAGAATAAAATATAATAATATATTATCAAAAAACATTTAAATTATTTAAGAAATAAATATTGACAATCCTTAAATTTTAACTTATTATAATTTAAATAATTACTTTAGTGTGATAAAGTAATAAAAAGTATTGGTGGGTGAATTTTAAATGAGTAAGAGAAATATGCTTCCAGAAGGGACAAGAGATTTAGTGTTAGAAGAATGTATTATAAAGAGAAGTATACAAAATAATATAGATAAATTATTTGAACTGTGGGGATATAAGGAAGTAATTACACCAACTTTAGAGTTTTATGAAACCTTTAATTATTACCCTGAAAGTTTAAAAGAAGAAGAAATGTATAAGTTTTTTGATAATAAAGGAAGAACATTAGTATTAAGACCAGACATGACTATACCGATAGCTCGTTTAGTTAGTACTAAATTTAAATGTGAAAAATTGCCTATTAGACTTAGATATATATCTAATGTTTTCAGAGTTCATCAAAGTCTTGGGGGAAAAAGAAATGAATATACTGATTGTGGTATTGAACTAATAGGTCTTGGAAAAGAAAATGCTGATATAGAGATATTAGTATTAGCGTTAGAAGCATTAAAAAGGTTAGGATTAAAAGATTTTAAACTAGAGATTGGCAATATAAAATTTTTTAATGGAGCATTTAAGAATTTAGATATTAATGAAGTAAATAAAAAGAAAATTGCAAAATTAATAGAGGATAAAAATTTAAAAAACTTAAAAGATTTTTTGAACGAATTAAACATAGATGAGAACTTAAAAGAATTTTTTAATAAATTGCCATGGATGTTTGGAGATAAAAATATACTTGAAGAAAGTAAAAAAATGGCATTCAACAATGAACTTATGAGTTGTATAGAGTATTTAGAGGATATATATATTAAATTAGAAAGTTTAGGATATGCAGATAATATAACTTTTGATTTAGGCATGGTTCCAAAGCTTAATTATTATAATGGAATAATATTTAGAGGATATGGAAAAGGAATTGGAGATTCGTTATTAACAGGTGGAAGGTATGATAAGTTGATTAAATCAGATGGAGTAGATTTGCAAGCTGTAGGTTTTTCTATTGATATTGATTCTATAATATCTATTACTAAAGATACAAGTTATCAAAATAAAAAAAGATGTAAAGTGTGTTATAACAATAAAAATATTATACAAGCAATAAAAATAAGTGAAAAGTTAAGAAATGATGGTATGATTGTGGAATTATTATGTAATGAAAATTTAGAGGAGATAAAGATAGTTAAATGTGGAGGAATATAAAATATGGGGATAAATATTGCTTTAACTAAGGGAAGGCTAGAAAAAGAAATAATTAAAATACTAGATAAAGCTAATTTTGATACTCATCAATTAAAAGATAAAGGGAGAAAACTAGTTTTTAAGGATGAAAAGGGAAATATTAATTATTTTCTAGTAAAAGCAGCTGATTCTATAACATATGTAGAACATGGAGTAGCGGATATTGGAGTAGTTGGCAAAGATACTATATTAGAAAGTGATAATAATTGTTATGAGATATTAGATTTAGGGGTAGGAAAGTGTAATTTTATAGTAGCATCTTTACCTAATGAGAATCTCTTTAAAAAAATAGGACATATAAAAATAGGTACTAAGTATCCAAAGGTAGCAAAAGAGTATTTTAAGAAAAAGGAAATGGATATCGAAATTATAAAAATAGAGGGTTCAGTAGAATTAGCACCAATTTTAGGATTATGTGATGGTATTGTGGATATAATGGAAACTGGAATAACATTAAAAGAAAATGGATTAATTGTATTAGATACTATATGCGAAATAAGTGCAAGAATTATTGTTAATAAAGCAAGCTTTAAATTAAAACAAGAAGAAATAAAAACATTTATTAATAGAATAAAAAAAGTTATTTAGTTTTTCTAATATAGTTAACACTTTTAAATATAAATAAAATTAAAAATTATTTAAGGAAATAAGAAAAACATATAAAATTAAAAAATTCTATTTATAAATTTTTAGGAAATAAGTGATAAGCAATAATAAATAATCAGATTGAGGAGGAGTATAATGCTAAAACTATTGGAGTTTAATGAAATAAATAAAAGAGATTTAATTATAGAACTTCAAAGAAGGGAAGAAGTAGAACAATCTAAAGTAATAGACATTGTAACTGAAATATTATCTAAAGTTAAAAATGAGGGTGATAAAGCATTAATAAATTTTACTAAAGAATTTGACAAAGTTGAACTTAAAGATTTAGAGGTAAGTCAAAAAGAATTGGAAGAATGCTTTAATAAAGTTGAAGAAGAGTTTATCAAAGCATTACAAGAAGCTAAAATTAATATAGAAGATTATCATAAAAAACAAAAACAATCAGGATTTATTATAACAAAAGAAATGGGAGTATATTTAGGGCAAAAAATAAGTCCATTAGAAAATGTAGGAGTATATGTTCCAGGGGGAACTGCAGCATATCCTTCTTCAGTATTAATGAATGTTATTCCTGCTAAAGTTGCAGGGGTAAATGAAATAATAATGCTTACTCCACCAGATAAAAATGGAGGAATAAATCCTTATATAGGAGTAGCTGCAAAAATTGTTGGAGTAAATAAAATTTATAAAGTTGGAGGGGCACAAGCAATTGGAGCCTTAGCTTATGGAACTGAAACAATTAAAAAGGTAGATAAGATTGTAGGGCCTGGAAATATTTTTGTTGCTATTGCTAAAAAATTAGTCTTTGGAAATGTTGATATAGATATGATTGCAGGCCCTAGTGAAATTTTAATAATTGCAGATGAAAAATCTAATCCTAAATTTATTGCAGCAGACTTAATGTCTCAAGCAGAACATGATGAGTTAGCTTCATCCATATTAGTTACTACATCTAAAAAACTATATGAAGGTGTAGTAAAAGAATTAGAAATACAAATAAAAAATCTAGAAAGAGAAAAAGTAATACGAAAATCTCTTGAATGCTTTGGAAAAACAATAATATGTAATGACATTAAAGAATGTATTGATATATCTAATTTAATAGCACCAGAGCATTTAGAACTTATGGTAGACAATCCAATGGAATATTTAGGAGAAGTTAAAAATGCCGGTTCTATATTTTTAGGAAGATATTGTCCAGAACCTGTAGGGGATTATTTTGGTGGAACAAATCATGTCCTTCCAACTAATGGAACAGCAAGATTTTTTTCACCATTATCTGTAGATAGTTTTATTAAAAAATCATCATTTATATATTATTCAAAAGAAGCTATTGAAAAAAATGGTGACAGAATCATAACATTAGCTAATAGAGAAGGGTTAACAGCTCATGCAAATTCTGTGAAAGTGAGGTTAGAATAAATGAATGATTATATAAGCATTGATAAAAAATATCAAATACGTTTAAACAGTAACGAAAGTTATATAGATATGGATAATAATATAATGCTTGAAATAAAAAGTAATTTATCTAATATAGATCTTCACAGATATCCAGAAAATAGTATGCTTGAAATTAGAGAATTATATGCGAAGTATTCGGGTACAGAGGCTGAAAATATTATTGTTGGAAATGGATCTGATGAAATGCTTCAATTGATTATAAGTTCATTAATGGGAAAAGGTAAAAAAATGCTTACAATGGATCCAGATTTCGTAATGTATGATTTTTATGTTTCATTATTTGGAGGAGAAATTAAAAAATATAAAGTTAATAATATATCAGAGTTTAATTTAGATGAGTTTATTGATTATGGGAAAAAGCATAATGTAGATTTAATTATGTTTTCTAATCCTAATAATCCTACTGGATTAGCTTTAAGTGTTAAAGAGATAGTTAGAATATTAGAAACTTTTCAGGATAAAATTATAGTCGTTGATGAAGCTTATTATGAATTTTATGGAGAATCAATGATTCATTATATAAATGAGTATAAAAATTTAATAGTAACAAGAACATTATCTAAAGCATGGGGGTTAGCAGCTTTAAGAGTAGGCTTTCTTATAGGTAATACATCTATATTAGAATATCTATCACACAAAAAGATACCTTATACTGTAAATTCATATTCTCAAGCTATGGCATTAATAGCATTAAAATATCCAGAAAGAGTTATAAAAAATGTTAATCAAATAATAAAACAAAGAGAACTATTGTTTAAAGAATTAAAAAATATAGAGAAAAATGCATCTATGGATATAAAGTTTTATTCTTCAAAAGGGAATTTTATAATGGGAAGCACTTCTCATAAAAAAGCATTATTAGATGGATTAAATGATAAGGGAATATTAATAAGAAACTTTCAAAATGATACTTTCAGAATTACAGTAGGTTCTCCATTAGAAAACAAAAAGGTTATAGAAGGGATAAAAGATATATTTATATATCAAGGTGGAGAATAATATGGTGGATAGAATTTCTAAAATTCAAAGAAAAACAAATGAAACAAACATTATGATAGAAATTAATTTAGATGGTTCTGGAAAAAGTGAAATTAATACAGGAATTGCTTTTTTAGATCACATGTTAAATTTATTTTCATTCCATAGCAAAATAGATATAAATATTTTGGCAGATGGAGATTTAGAGGTTTGTGATCATCATACAGTTGAGGATATTGGAATAGTACTTGGGTTATGTTTAAAGGAAGCATTGGGAGATAAAAAAGGTATAAATAGATATGGAACGTTTTATTTGCCGATGGATGAAACTTTAGTATTAATATCTTTAGATATAAGTGGACGCCCTTTTTTAGTATTTGATTGTGAATTTAAAAGAGAAAATATAGGAGGATTTTCCACTGAAATGGTTGAAGAATTTTTCAGAGCATTTGCCTTTAATGCAGGTGTAACATTACATTGTAAATTATTATATGGAAGTAATGATCATCATAAAATTGAAGCTTTATTTAAAGGCCTTGGAAGAGCTATAAATGAAGCAAAAGAAAGAAATGGATTTAATGATATTCCATCAACAAAGGGGCTAATATAAGTTGATGAAATAAAAATTATATATAAACAATTAGCAAATAAGCAAGACCTGGAGGAAAACAATATGATAGTCATAATAGATTATGGGATGGGGAATTTAAAAAGTGTCTATAATGCGTTAAAGAGTATTGGTTTAGAAAGTAAAATTTCTTCTAATAAAGATGATATTATAAAGGCTAAAGCATTAATATTACCAGGTGTTGGATCGTTTAAAGATGCCATGGATAATATAGAAAAAGAATCATTAGATGATCTAATAAAAAATGAAGTTAAAAAGGGAAAATTTATTTTGGGAATATGTTTAGGAATGCAACTTTTTTTTGAAAAGGGATTTGAAGTAGAAGAAAGAAGTGGATTAGGTTTATTAAAAGGAAATGTTATTAAAATGAAGGAAAACATAAAGGATAATATAAAAATCCCTCATATAGGATGGAATAATCTTATTTATAGTAAAGATGATAATTTGCTTGAAGCCGTAGAAGAAGGAGAATTTGTGTATTATGTTCATTCTTATTATGCACAAGAATATGATGCAGATGATTTGGTTGCTTATTCAGAATATGGAACTAATAAAATACCAGGCATAGTTAGAAATAATAATGTAATAGGAATTCAATTTCATCCTGAAAAGAGTAGTAATATAGGTCTTAAACTCTTAAAAAATTTTGGGGAGATGATTAAATGATAATATTACCTGCAATAGACATAATTAAAGGAAAAGCAGTTCGATTATATCAAGGTGATTACAATAAAATAGAGGTAGTTGGTGAAGATATATATGGTGTAGCAAAAAAATTTCAAGATCTAGGTGCTGAATATATACATTTAGTAGATTTAGATGGAGCAAAATATGGAGAATGTATTAATCATCAAATAATATTAAAACTTGCTAAAAAATTAGATATACCAGTAGAAGTAGGTGGTGGTGTTAGAAATTTTGAAACAATTAAAAATCTATTAGAAAATGGTATATCAAAAATTATTCTTGGAACAGTAGCTATGGAGGATAAAGAATTATTAAAAAAAGCAGTAGATATTTATGGAGAAAAAATTTCAGTTGGAATAGACTGTAAAAATGAATATGTTTATAGTAGAGGGTGGCTAAAAGGAAGTAAACACAATTATATAGATTTTTCGAAGGAAATAAAGAAAATAGGTGTTAAAAATATAATAGTTACTGATATAAGTAAGGATGGAACATTGGAAGGTCCAAATATTGAAATGTTAAAAAAACTTAAAGAAACAGTAGAAATTGATATTACAGCATCAGGTGGCATTAGAGATATAGATAATATTAAAGATTTAGTAAAACTTGATATATATGGTGCAATTGTAGGAAAATCCATTTATTCTGGAACACTTTCATTAAAAGAAGCAATAGAATTATCTAGATAAGTAAAAGGAGAGGGAATATATGCATACTAAAAGAATTATTCCTTGCTTAGATGTAAAAGAAGGACGAGTTGTTAAAGGAATTAATTTTGAGGGGTTAGTTGATGTCGGAGATCCAGTTAGTTTAGCAAAATACTATGATGAGCAAGGATCAGATGAACTGGTATTTTTAGATATAACAGCTACACATGAAGAGAGAAGTATAATACTTAAAGTAGTTGAAGAAGTTGCAGAAAAAATATTTATTCCATTTACCGTTGGAGGAGGCTTAAAAACTTTAGATGATATAAAATCAATTTTAAGGGCTGGGGCAGATAAGGTTAGTTTAAATTCAGCAGCTGTTAAAGATAAAAATTTAATTAAAGAGGGAGCATTTTATTTTGGAAATCAATGTATAGTTCTAGGCGTAGATGGAAAGAAAAGAATAGATGATTTGGGATGGAATGTTGTTATTAATGGCGGAAGAATAGATACCGGTATTGATATGTTATCATGGATTGAAGAAGCAACAAAATTAGGTGCAGGAGAAATACTTTTAACATCAATGGATGCAGATGGAACTAAAGAAGGGTTTGATTTAGAATTAATTAAGGCAGTAAGTAATGTAACGAATTTACCAATTATAGCATCTGGAGGATGTGGGTGTTTAGATGATTTTTATGATGTGTTTAAAGATAATTCAGCAGATGCAGCACTTGCAGCATCATTATTCCATTATGGAGAAGTAAGAGTTGATGAAGTCAAAAGATATTTAAAAGATAAAAATATTGCTATTAGATTGTGATTTTTAACTAAGCTTTATGGTAATAAACTAAATTGAAGACTCGATTAATATACATTCATTACATTAAGTAAGTTAAAAAAATATAAACAATTACTTAAAATATAATGTTAATTTAAATGGAGGATACTGTATGGATATTGATGAATATATAAGTTTTATAAATTTTGATAAGTGTAATGGATTAGTTCCAACCATAGTTCAAGAATATAAGAATAAAGATGTGTTGATGCTTGCATATATGTCAAAAGAAAGTTTAAAAAAGACTTTAAAAGATAGAACTACCTGGTTTTATAGTAGAAGTAGAAAAGAACTTTGGAATAAAGGGACAACTTCAGGGAATTTTCAATATGTAAAAGAGATAAAAATAGATTGTGATAATGATACTATTTTAATTCTTGTAGAACAAAAAGGAGCTGCTTGCCATACAGGAAATAGAAGTTGTTTTTATAGAGATATTTAGGAGGAAGTTATGTGTAATGAAATACAAAATTTATATAATACTATATTAAATAGAAAAGAAAATATAAGTGAAGGATCATACACAACCTATTTATTTGATAAAGGAATAGATAAGATTCTAAAAAAAATAGGTGAAGAGTGTACTGAAGTTATAATAAGTAGTAAGAATAATAAAAAATATGAACAGGTAAGTGAAATTTGTGATCTTACTTATCATGTTCTAGTTTTAATGGCTGAACTTAATATTTCTTTAGATGATATTGAAAATGAATTAAAAGAAAGAAGTAAAAAAAATAATAATTTTAAGGGAGAAAGAAAACCTATAGAAAATATTTAAAAGTGGCTATGCCACTTTTTTATTTTTAGCAGTATTCAGGTTTTCTATTCTTAAAATATATTGGTTTTAAATTTAATTTTTCAGTCAACAGCAATGCTTCTTTAAAATTAATATATATATCATTTAAAGAATGAGCATCCGAACCAAGAGTAACATATTTTCCACCAAGTTCTTTATATCTATTGTATATGCTTAACATACTATTAAATGTATTTGTATTATTAAGCCTTCTAGTGTTGATTTCCATTACCTTTCCTTTAAATATTAAAGTTTTCATTATCTCGTCAATAATATCTTTATGCTCAATTAAACTGATTTCATTATCTTTAAAATTAACATATCTACACGGATAATCAAAATGAGCTAAAGAATCAAAACAATCATATTTTCTAACTACTTCAAGCATAAATTCAAAATATCTGTCAAAGTAATCCTTTTTTCTAAGTTCAGGTTTTTTACAATAATCTAAAAATATATCTTCATCATAAACTGAATGAACAGATCCTAAGATAAAATCATAATCAAAATTATTTGCTTTATTGTTTATAATATAAAATGAAGGAAGTGTTAATCCGATTTCTATACCTAAAAGCAAATTATTATTTCTATATTTTGAATATTTATTAAAATAATTGGGAATATCTAATTTAAATAAATCTTTTTCAGGATAATCTTGATCTAAGTGTTCTGTAAGTATAAGACCTATTTTTAAATCATTTGCTTTGGTAATAGCATCATTTATATCCATTTTACTATCAGATGATAAATTTGTATGGATATGACTATCAAAAATCATTATTTATCACTCCATTCTTTTTAGTCTATTATAACATAATAGAATTTTTCTGTAGATGAAGCGTTAAATTAATTTTAAATTTTAAAAATATTAAAGTTAAAATGTAGATATATATTTGATATAATAGAATACAAATACTATTTAACAAAAAAGTCTGCACTTAATAAATAATGCAGACTAAAGTTTATGTTCATTTAAGAAAGGGAATAAATGAACATACGTGGGGTTTATAAAACTTTAAAATATTAATAAGTATTTTAAAGTGATATGAGCTCAAACATTTTATATATTAATTATACATTAAACGAGTAATTAAAAACAATATATTTCATAAAATTTGTTTAAATATTAAAAAATTCCATTATAATTGTTTACTCGACGAAATTTTAAAAATCTTAAAAGTATAGTAAATGCTAAAATAGCAAAAATAATTTTTAGAAAGGTAAAAATAATGATTGAGATAAAAAAAGAAAATCTATTAAAAGCTACTCCTGAATATGAAGACTACTCAGAAAATGTCTACAATCTATCTAAAGAAGAATTAAGACAATTTGGTTTTATAAAATGTTCAGGTTGTTGCTGTAAAGACAAAGAAAATAAAAAATGTAATGAATGCAAAAAAAATAAAGGTTGTAAAAAGAAATTATAAAGAAAATATTAATTATTAATTATAATGTAGATTTAGGAAAAAATATAATATATAATGAATTTGTTTGTTGTAGTTATTTAACATAAAAAAATAGGTCTGGAGGGAATGCTTTGGCTAAACCAAGTATTTTTAGTAAAGAATATGAAAAACGAATGAAAAAAAGAAAAAGAAAATTTATAATAATTTTTTCAATAGTTTTTGCAATAACTATATTAGCAATAGTTAAAATTTCTTATAGTACTAGAAATTATAGTGATATTAAACAAAGAATACAAGCTTGGATCGATAGTGATACTATACCAAGAGATAATAAATCAGATTTAGTAACAGAAGATTCTAGTAAAGAATCAAATATTAAACAGGATGAAAAAATTGAGGAGCAAGCTTTAGAGATTAAATTAGCTAGTGGTACAGTAATTAAGGCAATGTATATTGAAGAAAATGGACAAAATAAATTTACTACACTAGAAGGTGGAGATGATTTTGTTAAATTTGATATTAGCCCTTCAGGTAAGCAAATTTTAATACTAGATAAGGATCAAAATATTACTATATATAATATTAATGGGGAATCAAAAGTAGTATCTAAAAATGAATATACTTCTAAAAAAGGAGATGTATTTACTAAAGAAGCTACACTTTTAAATCAACCTGAATATTTGTGGAATTCTAACCCGAAATTTATAAATGAAGAAAGTATAGTATTTGTCAGTAATAGACCATATTTTGGAACATCAGCAGTTAAGCAATATTTATGGGTAACCAATATAGTAAATAATAGTGATTCAATTAAATGGGATTTAGCTGCAAGTAAAATAGAAATTGGTAAAAAAGAAGAAAAAGGAATAAAAATCATAATAGATGGTAATATTTATTATGTAATAGAAGATGGTAATATTATTCAATAAAGATAATTTACAATAAAAATTTGATAAGAAACAGGAATTTATGGTATAATAACCTAGTTAAATTAGATGTATACTATTTTAGGAGGAATAAATAAAATGGAAGCTAAAGTTGAAAAGATAGAAACAAATGTAATTAAATTAGAAATAAGAGTTGAGGCAGAAAAATTTGATGCCGCTTTAACTAAAGCATATAACAAGAATAAAGGTAGATATAATATTCCTGGATTCAGAAAAGGAAAAGTTCCAATGGCTATGGTTAAAAAATTCTATGGAGTGGAAGTTTTCTATGATGATGCTATAAACTTTGCAATTGATGAAAGTTATTCTCAAACATTAAAAGAACAAAATATTAGACCAGTGGATCATCCACAAGTTGATATCGTAGAAATTGGAGAAGGTAAAGATTTAGTTTATACAGCAACAGTTACTACATATCCAGAGGTAGAACTAGGACAATATAAAGGTTTAGATATTAAAAAACCTTCATATGAAGTTTCAAATGAAGAAATAGAAAAACAAATAAAAGAAGCACAAGAAAAGAATGCTAGAATAGAAAGCAAAGAAGAAGGAACAGTTGCTAAAGGTAACATAGCTGTTATAGATTTTAAAGGATTTATAGATGGAAGTGCTTTTGAAGGTGGAGAAGGAACAGATTATCCATTAGAAATAGGTTCAGGTACATTTATTGATAACTTTGAAGATCAATTAGTTGGTTTAGCAATAGGAGATAAGAAAGAAATAAATGTTTCTTTCCCTGAAAATTATGGAAAAGAAGAATTAAATGGAAAGCCTGCAATGTTTGAAGTAACAGTTAAGGGAATTAAGGTAAAAGAATTACCAGAATTAGATGATGAATTTGCTAAAGAAGTATCAGAATTTGATACAATTGCAGAATTTAAAGAAAATGTAAAGAAAAGATTAGAAGAATCAAACAATGCAAGAGCTGAAAGAGAATTTGAAGAAGCAGTTATAACTTCAATAATTGAAACTTCAAAAATGGATCTTCCAGAAATAATGTTAACAAAAGAAATAGATGCTATGATGAAAGATCTTGAAGGAAGATTACAATATCAAGGATTAAGTTTAGATCAATATATGGAATTTACAGGAAATACGACTGAAAAAATGAGAGAATTCATGAAAGAAAATGCTGAAAGAAAAGTTAAAGCAGATGTAATTCTTGAAGAAATTGCTAAAGTAGAAGATATAAAAGCTACTGAAGAACAATTAAATGAAAGAGCTTTAGAATTAGGAAAGGTTTATGGACCGAAAGATCCTAAGAAAATGGCTAAGATCTTATTAAAAGCTCAAAAAGGTATGTTAGAAAGAGATATAATAATAGAAAATACTCTTAAATTATTAAAAGAATCTTGCAAATAATAAAAAATATAAAAATAAATAGTTAAAAATAATTGCCAGAAGTTATTCTGGCAATTATTTCAAATAATAATTAACATTTTCATAAAAATTTTATATAATTTATATAAGGTTTATTTAAAAAAAATCTTTTATGGAATAAGGAGGGAATTGAATGGGTTTAGTTCCAATGGTTGTAGAACAAACAAGTAGAGGAGAACGTTCTTACGATATATTTTCAAGATTGTTAAAAGAAAGAATAATCATGTTAAGTGGAGAAGTAAACGATGATTCTGCAAATTTAATAGTATCACAATTATTATTTTTAGAAAGTGAAGATCCAGATAAGGATATATATATATATATAAATAGTCCTGGTGGTTCAATAACAGCAGGAATGGCAATTTATGATACTATGCAATATATCAAGCCAGATGTTTCAACTATATGTATAGGTATGGCAGCTTCTATGGGAGCATTTTTATTATCAAGCGGAGCAAAGGGGAAGAGATTTGCACTTCCAAATTCTGAAGTGATGATACACCAACCACTTGGTGGTTTTCAAGGGCAGGCAACTGATATAGAAATACATGCTAAAAGAATATTAAAAACAAAAGAATCTTTAAATAAGATTTTAAGTGAAAATACAGGTAAGCCATTATCTACTATTGAAACAGATGTAGAAAGAGATAATTTTATGACTGCAGATGAAGCTAAAGAGTATGGATTAGTAGATAAAGTAATAACTAAAAACGAAGTTGGAAAAGATAAATAAGATGCTTATAAAGTATTAGAGTTAAGTGAGGTGAATGTATGGCTAAATATGATGAAAAGAAACAACTTAAGTGTTCATTCTGTGGAAAAACTCAAGATCAAGTAAAAAGATTAATAGCTGGACCAGGTGTATACATTTGTGATGAATGTATTGATTTATGTTCAGAAATTATTGCTGATGAATTTGAAGAAAGTGTAGAATTTAACACTAAAAGTGTTCCAAAACCAGCTGAAATAAAGGAATATTTAGACTCTTATGTTATTGGGCAAGAAAGAGCAAAAAAATCTTTAGCAGTTGCAGTTTATAATCACTATAAAAGAATTAATACTAATAAAGAAGATATAGATGTTGAATTATCTAAGAGTAATATTTTATTATTAGGACCAACAGGATCTGGTAAGACATTATTAGCTCAAACACTTGCAAAATTTTTAAATGTTCCATTTGCGATAGCTGATGCTACAACATTAACAGAAGCAGGATATGTTGGTGAAGATGTTGAAAACATTCTTCTTAAATTAATTCAAAATGCAGATTATGATGTTGAAAGAGCAGAAAGAGGAATTATCTATATAGATGAAATAGATAAAATTGCAAGAAAATCTGAAAATCCATCAATAACTAGAGATGTATCTGGAGAAGGAGTACAACAAGCTTTATTGAAAATATTAGAAGGAACTGTTGCTTCAGTACCTCCACAAGGAGGTAGAAAGCATCCGCATCAAGAGTTTATTCAAATAAATACATCTAATATACTATTTATTTGTGGTGGTGCTTTTGATGGTGTTGATAAGATAATAGAAAGTAGAACAAGAAAAAGTTCTATGGGATTTGGTGCAGAAATTCAAGCAAAACATGAAAAAGATATTGGTAGCTTGTTAAAGGAAATTATGCCAGGAGATTTACTGAAATTTGGTTTGATACCAGAGTTTGTAGGAAGACTTCCAATAATCGTAACTTTGGAGTCTTTAGATAAAAATGCATTAATTAATATCTTAACTAAGCCTAAAAATGCTCTTGTAAAACAATATAAGAAATTATTTGAACTAGATAATGTTAAGTTAGAATTCAATGAAGAATCTTTGAATGCAATTGCAGAAGAAGCAATAGATAGAAAAACAGGTGCTAGAGGCTTAAGAGCTATCATAGAAGATATGATGACAGAAGTTATGTATGAAATACCATCAGATGAACAAATTTCAAAAGTTACAATAACTCAAGATTGTATTAAGAAAAAAAATAAGCCTGAAGTTGAGAGAGTGCCTGAAGGTAAAACAAGACCAACTCTAGTTTCTACTAGAATAAAAAAGGATATTGAATCTGCTTAATTATAAGCTTATTATTTTACTGATATCTATTTAGATATCAGTATTTTTTTATATAAAAAATTATTAATTGAACTAATCCTATTTTAGCTATATTTATTGAAATGTACGCTTAATATGTGTATACTAATGAAGTAATCAAAGATGGAGGGGAAATGGTATGATACAAAACTTATATACACTTCCGTTAATTCCTTTAAGAGGATTGACTATTTTTCCAAATGTAGTAGCACACTTTGATGTTGGAAGAAAAAAATCAGTGGCAGCAATAGAAGAGGCAATGCTAAATGGTGAAGAAATTTTTCTTGTTGCTCAAAAAGATTCATCAATAGAGGAGCCAGAAAGAGAAGAAATATATGATTTAGGGACAATAGGAAAGATAAAACAAATTATAAAAATGTCTGATAACACAATTAGAGTGTTAGTTGAAGGTAAAGAAAGAGGAAAGATAGTTGAATATATAGCAGATGAAGAAGAAAAGTATATTAAAGCATCTGTAGAAAAAATAGAAGTGGTGTCAGAAGAAAATACAGAAATAGGTGCTTATATTAAATTTTTAGATAAAGAATTTATTAAGCTATTAAAAATAATGGGTGATAGTTATATAGAGACTATAAAATCAGTAAATCCGTTGGAAAATCCAAGTGCTTTTGTTGATATGGTTGCATCATACTCAATAACTGAGGAAGAGATAAAACAAAAAGTTTTAGAAACTATAGAAATAAAACAAAGAGTAGAATTAGTTTTATCTAGAATAAAAATAGAAATGGAAATGCTAAAAATTCAAAAGAAACTTTCTAAAAAAGTAAAAGAGCATGTAGATGAAGAGCAAAAACAATTCTATTTAAGAGAACAACTAAGAGCTATTCAAGAAGAATTAGGCGAAGATGATGAAGAAAAAAAAGAAATAGAAAAATATGAAAAAGTAATTATTAAGACAAAACTTCCTAAACAAGTTAAAGAAAAAGCTAATTATGAGTTATCTAGGCTTAAAAATATGAATTCTTCATCATCAGAAGGAAATGTAATAAAAGGATATTTAGATTGGATTTTAAATATACCTTGGAATAAACAAACTAAGGAAAGTATTGATATTCTTAAAGCTAGAGAAATTCTAGATAAAGAACACTATGGTCTTGAAGATGTGAAAGATAGAATAATAGAATATTTAGCTGTAAAACAATTAAGTAAAACTCAAAAAGGACCTATCATTTGTTTAGTGGGTCCTCCAGGAGTGGGAAAAACATCAATAGCAAGATCAATAGCACATGCAACTAATAGAAAATATTCTAGAATATCACTTGGTGGCATGAGAGATGAAGCAGAAATTAGGGGACATAGGAAAACTTATGTTGGAGCAATACCGGGTAGAATCGTTTATGCACTTAAACAAGCAAAAACAATAAATCCATTAATATTATTTGATGAAATAGATAAAATTAATTCAGATTATAAAGGTGATCCAGCTGATGCTTTATTAGAAGTATTAGATAGTGAACAAAATAAAACATTTAGAGATAATTATTTAGAATTAGATCTTGATTTATCAAAAGTAATGTTTATAGCTACAGCAAATAGTTTAGATACTATACCAAGACCTCTTTTAGATAGAATGGAAATTATTGAAGTTTCAGGATATACTTATGAAGAAAAATTCAATATAGCTAAAAATCATTTGATTCCTAAAATATTTAAAGATATGGACATTCAGAATATTAATGTAAGCATTCAAGATGATGCTATCAAAGAGGTTATTCAAGGATATACTCGTGAATCAGGTGTCCGTGGACTAGAAAGAAAGTTAAGTACTCTTATAAGAAAATCTTTAGCAAAAATTTTAAGTCAAAATAAAGAAAATATAATAATTAATAAAAATGATATAGAAAAATTCTTAGGTAAAAAATCATTTGAATTTGATAAGGTTGATAAAGAAGATAAAATAGGGGTTGTAACAGGAATGGCTTGGACAGCCTATGGCGGAGACACATTACCAGTTGAAGTTATGGTTATGAATGGAAACGGAAAACTAGAACTTACAGGTAAATTAGGGGATGTAATGCAAGAATCTGCTAAAGCGGCTTATAGCTATGTAAGAGCTAATGCACATAAATATGGTATTAAGGAAAATTTCTATAAAGAAAAAGATATTCATATTCATGCTCCAGAAGGAGCTGTTCCTAAAGATGGACCATCAGCAGGAGTCACTATGGTAACGGCTCTTGTATCTGCATTATCAGGAAGAAAAGTTAAACATAATGTTGCTATGACTGGTGAAGTAACTTTGACTGGACGAGTTTTACCTATAGGTGGTTTAAAAGAAAAGTCTTTAGCAGCGTTTAGAGCGGGTATAGATACAATAATAATTCCAAAAGAAAATGAGAAAGATATAGAAAAGATACCTAATTCAATAAGAAATAAATTAAATGTTATTTCGGCCAGTAAAGTGAATGAAGTATTAAAAAATGCATTGATTGGAGAGAACATTAATGAGAATTAAACAGTCAGAATTCATTACTTCAGCAGTAAAAAGAAATCAATATCCTATAGATAACAGAAATGAAGTTGCTTTTGTAGGTAGATCTAATGTAGGAAAAAGTTCATTAATAAATTCTTTAACTAATAGAAGAAAATTAGCTAAGGTAAGTGGAACTCCTGGAAAAACAAGACTTGTAAATTTCTTTCTAATAAATAATGATTTTTATTTAGTTGATTTACCTGGATATGGTTATGCTAAGGTATCTAAGAAGGAGAAAGAGAGCTGGGGAACAACCATAGAAATGTACCTAACTGATAGACATCAATTAAAAAGAATTGTATTACTTGTAGACTCGAGACATAAACCAACAGAAGATGATATAATGATGTATCAATGGGCAAAACATTTTGGCTATAATGTAGTTGTTGTTGCAACTAAAAGTGATAAACTTAAAAATTCTGAAATTAAAAAGAGTGAGAATCTGATAAAAAGTACTTTAAAATTAAGTGCAGATGATAATTTTTATTTCTATTCATCTTTAAATAAGAAGGGTACAGAACAACTTATAGATAATTTATTTTTAGAATTTGCAACAGATATTGATTAATAAAAAACAAATATGTATGATATTATATTTTCAAAAGTTTATCGTATCATTTTAAATATTATAAATTTCAAAGACTCTATCAAAATTAATTTTGATAGAGTTTTTTATTACAAAAATTGTGTCAAATTATTTGTGGAGGAATAGTATATAGTATCAAGAAGAAAAAAATTTTTTCCAAGGAGGAGTAAATATGGAGATGAATGATATCCTAAATGGTTTAAATTCATGTGGAGATAGCTGTTGCGATCAAGACACAGATTGCGGAGGCTTTAATAATGATACTTCTGGCATGAATTTTGGAAATGGTTGTGGATTTGGACCAGGCTGTGGAGCAGGACCAGGTTGTGGAGTTTCACCAGCTTTTGGTGGATGTGGATTTGGCAGTTGGATCTGGATTCTATTAATACTATTTTATGGAGGATGCGGAAGAAATAGCTTTTTAGGAACAGGCGGATATAATAATGGATACAATAATTGTTGTTCATGCTGTTGTAAAAAGAAAGATGATTGTTGCTGCTGTTCAAGAAATAATAATGGAACAGGCGGATGCTCATCATACTTGTTCTTGTTAGTAATTTTATTCCTTTGCAATGGTAACTTCCCAAACAACGGTATTTCACCATTTAATAATGCTTGTAATACTGCTTGTGGATTTGGTTGCTAATTCTAATTTTTTAGAAAGGAGAGAATGATATGTCTAAAAAGAAGGATAAATGTTGTTGTAAAATGATGGAGAATAATTGTTGTTGCTGCCAAAATGATTGTGGTGGAGGATTTAATGGTTGTACACCAATTATTTTCTTGTTGATTGCATGTGGTTCTGGATTGTTGAACTGCGGTAAATCATATTTGATTATCTTACTATGCCTATTATGTGGCGGAAACTTTTCTAGTTTATTAGGAGGCTGCTCAGGCCAATCCAATAATCAATGCTGCTGTTGCTAGTATAGTGGATGGAGGGTACAAAAGTACCCTCCAAAAAATTAAAAAATATAATCACATTCACAATATAATACATATATTAAAATTAGGAGAATTATAATTGGAGGATTTTTAATGGCTAAACGTAAACATAGGGAACGTGAACCTCTAGAAAATAATGTAGGAAGCAATAATGCTAGCAATGCAGGCAATCCATTTGGAATAGATCCAGCTCAATTGATGGGAATGTTAGGAGGAAATTTTGATATAAACAGTCTTTTATCCTCAATGAATATGGACGGATTAAACTTAAGTAATTTAGCTCCTTTAGCTAATATGGCAGGATTAAATTTGGGTAATCTAGGGAATATGGGGAATTTTAATCAGCCTAATAGAAATACTATGAATAATATGAGAAATAATGATGGGAATATAAATAATATTAATAATGATAATATAAATAATAAAAAAATAAATAATATTAAAAACCAAACTACAAATGATAGTAATTTAGATATGCTTATATCTTTAAGGGGTTTTGTTCATCCAAGTAAAATAAGTTTTATAGATAGAATGATAGAGCTATATAAAAGTGGTGCATTTAAAGATATTTAAAATAAAATGTATAATAACGATAAAAGTTGTTAATAATACTAATGTAACGGAGAAAGTATTCTCCTATAGCTTAATAAAAGAAAATATTAATTTTATTAAGCCCCCCCATCCCCCTTTTAGGCCGCATTTGCGGCCTTTTTGTTTTTAGCTTAATTCTAAATTTTTTAATAATAAGTATAATTTAATTACTTATTATTAAATTTTTTTATATGTTATTTTAATTTTTCGATGGAGGTTATATTGTAGTTAGAATCATTAAGGTGACAATCTAATGATAAAACGAGTTCATTTTTATCTGTTTCAGAACTTTTTAATCTGCTTCTTTCAAATGTTAATCTCCATTTTAAAGATATAGGGTTTCCTGATGTGTCCCATTCATAATCATAAAAAAAACCATCTTGAAAATAATAAGAATAATTTTCTTTATCTAAATTCCATAAAACTGACAATTCATTGTTAGTAATAGAAGAAGAAAATATATTTGGTAAACTATCTAATTCGTATGGAGCTTCAATTAGATTTATAAAACTTATAACGTTATTAAAAGAGGGGATGTTTTTACTATCCTTTGTAGTATCTAATACTTTATTATTAATTAACATAAAACTATTTAGAGATGAAATCCCTTTAGAAGATAATAGTGAATAACATTGAGGTGTTTTAGTATTATTCGAGTCTAATATACCAAAAACATTTTTATCACTGGAATATAAATTATAAAAATCTTCTTCATAGAAATTAAAAACATAACACATACTTTTATTATTCTTTGTTCCCTGTAAAATTATTTCAGGCCTTAAATCTCTAGAAATATCATATAAATAAATTTTAATTGGCCAAGAATTAGAAATATTAAATAAAACATTGTCTTTAATTTTACTTGAAAGAAAAATATTTGTATTATGATAATCAATATTTATATCAAATGTGTTATCTCTTTTTATAAGTTTGATAGTATCATTTTTACTATCACCAGTTAAATCAAAATCAATATTTTTTGAAGAAGTCAATGGAGAAATAGTTTGTAAATATTTATTTTTGTTTATTAATAAAATAAATATTATTGATCCTACAATTATTAATGTTAAAATTGAAAGATAAATAATATGCTTTTTTTCTTTTAAAATTAATTTCATCATAATCACCTCAATTAAATTATATGTACATAATTATAATTAATTCGAATTTTAAACAAATAAAGCATCTATAGTTTTATTTATTTAAAACTATAGATGCTTGTAATTAATCTAATTAGTTTTCAGATGACTTTTGACACTCTTTACAGTAGCCATAGAAATAAACTTTATTAAAAGATACTTTGAAATCAGAATTAGTTTCTGCTAGATTGTTAAGATGATCTAAATTTAAATTTTCAAAATCGCATATTTTTCCACAAGTCAAGCATTGAATATGAGGATGAGATAATGCGTTTCTATCATAACGAAAATTACCTTCTCCTACATTTATTTCTTGAATAAGTCCAACTTCAACTAAAGTTTTTAATGTTTTATATACAGTAGCTAAACTCATAGTTGGATATTGTTCATGAATAGCATTATATATGACTTCAGCTGATGGATGACATGAAGTACTTATTAAATAATTATAAACTGCAAGTCTTTGTGGTGTTAATTTTAGCTTCTTTTCTTTGAAAATTATAGCGATATCATTAATGGTAAACACCTCCCAAGATAATATAATATTATATATTATATTATAATAATAATTAAAAGTCAACAATTATTACTTAATAATATATTATATAATAATTATTATTGATTAAAACGTATAAAAGATATATTGTATAATAAAATAAAAAAAACATTGTATAGTTAATAAAAGTTTGATAAAATATAAATAGGACAAGTTGTTAATTAATTAACAAACTATAATGAAGAAGTAACATGAGATTATAACTAATAAAGAGTATATAATCTATTATAGTTAAGGAGGCGTATTTTATGGGAAAATATAAAGTTGGGGATGAACTAATAATAGTAAATGATCCAAATAAAGAAATGAAGAAATTGAAGGATTTAACTTGTCTAAAAGTTGAAGGAGATTTTGCTAAAATATCATGGGGAATTAAAATAGTAGATGTAGAGTATGACAAACCAAATGTAACTTTAACTTATATAAATTTTAAAGGTGAAAAAAATAAGGTGTTTTCAGTTTGTAAGGACATAGAAAATTTTGATAAACAAAAAGTATTAGAAAAAGCATTATTAAGAGCATTTCAAAATGAAATAATAAATATATCAGTTGATAAGAATAGCTAAATAAATTGTATTGTATTTAAAGAGGTGAGTTAAATAAACTAGCCTCTTTTTTGCTATAAATAATTTAAATGTTATGATATAATACTATAATATAGTAAATAATATCTATATATATACTAAATATAATTTTGTTGTTAATTAATTAACAACAAAATTATAGTAATGATAAAACACATAATATTTAAATACTTAAGGAGGCATATTTATGGATAAATATAGAGTTGGGGATGAATTAATAACTATTAATAATCCAAGTAAAGAAAGCCAAAAATTAAAAGATTTAACTTGTTTAAAGGTGGATGAAGAATTTGCTCAAATATCTTGGGGGATAAAAATTGTAGATATAGAATATGATAAGCCAAATGTAACTTTAACTTATATAAATTTTAAAGGTGAAAAAAATAAAGTATTTTCAGTATGTAAAGATATAAAAAACTTTGATCAACAAAAAGTACTAGAAAAAGCATTATTAAGGGCATTTCAAAATGAAGTAATTAATATATCTGTTAATAAGAATAGTTAAATAATAATACAAAAAAGAGTTTAGGATTTAATGACTAAACTTTTTTTTGTATATAAAAATTATAATGTTTAAAACAAAGATATAATATATAATTGGGGATTAAGATACAAAATTAATATTATTTGGAAAATACCTTTATTTTCCTTAAATTTTATAATATAATAAATTCGAGAAGAACAATTTTTTACAAAAAAAGGGTGGGTTTTTATGAGCAAATGTCCATTTTGGTCAACGAGGAAAGAGTATTATGAGTGCTATGATTCATGTCCAATGTTAAAAAATGAATTAGGTATGGAAGAACAATGTGTATTTAAAGAATATTTATTATTAAATAGAATTAATTTTAAAGATGTGGTAAAAGAAGATTATAATTTTTTAAAAAAGTCTATTTATGATAATAGTAGTATTGAATATTAAAAGATATAATAATCGTTTAATTAATCCTATAACTAATAAAATATTTAGTTATAGGATTAATTATTTTTAAAATGAATTTATTTATTTTAATCTGATAGTTCATATGAATTTGTATATTTATGAAGCAAGGACTGTTTTAATGACCATAAATTATTTGATAAATCTACATAATAATTATGAGGATTTTCAAATCTTAAAACTTCAGACCATAATTTATTTGTTTCATTTTTAGAAAACTTTTTAATTTCTAAAACAGTTGGAGATGTATAAATACATTTCCCTTTATCGAATATTTGAACTTGAAGTTCTTTAGTATAGTAATTGATAAGCTTTTTTCTTTTCCAAGTATGAATTGGATCAAAAATAGTTAATGGTTGACTTTCATCTATAAGTTCATGTTTTAATGCTATTAAATCAGCTAACGCTTTATGGGAATTTTTATCAAATATTCTTATTATTTTCTTAAAACCAGGATTAGTTATTTTTTCATCGTTTTCACTTATTTTAATTTTTGGAATTAGTTCATTATTATTTTCTATTGCAACCAATTTATAAACTCCGCCAAAAACAGGTTCGGATTTTGCAGTTATTAATCTTTCACCAACACCAAAAGAGTCAATACAAGCACCCTGGTCTAAAACATCTTTTATTATATGTTCGTCAAGAGAGTTAGAAATAACTATTTTACAATCACTATATCCAGCTTCGTCTAACATTTCTCTACAACGTTTTGTAAGATAAGTTATATCTCCTGAATCTATTCTAATACCTGTAGGTCTTTTACTAAGTGGTTTTAAAATTTCATCAAAAACTTTAATGGCATTAGGTATTCCAGACTTTATAACATTATAAGTATCAATTAGCAATAAACAATTATCAGGATAAAGTTCAGCCCAAGACTTGAAAGCTTCATATTCTGTGTCAAATAATTGTACCCAACTATGAGCCATTGTACCTACAGCAGGTATATTAAACATTTTATCGGATATAGTACAAGCAGTTGAATCACATCCACCTATTATAGCTGCTCTAGCTCCGTATATTGCTCCATCGTATCCTTGAGCTCTTCTTGAACCAAATTCCATTACAGGACGTTCACCAGCAGCTCTACAAATTCTATTAGCTTTTGTTGCTATTAAAGTTTGATGGTTTATAGTTAAAAGTATCATTGTTTCTATGAATTGTGCTTGTATAACTGGCCCTCTAACTGTAATTAACGGTTCATTTGGAAATACTGGATTTCCTTCTGGTACGGCCCAAACATCACATGTGAATTTAAAGTCTTTTAAAAATTGCAAAAATTCTTCTGAAAAAGTATTTTTACTGTTTAAATATTCAATATCTTCATCTGTAAATCTTAAATTATTTAAATAATGTATTAATTGGTCAACCCCAGCCATTATACAATATCCACCACCATCAGGAACTCTTCTAAAAAACATATCAAAATAAGCAATTTTATCTTTAAGTCCTTTTTCAAAATATCCATTTCCCATAGTTAATTCATAAAAATCAACTAACATTGTTAGATTTCTTTCATCTCTAACATCAAAATTAAACTTAGTATTCATTAGTAGTCTCCTTTAAACCAAACTTCTATTTAGACACATTCAAAAAATAATAGACAGTATATTTTAAAATTTTATTTTATATTTAGTATTTCTTAATGTGTACTAGTAATTATATATTTTTAGTTTGTGCAAAATTTTATAAATGTAATATAATAAAATTATTGTACCTCGATAACATAATTATTACAATATGCTTATTATATAGCAGTATAATAATAATGAGTATTATACGATTAAGAATAAAGGGGAAGTTTAATGAAATATAGTCTAGATAAGTTTCAAAATGAAGCAGTAGTTACAAAAGATAAAAATGTTTTAGTAGTTGCAGCGCCAGGTTCAGGAAAAACTACAGTTATAATTAATAGAGTAAATCATTTGGTAATTAATAAAAATATCAGTAATGGAAATATTATAGTAATTACATTTACAAAAGCAGCTGCAAAAAATATGAAAAACAGATATGAAAGTACTTTTAATAGAAGTAGTTCTCCTTTCTTTGGAACATTTCATGGACTATTCTATAAAATACTTTTAAGAATAGGAAGAAAAATAGACATATTAGAAAGTAAAATAGCAAATAAATTGATAAATAATGTGTTAACAAAATATTTTGATGATATTAATGAAGATAAGATTAAAGAAGTTATGAATAATATTTCATTGTATAAAACATCTAGGGTTAAAATAAATGAGTTTAAACCGTCTATATCTAGAGAAATATTTGAAGATGCATTAGAAATATATGAAACTTATAAAAAAGAGAATGACAAAATGGATTTTGATGATTTAGCTATCGAAACATTGAATTTATTAGAACAAAATAAAAATGCACTATTATATTATAGAAAATTATTTAAATATATATTAGTAGATGAATTTCAAGATTGTGATGAATTGCAAGTTGATTTTTTAAAGTTAATAAATGAAGGAGAAGAAAATTCACTTTTTGCAGTTGGAGATGAGGATCAATGTATATATTCATTTAGAGGATCAAAACCAATGTATATGGTGACTTTTGATAAAATATTTAAGGAAGGAAAAAAACATTATTTATCAATCAACTATAGAAGTAAAAAGAATATAGTTGATAAGTCAAAAGAATTAATAAAATTTAATAAGGAAAGAAACAATAAAGAAATATTATTTAATAAAAAAAATGAGGGAAGAATTAAATTTTTTACGCCATATAATGAAAAATTTCAGGGAGATATATTAGCTGAGTTAATTAAAAATGAAAAGCAATATAATATAGATTATAAAGAAAATGCTGTTTTATATAGAACTAATATGGAATCTATGAGTATAATAGATGTACTTACTAAGAATCATATTCCATTTAGATTATTAGATAGACAATATAATTTTTTTGAACATTTTATATGTAAGGATTTAATCTCATATTTAAAATTGGCAATGAATCAATTTGATAGAGAAAGTTTTTTAAAAGTTATAAACAAGCCATTTAGATATATAAGTAAAAGTAACTTAGATTATATAAGACAATATAAGTTTGAAGAAACCCCATTTGATATATTAACAAACAAAGATGATACTCCACATTTTCAAAAAAAGAAGCTTGATGATTTAAAGAGGGATTTTAATTATTTAAATAAGGTATCGCTAGGATCTGCTATTTCATATATAGTAACGGATTTAGAATATATAGATTATTTAAAAAACTATAGTGAAAAATTTAATCAAAATTTAGATGATTTAGAGGATGTAATAGAAGAATTTAAATTATCTGCTGAAGGTTTTAAAAATATATTTGAATTTTTAGCTCATATTGAAGAAGTTAAAGAAGAGATAGAATCAAGTAAAAATAAACATGAACAAGATGGGGTAAACCTTAGTACTATACATGGTGTAAAAGGAATGGAATTTAAAAATGTTTATATAATAAATTGTAATGAAGATACTTTGCCACATTCTTCAAGTAAAAATGAAAATATAGAAGAGGAAAGAAGATTATTTTATGTAGGGATAACAAGAGCAATAGACAATCTATGTGTATTCTCACCAAGAAATAGAAGAGGAAATTTAAAAGATATTTCAAGATTTGTAAGTGAAGCAGGATTTGATAGATTACCTAAGGATACTTATGGATATGAAGCTGGTAATGAAATAGTTCATAAAACTTATGGAAAAGGGGAAATAGATGTTATTAATGATGATAAAATAACTATAAAATTCAATGATGGAGTTGATAGAAGCTTTTCTTTAAAAGTATTAGTTGAAAATAATTTAATACAAAAGCAATAAGGAATAATAAAATAAAGATGGTTTTTATAGATAAAAATTCTCTATATTATTACTTAAAAGGTTTTTATTCGATTTTTATAGAATTATTAATAAGGATTCCATATTCTATAGAAAGAAGGGATATACTTTGAAAACAATAACAATTGTATTGTTAATAGCTATGGTTATGCTATATGGTGTTGGAAAAATTATAAATCCTAAAGATAAAAATAAAAGATTTAAATAAGACATATTAAGGTATTAATCATAATGGTTTATTATTTCTTAAATATGTCTAAAACAAAGAACTATCTCAAATTTATAAAATGTTTTTTGAGATAGTTCATTTTTGTTTTTCAAAGTTTTAAAAATATATATTAGTATAATTATGTACAATAAAGTAAAAAGATAAAATATCACTGATTGAATGTAGATAAATTATAATATATAATTTAGAGTAGATTTGTATAATTATTAGAAAATATAAGATAAAAGCATAAAGGTTGTGTTTAAATGGAGTTAAGAAATTTTAATCCTAAAGATATAATTTTTTCACTAGATATAGGAACTAGATCCATAATAGGAACTGTTGGATTAATAAGAGATAAAAAATTCGAGGTTGTATGTGAAGAGTATATGGAACATGAAGAAAGAGCTATGGTAGATGGACAGATTCATGATATAAACTTAGTAGCATCTGTTGTCGAAAAGATTAAAAGAAAAATTGAAGAAAAAATAGAAATTACTTTGAAAGAAGTTTCAATAGCAGCAGCGGGAAGATTTTTAAGAACTGTAAATTCAAAAGCAGAAATTGAAATAGATGAAGAACAAGAGATAGATAATGAAATTGTACGAAGTCTTGAATTAAGTGCAGTTAAAAATGCTGAAGAGGAAATAAATAATTCAACAGAAGGTAAATTATATTGTGTTGGGTATTCAGTTAAAAGTTATTACTTAAATGGATTTATTATATCAAATTTAATAGGTCATAAGGGTCAAACACTTCAAGCAGATGTAATTGCAACATTTTTACCAAGATCTGTTGTGGACTCACTTTATGCAGTAATGAATAAGGTGAATTTAAAAGTTACTAATTTAACTTTGGAACCTATTGCTGCAATAGAGGCAGCAATACCTAAGAATTTAAGATTGTTAAATATAGCTTTAGTTGATATTGGTGCAGGAACTTCAGATATAGCAATAAGTTATAAGGAAACAATATCTGCATATGGAATGGTTCCTATGGCTGGTGATGAGGTAACTGAGGTTATTGCACAGGAGTATTTAGTAGATTTTAATACAGCAGAATTTATAAAAAGAGCAGTAAATGAATCAGAAGAAATAAAATATGTGGATGTACTAGGACTTGAAAATGTAATATCATCAGAAAGTGTAACTAAATTAGTTAAACCTATAGTAAAAAAAATATCAGAAGAAATTTCAAGTAAGATATTAGAACTTAATGGTAATAAACCACCAAGTGCAGTGTTTTTAGTTGGTGGAGGTGCTCATACTCCAGAACTTTTAAATAGTATTTCTACTAATTTAAATTTACCATCTCAAAGAATAGCAATTAAAGATAGAAAAGCTATTCCGGAATGTGTAGCTGATAATAATTTAGGTTCAGCTGGAGTTACAGTAATTGGAATAGGATTAATAGCTTTAAGGAATTTAGGTACAGATTTTATAGATGTTATCTTAAATGATACTCCTATTAGTTTATTTAATTCACATAAACATACTGTCATGGATGCATTACTTCAAGCAAGAATAGACCCCAATTTACTTATAGCTAGAAATGGCAAGAGTATAAGATTTAAATATAATGGTCGAAAGAGAATAGTTTTTGGAGAATATGGAACTAATGCAAAGGTTACTATAAATCAACAAGAAGCTACTTTAGAAACAGAAGTCAAAGCAAATGATAATATAGTTATTGAGTATGCTAAAAATGGAAATGATGCAAAACCAAAAATATCAGAACATATTAATAATATAAATTCAATTTCGATTTATATAGATGATGAGCTTGTAAATCTTGACCCAATAATTTTAGTTAATAATAAAGAAAAAGATATAGATGATTTTATAAGCAATAATGATGAACTTAATGTTTTTATACCCAATAAGATTAAAGATATTAAAAAATATATATTAAATGAAATGAATATAGATATATTAAAAGATAATAGGTTATTAGATGATGATTATGAAGTTTCGGAAGGAAATATACTTAATAAGTTTAAAAAGTCAGAGCTAAAGGATAATGATAATGATAATGTTGATGAATATAATAATTTAAAAGAATTATATAATAAAGATGTTAATGAGAATATTTCTACATCCATAGAACTAGAAAATATAGAAGAACTTAAAAGTAATTATAATGAATTAGAGATTGCAATTGATAATGATGAGGAAATGGATTCTGAAAAAATTCAACAACCTAATTTTAAAGAGAAATTTAATGAAATTAAGATTGTTGTTAATAATGAAGAAGTAGTATTAAAAGGTAAAAATGAATATATATTTGTAGATATATTTGATTATATTGATTTTGATTTAACAGTTTCAAAAGGCAATATAAATGCAAAATTAAATGGTGAAAATTCATCTTATACAGCGAAATTAAAAGAAGGAGATGTCATAGAACTATTTTGGTCAAAATAATTTTGGAGGACGATATTAATGATAGATTTTAATAAAGAAGCTAATGAAATAAAAGACGAATTAATATCTATAAGAAGAGATTTACATGAACATCCAGAAGTAGGTTTTGAAGAGGTTAGAACTTCGGGAATTATTAAAGATTTCTTAAAAAAGGAAGGGATTTCATATATAGAATTATCTAAAACAGGTGTTTGTGGAATTATAACTGGAGAAAAAGATGGAACTAAAAAAACAATAGCATTAAGAGCAGATATGGATGCACTTCCTATTCAGGATATGAAATCATGTCCATATAGTTCAAAAATTTTAGGTAAAATGCATGCTTGTGGTCATGATTCACATACAACAATACTTCTTGGGGTAGCTAAAATATTAAATAAACATAAAAATTTATTTAGTGGAAATATAAAATTAATATTTGAACCTGCTGAAGAAACAGTTGGTGGAGCTAGATATATGATAAAAGAGAATGTTTTAGAAAATCCTAAAGTAGATTGTATATTAGGTCTTCATGTTGATGAAAATGTAAAAATAGGAAATATAGAGATAAAAAAAGGTGTTGTTAATGCGGCATCAAATCCCTTTAATATAACCATAATAGGGCAAGGAGGACATGGAGCAGCACCACATACAACAGTTGATCCAGTTGTTGTAGCAAGTCATATTGTTGTAGCACTTCAAAGTATTGTGAGTAGGGAGATATCACCTGTAAATCCTGCTGTTATTACAATTGGAACTATTCATGGTGGGACAGCACAAAACATTATTCCAGGAGAGGTTAAATTAAGTGGAATAATAAGAACAATGACTAAAGAAGATAGAGAGTTTGTAATAAAGAGATTAAAAGAGATTGTAAATGGAATTGCTTTATCATCAAGAGCTAAAGCAGAGATAGAAATAGAAGAAAGTTATCCTTGTCTTTATAATGATGACGATATGGTTGATTTAATAAGAAATTCTTCAGGAAGTATTCTAGGAGTAGAAAATGTACTAGAACAAAAAGCTCCTCATATGGGAGTCGAGAGTTTTGCATATTTTGCTATGGAAAAACCATCAGCATTTTATTTTTTAGGCTCAGGAAATAAGGAGAAAAAAACTACAGAACCTGCACATAGTGATTTATTTGATATAGATGAAGATTGTATTCCGATTGGAGTAGCAATTCAAAGCTTGTCAGCATTTAATTACTTGACAAAGTAACAAAATAATATTAAGCTAACGAATGATATATAAGGCATAATTGGGTGAAATTAACCAAGGCATATTCAAAAAAATAATAAGTCAATCTTTAGGTCTATTTTGTGTCATACTTCGTCAGCGAAACCCCGCAATAGCTGTAATATTCCGAGGCTTCACTTCCTTGTCTGACGCAAAATATCCTCAAAATTTTTGATTTATTATTTTCTTTCAGATGCCCAAAAGAAAAAACTAGGAGTGATAATATTTGAAAATCGAAATAGGTTCAAATGAAGCTGGCCAAAGATTAGATAAATTTTTAAGAAAATTATTAAAGGATGTACCTTTAAGTGCAATTTTTAAAGCTTTAAGAAAAAAAGATATAAGAGTAAATGGGAAAAAACAAAATGAAAAGTATTTTTTAGAAGAAGGAGATATAGTTGAAATAAAATATATCCAAAGTAAACAAGATAAAAAAGAAAAATTTATTAAGGTAGATTCTTCGGGTATAAAAATTACATATGAGGATGAAAACTTGTTAGTAATTGAAAAATGGCCAGGAGTATTAGTTCATCCAGATCAAAATGGAAACGAAGCAACATTAACAGACTATGCACTTTCATATTTAAATGAAAAAGGAGCATATATACCAGAAAATGAAATAACATTTACCCCAGCTCCATGTAACAGATTAGATAGAAATACATCAGGAATAGTTATGTTTGGAAAAACATTTGAGGGGTTAAAATCAGTAAATGAAGCTATAAGAGAAGATAGAGTTAAAAAGTATTATATGGCATTAGCTAAAGGTAAAATAAAAGATGGTTTATATACTGGGTATATTTTAAAAAATCAAGAAACTAATATATCAAAAGTATATGAAAAAGAAATACCAAATTCAAAAAAAATAGCAATGGAAGTAACTACAGTGCAAACAAATGGTGCTTATTCATTATTAGAAATTAATTTAATTACAGGAAGAAGTCATCAAATAAGAGCTCATTTAGCTCATTTAGGGAATCCAATTATTGGTGACAATAAATATGGAGATAAGAAGATAAATTCATTCTTTGATAATAAGTATGGATTGAATTATCAATTTTTATATGCTTATAAATTAAATTTTAAAGAAATGAATGGAAAATTAGAATATTTAAGAAATAAAATAATAGTGGAAGCATTGCCTCCAATGTTAAAAAAAATAAAACAGGATGCGTTTAAATTTTCACTTAGATAGGGGTCAAATATGGAAGAACAATCATCTACCAAAGGATTTGTAATTCTTTCAGCAGCAGGAATTTTAGCTAAACTAATGTCTGTATTCTATGTACCTTTACTTAGAAGAACAATAGGACTTGAAGGCCTAGGAATATATCAGATTTGCTATGAAGTATTTATTTTTGCATATGCTGTTACCACGTTAGGAGCACAACCAGCAGTTGCAAAAGTTGTTGCAGAACTTACAGCAGTAAACAATAAGATAGATGCTATAAAGGTATTAAAGATATCAAGAATACTTTATGCGGGTATAGGAGCTCTCTTGAGTATATTAATAATGATTTTTGCAAATCCAATAAGCATAATTATAGGAAAACCAGAAGCAGCATATGGATTATTATTTTTAGCACCTAGTATTTTTATTACATCGATATTATCTGCTTATAGAGGATATTTTCAAGGTATAAATAGTATGACAGCTATAGCTGTATCTCAAGTATTAGAACAAATTATAAATGTTTTAATAAGTTTAATATTTGCATATGTATTAGTAAAGATAAGTATTCCTTATGGAAGTGCAGGAGGAACTGTAGGAACTACATTAGGAGCAGTTATAGCATGTCTTTATATGATATATGTTTATTATAAAAAAGGTTTTGAAGAAGAAGCATTAGATGGAGAATCTTCTTCAAAAAGGATTAGTAATAAAAGAATAGTTAGAAGATTAATTAAGTATGGGGTACCAATTACATTAAGTTCAGGACTTCAAAATTTAGGAAGTTTAGTTGATATGGTTAATGTAAACAATAGACTTACTTTTGCTGGATTTCTTTCTAAAGAGGCTACTGAACTTTATGGGATATTAGGAACATATAAAACTTTATTATCTGTACCATTAGTAATAGTAACAGCTCTTGCTACAACTGTTTTACCTGCAATAGTAAGTGCTGTTGCTTTAAAGGATAAGAAAGAAGTTAGAAAAAAAGTTAACTTTGCATTTAGAATAACCTATTCAATAACGATACCTGCAGCAGTTGGACTTGCAATTTTGAGTAAGGAAATTTATCAATTATTATATGGATCAACCGAAGGTTTTGAACTTATGATATATGGTTCTGTAGTAGTTATATTTATGGCAGTAGTTCAAATACAAAATGTTATATTACAAAGTATGAATAAACTATATTTTGTTTTAGTAACTTTTTCGATTGGAATAATTGCTAAAATAACAGCAAATTACATATTGGTTGGTATAAAAGAAATAAATGTTTTAGGTGCTGTGTTTGGAAATTTTTTATGGTTTTTTATACCATTTGTATTAAATCACAGAAAACTTAGTAAGACATTGAGAATGAGAATTCCAATTATAAAGCATATATTAAAGCCAATTATATCATCTATTGGAATGATTGTAGTGGTAGGTTTAATGAAACAACCAGTAGGGGTGTTACTTATACTATTTAATGAAGGAAACATATTAACATTTATTACTACTATAATTATGATTTCAACAGCAGGATTTGTTTATTTGTATTTAATGATATTGCTAGGTGGAATTAGAAAAAATGATATTATGTCATTTTCAACAAAAGCATATAATATATTACCAAGATTTTTAAGAAAAAAACTTAGATAGATTGCTAAAAAACTAAAAGAACTGTTTGCTAAAAGGCTGTATTAATATACAATTTTAAACTTGTATATTAATACAGCCTATTTAAAATTAATACTAAATTTAATTTATATTGAAACATAAATTTTTTGAAAAATATTTTTTGATAGGTCTTTAAATATCACCTTCTCCAAAAGTGCCCAAGTATATGAATATTATAAAAGTAAGTCCTATTACAATGAAATTATTTAAAATAGGCATATTTATAAATACATTTTTTGAAAATATACTTATAATTAAAAATGTTAAAAAAGCAAGTAACATATATATTAGAACATTTGATTTACTTAATCTTATATTGATATGTTTATTAACTTCATGCATATTAAGACAAAGCCCTATTCCACAAGCTATAAAGAGTGTTATGCTATTACCGAATATATTAATTGTTGGTATTGCAGTGAATATATATAAACATATTAGTTCAATTAATGCTTCAATTAAGGAATTTCTAAGAATTATACCTTGTCTATTGAGTCCATTTAATATACCGAACATAGTTGTTGCAGTAAAAAAAACAGGAGCAGATAATGAAGCAATTCTAATATATTTACCTAGATCATCTCTTCCAAAAAACATCTTACCTAACCCATCAGGTACAATATTACAAACTATTGCAGTAGAAAGTCCAAGTAAAAAAGCAATTTTAATAACTTTTCTAATTCTAATTGAAGCTTTATATTGTTTTCCTTCACTTAACGTTTTAGAAAGATCAGGAATAAGTAATGTATTAATAGTTGAAACTACAATTAAGGGTATTGTTATTAAAGTCATTGCCATACCATTATATTTGCCTATTAAACTTAATGCTTCTGAATAATTAAAACCAGCATGTACAAGCCTTCTTGGAACAATTAAAGTGCAAAGAGTCCAAAGAATATTGGTTAAAAATCCATTCAAACATAATGGTATAGATATTATAATAACATCAAACAATAGTTGGAATTTACTTTCAGGTTTTTCATAAGATGGCGGCATTTTATTTATGGAATATTTATAATAGATAAATAAACAAAATAAACTTTGAAATTCACCAATACATAAGGCAACTGTAGCTAATGTAACCATATTTTGCAAAGTTTTTGCTTTTAAAAAAAATATAAGTATACTTACAGTTAAAATTCTCATAGCCTTTTCACATATATCAATAATAGCTGGTACTGTAATTCTGGAAGTACCGTAAAAATACCCTTTAAATATGTTAGAAATTGCAATGCAGACCATAGCAGGACAAATTACTCTAATTGCATCTATAGTTCTTACATCTTTAACGCCATATTTACCTATTAATGGAGCAGAAAAAAATACCATAATGCCTATTAAAAGTGCCCATGATATGTTAAATAAAGAGACAACTCTAATGGTTCTAACTATGTTATTATGTTCCCCTTGTTGATTATATATGGCAGCAATTTTAGAGATAGATGCAACAACTCCAGCAGTCATAAGACATATAAATAAATTATAAATAGGCATAACTAAATTATATAATCCCATACCTTCAGGCCCTAAAATTTTAGAAAGATATATTGTAAAGATAAATCCTAAAATACCCGTTGTTACGTTTGATGCAGTTAGTAGAAAAGAATTTTTTAAAAAATTGTCTTTACTCAAATCTCATTCACTCCTTTAAGGCAGATTAAAAAAATAATAGATTAGTATGTTTTTTATTTGTACTTAGTTAGTAGATTTAACTATAAATTTATTATTAATTTTGTTTTCTTGTATGAAACAAAATATATATCATATCTTTGATTTATTATTTTTTATGTGCCTAAATTACTATAAATAATATTCAAATATATAAGTAAATATGAACATTTTAAATTTAAAGTTAAGAATAAAAATTATTATTATGTTTATGAATTTATAATAGAATTAAACTAATCTGCATTCAAAAAATAATAGATTAGTGTGTACATATAATTAAACTATTATTTTATTTCATGTGCCTAAATTTTACATTATAACAAATATTTTAAGACAAAAGGTTAATATAAAGTGCATATTTTATTATCTTAAAAATATAAATTTAATAAGGGATTATTATGAAAATATTAATAATAGAATTGAATAAAAGTTTAGTTGCTAATTAAGAATAACGAAAGGTAAATATAATAATTATTTAATATAAAGGGGTGGTGATAGGGTGAAAAGATTTTTTAAATTTTTAATTATTTCTATAATAATAGTAAGTACATCATTTTTAGTATTTAAATTTTCAGGAGTGTATAGAGTTAATATTTTAAAAGATAACATAAATTGGAGTATTGTAGCTAAAAACTGTAAGGAATCAGTGACATTTGATAAAGATGAGGAGGATAATACATATGTCGCTTATAAAAATTTAATAAAATTATTAAAAAAAGATGGACGTGAAGAAGTATTAGTAGAAAAAGATGAGTTATGTATAGAAGAGTTAATATATTATAAGAAAAATTTATATTTTCTTTCAAAAGACAAAATTTATAATTATAGTTTAGAAAATAAGAGTTTAAAAATTATAATCAATAATATACCAACAGAAGGAAAATATTTAGATAGGCATTTAATAATAAAAGATTCTAAATTACTTTTATCTATTGGTGCAGCTACTAATTCTGGGATTGCAGAAAATGATAAAAAATCTAATTTAATGAATATACCATATGATAATAGCCCTATAAATATTATATTAAATGGGGAAAACTATGGAGAGAAAAAGACAGGAGCATTCATGCCGTATAGCAATTCCAGTGTAAAAGGGCAAAAAATAAATGCCGAAGAAATAGGAAATGCTTCTATAGTTAAAATCGCTTTAGATAATAATAAAAAATCATTATATGCATGTGGTATAAGAAATATAACAGGCTGGGATTTGGATAGCGACAATAACTTAATAGCTATAGTTGGTGGTATTGAAAATGTTGGAGTAAGAGGAGTAGAGAGAGATTTTGATTATATTTATAAATTAGATGATGGAACCTGGTATGGATGGCCAGATTTTAGTGGGGGTGATCCTATAACTTCTCCGAGATTTCAGGGAGAAAATAAGGTGAATCCTATTATTTCAAATCCTCCTAATAAAGTCGTTCCTGCTCCATTATATCAATTTTCTAAACTTGGAAATATTAAATATTTGGCTATAGATAAGGATGGAGCTGTATTGGGAAAAGACTCTAGAATATTTTATGATAAAGAACTAAATACAATATGTTCTATAGATAAAAATGGGGTTTTATATAAATTATTAAAACTTAGAGATGAAAGTAGGGTTGGAGGAATAAAATATTTAAATGAGTCAATATATATATTAGATTCAGGTATAGGTTGTATATATAGGTTACAATTAGATAATTCTAGTTTAAAATTTAATTTACCAAAATCGGTTTCTATATTTATAATTATATTATTATTTATTTTAGTTATATTGAATATAATTAGATTTAATAAGATTAAAAAATAATATAGATAGTTTATGATGTATATATTTCTAACTAGATAGTATTAATACATGTATATATTTAAAAGATTAAAATATAAAATTCTCATACTAGTAATTGTAAAAGCTCGATTTTAAAGTAAAAAATTGGGCTTTTATATTGGTAAAAAATATTTTATATAGTAAAATGTCTATGAAATGTTTTATTAATTCCATAGAAAACCCTATTATAAGCAAGTTTTTTATCTAATAATTATGTATAATATATAGTACACTAGATAAATAAAAAGTGATGGGGGAGAAGAAATATGGGAAAAACATTGATAATTAATTTAGAGGATATTGATTTAAAGGGAGATATCCTAGATGTTGGTCAAGAAAACTTTGGTATAATATATAGTATTTCAAAGGAGATTGAAGATGAATTATCTCTAGATTATGTGTCTAGTAACAATAAAACTCAACTCAAAAATGATGAATACGATGCTTGCACACTCTTTTTTAATTTAAATAGATTTTGGAGTAATATGGAAAAGGAAAGATTGATTAAGGAAGTGAATTCTTATATTAAAGCAGATGGTCAAATATTAATTTGGGATATTAATAAAGAAAGAGGAAAAGTATTTAATAATAAAATAAAAGTTATACTACCTAAAGGTAAAATAAAAGAATTTACATTTAAAAATTTAAATCCAATTTTAAATTCTAGTGTAGATGAAGTTAAGAAAATAATTTCTAAGTATTTTCAAGTAGAAGAATTAAAAACTTGGGAAGATATTTTTTTTATAAGAGCTAGAAAGTTAGAAAATGAAGAATAAATAGTTTCAAAAAGTAGAGGAGAAAACACAAATGAAAATATTACTTACAGCAATAAACTCTAAATTTATTCATAGTAATTTAGCAGTTAGGTATTTAAGAAATTTTACTAAGGATATAGACTATGACTCGAAAATAAGAGAGTTTTCCATAAATGATAGAGAAGAAAAGATTTTGGAAGAAATAATTAATGAAAAACCAGATGTTGTAACTTTTTCAGTTTATATTTGGAATGTAGAAATGGTTTCAAGAATATCTAATTTAATTAAAAGGGTAGATGAAAATATAGAAATTTTATATGGAGGACCAGAAGTTTCTTTTGATTCAGCAAAATTTCTTGAAGAAAACATAGGTGATTATGTTATTGAGGGTGAAGGAGAAAAGACATATAGAGATTTTATATCGTTTAAATTAGGTTTAATAAATTTAAATGATGTTAGAGGATTACATTATAAAGCTAAAGGAAAAGTATACTCTAATGCGAAAAGACCTCTTATGTCTATGGATGAACTTGTCTTTCCATATGAAGATGATGAAAATTTAAATAATAAAATAGTTTATTATGAGGCATCAAGAGGGTGTCCATTTAACTGTAAATATTGTCTTTCATCAACTAGTCATGGTGTTAGATTTTTAGATGTTAATAGAGTTTTAAAAGAACTTCAATATTTTATAGATAAAAAAGTTAGATTAGTTAAATTTGTAGATCGTACTTTCAATTGTAATCATAAATTTTCAATGGCAATTTGGGAATTCTTAATAAATGCAAATACTGAAACAAGTTTTCACTTTGAGATATCAGCAGATATACTGAATGAGGAAGAGATAAAGCTTTTATCTAAAGCACCAAAAGGAAGATTTCAATTTGAAGTTGGAGTTCAGACAACTAATGATGATGTTTTAAGGAATATAAATAGATTTGTTAATTTTAGTCATATAAAAGAAAAAGTTGAAGAGCTTATGTCTATAAAGAATATAAAACAACATTTAGATTTAATAGCAGGTCTTCCAGAAGAAAATTATGAATCGTTTATTAGGTCTTTTAATGATGTCTATAAAATTAAACCAGAAGAAATACAATTAGGATTCCTAAAATTGTTAAAAGGATCTTCAATGAGAGAGGAAGCAGATAAATATGGTATGAAGTTTTCTCCATATCCTCCATATGAAATATTAGAAACAAATAGTATTACTTATAATCAATTAATAAAGCTAAAGAAAGTTGAAGAAATGGTCGATAAATATTATAATTCAAGAAAATTTAACCTTATAATTAGTTATTTTGAAAATAAGTTTAAAACACCATTTGATTTTTATTATTCATTAGGAAAATTTTTTAAAAAGAAAGGATATTTTAATAAAAATATAGGAAATATAGAATATTATAAAGTATTTTTAGATTTCAATAAGGAAATATTAAATGAAGATAATAGTTTTTTAATTGAAATA
Organism: Clostridium weizhouense; assembly: GCF_019431045.1. Classification (GTDB taxonomy): domain Bacteria; phylum Bacillota; class Clostridia; order Clostridiales; family Clostridiaceae; genus Clostridium; species Clostridium weizhouense. The sequence goes on along the minus strand of NZ_JAHXPT010000002.1, from coordinate 180,603 downwards.
ATAAAATTTAATTATCTAATTTTCAACAAAAAACGAGGATTACCTGAATTTCTAAGAAATGGAATTAAAAAAGAAGAGGAGAAAAAGATTAAAGAAAAACTTAAGGAGAAGTATTCATTTAAAGAATATTATCTTGAAAAATTTACAATAGATATAGAAAAGTATATTTTAAATAAAGAAATTTTAAAAAAAGAAAGTTATTACCTATTTGATAATACTGAAAACTATATAAGCATAAATGCTAGTGATATAGAATAAAATTTAGTTTGGTGAAATAAAGTTAAGATAACATTTACATAAATGCATATAGAATGCATACAAAATGTTTATTGACGAAATATGTCTATTTTTAAGTGGAAATACGTTAAAAATAAGTTAAAATTCTTGAAAATATATTAAAAAAGTGTATAATAAAATAGGGACAAAGTAATTAATACTATATAAAGTATTAATATATATATTATTTTTTATATCTAAGGGCATAAAGGTGGTGATATTTTGGCATTAGAAGCAATAGAAGAAATTAAAAAGTCAGAAGCTAAAGCAGATGAAATTGTTAAGAATGCTACAGATGACTCTAAAGAGATAGTTCAAAAAGCAATTGAAGAAGCTCAAAAGCAATATTCTGATACTTTGGCATCAGCAAAGAATAAGTCAAATAAGCTTATTCAAGATGCTATTGAAAAAGCTAATAAAAAAGCAGAGCCTATATTAAAAAAAGGCAAACAAGAATCAGAGGATATATTAAATATGTCTAAAGATAAAAAAGATAATGCAGTTAAATTAGTGATTGAGAGGATAGTGAAGATTCATGGCAATAGTTAAGATGAATAAATTCACCTTGTTAGCTTTTGAATCAAAAAAAGAAGAACTTCTTGAAAAATTACAAACTTTTTCAGAGGTTGAATTTATTAATCTACAAAATGAGGATGTTCAAGCAAAAAATGAACTTCTTAGTGAGCTAGATAAAGATGGAATTGATTCTGATATATCAAGGTGGGAAGAAGAATTATCAAAAGCTAAATTTGCCCTACAATTCTTACAGAATTATGTGCCTAAACAATCATTAATGAAGTCTTTACGTCAAGAAAAACTTTCATTAACTGCTAAAGAACTTGAAAAAAAAGTTTTAAATGGCAATTGGGAAAGTGTATATGACAAAGTTAAAGAAAAAGAACATGCTTTAGCTATGTTAGATAATGAAAAGACGAAGTTACAGGGAAATGTTCAAACTTTAAAACCTTATGAAGGGTTTAACGCTCCATTAGGATCTTTAGATGAACTTAAAGAGACTGTACATTTCTTAGGAAGCATTGCTAATCAATATGAAGAAGCATTGCAAAATGATTTAGATGATTGTTATTTAGAGATTATATCAAAAGACAATCAAGACACTTATTTCTTACTATTAACTAATAAAGATAAGAAAGAAGAAGTGGAAGAGGTACTAAGAGGGTTTGGATTTAGCCCATTTAAAACAGAAGAAAAAGAACTTCCTTTAAAGCTTATTCAAGACTACAATGAAAGAATTTCTCTTATTGAATCTGAAAAATTCTTAGTAAAAGAAGAATTATCAGGATATGAAGAAAATTTAGAAAGTTTAAAATTAGCTTATGAATATTATTATAATTTAGTTAACAGAAAATTAGTTAGTAGTCATTTTTTAAAGACAGATAAAACTGTTTTATTGCAAGGATGGGTTCCTATTAGCCAAAATGAAAAGTTAACTAATATTGTAAAAGAAGTCTTAGAAGATAGTTATTATTTAAATTTAGAAGAAGTAAAAGAAGAAGAAATAGATGATGTTCCTATTAAGTTAGAGAATAATGATTTAAATTCAGCATTTGAATCAGTAACATCAATGTATGCTTTACCTAAGTATAATGACATTGATCCAACACCGTTTGTTACACCATTCTATTTAGTATTTTTTGGAATGATGGTTGCAGATGCAGGTTATGGTTTATTAATGTTATTAGCATCTTTTGGTGCATTAAAGTTATTTAATTTTAAAGATGAAACTAAAAGGATGGTTAAATTCTTTATGTATTTAAGTTTTCCAACAATGTTATTTGGAGGACTTTATGGATCATTCTTTGGTGATTTACTTCCAATAAAAGGACTCATTGATACAGGTAAGGATGTTATGACTATACTAGCTATGTCAGTAGTATTTGGTGCAATTCAAATAGTTTTTGGATTATTTGTAAAAGCTGCTGTATTAATAAGAGCAGGAAAAAAAGCCGACGCTTTTATGGATGTAGGATCATGGCTTATAACATTATTTTCTATTGGTGGAATAGCAGCAGGATCAATGCTTAATATACCAGTATTGAAAACAATGTCTATAGCAGGTGCTATTATTGGTTCTTTATTGATTATTTTAACTCAAGGAAGACAAATGGAATCAACTGGTGGAAAGGTAGGTCAAGGTCTTTATGAATTATATGGTATTACAGGATATATAAGTGATTTAGTATCATATACAAGACTTATGGCAATTGGATTATCTGGTGGATCTATAGCAGGTGCTATAAATTTAATTATGAAGATGGTAACAGATAATGGAAATTCACTTTTGGGAACATTGCTTGTTGGACCATTAATATTTATTATATTCCAAACAGTAAACTTATTATTATCATTATTAAGTGGATATGTTCATACATTGAGACTTACTTATGTAGAATATTTTTCAAAGTTTTACGATGGTGGAGGAAGAGCTTTCGAACCATTTGAAACAAAAAATGAGTACATTAATTTAAGAAGAGAGTAGGAGGACAATTTAAAATGGATATGAGTTGGATTAAGTTTTTTTTAGAAAATAACGGTGGATTTGTTATGGGAGCATTAGGTGTTGCTTTAGCAGTAGGAATGTCAGGAATAGGATCAGCAAAAGGTGTTGGTATAGTTGGTGAATCTGCTGCTGGATTATTATCAGAACAACCAGAAAAATTTGGTAAAGCATTAATTCTTGAATTATTACCAGGTACACAAGGTCTTTATGGATTTGTTATAGGATTATTAGTATTTTTACAATTAAAACCAGAAACAACATTATCACAAGGTTTATACTTATTATTTGCTTGTTTACCAATTGCTATTACTGGTTTATGGTCAGGTATTGCTCAAGGTAAAGCAGCAGCTGCTGGTATTCAAATATTAGCTAAAAACCCAGAACACAACACTAAAGGTATGGTTCTTGCAGCGATGGTTGAAACATATGCATTATTAGGATTCGTTGTATCATTCTTATTAGTAAATGGTGTATTTAAATAATAGCTTAATATAAGGTTAGGATGTGAAGATTATGTCTAACATAAATAATTTAACTTCTAAAATCATAAATGATGCAGAAGATAAAAAGAGAGTAATCTTATCAGAAGCTGAAGAGAAAAAAAATAAAATAATTGCTAAAAAGCAAGAAGAAGCTGCTTCAGAAGAAAAGATTATTATAGAAAAGGCTCAAAGAGAAGCCATATCAAGAGAAGAAAGAATCATTTCTAGTGCAGAATTACAAGCAAGAAACGAAAAATTAAAATCAAAACAAGTTATCTTAAATGAAGTTTTTGAAACTAGTATTGAAGAACTTTGTAATATATCAAGTGATGATTTAAAAGGATTTGTTAAATCAGCTATATTGAATACTAATATATGTGGTAATCAGAACCTAATATTAAACGAAAAAGGTAAAAAGATAGTTGATGAAGAATTTATATCTAATATAAATAAAGAGCTTGGATCAAAAGGAAAAATAACTCTAAGTAAAGAAACAGGAAATTTTAAAGGTGGATTTATATTAGAGAAAGATGGCATAGAAATAAACAATACTTTTGAAGCTTTAGTAAATTCATTAAAAGACGAATTAGGTCTTGAAGTAGCAAGAGTGTTATTTAGTTAAGGAGGTTAACTAATGGATGTAATGCAATTTAGTCAAGTTATCCCACGACTAAGGGTATACGAGACAAAACTCCTTGATAAATCAAAAATTGACAGAATGATTGATTCTAATTCTGCCAATGAAGCATTAAAAGTGCTTCAAGAAACAGAGTATGCCAATGTTATGACAAACATTAAGAGAGCTGAAGATTATGAATTAATATTAAGTGAAGAATTAAAAAGATTATTCGACTTAATGTATGATATAAGCCCAGTAAAGTCTCTTGTTGACTTAATGAGTATTAAATATGATTATCAAAATATAAAAGTAATTTTAAAGGGTATGTTTCTTAAACAAGATTTGTCTTACTTATTAGTACATGTTGGAACAATTGAAGTTTCAAAGCTAAAGTATTTAATAGAAAATAATGACATAAGAGATTTATCTCCAATCATGAGAGATGCAATAGAAGCAGCAACAAATAACTTTGAAAATACTAAAGATCCTCAAATGGTAGATATTATTTTAGATAAATATATGTTTAAACAATTAGTACAAATTAAGAACGATATAAAAGATGGCTTTGTTAATAAATATGTGGATTCACTTATTGATTCTACAAATTTAAAGACTCTTTTAAGAGTGAAGAAACAAAACAAAGGCAGAGAATTTTTTGCTTCAGTTATTATTGAAGGAGGATCTTTAGATAAAGATAAGTTATTAGGAATGCTAAATGATGCAGTTGAAAACATAGCTAATAAGCTTGCTTATACTAATTATGCTGGTTTAATTAAATCAGGTATAGAACATTATACAAAAACAGGTTCAGTAAGTTTATTAGAAAAATTAGTTGATAACCACATCATGAGTATGATGAAGGATGCTAAAATAATACCTTTTGGTGTTGAGCCTTTATTAGCTTATATTTATGCTAAGGAAACAGAAATTAAAATTATAAGAATTGTAATGGTTGGCAAACTCAATAATATTTCTGCGGAAGTAGTAAGAGAAAGGCTGCGTGATATTTATGTATAAGAAAATAGGAGTAGTTGGAGACAAGGACTCAGTTTTAGCATTTAAAGCACTAGGAATAGACGTTTTCCCAGTAGTAGAAAATAAAGAAGCTAGAAATACTATTGATAAATTAGCTAAAAGTGATTACGCAGTTATCTTTGTAACAGAACAAGTTGCTCAAGGTATAGAAGAAACAATTGAAAGATATACTAGAGAAGTACTTCCTGCTGTAATATTAATTCCAAGCAATCAAGGAACATTAAATATAGGTATGCAAAGAATCAGCGATAACGTAGAAAAAGCTGTAGGCGTTAATATTTTATAGGAAGGTAGGTTGGTAAGGTGAAGACCGGAAAGATAATTAAAGTTTCAGGACCTTTAGTAGTTGCTGAAGGTATGGATGAAGCTAATATATACGACGTATGTAAGGTTGGACAAAAAGGACTTATCGGAGAAATCATCGAAATGAGAGGCGATAAGGCATCAATCCAAGTATATGAAGAAACATCAGGAATAGGACCTGGAGATCCAGTTGTTACTACTGGAGAACCACTAAGTGTTGAACTTGGACCAGGACTTATAGAATCAATGTTTGATGGAATACAAAGACCACTAGATGCATTTATGGAGGCTGCTAAATCAAGCTTCTTAACTAAAGGGGTATCAGTTCCATCATTAAACAGAACAAAAAAATGGGAATTCAAGCCAACAACTAAAGTTGGAGATGAAGTTGCGCCAGGATATGTTATAGGAACAGTTCAAGAAACACCTGTTGTTGAACAAAGAATAATGGTACCAGTAGGTATAGAAGGAAAAATTAAAGAAATCAAAGGTGGAGAGTTTACAGTTACTGAAACAGTTGCTGTTGTTGAAACTGCTGATGGAGATAAAGAAGTTTACTTAATGCAAAAATGGCCAGTAAGAAAAGGTAGACCATATGCATCAAAAATTAATCCAGTTGAACCAATGCTTACAGGACAAAGAGTTATAGATACATTTTTCCCAGTAGCTAAGGGTGGTGCAGCTGCAATTCCAGGTCCATTCGGAGCAGGAAAAACAGTTACTCAACACCAAATTGCTAAATGGGGAGATGCTGAAATAGTTGTTTATGTTGGTTGTGGAGAACGTGGTAACGAAATGACTGACGTTTTAAATGAGTTCCCAGAACTTATTGACCCTAAAACTGGAGAAAGCTTAATGAAGAGAACGGTTCTTATAGCTAATACTTCAAATATGCCAGTTGCAGCTAGAGAAGCTTCAATATATACAGGTATTACAATAGCTGAATACTTCAGAGATATGGGATATTCAGTATCAATTATGGCTGACTCAACTTCAAGATGGGCAGAGGCTCTAAGAGAAATGTCTGGTAGACTTGAAGAAATGCCAGGTGATGAAGGATACCCAGCTTATCTTGGATCAAGACTTGCTGATTACTATGAAAGAGCTGGTAAAGTTGAATGTTTAGGTAATGATGGAAGAATAGGATCAATAACTGCAATCGGAGCGGTATCACCTCCAGGAGGAGATATTTCAGAACCAGTTACACAATCAACTCTTAGAATTGTTAAAGTATTCTGGGGTCTAGATGCTCAACTTGCTTACCAAAGACATTTCCCATCAATTAACTGGTTAAGTTCATATTCATTATATGCAGATAAAGTTGATAACTGGATGAATGAAAATGTTGCAGAAGATTGGGGACAATTAAGATTAGAAGCAATGACTATACTTCAAGAAGAATCTAGCTTACAAGAAATCGTAAGACTTGTTGGTATTGATGCACTTTCAGAACAAGATAGATTAAAACTTGATGTAGCTAAGTCAATAAGAGAAGACTATCTGCAACAAAATAGTTTCCATGAAGTAGATACTTATACTTCTCTTAAGAAACAATACAAGATGTTAAAACTTGTTATGGGATATAAGAGAGAAGCGGCAAGAGCATTAGAAGCTGGAGTTTATTTAAATGACATCTTAGCTCTTGAAGATTTAAAAGATAGAATTGCAAGAAGTAAATATATCCATGAAAATGACTTAGATAAAATGGATGAAATCTTTACTGATTTAACAGCTGCAATTAATGACCTAATAAGCAAAGGAGGGGTAGCAAATGCTTAAAGAGTATAGAACAGTTACTGAAGTTGTTGGCCCTTTGATGGTTGTTGAAGGTGTTGAAGGAGTTAAATATGATGAACTAGTTGAAATAGAACTTCAAACTGGTGAAAAAAGAAGAGGTAAGGTTCTTGAAGTTAATGGATCAAAAGCAATGGTTCAAATTTTCGAAGGATCTACAGGAATAAATCTAAAAGGAACTAAAGCTAAGTTTTTAGGTAGACCACTTGAAATTGGTGTATCTGAAGATATGTTAGGTAGAGTTTTTGATGGTATGGGTAGAGCTAATGATAATGGCCCAGATATAATACCGGAAAAAAGACTAGACATAAATGGTGAAGCTATTAATCCAATGGCAAGAGATTTCCCATCAGAATTTATTCAAACTGGGGTTTCTGCTATTGATGGGCTTAATACATTAGTTAGAGGACAAAAATTACCTGTTTTCTCAGCATCGGGACTTCCACATGCTGAACTTGCAGCGCAAATTGCAAGACAAGCGAAAGTTTTAAATTCAGATTCTAAGTTTGCCGTTGTATTTGCTGCAATAGGTATAACATTCGAAGAAGCTCAATTCTTCGTTGACGAATTTAAATCTACAGGTGCGATTGATAGATCGGTTCTATTCATGAATCTTGCATCTGATCCAGCTATCGAAAGAATAGCTACTCCAAGAATGGCGCTTACTACAGCTGAATATTTAGCTTATGAAAAAGGTATGCACGTTCTTGTTATAATGACTGATATTACTAATTATGCAGAAGCATTAAGAGAAATTTCAGCAGCTAGAAAAGAAGTTCCAGGTAGAAGAGGATACCCAGGATATCTTTATACTGACCTTTCTACATTATATGAAAGAGCTGGAAGATTAAGAGGAAAAGAGGGTTCAATTACTCAAATTCCAATACTTACAATGCCAGAAGATGATAAAACTCATCCAATTCCAGACTTAACAGGATATATTACAGAAGGTCAAATTATCCTTTCAAGAGAATTATACAAGAAAGGATTAATGCCACCGATAGATGTTTTACCATCACTTTCAAGACTTAAAGATAAGGGTATAGGTAAAGGAAAGACTAGAGAAGACCATGCAGATACTATGAACCAATTATTTGCAGCATATTCACAAGGTAAGCAAGCAAAAGAATTATCAGCAATCTTAGGAGAATCTGCTTTATCAGAAACTGATAAGAAACTTGCTAAATTTGCAGAAGCGTTTGAAGCAGAATATGTATCACAAGGCTTTACTACAAATAGAACAGTCGAAGAAACTCTAAACTTAGGATGGAAATTATTAAAGATGATTCCAAGAACTGAGCTTAAGAGAATTAGAGACGAATACCTTGAGAAATACATGCCAAGAGAGGAAGAATAGTCTATGGCAATTTTAAACGTCAATCCTACTAGAATGGAACTCTCTAGACTTAAGAAAAGATTAGCAACATCAACTAGAAGTCACAAGCTTTTGAAAGATAAGCAAGATGAGTTAATGAGACAATTTATTAGTCTTGTTAAATATAACAATAACTTAAGAAAAGAAGTTGAAGAACAATTACAAGGTTCTTTAAAAGATTTTGTTATGGCAAGAGCTGTAATGAGTTCTGAATTCTTAGAAGAAGCTATTGTGTATCCTAAAGAGCATATTTCAGTTGAAGTTGGTGAAAAGAATGTAATGAGTGTATCTGTTCCTGTAATGAACTTCAAGAGAGAACTTGAAGGAGATGAAGGAAGCATATATCCTTATGGATTTGCAAATACCTCTTCAGAACTTGACGATACACTTTCTAAACTTTATGGAATTCTTCCAAAGTTATTAGAACTTGCAGAAGTAGAAAAGTCATGCCAACTTATGGCTGATGAAATAGAAAAGACTAGAAGAAGAGTTAATGCTCTTGAGTATAGAACAATTCCTCAACTTCAAGAGACAATAAAGTATATTAGAATGAGATTAGACGAAAATGAAAGATCTGCTACAACTAGATTAATGAAAGTTAAGAGCATGATTGAACAAAGAGCTTAAAATAGAAAGGACTTTTGGTAATATTACCAAAAGTCCTTTTAAATATCTCAGTATTTTAAAGTTAAAAATAATTGTTAATTAGTATATAACAATTATTTTTTTATAAACAAAGATATTTACAAGAAAAGTTAATAGTTCTAAATAAAAATGCTAAATGGCTGTTTTGGTATTTTTACTTAAGTAATTAGAGAAAAGCAAAAATACTAATTATAGAATAATTTAAAAGCTTAATAATTTTGTAATTGCTATGATATACCTTTAATAGTATAATCAAATGTGGATGACTTCAACTAAGATTAGAATTACTTAGAAATTTTATTTAAAATAGAAATTATATAATACTTTCATACAACTAAGGAGTAGAGAAACATGCAACATATATTAGCAATGATAGTTCCATTTATATTGGGAATTATTATTATGCCAGTTATTATGAAGTTGGCTATTAAGTTAAAATTTACAGATAAACCTACTAAGAGAAAGCAACATAAAAAAGAGACTCCATTATGTGGAGGACTTACTTTATATATAGTTTTTTTTATAGCTTATTTTTTATTTGTAAAAAATGATTTTAAGCAGCAAATAATAATATTTTTATCATCAACACTTATATTATTAATAGGTCTTGTTGATGACTATTATAAAACAAGATTAAAAGAATTTCCGATATTCCCAAGGTTGATAGTTCAGTTATTAGCTGCAATTCTTGTTTTTAATGCGGATATTGCATTTAGAGGATTTACTAATCCTTTTACTGGAGAGTTTGTGTGGTTAAGTACAACTATTCAATTTGTTTTAACTATTACTTGGATTTTTGGAGTTACAACTGTAATAAACTGGTCTGATGGAATGGATGGTTTAGCTGGAGGTATTTCATTTATTTCAGCAATAACATTTTTTATTGCTGCAATAATATTAAAACAAGATATATCAGCAGCTATTTCAATAGTTTTAGCTGGATCTATATTGGGATTCTTATATTATAATAGATATCCTGCAAAAGTTTTTATGGGAGATTCAGGAGCAAATCTTTTAGGGTTTATATTAAGTATTACAGCTCTAGATGGTGCTTTTAAGCAGGCAACAGTGTTAAGCTTATTTATTCCTATTTTAGCTTTAGCAGTGCCTATTTTTGATAATATTTTTGTAATATTTAAAAGATTTTCAGAAGGAAAACCTGTTTATCAAGCGGATAGAAGTCAAATACATTTTAGATTAGAGGAAAAAGGTTTTACACCTAAACAAGTAGTTAATTACATAATGATAATAAGTTTTATATTTAGTGCTATATCTATAATACTTTTACTTATTAAAATATAACATGTTATAGTTTATATGATTTATAGATTATAAATAATTATTTTAAAATAAAACTTTACAAACAATATAAAATAATATATAATTTAAAATAATTTCTTATCAAGAGTGGTGGAGGGACTGGCCCTATGAAACCCAGCAACCAATATATTTAATATATAAGGTGCTAAATCCTGCAGTAAATAACTGATAGATAAGGGTAATTTAATTTAGTATAAGTTTATTATGTCTAAAGGAAAACCCTTTAGGCATTTTTTTTATTTAAAAAGGGGGCAAAAAAATGAAAATCAAAGATTTATTTCAAAATAAAAAGGTAGTTTTTTCTTTTGAAATTTTTCCACCAAAAGTAAATTCATCTATACAAACTATTTATAATACATTAGAAGAGCTAAAAGGACTAAATCCAGATTATATAAGTGTTACCTATGGGGCAGGTGGCAGTGTAAAAAATAATAACACAATAGAATTATCATCTCTTGTAAAAAACAAATATGGAATAGAATCAGTAGCACATTTAACTTGTATTGGTTCAAGTAAAAATGATATAACTTATTATTTAAATGAATTGAAGAAAAATAATATAGAAAATATACTTGCATTAAGAGGGGATATACCAAAAGATAAACAAGTTATAGGTGAATTAGTTCATGCTAATCAATTAATTAAGCATATAAGTGATAATGTAGATTTTAATATAGCGGCAGCATGTTATCCCGAAGGACATATTGAGCATAAAGGATTATATAGAGAAATTGAAAGTATGAAGAGAAAGGAAGAAGCAGGAGCATCTTATTTTATATCTCAGTTGTTTTTTGATAACAATTTGTATTATAATTTTCAAGAAGAGGTTTGTGCTGCTAATGTAAGATTACCAATTCAAGCAGGGATTATGCCAGTAACTAATAAAAAACAAATAGAAAGAATTATATCTTTAAGTGGGGCATCACTTCCAGATAAATTTAAAAGAATAATGGAAAGATATGAACATAATCCTGAAGCATTAAGAGATGCAGGTATTGCTTATGCTGTAGAACAAATAGTAGATCTTATTTCTACAGGAGTGGATGGAATACATGTATATATTATGAATAATGCATATTTAGCAAAAAAAATAAGTAGTAGCATAGAAAACATTTTATCAACAGTTAACAAAATTGAGTTAGTTTAGGAGGATACACAATGAAAAAAGTAGAAAGTTTTGAATTAGATCACAGAAAGGTTAAAGCACCATATATAAGAAAATGTTGTTTGCTTAATGGAGAACTTGGTGATAAGGTAACAAAGTTCGATATAAGATTTCTTCAACCAAACAAAGAAGAGTTTGGAACAGCAGCAATGCATGGTCTTGAACATTTATTAGCACATGAACTTAGAGAAAAATTAGAAGGTATAATTGATTTATCACCTATGGGATGTAGAACAGGTTTTTATTTAAGTATATGGGGTGATAGAGAAGCCGCAGAAATAAAAGAAGCTTTAGAATGGGCATTAAAAAAAGTTGTAGAAGCAACAGAAATACCAGCAGCTAATGATATTCAATGTGGAAATTATAGAGATTTATCTTTATTTGGTGCAAAGGAATATGCTAAGGAAGCACTAGAAAGAGGTTTTTCACTTAACATATACGGAGAATAAAATGTATAATATTAAACAACTAAAAATACCTAAGGATGAAGTCCTTAGGTATTTAGGTTATAAACAGCAAGAATTAAATGAATCAATGAATGAATTGATCAATAAATCTATAGAAGAATGTAAAGATTTAATAGCACCTAAATATGTTTATGCTCAGTATAAAAACCATAATGAAAAGGATGGTGTGCATATAGATAGAACTAATTTAATATTAAACGGTGAGGACATTAAAAATCATCTTCTTTATGCAGAGAAAACTTTTATCATAGCAGCAACTATAGGTAATAAAATAGAACAAAAAATTAAATTATATGAAACAATAAATTTAACAAAAGCTTTAATTTTAGATGCTTGTGCAACAACGGCAATAGAAGAAGTTTTAGATCAAATAGAAGAGAAAATAAGGTTAGATGCGAGAAAAGAAGGTCTTGCTATAACATTTAGATATAGTCCAGGATATGGAGATTTACCGTTAGACATTCAAAAGAATATAATAAATACATTAAAGGCAGATAAAGCAATAGGTCTTACAGTATCATCACATCATTTATTATTTCCAAGGAAATCAGTAACTGCAATAATAGGGGTTATTCCAAAGGAGAAAGAGGAAAAGCAAAGAGGATGTGAAGTTTGTAAGAATTATAATAATTGTAGTTTTAGAAGAGAGGGGACTAATTGTGGGGCTTAAAGAATTTATAAAAGATAATATACTTGTATTTGATGGAGCTATGGGGACAATGCTTCAAAAAGAGGGATTAAAACTTGGTGAAAATCCTGAGTTATTTAATATAACTGAAAAGGAAACAATAAGGAAAGTTCATAAAGAATATATTGAAAATGGAGCAATGGTTATAACAACTAATACTTTTGGGGCTAATGAATTAAAATTAGAGAATTCTGGATTTACAGTTGAAGAAATTATAGATTCATCAGTAAACATAGCAAAAGAAGCAAGAAAAAATAATAGTGTTTATATAGCATTAGATGTGGGACCAATAGGTCAGCTTTTAGAACCTATGGGTACATTAAGTTTTGAAAAAGCTTATGAAATATTTAAAAGACAAGTTATACAAGGAGAAAAATCAGGCGTAGATTTAATCTTAATTGAAACTATGACAGATCTTTATGAAGCAAAGATAGCTTTATTAGCAGCAAAAGAAAATACTAATCTACCAGTATTTTGTACTATGTCATTTGATGAAACAGGTAGAACTTTTACAGGATGTACTCCAGAAAGTATGGCTGTTACTTTAGAAGGATTAGGTGCTGATGCTATAGGTGTAAATTGTTCATTAGGTCCTAAGGAACTACTTCCAATAATCAAAAGAATAAAAGAAGCAACTAATTTACCTATAATGACACAACCTAACGCTGGATTACCTAAATTATCTTTTGGCGAAGCAATATATGATATTACAGCTAAAGAATTTGCTTATTGGGTAAATGAATTTGTTAAAGAAGGTGTAAGTATAATCGGTGGATGCTGTGGAACTACTCCTCAATTTATTAATGAATTAACGATAATAAAAGACAAGAATAAAAAACTAAAAAGAAATAAAATTGAGTTTTCATCTGTATGTACTCCATCAAAATTAGTTAAAATTGAAGGGGTAAAGGTTATAGGAGAAAGGATAAATCCTACAGGAAAGAAGTTATTTAAAGAAGCACTTAAAAATAATGATATAGATTATATATTAAAGCAGGCTATAGATCAAGTTGAAGCAGGTGCAGAAATACTTGATGTAAATGTAGGATTACCTGAAATAAATGAAAAGGAAATGATGAAAAAGGTTATTAAAGAAATTCAGGGTATTATAGATACACCTCTGCAAATAGATTCATCAAATATAGAAGCTATTGAAGAGGGCCTAAGGATTTATAATGGTAAACCTATTGTTAATTCTGTAAATGGAGAAGATGAGGTATTAGAAAAAATATTACCTTTAGTAAAAAAGTATGGAGCAAGTGTTGTTGGTCTTACTCTAGATAAAAAAGGTATACCTCCTACAGCAGATGATAGATTTAAGATAGCAGAAAAAATAGTCAATAAAGCTAGAGAATATGGAATAGATAAAAATAATGTATTTATTGATTGTTTAGTATTAACTGCATCTGCGCAGCAAGCAGAGGTAAAAGAAACATTAAAAGCTTTAAGAAGAGTTAAGGAAGAATTGGGTGTAAAAACTTTACTAGGAGTTTCTAACATATCTTTTGGATTACCATGTAGGGAACTTATAAATGAAACATTTTTAGCATTAGCTTTAGCAAATGGTTTAGATCTTCCAATAATGAATCCTAATAGCACAGGAATGATGGATGTAATAAATTCATATAACGTATTGGCTAATATAGATAGAGGCTCAAAAAAATATATTTCTATGTATGGAGATAGAAAAGTTGAAAGAAGTTTAAAGGTTACCTTAGAAAATAAAAATGAACCAATTAAAAGTGAAAATAGTGATTTAAAATATATTGTTGTAAAAGGATTAAAAGATGAGGCGAAAAAGTCTACAATAAAGATTTTAAAAACAATGAGTGAACTTGAGGTAGTAAATAAAATACTTATACCTGCACTAGATGAGGTGGGCTCGAAATATGAAAAAGGAGAAATATTTTTACCTCAATTAATACAGTCTGCTGAAACTGTTAAACAAGCTTTTGATGTTATAAAAGAGAAATTATTTATTAATAAATCTAATAATATATCAAAAGGTAAGATAATCTTAGCAACTGTAAAAGGGGATATTCATGATATAGGTAAAAATATAGTTAAAGTAATTCTTGAAAACTATGGATATCAAATTATTGATTTAGGTAAAGATGTACCAATAGAAACAGTTGTAGAAGTTGCTTTAAAGGAAAATATTAAATTGATAGGTTTAAGTGCATTAATGACTACAACATTAAAAAGTATGGAAGAGACCATTAAAGCTTTAAAAGATAATGGATATTCTGGAAAAGTATTTGTTGGTGGGGCAGTATTAACTAAAGAATACGCAGAGATGATAAAGGCAGACTATTATGCAAAAGATGCAAAAGAATCAGTAGAAATAGCTAAAAAAATATTTAAATAAATTACAATGCCAATTTGTGCTTATACTATAATATCAAGATATAGATAAAAAAAAGAGGAACTATCTAAATACAATAAATATGTTTTGGATAGTTTTTTTATTTTTAGGAAATTATATTACCAAATAATCTGTATATAAATTTTAGAATATTTTGTTTTAGAGGCATGATAAGTACTACCTAAAGAATAAAAAAATAATCATATCCTGCATCATTATTTCTACACTATGTTGAAAAAGGTGCATGGCTAAAAAATCGATGCTTTGCAGTAGCTTAGCAATTTTTTTATGCATAAAGAGATTTTAGAATTTTTAAAAATATAAAGAAAGCTAAGATTATATATATTGAAATTTAAAAAAATAAAGTTTACATAAGCAAAGTGCAATGTTATACTAGTGTATATACATTAGTATAAAAGGGGGACTATATTATGAATAATAAGATTAAACAAATGGTATATGCATCACTGTTAACTGCATTAGCAATAATGATACCAATACAATTTGGATTTTTAAAAATAGTAATTCCACCATTTACAGCAACATTGGCTGCACATGTGCCTATGATGCTTTCAATGTTAATTTCACCAGCAGTAGCTGTTGTAGTTGGGGTTGGCTCTACAATAGGATTTTTACTTTCAGGAATGCCAATGCCTGTAGTTCTTAGAGCAGCAACTCATATTTTGGTTGGATATATTGGGGCAAAAATTATCATTAGAAATAAAAGTTACATTAAAGCAGCAGCGATTACAGCACCTATCCATGGATTAGCAGAAATGTTAGTTGTAATTCCGTTTATAGGATTAAACATTTATCAAATGTTAATAGTTACAGCACTAGGATCAATACTTCATCATTGTGTGGATAGTGGAATTGCATATGTATTAATGAAAGCTATGTCTAAATCAAGAAAAACAGATATATATCATGTATTTGGAAATTTTTTAGATAAAGAAAAAATTCAAGCGAAGATTTAAATTGTGTTTGAAACATATAATAACAAATATATTATTCTGGATTACTTAAGATAAAAAGGAACTTCTAAATTAAATAGAGGTTCTTTTTTGTTGCATAGAAATTGTAGAATTCTACAAGTATGAAATATTGGAAGAATTTAGTGATAGAGATTTATACCGTAATTCTCCATTCCTAACGTCAATTAAAACATTATGTAGTGGTTTTCTTTTTACAATTTTAAAATAATTTACTATTATCAATTATGTAATATTAGGATATAATTGATAGAGTAAATTATGGATAAGAAAATATTGTCTTTAGGCACATGGAAATAAATGATAGATTAATATGTGTGTATTTTAACTATTATTTTCTTTTATTATGTAAATTTATTAAATTTGGCTAAGAGGTATTATAATGATAGATGAAATTTTATATGAAGAGAAAAAAATATTAGAAGAAAAAAGAAAACTAATATTAGAAGAGTTAGATGAGAAAAAAAGTAATAGAGAAAAGATTGAGAATAAAGTTAAATTTCTAGCTAAAGAATCTAAAGGAAATTATAATGAAGAAAAAGAAACTACTGAAAAAATATCTGATGTATTAAAGAAAGATATAGAGGGATATGAAGAAGCTTTACTTTCCCCATATTTCGGAAGAGTTGATTTTAGAGAAAAAAGAGGATTAGAAGAGAACATATATATAGGGAAAAAAGGTATTACTAATAATATAAGAGGCGAAGAGGTAGTTGTCGATTGGAGAGCACCTGTTGCTGATTTATATTATAGTGGTACTGGTGGAGAGGCTTATTATAAAGCACCTATAGGAGTTATTGATGGAACACTTTCGCTAAAGAGAAAGTTTTTATTTGAAGATGGAGAAATTAAAGATATATTTGATGACGGATTAAATGAATTGATGATAAATGGAGAAGAAGGAACAGAGTTAGTTGATGAATTTCTAAAAATTAATCTAGAAGAAAGTAGAGGAAAAAAATTAAAAGAAGTTGTTGCAACAATTCAAAAAGAGCAAAATGAAATTATAAGATGGCCGAGAACTTTTCCTATAATAGTTCAAGGATCAGCAGGTTCAGGAAAAACAACAATAGCGCTTCATAGATTAGCATATTTAATTTATAGATATAAAGAAAACATGATTGGTCAAGAAATTCTTGTATTAGCACCTAATAAATTATTTTTAGATTATATATCAGAAATTTTACCTAATTTAGGAGCTGAGGAAGTAAAACAAAGCACATTTGAGGAGTTAGTTAAATCTAAATTTAAGCTGAAAGCTAAGATATATAATAAAGATGATAAATTAAAAAATATAATGGAAGAAGAGGATTTGGTTAAAAAGAATCTTATTATTGACTCTGCTAAATTTAGAGGGTCAATGGTATTTAAAGAAATGATAGATAAATATATAGCATTAGTAGATAGTAGTGCCCGGGAAATACAGGATATAAAAATATATGATTACATTCTTTTTGATAAAAAAGAAATAATAAAGCTATATTTAAAAGATTTAAAATCATATCCAATAAATAAAAGGAAAGATGAAATTAAGAGATATTTATCTTTAAAATTAAAAGAAAAAATTGAACTTTTAGTGTATTCAATTGATAATAAGTGGGAAAAAAATATAAAAGATATTAAAATAAATTGTGAAGATATAGAAGAAAGAAGAAAGTTATTAATTAATGAGTACAATAAAAGAGATGAAATAAAGAATAATGTATTAAAAAATTCTAAAAAGCAATTTAATGATTATTTTAAACATTGGAAAGGGATAGGAGTTAATCATATTTATTATAATTTTTTTACAGATGAGATCTTTAATATGATAGCTTCAAAAGATATTTCACAAGAATTAATAGATTTTATGAAAGAAGAATTTTTAAAAAATTATGAAAATGGTTTAGTAGATGAAGATGACTTAGCGCCATTGTTATATATAAGAAATCTATTAGAAGGAATTGAGGAAAAGGAAAAATTTAAGCATATAGTAGTTGATGAAGCTCAAGACTATAGCCCATTTCAAGTTTATTTGGTAAATTCATTTGCTAAGGGTAATTCATTAACTTTAGTTGGAGACTTAGCTCAAGGTATCTATTATTATAAAGGTTTAAGAGTTTGGGAAGATATAACTCAAAAACTTTTTAAAAGTGAAGCAACTTATGTACAATTAACACAAAGTTATAGATCAACTGTAGAAATAATTGATTTTGCAAAAGAAGCTTTAGAAGCACAAAATTTAGGCCTTAAAAATGCAAAACCAGTGTTACGTCATGGAGAAGAACCTAAGATTATTCAAGTAGAAGAAGAAAAGGGAATTTATAAAAATATTGATGAAATAATTAGCAAAATTAGAGAATTAGGAAAAACAAGTGTCGCAATAATAACTAAAGATGCAAAAGAAGCAGAAAAAGTTGAAAAACTTTTAAAAAGAAAAAGTATATATAAATTTCAACGAATAAAGGGAAAAGAAAATAATTTTATAGAAGATAATGTTATAATTCCATCATATTTAACAAAAGGATTAGAATTTGATTGTACTATAATTTATGATCCAAGTAAAAATAAATATAAAAAAGAAATTTTAGAGGAACGATTATTATATGTTATGTTAACAAGAGCTCTTCATTATGAATACATTTTAAAAATAAATAATTTAACGGAATTGATAATAGAAAATTGCTAAAATATATTCATAAAATGCATAAATAGCATATAATAATAAATAATCAGGAAGTTAATTATTATTTATTAAGCTATTTAAGTTATTAGGGCATATTAGTTATAATCAAAAAAGAATAGATCAATATATCCTTTTATTTGATATATTGTATTATTTTATGTGAGTAATTTAAAATATTTATTTTTTTATTTAAAATTACTAGTTGATGATATCTGTAGTATTGTATAGAATATATACTGATTTGAAATTTTTTATAATAAATTAAGAGGTGAACAATATGGAAGAAAAAAAAATAATGTCATTTAAAGATGAAGAAGGAAATAAAGTTGATTTTGAAGCTATAGCAAGAATATTTTTAGAAAAACAAGAGTACTTATTATTATCACCATTAGATAATAATGAAGAAGAAAGTGATATTTTTGCATTTAGAATAGATAAGAATGAAGATGGTAATGAAGAATTAAATCTTGTGGAAGATGATAAAGAATTTGAAGCTGTAAAAAAAGAATATAAAAAATTATTATACTAGGAGAGTGTATATTATGAAAACTTCAGAAATAATAGATTATTTAGAGGAAAATGGTTTATCTGAAATTGAAGAAATAAAACAAAGTGATAATTATGTAGTAATTAAATTCTTTTATGATTTTGATAAAGAAGAAATACAAGCTGCTGAAAGCTATGCAAAAGAAGAAAGTGATTTTGAGGTTGAAAGCGAAGAATGGTATAGTGAATTTTATGTTCCTTATTTAAAAGATATTGCAATGGATAATGTTGAAGGAATAATAGAAGATTTAGTAGAAGAATTGGAGGTTGAAGGGAAATATAAATACGCTGAAAACGAAATAGGCAATTATGGATATTTAAAATTTATAGCAGTATTTGCATCAGATGAAAATGAAATAGAATTAGAAGATATACTAAATGATTATGAATAATAATTTAAAGAACAAGAAATACTATTGAATAAAATAAATCTTATGATATAATAAAGTTATAGTTTTCCTAAGGTGTTCGCCTAGCTTACTATATTCAACCTACATTATATTTTCGGGATTTGTGATATGCTTATGGCTGTCAGGCTTTATTTATATCAGAAGAAGGCAAAAGTAAGTTGAACTTAACCCACCTGCGAGAGGCAGGTATGAATATATAAGCAAACGGCATGTTGGGAACTATTATTATGTATTAAACACCTCATTTGAGGTGTTTTTTTGTTCTTGTTTATAGTAATAAGCTATAATTAAGTACTATATAAGTTTAAATTATTAAAGAGAATAAGTAATAAAATATACTAAATAATTATGCAACTGCATATTTAGATGAATTTAATGTACATTTCTTTTTGTTATGTTGTAAGGATAAAATCTTTTGATATTTTGCAATATGCTTGTCTAAATTTTTAGATAAAAAAACCATGATACTATTTGTTGGAGAAAACCATAATAGAAATAAGTTTAAAATCTTTTTTCTAATAACAATTTTCTTTTCAAGGCTAGTTAACTTTCTTTTTTTCAATTATATCACCCCTTATAAATTACTATTTTTATAAATAGTCTTGCTTATAACTTAAACAATAAACTGTACGACAATTAACTGTAAAATATTACCTTTTTAGGATTATTTAGTTATATACTTTAAGTTAATTATAAACAATATGAGGGGTTTTGTAAAAAGATTTCGAAATACAATTACCGACATTAAGCATCAAAATTATATAATAATTGTTAATAAAATTCCAAAAAAGTAATAAATTTGAATAAAATATATAAAATGTAAAAATGCTTTAAAGTAATTAATATGAATAAAAAGAAAGAAAATGTATATTTATTAAATAAATTGAAACATGGTTTAAAAAGTACTTAAATGTAGAAATAAATCTAAATAAAAATGTTAAACTTTTTTAGGTTGATTATATTTTTAAAAATAGGTAAAATTATTCTTATAGAAAAAGAAAGGATGTATGCTAGAGTGAATATAGAACATATGAAAATAGAGGAAGTAATAGAGGAAATAAATTCATTATATAAAAAGAGTAAAGAAGAAGGCTTAAATGCACAAGAAAAAGAATTACAACAAAAATTAAGAAGAAGATATATAGATAATGTAAAGAGGAATTTTAGGGTTCAATTAGAGGGAATAGAACCGAAAAAATAGAGAAAAAGGATGATGAAGAGTGGCGGTTTCAGTAAAAAAACTAATAAATGATTTTGATTTAGAAGTATTAGTTGAAGGAAAAGATGATATAGATATTACGGTAAACGATATAAACAGGCCAGGATTACAGCTAGCAGGCTTTTATAATTATTTTGCACCAGAAAGAATTCAGGTTATAGGAAAAGCTGAATGGAGCTTTTTAGAGGATATGCAAATTGAATTAAGAAAAAAGAGGGTAAAAAAATATTTTAGTTTTAATATAAATTGTCTAGTTATAACTAGAGGTCTTGAACCACATAAAGAATTTATAAAAGAAGCTAAAAAAAATAATGTATGGGTTTTAAGAACTAAATTGGTTACAACAAAATTTATAAGTAAAACAACAATATATTTAGCTGATAAGCTTGCACCAGAAACAAGACTTCATGGGGTTTTGGTAGATGTTTCAGGTATCGGAATATTAATAACCGGAGAAAGTGGTATAGGTAAAAGTGAAACTGCATTAGAACTTATAAAAAGGGGACATAGACTTGTAACAGATGATGCTGTTGATATAAGAGAAACAGATGGAACATTAATAGGAAGGTCTCCTAAAATAACAATAGGTATGTTAGAGGTTAGAGGAATAGGTATTATTGATATTACTCAATTATATGGACTGAGTTCAGTGTTGCAAGAAAAAGAAATTAATTTAATAATGCATTTTGAACATTGGAAAAATGATAATGATTATGATAGACTAGGTATTGATAATGAATGTATGGATATACTTGGGGTAAAAGTAAGAAAATTAACTGTTCCGGTAAGACCAGGAAGAAATATCGCTGTTATTATAGAAGCTGCTGCTGTAAATTATAGATATTCATTAATGTCAAAGATTACTCCAGTAGATATAATAGAAACAAGAATGAATTCTGTAAATGATGAGCAATAAGGCACATTAAAAAATAATAGACCAAGTATGCTTATATATTTTGTGTTATACTGTGTAAGCAAATTTAGCTAATAGTTTGTTATTAACTGAATTTGCGTACTTGTTTTACATAGAATATATAAAGTCTTTTTGGTCCATTATTTTATTTAATGTGCCTAATATAATAAAAAAGGAATGAGGATTAAAATGAAAACAGAAAAAAAAATAAAAAATGCATGGAACAAATATGATGAAAAAGGAATAGAAAAAATATTTGATTTTTGCGAAGGTTATAAAAATTTTATGTCAACTTGTAAAACAGAAAGAGAATGTGTTAAAGAAGCTATTAAAATGGCAGAACTTAACGGATATAAAGATATAGAAGACATAATTAAAAATGGGGAAAGTTTAAAAGCTGGAGATAAAGTATATGCAAATAACAAAGGAAAAACTATTGCATTATTTATTATTGGAAAAGAGTCGATGGAAAAAGGTCTTAAAATTTTAGGAGCACATATAGATTCTCCAAGATTAGATGCTAAACAAAATCCACTTTATGAAGATACTGAACTTGTATTACTTGATACACATTATTATGGTGGAATTAAAAAATATCAATGGGTTACTTTACCATTAGCGTTACATGGAGTAGTAGTAAAGAAAGATGGAACTGTAATTAATATTTGCATCGGTGAAGATGAAAATGATCCAGTAGTAGGGGTATCAGATTTACTTGTACATCTATCAGGAGATCAATTAACTAAAAAAGGAAATAAAGTAGTTGAAGGTGAAGATTTAAATGTTTTAGTTGGAAGTATGCCTTTAAAAGATAAAGAAAAAAATGAGGTAAAAGAAAATATTTTAAAAATATTAAAAGAAAAGTATGATTTTGAAGAAGAAGATTTTGTATCTGCTGAGATAGAAATAGTACCCGCTGGAAAGGCTAGAGATTATGGTTTGGATAGAAGTATGGTAATGGCTTATGGACATGATGATAGAGTATGTTCATATACTTCACTAATGGCTATGTTTGATATGAAAGAATGCGACAAAACTTGTTGTTGTCTTTTAGTAGATAAAGAAGAGGTTGGAAGTATTGGAGCAACTGGAATGCAATCAAGATTTTTTGAAAATATTGTTGCAGAAGTTATGGATAAAGTTGAAGGGACAACAGATCTTAAGTTAAGAAGATGTCTTAGCAATTCTAAAATGTTATCTTCAGATGTTAGTGCAGCTTTTGATCCTAATTATCCTTCAGTAATGGAAAAGAATAATTCAGCGTTCTTTGGAAAAGGAATGGTATTTAATAAATATACTGGTGCTAGAGGAAAATCAGGATGTAATGATGCTAATGCAGAATACATGGCAGAACTTAGAAACATAATGGAAAAACATGATGTATCAATACAAACAGCGGAACTTGGAAAAGTAGATGTTGGTGGTGGTGGAACTATTGCTTACATTTTAGCACAATATAATATGGAAGTTATAGATTGTGGAGTTGCACTTCAAAATATGCATGCACCATGGGAAATAGCTAGTAAAGTAGATATATATGAAACTATGAAAGGCTATAGAGCATTTTTAATAGAAGCGTAGATATAATTTAGATTAAAGTTAATAATTTTATATTAGAATATAGTAAAAAGATCTTTTTTGTGACTAAAAGTATTATTATGGAATATTATATATTAAGATATTTAAGTTTAATATCTGGACACAAAGGAGGTCTTTTTATGTTAGATAAATCTAGATTTAAAAATTATGGACTTTGGATATCTATTGCTTCTTTAATTCCATTAATTCTTAAATGTTTTGGAGTTGAAGTAATACAAGGTGATTACGAACAAATAGTACAAGCTATCTTATCGATTTTTGTAATGTTAGGAATAGTAAGCAACCCGATGACAGAATCAAAATGGTTTAATGATGATAAAGTTTTAAGTGATTCTAAAAATTTAGAAATAGATAATGAAAACAATAAAGAATAGAAAAAATTTATAATTAAGATAAGGAGTATGTCTCAAAATAAATGTACTATTTAAAAATGAGTTTATAAGTTTATATTTGTTGAAAAGCTCAAGGATAGATGATTTATTTTAAGATAGACTCCTTTTAATAATTATGATTCAAGGTATAATCAGAAATAACAGACAAATATAATCGTCTAATTTGTGTGATACTGACTAAGTAAATTGGATTAATAGCTCCTTATTAAATAAATTTATTTACTCGTCTAAGAAAAAAATATATAACGCTTCTTTAATATATTATTCTATCTTATGATAGAGTTTTACAAATAGAAATTAAGAATTTAATGCATTTAAGAATTTAGCTAAATATTTATCAGATAAAGTCATGCTACCAACATCACCATGGCGTTTATCATCTTTTATGTTTCCATGAAAATCAGATCCGCTTGATACTAGTAAATTATTTTTTTCAGCAATATCTAAAAAATAAGCTTCTTCATTAGGGGTATTTTGAAAATAAATTGCTTCTATTCCATCTAAATTCATTTCTAAAAATTTATTTATGCTTGTATTATTAATTAATTTAGGATGTGCTAAAAATACTAGTGCATTATATGATTTTAAAAGTGATATTCCATCTTGTGTAGATATCTTTAAAGTAGGAACATAAGCTTTACAATTTTTCCCTATAAAATTAGTAAATATATATTCTAAATCATAAGGGTATCCAGCATTAATAATTTCTCTTGCAATATGGGGTCTAGCTATAGTGTCCTTTCCTTGTGATATCACATCATTAAAATTAATAATTATGTTAAATTCACTTTTAAGTTTTTTTATAATTTCCTTTGCTCTAGTTAATCTATGATCTTTAATTTTATCTAATTCTTTAATTAATTCTTTATTCATAAAATTATTATCTTTAAAGAAACCTAATAGGTGTATACTTTCATCATTATATTGAGTTGAAAGTTCTATTCCTGGTATTACTGTAATCCCTAATTGTTTACTTGATTCTATTGCTTCTTCTAAGCCAGAGAGAGTGTCATGATCTGTAATAGATAAATAAGAAACTTTATTTTTTTTAGCTCTTTTAACTATATCACTAGGGGATAGTAAGCCATCTGAACATGAAGTATGTACATGAAAATCTACTATATTCATAATTAAAAAACTCCTTTCTTTAATTATTAAAATTTATATATTATCTTTTGATATATAAATATTTGAGTTATATAAAAATTAATAAGTATAGCATTAAAAATATATACTATATTTAATGGTATTAAAGATATAATACCATTAAATAAGTTTAATATATAGTAAATTTTTAATTTTTAGTTGCTTTCCTGTTCAATTGGTCTAGAAGCTATATGAGTACAAAAATCATATAGATTATATCCTATTGGCAAGCCATCCATTGAAACAATATCTTCCTTAAATTTACCATCCCAAGGCGAAAGTGTTATAACACTTGGATTAAATACTTTAATTAAAAATGTCTCGTCTTTAAATACAATTTTAATTTTAAATGATTCAGTAGTATTTAGAATTTCACTTTCATTTAAATAATTATTGTCAATTAAAGAATTAATAAAGTTTTCTATTATAGAAATTTCCTCATCGTTGGTAACTTTTATTTCTTTATATAAGTTTTTATCAAATACATAAAGAGAGAAATTTTCATTACTTAATATTTTTTTGTGAAGCTGATCAGTATAGTAATGATTGTTAGGTTTTTCAGAAAAGTTTATGTATTTAGGTCCAAATAAATCACATCCACTTAATAAAATTGATATTAAAATAATTAATAAACTTAATCTTAATTTTCTCAACAAATAAGACCTCCTAAAACAAGCTTTTATTTAATAAATTTATTCATAATAATTAACTTTAGAACTTTAAAAGTAATCTTATATATCAATTCAGATTATAAAATAAAGTAATATTTTATGATTCTAAGAGTATGAATAAGTAGTAATACTAATTTTAGGAGGAATACATGTACATTATTGCTACAATGGGACCTAACATAAAAGATAAAAAAGTATTAAAAGAAATACTTTTTAGTGGAGTTAATACCTTAAGGTTTAATTTTTCACACGGAAATTGTACAGAATTCTTGGAAGATTTAAAAACTGCTAGATCAATAAAAAAAGATGTAACTATACTTCTAGATTTAAGTGGTAGTAAAATAAGGATATCTAACAGTTTGATGAGTGTATATAAAATATATGATAGTGAGGAAGTATATTTTTGTGGAGAAGATAAATATAAACATATAAAAAATAAAATAAGTAAAACTAATAAAATAATACCATTAAATATAGAGAATAGAACCTTAATGGAAAACAATTACAAAGAAATAAGTATAAAAGATAATACAATGATATTTAATATCTTAAAAAAAGAAGATGATTTAATTAAAGCCAAGACATTAACAGGAGGAATAATTAGAGGTGGTAAAGGGTGCAATATAAAAAATTTAAATAGAAAGTATATGAATTTAAGTGAAAAAGATAAATTAGATATTAAATTTGGGATTGAAAACAAAGTAGATATAATATGTCAATCATTTGTTGAAACAGCTAAAGATATAGATGAAATAATAGAGTTTATTAATATGTATAAAGTAGAAAGCTATACACCTAAAATTTGGGCTAAAATAGAAACAAAGAAGGGAATAAACAATTTAAAAGATATTGCATCTAAAGTAGATGGAATTGTTATAGGAAGAGGAGATTTAATTCCAGAAACATCTATAGAAGATACTCCAATATATGAAGAAATCATTATTAAATATTTAACACAATATAAAGAAAAAGATATTATTATAGCAACACATATATTAAATACTATGAAAAATGGAAGAATGCCTTCAATATGTGAGGTAGAAAGTGTTTATAATTTTATCAATAAAGGAGTTACTGGCTTTTTATTAGCTGGTGAAACTTCAATAGGAAGAGCGCCGATAAAAACAGTAAAATTTTTAAATAAATTGGTGAAAAAATATGATAAATTTAAAGAAATATGATATATTAAAAGATGGATTAGTATCTATAACATGGTTAATTATAATGATAGCTACTTTTAAATTATTAAAAATGATTTATAAAATTTTTGCCTAATATATATGTTCTAATTAAGTTATTAAATTTATAATCTGTTAAATAATGTTTATAATTAATATTATATAGTTAGAAGTATATATATCATAAATTTTCTATATAAGTTCATCACTATAGTTGGCACTAATGCCATTGATATAAGTATTTTAAAGATTTATACTAATAAACAAACTTTATTGGAACTTGTATAATAAGAAAGAGGATTATCTCAAAAATATAAAAAAATTTTTGAGATAATCCTCTTTTATATTAATTCAATAAGATTAATATAAAATCCAATATTTTCATAGTAGTTTTGATGATTTTTTATTAAACATGTTTATGAATTCTGTTTAAGTAAAAACTTATAATAAGAGTTAATGCATAATCAAATATTAAGAATGCAAATTGAGCTAATATTATAAATGTGAATAATGAAATATTAATATTATTTAATCCCAACAATGCTTTTATTAATAAATATGAAAATGTTAATAGAAGATTAAAAGAAATAAGTTTTAAGATTATCTCTAAAAATAAAGAATTTAATTTTTCTATTAAATATTTGATTATTCCATAAATCCCAAAGAATGCTCCGTAATAAATTGAAAATTTTATAGGAAGTATAAGAAAACTAAGAATTGTTGATGAAACATATACTAATATAGCATTTCTTAGGGAAATTTTTATAACACATATAGGTATTAAGCATGATGCAATAGTAAGAATTGATAATGTGTTAATTGGTAAAATAGAAGAAAAATAAAGTATTATTAATGTTAAAGTTATAAAAACAGCACTTTGAGTTAAGTTATTAACTTTCATAATTAATTACCTCTTATCTATATATTTTAACAACAACCTATTAAGTCTCCTCCCATACAATCACAAAGAGTATCTAAACACCAAAGTTTTATACAGCAATCACAAGCATCCATAGAATTTCTATTAGTTGTTCTATAATAATTATCAGAAAATCCAGTGCTTCGTTGTTTTAACGCATTTAAACCTTGTCTATATTCAAAATTGTTAGGATCCATTCTAACAGCAGTATTTATGTGATCAAAAGCTGCATCAAACCAGTTTTTATTTAAACAGATAACACCATATAAATAATGCCATTCTGCATCTTTATTAGATATAGAATTTAACTTTAATTCAGCAGCAGAGAAGTTTCTAGATTGAATTAACTGTCTTATTTCTTGATAAATATAAGCATTTTTAGAGGTATTATAGTTATTACTGCTATTGTATTGTTTATTGTTATTTCCTTTATTTTTTGTTAACTCATCATAAGCAGAATTAATTTCTCTCATTTTTTCTTCTGCTAAATCTTTTAAAGGATTATTAGCATATTGATCAGGATGATATTGTTTCGATAATTTTCTATAAGTACTTTTTATTTCATCTTGGGTTGCATTGGGACTTACACCTAACACTTCATATGGATTCATCATTAAAGTCACTTCCTTTATTTTCATTAGCTTTATTTAATA
This sequence comes from Clostridium weizhouense, assembly GCF_019431045.1. Classification (GTDB taxonomy): domain Bacteria; phylum Bacillota; class Clostridia; order Clostridiales; family Clostridiaceae; genus Clostridium; species Clostridium weizhouense. The sequence continues at coordinate 152,245 of NZ_JAHXPT010000002.1, read as the reverse complement.
TGTTTAAATATTTATCCATTAAACCTAGTTCTATTATATTAAATAGTATATCATTATTTCTAATTAACTTTAATCTGGATAAATTTTCTTTACATGTATAAGCACAGTTTAATATAGTAAATTCCAATCTTGGTTTTATTAAAATTATAAAATCATTATACTTTAAATTTTTGTTATTATATAAAAAGTTTATAGGATTAAATTTGTTTTTTTCCATGTCTGATTTTAAATCATCTAAGGCATCTATTAAATAAATCCATTTACCTATAGAATATCCAAAAGAATATAAAGTATTTCTTAAATCATCATTATCATCATTAAGAGGATAAGGATAATCTTTTAAAATATCTCCAACTAATTTACTAAATGGATCACATATTTCATCTAAACAAGAAAAAGTTTTATTTTGTTCTAATAAAGATAATTTTTCTAAATGTTTTTTAATTTTAATATTAATTGAAGTTATAGGTTTGGAGAACTTTTTTTTATATGGATAAAGTAGAATTGATTCTATTTTACTTTTTAACTTGTTATCATCTTGTACATCATCGAGTAGTTTATAATAAGCAAGAGATAAATTCATTGAAGCTGCATATGACAAAGCAGTATTATTTATTACGATAGGTCTTTTTTGTGTTGGATGAATCATACATCTACATGATTTAACTTGAATTTTTTCTGGAATTAATGCATCTAATAATAATGCTAAGAAGGTCATATCATAATTTAAAATTATTCGTGGAAAGTTTCCAAATTCTTTTTTTATTTGAAAACATAATCCGCAATAATAACTTCTGAATCTATTAAAATCTTTCACTTTCATCTCTGCTTTTAATGGAGTAACATATCCAAACAATAAAAAACACTCCTTTTAATTATATATAAATTTATTATACAGAAAGTAATTTTTTTAAACAATAAAGTTTTTGTTTAATTAAAGAAATATTAAGAAACATATAATTGATATAAGTCTAATAGTAGTATTATAGAGTTAAAATAAATAGATGTTTATAAGAATTTTGTTTATTTTAATTTTTTTATAAAAAACTATTTACAAATAATAATTATTATTATATAATAAAAACTGTCAAAGGAAACAAAATAAAAATAAAACAAAAGATATTAAAAATAAAATTTAAAAATAAGTAAAATTAATTAATAGAATATAGGGGGAACAAAATTATGAAAAAATTTGTATGTACAGTATGTGGTTATGTGTATGAAGGAGAAGCAGCACCAGAAAAGTGTCCAGTATGTGGAGTTGGACCAGATAAGTTTATAGAAAAAAGTGGAGACTTAGCATTTGCGGATGAACACGTAGTAGGAATAGCTAAAGATGTAGATCCAAGAATAATAGAAGGATTACAAGCAAACTTCATGGGAGAATGTACAGAAGTAGGAATGTACTTAGCAATGTCAAGACAAGCAGATAGAGAAGGATTCCCAGAAGTAGCAGAAGCATATAAGAGAATAGCATTTGAAGAAGCAGAACATGCAGCAAAATTTGCAGAATTACTAGGAGAAGTAGTAAATGCAGACACAAAGAAAAACTTAGAATTAAGAGTAGAAGCAGAACATGGAGCATGTCAAGGAAAGAAAGATTTAGCTACATTAGCTAAACAATTAAACTTAGATGCAATTCATGATACAGTACATGAAATGTGCAAGGATGAAGCAAGACATGGAAAAGCATTTAAGGGATTATTGGATAGATACTTTGCATAATTTCAATTAAAAAAGAATTCATTAATTCCTCAAAATTATGTTAAATATGTTACACTAGTTTATAGACATTAAAATAAAATATTTTAATGTCTATAATTTTTTACTAAAAATTAATTGACAATATTATCTTTTAAATATATTATTAATTAGATAATATATTAAAATTTAGGTTTTTTGTAACTTTTAGAAGTTTATAAGAATTAAAAGGGAAAGTGGTAAAAGCCACTACAGCCCCCGCTACTGTATTAAGGGACAACTCTCTGCATAGCCACTGATTTTTAAAAAAATTGGGAAGGAAGAGAGACGGATGAACTTAGAGTCAGGAGACCTACCTAAATTTAGTGCTATCCTTCGGTGGGAAGTTAAATAGCAAGAGCGTTTTTTATTATTTATAAAACGCCTTGTTTTAATGCGAATTTTTGCATCTTAGCTTTTTATTAAGGAGTTAAGATGTTTTTTTATTGTTTAGGAATTTATATTATTAAATAATCTGCGTATAAATTATAGAATATCTTGTTTTATAAAGGTGATAAGTATCGTTATTATTTGTAGTTTTATAACATGTATTATTTTAAAAGAATGATTTTCAACTAAATATTGAGAGCAAATTTAATCTGTGCTTAAAATTTATTTCTAGTACATACTTACCAATATACGTTAAACAAGTTTGCTATGCAATTTTTCAACAACTTAAAATACAACATTCGCTTTATTTGTAATTTTATCGAATTTCTAAATAAGGATAGCAAAATATATTTAATATATATGTTCTAATTAAAAGAATAAGTTTATAATTTTTTATTTGATTTTTATAGAAAATAAATATTTGTATTAACAGTATTAGATTAGAAACGTATATATAATAAATTTTATATATAAGTTCTTAACTATATTATTTAAGTAATAAATAAACTTTATTGGAACTTATATAAACTAATATTATAAGATTAATTGGAGGTATTATGAAAAAATCAATTTTTATTATCTACGCTTTATTACTTTCACTAGCAATTCCACATAATGCATATGCAATGCATATATCAGAAGGATATTTACCATTAAATTGGTCAATATTTTATTTTGTTCTGATTTTACCATTTTTATTTTTGAGTATAAAAAAGTTGAGAAAACTAACAACTAAGAATAAAGAAATAAAGATGTTATTAGGTTTAATGGCTGCATTTGTTTTTATGATGTCAGCACTTAAAATTCCATCAGTTACAGGAAGTTGTTCTCATCCAACTGGTACAGGAATTGGAGCAGTAGTATTTGGACCAGTAGTAATGACTATAATTTCTTTAGTAGTTTTATTATTTCAAGCATTGTTATTAGCTCATGGAGGAATAACAACATTAGGAGCAAACTTATTTTCAATGGGTATTGTAGGACCGTTTGTTGCTTTTGGTATTTATAAATTATTAAAAGGAAAGAATGAATTATTAGCAGTAGGTCTTGCAGCAGCACTTGGAGATTTAACAACATATGTAATAACATCTATACAACTTGGATTAGCATTTCCATCTTCAACAGGTGGGATAGCATTTGCAGTAGTTAAGTTTATGGGAATATTTGCTGTAACTCAAATTCCATTAGCAATTGTAGAAGGAATAATTTCTGTAGTAATTTATGATTTTATAAAAAAACACTGTAAAGAAGAACTTTTAGGAATTATGGAGGAATAATAAGTGAAGAAAAAAAATATAATTTTATTATTAATATTAAGCTTATTTTTAGTAGTAGCACCATTGCTATTTAATAAGGGAGATGAGTTTGCAGGGGCTGATGATCAAGCAGGAGACTTAATTACTGAGATGAATGAAGGTTATGAACCATGGTTTGAATCACTTTGGGAACCACCATCTGGAGAAATTGAATCATTATTGTTTTGTAGTCAAGCAGCAATTGGAGCAGGATTTATAGGATATTTTATAGGTAAAAAAAGTAATGCTAAGAGAAGTTAGTCTTTACGCTAACATTAATGAATTTAGTAAAATTCATCCTGGAGAAAAGTTATTATTAATATTAATTTCATTAATACTTTGTTCGTATACTGAAAAATATGAAGTTATAGTATTTAATATAATATTTTTTATTATTTTATGTGTTGTAACTAAGGTAGAATTTAAAATAGTAAGAAAATTTGTTAAAATAGCAGTAATATTTTCATTATTTACAGCTATAACATTTACTTTTGAAAAGCAATATAATTTTATTATATTGCTTTTCTTAAGAGGTATTAATGGAGCTATTACTATTAGTTTTTTTGCATTAACAACGCCTATAAATCATTTAGTTTATATCTTAAGCAAAAATAAATATTTAGCTGATATAGCTGATATAGCAAAATCGTTAGAAACATTTCTGATAATTATTGAGAAAGACTTTGAAATTACATTTAGAGCTATGAATTGTAGAGGTGTTAGTAAAAAATATAAGGATAAATTAAAATATTTTGGTAAGGGGATAAGTGTTGTATTTAGAAACCTTTTGTATAGGTGGAAAGAAATCAATGAAGGATTAAAGAATAGATGTTATGTAGGGAAACATCATTATTCATATGATTTTAAAATAAGCATCAAAAATTATATATTTATACTAGTATATTTGATAATTAATATCAGTTTAATAGTAGTATTATAGAGTTAAAACAAATAGGAGTTTAGAAGAATTTCATTTGTTTTAATTTTTTTTATAAAAAACTATTTACAAATAATAATTATTATTATATAATAAAAACTGTCAAAGAAAACAAAATAAAAATAAAACAAAAGATATTAAAAATAAAATTTAAAAATAAGTAAAATTAATTAATAGAATATAGGGGGAACAAAATTATGAAAAAATTTGTATGTACAGTATGTGGTTATGTGTATGAAGGAGAAGCAGCACCAGAAAAGTGTCCAGTATGTGGAGTTGGACCAGATAAGTTTATAGAAAAAAGTGGAGACTTAGCATTTGCGGATGAACACGTAGTAGGAATAGCTAAAGATGTAGATCCAAGAATAATAGAAGGATTACAAGCAAACTTCATGGGAGAATGTACAGAAGTAGGAATGTACTTAGCAATGTCAAGACAAGCAGATAGAGAAGGATTCCCAGAAGTAGCAGAAGCATATAAGAGAATAGCATTTGAAGAAGCAGAACATGCAGCAAAATTTGCAGAATTACTAGGAGAAGTAGTAAATGCAGACACAAAGAAAAACTTAGAATTAAGAGTAGAAGCAGAACATGGAGCATGTCAAGGAAAGAAAGATTTAGCTACATTAGCTAAACAATTAAACTTAGATGCAATTCATGATACAGTACATGAAATGTGCAAGGATGAAGCAAGACATGGAAAAGCATTTAAAGGATTATTAGACAGATATTTTGCATAAAAATATATATTAAGGCACATGGAATAAAATAATAGATCGAAGAGGCGTTGTATATTTTATGTGAAATAAGGAAGTAAATTTAGTTAATAGCGAGCTATTAGCTAAATTTGCTAACGCAGTATCATATCAAATAGACGAGCATAATGCTTTATTATTTTTTGAATTTGCCTAAATAAATTAATTAACCCTTAAGAGCTTATCTTAAAATACAGTAAGTATTTAAGATAAGCTCTTATTATTTTTATTTATTATTAATCTAAATAGTAATAATAATTGAAAAATTAGGTGCTGTTAGGGGAATAAAAATTTTCTATATTAAATATGCCTTTTTTCAACACTTAAAATAGGGGATACTATTTATGATTTCTAAAATATATATTTTTAAGATAAATATAGGAAAAAATAATAATATCTTAAGATTTACTTAAAACATAATCTATATAATTATTTTATAGAAAAAATATTAAATTTAGACTAAAAATGAAAAAATGCATTAATAAAAAACAAAGTTGGAGGAATAATAGATGAAAAAATTTATAAGCGCTTTAATTTTATTTATAGTATGTTTAAATTTTACAAATGTACAAGCTGCTACAAATAATGTTATTGAAATATCTCTTGATAATATAGAAGAAATTATGCTTGAATACAGTCCAGAACTAAAGATTATAGAGAATAATTTAGAAAAAGCAAGAGAAGAGTATAAAGATACTATTGATAAGATTGATGATTTAGAAGATGAAATAAAAGATTTAAAAAATAAAATTGAAATAGTAAAAGCAGCACCTGAAAATAAAGAAAATATAAATGAAACTCCTAAAGAAGATCCTAATAAGAAAAAATTAGAAGCTTCGCAAGAGGAATTGGAATCACTTAAAGACAGTAAAAAGGCAAAAAAATATGATCTAAGAATAGCCAGGACAAAATATGATAAAGAAGTAAGACAAGCTGTAATGAAAGTGCAAAAGCAATATATAGATTATTTAGATACAGTAGCTAAAAAAGAAGTTAAGTTATCAGAGCTTAACACAAAAAATAAACAATCAGAAGTTTCTAAGAAAAAATATGAAATGGGATTCATATCTAAAAAAGAATATACTACTAATACATTTGATACTACAGATTTAAAAAATGAATTATCTCAATTAAATACTAAACAGGAAAATGATTTGAAAGAACTTCTTTTATCATTAGGTTTATCTAATACAGAAGAATTGAAATTTAATACAGACATTAAAATTGATTTAGATAAAATTTCTAAGATTAATTTTCAAGATGATTTAGAAGAAATGCTTGATAATAATGTGGATATGCAAATAAGAAAAATTGAATCTGATAAATTAGATGATTTAGATGATATAAGTGATTATGAAATTGATAATAATGAAATTTATTTTAAACAAGAAAAAGATAAAGCAAAATTAGAATTTGAAAAACAATATAATAATCTTAAAGTTTCGTGTGATTTAATAAAAAATGCTGATGAAAGATTAAAAAGAGATCAATATGATGTGGTTATTATGAATAGCAAATATAATTATGGTTTTACATCTAAAAAACAAATAGAAGAGTTTGAAAATGAATTAAACAAAAAAGAGTCAGACTTTATATCTCAAAAAAATAACTTGTATATAAATTACTTAACTTATATACAAATGAAAAATGGTTACTAGATTGGAGTGATAGATAGATATGCTTAAACTTGATATAAGAAAATTAAGTCCTAAAAATATAAATTTCAAAAATATAACTACTAAAGGTAAAAAAGGCAAAAAGAAATTTATTGTAATTGGTATATTAATCATTTTAGTAGGTGGTTTTACCTTTTTAAAACTAAAGTCTCCTAAGCAAGCAATGGATGTACAATATAATGTTCTTCAAAAAACTAATATTATAAATAGTATTAATGTTTTAGGAGATATTAAAAGTGATAATTCCACTAACGTGTATACTAATTCTACTAATATAGTTAAGGAAATTAAGGTGAAGGTTGGAGATAAAGTAAAAAAAGGAGATGTTTTAGCAGTACTGGATACCGAAAAATTAGAGAGAGAAATAGCACAAACAACAGAAACAGTTAATGCTTCTGAATCCAACGCTAAAATAGAACTTGAAAGTAAAAAATCTGCTTATGAAAATGCAGTTTATATGAATGAAAATAATTTGAATACAGAAATTATAAATGCAACTACAGCTATAGATTCAACTAAAAGAGATTTAGATGATAAACAAAGAATTTATGAATACAATAAAGTGCTTTTAGGTTATGGAGAAATTTCAGAACAGGATCTAAAAAAAACTGAAACTGAGTATAAGAATGCAAAATCTGATTATGATAAAGCTTTAGTTGTATTAGAAAATGCAAAGATTAAGGTGAATGAAGATATTAAGAATCTTAAAAACAGTTATGAAACTGCACAAACAAATTATAATAATAGAAGTGAAAGAATTGCACTTGAAAATAAACAAAATGAATTACAAGAATGTATAATTAAAGCACCTGTTGATGGAACTATTACTAGTGTAAATGCGGTCGTAGGAAGTCCAAGTACAGGAGCACTTTTTGAAATTGAAGATTTAGATAACGTAACAATATTTGTATCTATAAAAGAAGTTGATGTTACTAATGTTAAGCCAGGACAAAAAGCTAATATAAAAACAGATGCAACAGAAGATATTGAAATTGAAGGAGAAATACAAGGTATTGATCCTACAGCTAAGAAAGAGAAAGCACCTCAAGGAGAAACACAATCAAGTAATGATGTTAATTTTGAAGCCAAAGTAAAAATGAAAGAACCAAATGATAAAATAAAAGTTGGTATGAATGCTAGAGTAAATATTATTTTAGAGGAAAAAGATGATGTATATGCAGTACCACATGAAAGTATAATAGAAGATGAAAATGGAAGTAGTATATATGTAGCAGAAAAACAAGAAGGAGAGCAATATATTGTTAAGCAATTACCTGTAACTATAGGTATGGAATCAGACTTTAATGTTGAAATATCTGGTGATGAAATTAAGGACGGATTAATCATTCTTTCCAATCCTTCAAGTTATACTGTTGGAAGTAATATCGAAATAAAAGGGGATGGTGCTGTTGAAGGATAATATAATAGAAATGAAAAATATTATAAAAAGCTTTTATATAGGCACTCCTAATCAATTAGATATATTAAAGAATATTGATATAAATGTAAGAAGAGGTGAATTTGTATCTATTGTTGGAGCTTCTGGTTCTGGTAAAAGTACTTTAATGAATATAATTGGTGCACTTGATAGACCAACTTCAGGGAGTTACATTTTAGATGAGAGCAATATAAATGAATCATCAGATAATCATTTATCAGAAATACGTAATAAGAAGATAGGATTTGTATTTCAAACTTTTAATTTAATTCCTAGAAGTACTGCATTAAAAAATGTAGAATTACCAATGCTTTATGCAGGAATGGATAAGAAAACAAGAATAGAACGTGCAAAGAAGCTTTTAGAACTTGTAGATATGCAAGAAAGATTAACACATCTTCCAAATGAACTTTCTGGGGGACAAAAACAAAGAGTTGCAATTGCTCGTGCATTAGCAAATGATCCAAGCATCATACTTGCGGATGAACCAACAGGAGCACTTGACTCTTCAACAGGTAGATTAGTGATGGATTTATTCCATAAAGTTCATGAAACTCAAGGAAAAACTATAGTATTTATAACTCACAACTATGAATTGGCAAAGGAAACAGAAAGAATTATAACTTTAAGGGATGGAAAAATAATATCAGAAGAGTACAATAAACAGTATTCTAGAAGATTTCCAGAGGGTGAAAAGTTATGTTTATAAAAGAAAATATAATACTTGCTATAGCTGGAATAAAATCTAATAAGATGCGTTCTGTATTAACGATGCTTGGTATTATAATAGGTATTTCATCTGTTATAGCAATTGTCTCAATAGGGAATGCAATGACATCTTCTTTAACCAATACATTAGCTAAAAATGGTGCAACCAATATTAATGCTTATGTATCTCCTAAAGTTGATGAAAATGGTGGAGAAAGTTATGATTCTGATATTTGGAAAAATCTAAAAGAAGAGGATTGTTTTTCAAATGAACAGTTAGATAATGTAAAAAAACTTTTTAGTGATAGAATTGAAACTATAGCTTTAAGAGAAATGACAGGAATGGGAAAAGCAAAAGATGGTTATTTATATGCCAATGTAAAAATTAATGGAGTAAATGATGGTTATAAAGAAACTGGTAATATAAATATGATAAAAGGGAGATTTATAACAGATAAAGATCTTAAGGGAAGTAGAAAAGTTGCGGTAGTTTCTGATAAGTTTGTAAACAATATGTTCAAGAATAATACAGATCCATTAGGAAAAGAAATTAAAGTATATTGCAGTGATGTTGTACAAACTTATGTTATTGTAGGGGTATATAAATATGAAGCATCACCATTTGAAGGCCCAAATAAAGCAACAGAAAAAGATATGCAAACACATTTATATATTCCTATAACTACAGCAAAGGCTTCAGCAAAGAACAAGAATTATTCTGAAATTACAATAAAACCTAAAGCTAATATCGATGTAATGAAATTAACAGATGATCTTGTAAAATATTTTGATAAATTGTATAAGACTAATAAACAATGGCATGTGGATGTCTACAATATGGAAAGTCAGCTTAAAGAGATGACTTCAGCACTTAATACTGTATCATTAGCTATATCAGTAATAGCAGCTATATCATTACTTGTAGGAGGAATAGGAGTAATGAACATAATGCTAGTATCAGTTACAGAGAGAACAAAAGAAATTGGTACGAGAAAAGCATTAGGTGCTAAGAGTTCATATATAAAAACACAGTTTATAATAGAATCGGTTATAATATGTGCTATTGGTGGAATTATAGGAATACTTTTAGGAATGGGAATTGGAGCAATCGCATGCTTATTATTAAAAGCACCAATAATAATATCAGTAAGTACAATTCTTATAAGTTTCACATTCTCAATGGCAATAGGAGTATTCTTTGGATATTATCCAGCTAAAAAAGCAGCCAATTTAGATCCGATTGAAGCTTTAAGATATGAATAATAGAAATTTAAATTTAAAAATATAATCAAAAAACTCTATATAATTTTTTTGTGAAAATAAAATTATATAGAGTGCCATAATTAATAACAAAAGAGTTATCTTTGAAATGATTATAAGAAATCATTTTTAGATAACTCTTTTATTTAAAAACAATTTTAGTTAGGATCTCGAAAATTTATTTGATAATTATATACTGCTTTAGATACTTGTCCTATTTTTTCTTCAGCATCATCTAATCCTTTTGTATAAACTATTAATATGTACGGGTTTTCACATGTTATAATACCTATATCGTGAATATAATCATTGCTTGATCCTATTTTATGAGCAACTATTTCTTTAGGTATATATTTATCGATTCTGGTATGGGTATCTGTAGATTGTAAAACTTTAATTAAATGTGCATAATTAGAATCATCTTTATTATCATATATATGTTTTAAAATTTTTAATTCGGATTCCGGTGTGGTAATATTATCCAAAGATGATAATGGAATATTAAATATATCCCAAACTTGTTCTCTTACTTTATCATGTCCGCCCAAATAATCACCAACCATATTAGTTGCAATATTATCAGAATTTATTATAGATAAATCTAATAAATCTTGAACTTTCATAGGTGGTATATTATCTAAATCTTGTAATATACCTGTACCTTCTTCATAATATTTATCTTTATAATTGATAAAAATATTAAGTAAATCTTTATTTTGTTTAACTTTTTCATATGCTAATAAATTTAATGAAACTTTATAAGTGCTAGCAGCAATAAAAGTATCATTTTCATTAAATTTTATATATTTATCAGAATTTAAATCATAATATATAAATCCAAAATCTTCTTTATCAGTACCTAAATATAATGAAATTCTATCCTCAAGATTATATTTATTATTATTTAAAATATATAATTTTTCGTTCTCTGTTAAATCAGAATTTAGTAAATCAGAACTTATGGATATTCCTGTAGTCAATTTTGTAGGAACAACATTTTTGGAAGAATTTGAATCAATTGTATTATTGTCATTATTTTCATCGGTGTATTTATAAATATCAGTATCTATTTTAAAATTTTGAGATCTACTTTTTATATAAATAAAGGAAAATAAAAGCGACACTATTAAAATAGATATGATTATTATCAATATAAAATACTTTTTTATAATCCTCATTTTTCATCTCCTGTAAAAATACTTCTCTTAAAGATTGTATGAAATATAAAAAATAATGTCAATCAATTTTAAGATTATAATTTATATAAGTTCCAATAAAGTTTGTTCATTAAAATAAATTTAAAAATATTTACAAATAATATTACTGACCACTACATTTAGGAACTTATATAGAACATATATATTAAAATAAAAAATAATATAAGTTCTACTTTTTATATAATAACAATAATATTAATTTATAAGAACTAATTAATGTGTCTCACATCATTACATAAAAATAATACTAATTATAATAAGGAGTGATTTCATGAATAGAATATCAAGTTATTCTTTACGTTTAATTAATAAGATAAGTGAGGCAAAAGAAATTAGTTATTATGAACTAAAGAAACATTTTGAAAAATATGAGGCTATAGTAGATGAAAGATTTTATAATAGTTTTAATTTAGATATAGAATTAGATAAATTGGAACAGAGTGGATTAGTAAGAGAAGATGAAGGTATTATAATATTTCAAGAAGCCTAAAAATTATATTTTAAAATAGAAACTTAGGCACATTTAAAAAATAATAGACTAGTATAATAATTTATTTGATCTATTATTTTATTTCATGTGCCTTATAAAATCCCTAAATATATAATTTAGGGATTTTATAAGCTTTAAAAATTTTATATTTTTTTGCAATATTCAGCTATTGAATTTGCAGCATTCATACCACTGTTTACAGCACCTTGTATCCAGCCATGTTTATTAGAGGTATGTTCACCAGCAAAATATACTTTGTTATTATATTCAGGTTTTGACATTACATATGAAAAAAGAGTATGTTGATTTGGAGTAAAATAACAAAATGCACCTAAAATTCCTTGTACATTATCCCAAGTAATTGTTTTAAAATCTGTTACAACTGAATCAAGGTATTTATTAGGTAATCCATGAACCATTTCAACTTGTCTTTTTATTGTTTCAAAGCGAATCTTATCATTCAGATTTCCTAAACGTATGGCGTCCTGTCCAAGATTGTAAGACGCTAAAAGTACTCCTGAATTATTATATTTATTAGATGATTTTATATCATAAGAAGGATACCATATAGTCTGAATTGATAAATCAGTGGAAGAACCACCGCCGAATATCTTTTCATCATAGAGTCCTTTTTCCCAAAAACGTTCATTACAAAGAAAAAGTGTTTTTTGAGATGAGGAATAATTAACCTCTTTTATTGCTTGCATTTTTTGTGTACTAAACATTGGATAAATGTTTATATTTCTGAGGCTTGAAAGAGGAATTGTGCAGATAATATAATCAAAATCTTTACTAAATTTTTCTAAAGAATTTTCACACTTATACTCAAGGATAACTTTATTAGTTTTTCTATTTTCAAATATACTAGTTACTGTTTTCCCATTTTCTAAAGTGACTTTTCCTAAATTTTTTTTTTCAATATTAGTGTATTCTTTGGGATCTTTAGAATTTAATGAATTGTAAAAAGCAAGAGGTAAATTATTAAATCCACCAACTATTTGATATCTATAAGCATAATCTACACTATAATCTTCTTGTAAATTTTCTAAATAGCTATTATTATAAAAAGCACCAAGGAAAGGAACAATGCATGAAATTAATTCTATAGCACCTTCACTTAAATTCATTTTTTTTAAATTATCTCTTATACTTAAGCTGTCCAAAGATTGGATTAAAATAGGATATTGCTTTTTTATATGTAATAGTTCTTTTCTTATAGATGGATTTATCTTTAAAAGATTATCTCCTAAAGCATAATCTATAAGTTTTTGCCATGATGTGTTTTTTTCAGCTGGGGTTAAATTAAATTCAGGATAGATTTCCTTCATCACATTTTTACCTTTAGAATCATTTCTTACACGTTTATTTCTTATATATATGAATGCATTTTCATTTGTTTGTACGAAAGGTATTGTTTGTAGATTAAAAAGATCTATATAGTGCCATGTAGTTTCATGACTTACTGGTATACGCATAGCTCCAAGTTCACCATAGAGGTTTTTATTTTTATCAAAATAATGGGTATGGATTCTACCACCAATATGCTGTTTTTTCGTTTCAAAAATTGTAATATCGAAGCCTAGTTTTCTAAGTTCAAAAGCAGAAGATAAACCAGCAAGACCAGCGCCTATTATGCCTATTTTAATATCTTTACAATCTGTTGAAGAGGCAATGGTTGTAATATCTTTTGGCGGACTAAGTGATGATACTACACTATTAAAATCTTCAATACGATTTGCTTGTTTTAAAGCAATTTTTAACATTTCTTGTCTTTCTTTATTAGAAGGATTAGATGGTTGGAGATTTCTATTTTTTGCATTCAAATAAATTCAACTCCTTTTATAAAAGAATAAGTTCTACATTAAGTATATTAATTAGATAAAATTAAAAGAACAATTAGATTAGTTTAATCATATATGATTGAATAAATTAGCTGTAGATAGAAAAACATAAATATATCTAAAATTTGGTGTTCTTTAGAATTTCAAAATTTATATTATTTAAAGAATTTTATATGTGTATTGGAATAGAAGATTTATGTATAAGCAAAATAGTAAAAATATAAATATATAATATTGACAAGATAAGTAGGGTTAATTATAGTATATATAGATACATATCTATATAAAAACAGACTAATTTTTTGATTTAAGTGAGAGCTTGAATTATTATTTAAAGGTAAAAATTTAATTTAAAAGAATTTATTTATTTTCTTTAATCTAGAAAAGGCTTGAGTGTTATATAGATTTTTAATAATAAATTTGTAATGGAGGTAGAATGAAAAAGATAGATTTAACACATGGAAAAGTATTAAGTGTACTAATGATATTAGCAATACCAATAATGGGAAGTTCTTTATTACAATTTGCTTATAATATTATAGATATGATATGGGTAGGAGCACTTGGAAGCAATGCTGTAGCAAGTATTGGATCATCAAGTTTTTATATAGGACTTGGATACTCTATAAATGCATTAGTTGTTATTGGCACTGGAATAAAGGTTGCACACGCAGTTGGTAGGAAAAATGAAATTGAAGTAAAGCAATATATTAATGCAGGAATAGTTATTAATATTACAATAGGGATAATTTATTCATTAGCTCTTGTATTATTAGGTAAAGATTTTATTGATTTTTTAAATATAAATAATTCTGTTGTAGAAAAAGATGCTTATCTATATTTAGCATTAAGTGCACCTATGATGTTTTTTGCATTTTTTAATTTATTATATACAAGAGTTTTTGGGAGTTTTGGGAATAATAAAACAGCTTTAAAAATAAACACTATAGGAATAATTATAAATATAGTATTAGATCCATTATTTATATATGTGTTTAATATGGGAGTTTTAGGAGCTTCAATTGCTACATTAATATCTAATATAATTATGTTTATTATATTTATATCAACCTCAAAACAGACTTTAAAGTTTGATTGTAGTATTGGTATAGATTTAAAAAAAGTATTGGAAATAATAAATTTAGGTTTTCCTATGTCTTTTCAAAGAGTGTTATTTACACTTGTAAATATAATTCTTGCGAAGATAATAGCAATTTTTGGGTCAGATGCTATTGCAGCTCAAAAGATAGGAGTTCAAATAGAATCAATAACTTTTATGGTTATAGGAGGATTAAATGGTGCAGTAGCTAGTTTTGTTGGACAAAATTTTGGGGCTAAAAAATATTATAGAATTAGTGAAGGATATAAAATGGCTTTAAAAATAGGAATTATATATTCTATGATAACAGGGGCTTTATTTATAACAGTGCCAGAATTATTAGTAAAAATATTTGTTAGAGAAGAAAATACTATAATAATTGCAAGTCAATATTTAAGGATAATTGCTTTTTCACAATTATTTAGTACTGTAGAGATGGTTTCAAATGGATTGTTCACTGGAATAGGAAAGCCAAAAGTTTCAGCAACTATAAGTATAGTATTCACTAGTTTAAGAATTCCTATGGCTTTATTTTTTACAAAATTAATAGGATTAGATGGGATATGGTTAAGTATTGCCTTATCAAGTGTATTAAAAGGTATTTCAGCGTATTTAATGTATAGATTAAAATATGTTTTAAATGAAAGTTGATATTTATAATATATAATGTATAGATAGTATAAAAAAATAGAGATAGACTTAAAGGTTTGGAAGGGGTATGAAAATGCTTAATGATTTAAAAAAATTATTTACTGCATCAGAATTATTAAATGGAAATTTTGGAGTGGAGAGAGAAGGGTTAAGAGTTGATAAACAGGGTAATTTATCTTTAAAACCTCATCCAAAACAATTTGGAGAAAAGATGAAAAATCCATATATAACAACAGATTTTTCAGAAAGTCAGCTTGAATTGATTACACCTATATTTAATAAAACGGATAAATTATATAATTTTTTAAGTGTACTTTATGATATTGTAGCTTTAGAACTAGAGGGTGAATATATTTGGCCGCAGTCTATGCCATGTATAATACCAAGTGATAATAAAATTCCAATTGCAAGGTTTGATAAAACTCCTACAGGAGAAGAAGCTAAAAAGTATAGGGAAAATTTACTAAAGAAGTATGGTCCTAAAAAACAATTAATTTCAGGGATTCATTACAATTTTTCTTTTAGTGAGGAAATGACTAAAAGATTGTATGAGGATGAAGATAATGATTTAGACTATAAAACTTTTAAGGATAATTTATATCTTAAAGTTGCAAGGAATTATCTAAGATATAGATGGTTATTGATATATTTGTTAGGTGGAACTGGTTTAATTCATGAAAGTTATGCAAAAGAATGTGTAAAAAAACTTAAGGAAGTTACAAATAATGTATTTTCAAATGATGGAGCTTTATCATATAGAAATAGTGAGTGTGGATATACAAATAATACAGATTTATTTGCCGATTATAATTCTACAAAGGGATATGTTGAGAGTTTAAAAAGCTTTATAAATGATAAAATTATAGAAAGTCATAAAGAATTTTATAGTTCAATTAGATTAAAGGCAAAAGATAATAATAATTTTTTTGAATCTCTTATTAATGATGGTATTGATTATTTGGAATATAGAAGTATAGATATTAATCCTTTTGATAAAGCTGGGATAAGTCTAGATGATTTGAATTTTTTACAAATATTTAATTTGTTTTTACTGGTTGCTGATGAAAGCAGTTATGATAAATGGCAAGAAGAGGCATTAGAAAATCAGAAGCTTATAGCACGATATGGTCATAATGATATAATGTTAAAAAAAGATGGAAAAGAAATTTCAAAAGAAATATGGGCATTAGATATATTGGAAGATATTAAGAATATTAATAAAAAACTTAATTTAGGAAAAGAAGAAATTCTCTTTAAGATGATAGAAAAAATACGAGATTATAAATGTACATATTCATATAAAATTATTGAAAAAGTGAAGAGTGAAGGGTATATAGATGCACATCTAAATCTAGCAGAAAATTATAAAAAAGATGCATATAATAAGAGATTTAAGTTAGAAGGATATGAGGATTTAGAGCTATCTACGCAACTATTAATAAAGGAATCTATAAAAAGAGGAATAAAAGTAGAAATAAGTGATAGAAGTGAAAATTTTATAAAGCTTAAAAAAGGTAATAGGGTAGAGCATGTAAAACAAGCAACAAAGACTTCAAAAGATAATTATGTTACTGTGTTAATTATGGAAAATAAAGTGGTAACTAAAAAAATACTTGATGATAATTGTTTAAATGTTCCTAAAGGGTATGAATTTAATTCATTTAATGATGCTGTATTAAATTGCACTAATTTTAGTAATAAGCCAATAGTAATAAAGCCTAAGTCAACTAATTTTGGAATTGGAATAAGCATTTTTCCAGATGGAGTAGAGAAAAGTGATCTAATAAAAGCTATAGAAATTGCTTTTAAGTATGATAATACAGTATTAGTTGAGGAGTTTATAAAGGGAAAAGAATATAGATTTTTAGTTATAAATGATAAGGTTGTAGGAATACTTCATAGAGTACCTGCAAATGTAATTGGAGATGGAGTTAAATCTATAAAAGAATTGGTTGAAATTAAAAATCAAAGTTCTTTAAGAGGAAAAGGATATAAAACACCTTTAGAAAAAATAAATTTGGATGAAAATGCAGAATTATTTTTAAAACAAAATAATTTAAATTTTGATTACATACCTAATAAAGGCGAAATAGTTTATTTGAGAGAAAATTCAAATATTAGTACTGGTGGAGATAGTATAGATTATACAGATATTATTCCAAAAAGATTTAAAACAGTAGCCATTGAAGCAACAAAAGCAGTGGGTGCTAAAATATGTGGAGTAGATATGATGATAGAAGATTATCAAGATGAAAACTCTTCATATGGAATAATTGAATTAAACTTTAATCCTGCTATTCATATTCATTCTTATCCATATAAGGGAATAGAGAGAAATATAGCAAAAGAAATATTAAACCTATTAGAGTTTATTTAGTTAGTTAAAATTTATAGAGGTTATCTTAAAATAAAGCAACTATGTTTTAAAAAATCAATATTAACTTAAAACTTAATAAATTAATTGAGGACATCTTAAATGTATAAAGATATTTTTGAGATGTCCTCTTTGTTATATATATTCTAAAAAAAGCTTGTTCATTAACATTATATTGTTATTTTTTAATATCATATGTAATAATTATAATATTTATGAATTTTATTAATTAGAATTTATATATTTACTTTATATTAAATTAAAAGCTAAATTGAATTTTAATAATATGTTTTTAAAATTATTTTGTAACAGTCAATAAAAAATTGAATAATATAAAACATAGATAAACATTAATATATAAAGAATTGATGGTTATTAATAAATATCGGTATATTGATATTTTAAAGATATTAGTCTATACTATATATAGATGTATATCTATATATAGTATGAGATTAAAATATTAATATTAAGTATAAAAAGGAGAGAATGCTATGAAAAATATAAATAAAATGATAATTTTTGATCCAGCAATGTGTTGTTCAACTGGAGTTTGTGGTCCATCTGTTAATCCAGAATTATTAAGAGTTGCAACAGTATTAAACACTTTAAAGAACAAAGGAATAATGGTTGAAAGACATAATCTTACAAGTAATCCTCAAATATTTGTAACTAATAAAATTATAAATGAAATATTAATGATAAAGGGTGTAGAGGCTCTTCCTATTATTATGGTAAATGGTAAGATAGTAAAAATGGGCAGTTATCCTAGTAATAAAGAATTTTGTCAATTATTAAATATACCAGAGGATTATTTAAAAGCAAATATAAAGAGACCTACTAAATGTAACTGTAAAGGTGGATGTTGTTAATTATAGATAAAAATAATAAGTTTATGTATCGTATTTTACAATATATAAAGGAAGGAAGATAAAAATGTTTAAATTATTTGATTTAGAAAAATTAAATTTAACCAAATATTTATTTTTTACTGGTAAAGGTGGAGTGGGAAAGACTTCAACTGCTTGTGCAGTAGCAGTTAATTTAGCAGATTTAGGAAAGAAAATAATGCTTGTTAGTACAGATCCAGCTTCAAATCTTCAGGATGTATTTGATATAGAATTAAATAATAAGGGAGTTAAAATAAAAGATGTTCCTAATTTAACAGTTGCAAATTTTAGTCCGGAAGAAGCTGCTGCTGAATATAGAGAAAGTGTTATAGCTCCTTATAGAGGAAAGTTACCGGAAGCTGTTTTGAATAATATGAAAGAACAACTTTCAGGTTCATGTACAGTTGAAATAGCAGCTTTTAATGAATTTTCATCAATGATAACAGAGAAAAGTATAAGTGATGAATATGATCACATTATTTTTGATACAGCTCCAACAGGGCATACATTAAGAATGCTTCAATTACCTTCAGCGTGGAGTAATTTTATTAGTGAAAGTACTCATGGGGCATCATGCCTTGGTCAACTTGCAGGATTAGAAGATAAAAAAGATATGTATAAAAAAGCAGTTGAGACTTTAGCTGATAAAGAAAAGACTACACTTATACTTGTTTCAAGACCAGAGATAACCCCTTTAAAAGAAGCAGAAAGAGCATCTAAGGAACTTCAAGATATTGGAGTTGAAAATCAAGCTTTAATTGTAAATGGAGTACTTCAACAGTGTGATGATTATTTGTCTAAATCCATTTATCACAAACAACAAAATGCACTAAAAGATATTCCAGAAGGATTAAAGAATATTGAAACTTTTGAAATTCCGTTAAGACCTTATAATATAACAGGGCTTAAAAATGTAAGATCATTGTTAAAGGATAATTCTATTATAATAGATAATGAAATTTTAAATGTAACTGAAATACCAAAACTAAATAGTATAATTGAAGATTTATATAAAAATGATAAAAAAGTAATATTTACAATGGGAAAGGGTGGAGTAGGTAAGACTACTATAGCTGCGGCAATTGCACTTGGATTATCAAAAAAAGGTAAAAAGGTACATTTAACAACCACTGATCCTGCTGGGCATTTGAAATTTGTATTAGATGAAAGTTATGGAATTTCATTAAGTAATATTGATGAAAAGGAAGAACTTGAAAAATATAAAGAAGAAGTGTTAATTAAAGCAAGAGAAAACAATATGAGTGAAGAGGATATAGCTTATGTTGAAGAGGATTTGAGATCACCATGTACTCAAGAAATAGCTGTGTTTAGGGCTTTTGCTGAAATAGTTGAAAGATCAGAAAATGAGGTTGTTGTTATTGATACAGCTCCAACAGGGCATACTTTATTGCTATTAGAATCAACTGAAAGTTATAATAGGGAAATTGTTAGATCAAAGGGAGATATTCCAGAATCAGTTATAAAGCTTTTACCAAAATTAAAAAATGATAAAGAAACTGAAGTTATAATTGTAACCTTAGCAGAAACAACACCAGTTTATGAAGCTATGAGACTTCAAGAAGATTTAAATAGAGCAGAAATTTATAGTAAATGGTGGGTAATAAATTCAAGTCTTTATGCTACAAATACTAGTAATGAGATATTAAAAGCTAAGGCTAGCAATGAGATAAAGTGGATAAATAAAGTAAATGAAATATCTAAAGGTAACTTTGGTGTTATAGAATGGAAAGCTGATGAGGTAAAGGGGAATACACTTAAAGAATTATTAGATTAGTTAGAAGCACAATATCACTACTAAACTATTAATACTAGGTTAGTAGTGATATTTATTATAATATTTCTAATTTGATACTTTATTATACTTGAATTAACATTAATGGACTGGACTATAGAGTAATTCTCATGAAAAAATTTAGTAAAAACTTAGTAATGTACATTAATAAATAAAATTTTAAACAATTAATGTTCTAGATATCTATATAATGTAGATTTACTAATTCCAGTTTCATTTTTTATTTCACTTAGACTGTATTTTTTACTTTCATACATAATAATAGCACGTTTGACATTTTCATCAGGCTTTTTTGGCCTTCCGGGAGTAAGTCCTTTTTGCTTTGCTTCATATAATCCTTTTTTTGTTTTTTCACTTATAACATCACTTTGAAATTTAAGCAGATGTTTTATAATTTCAGTGAAATTATATCCATTCTTATTACTTGTATCAATTTCTTCATCAAGAGATTGAAAAAAGGCTTCTTTTTTATCTATTATTTCTAATAGTTCAACTAAATGCCGAGTTGAATCAGCTAAGCTAAAAAGTTTTGTAACTATTATTTTATCACCTTTATTAAGATTATTTATTATATCTTTTAATTTTAATCTTTTCTTTGGAGAGGAATGTGCCTCTGAAATTATAATTTCACAATTAACTTTTTTTAAGTTCTTTAACTGAACCTCACAGTTTGTATCTTCTTCATATGGTCTCATATATCCAATTAACATTTTTATTCTCCTATTATTTAAAGAATTTATTTTATTATATCATAATTTAAATAATTAAAATCAGTTTTAAAATGGTTCCTTTTTGGGACGATATATGTTAAACTAACTTTACTATAAGATAAAAATGAGTTTTTACAAGAGAAAAAATAATAGATATGAGGTGTATAAAAAATTGAATAAAAATTTAAAAGTAGAATGGTTTTCAAATGCTAGAGCGGACATTCTTGCAGGAATTGTTGTATGTATGGCATTAATACCCGAAGCAATAGGATTTTCTATAGTAGCAGGAGTTGATCCTATGGTTGGAGTGTATGCGTCTTTTTGTATGTCTCTAATTATATCAATTTTTGGTGGTAGAACAGGAATGATATCAGCAGCTGCTGGTGCTATGGCATTAGTTTTAGCAAGTTTAGTAAAAGATTACGGAATAGAGTATATGTTAGCAGCAACAATACTTACAGGTATATTTCAAGTAATATTAGGTTTTTTTAAAATAGGAAATTTATTAAAATTCATACCTAAACCAGTTATGATTGGATTTGTAAATGCTTTAGGAATAATGATGTTTAAATCACAATTACCTCATTTTAATGGAGGATTTATTTTATTAATTTTAGGAGCGATAGGAGTTTTAATAATTTATTTATTTCCAAAGTTAACAAAATCAGTTCCTTCTCCTATAATATCAATAATAGTAGTTACATTAATAGTTTTTATATTTAAAATTGATGTAAAGACTTTAGGGGATATGGGGAAAGTAACTAGTGAGTTACCTAAATTTTTAATTCCTAATATACCATTAAATATGGAAACTATAAAAATAATATTACCATATTCAATATCGCTTTCATTAGTAGGTATCGTTGAATCATTATTAACAGCTCAGTTAGTTGATGATTTAACAGATACTCCGAGTGACAAGAATAGAGAGTGTATAGGGCAAGGTTTAGCTAATATGGTATCAGGCTTTTTTGGTGGAATAGCTGGGTGTGGAATGATCGGTCAAACTATAATAAATCAAACTTATGGTGGACGAGGTAGATTATCAACGCTTATATCAGGAACAGCAATGTTAATTTCGGTGATAGTATTAAATAAATTTGTAACACAAATACCAGTAGTTGCGCTAGGAGCAGTTATGATAGTTGTATCAATAAGTACTTTTAACTGGGAATCAATAAAGAGAATAAGAAAAGTACCTAAATCAGATA
Source organism: Clostridium weizhouense (assembly GCF_019431045.1). GTDB lineage: Bacteria > Bacillota > Clostridia > Clostridiales > Clostridiaceae > Clostridium > Clostridium weizhouense. Next base: position 129,750 of record NZ_JAHXPT010000002.1, on the reverse strand, counting down.
CATTTGTAATGATTTCAACAGTAGTAACAGTTTTGTTAACTCATAACTTAGCTTATGGAGTTATTGTAGGAATAATTTTGAGTTCTATATTTTTTGCAGCTAAGATATCTGAAATTAGTGTTGAAAAAATAAAGGAAGATAAAAAAGTTATATATTTAGCTCATGGTCAATTATTTTTTGCATCTACTTTAAAATTTATTAATAGTTTTGATTTTACAGAAGATGTAGATACTGTAGATATTAATCTTTCGAAAGTTAGAATATGGGATGAATCAGCGGTTGACAGTATAGATAAAGTTGTGATTAAATTTCATAAAAATGGAATTAAGACTAACTTGATAGGTATGAGTACTCAATGTTTAGAATTAATAGATAGAATGTCTATACATAATAAGCCAGGTAAATTAGATGTGGCTAGTGGTAATTAATTTTTTATAATGATTAGGGATTGTCTTAAAAAAGAGTTTTTTAAGACAATCCCTAAATTATACCTATAATTTTACTCCTACGTTCTAATAAGATTACATCCATCCATTCAGAATTATTCATTTTAGCTATTTTCTCTCGAATACCTATTTTTCTAAAACCACATTTTTCATGTAACTTTATACTTGATAAGTTCTCTTTTATAATTGCAGATTGTAGAGTCCAAAATTGATTTTTTTCAGATAATTCAATTAAATATTTTAATAAATGTTCACCTATTCCTTTTCTTCTATACTTTTCGTCTATGTATATGCTAACTTCTGCAACTCCACTATATACAGGTCTACCGGAGGTAGGACTTAATGCTATCCATCCTAATATATTCTTATCTAAGCGGGCTACTAATCTACATGATTTTATATGATTATTATTCCAATCATTCCATGTAGGAAGTTCTTTTTCAAATGTAGCGTTACCAGTCTTAATACCTTTGGAGTAAATTTTAAGAACCTTGTCCCAATCATCTTTATACATTTTATCAATTATATAGTTCATAATGTATGATTCTCCTTTATATATTTACAATAATTTCCTTGAATATAATTTTAGTTTAAATAAAATGATAGTTCAAGTATTTTTACAGATATAAATATTATTATTAAAACATGTATAATGCATATATTATGTAAATCTTGACAAAATAAGTAGGATATATTAATCTATACATAGATTTATATCTATATAAGGAGGAAATTATGGAATCTAAATATGAATTAAATGCAAAGATATTTAAGGCTTTAAGTGATCCTAATAGACTTAAAATAATTGATATATTATCTTGTGGTGAAAAATGTGCTTGTGAAATATTAGAACATTTTGATTTTACTCAGCCAACGTTATCTCATCATATGAAGGTACTAAACGATTGTGGATTAGTTAAATTTAGAAAAGAAGGTACTTGGAATTATTATAAATTAGATATGATTAATTCTAATAAATTAGTTTTATTTTTGATGAATGTAGTTACAGAAACTGAAAATTGTATCTGTAATTCCGAGTGTTCTTGTAGAAATAATAAACAATAAAATAAGAAAGGAGGAAAAGTAATGAAACCAAAGGTAGCATTTATATGTGTGCATAATTCTTGTAGATCACAGATGGCTGAAGCATTATCTAAAATTTACGCAAGTGATATTTTTGAAAGCTATTCAGCTGGAACAGAAACAAAGCCTGAAATAAATCAAGATGCTGTGAGAGTAATAAAAAAACTATATAATATAGATATGAATGAAACTCAAAAATCTAAGTTATTAAAGGATATACCAGATGTAGATATAGTAATAAAAATGGGTTGTAATGTTGTTTGTCCATTTTTACCTGCAAAGTATACTGAAGATTGGGGATTGGAAGATCCAACAGGTAAAAGTGAGAAAGAATTTATAAAAACTGCAAAGTCAATTGAAGATAAGGTAAAAGATTTAGCTACAAGAATTAAGAATAATTTAATCTTTGATTAACATTTATAATAAAGTCTATAATTTATCAGCTATAAGGAATTTATAACACATATATATGTTGCAATAATAATATTCGATAAATTAAAAAAATTCTATATTATTTTGTTGAAGATTTAAATTTGCAACATATATGATTAATGTAATATATAAATTTGAGTATCTAGAAATAATATTATAAAAATTAGAAAGGAACATTTATAAATGAAAAAATTTTTTAATAGTTTAATATTTAAGTTGTTATTATCAGTCATTTTAGGACTTATAATTGGGTTTTATTCACCTGCATATTTTATGAATATTATAGTTACACTAAAATATGTTTTTGGTCAAATTGTAATGTTCGCAGTACCACTAATTATAATTGGATTTATAGCACCATCTATAGCAAAGTTACGAAGTAATGCTTCTAAATTATTAGTTTATGCCGTATCTTTTGCTTATATATCATCTGTTGGTGCAGCAGCATTTGCAGCTATATTTGGATATATATTAATTCCTAAGATTTCAATTTTTTCAAATGTTGGAACTTTAAGAGAATTACCAGAAATTATATTTAAGTTAGATATACCACCAGTTATGTCTGTTATGAGTGCATTAGTTTTATCTATTATGATTGGACTAGCAGTAACTTGGACAAAGGCAGATATGTTTGAAAAATTATTAGAACAATTTCAAAACATAGTTTTAAGCATAGTAAATAAAATTATAATTCCTATATTACCAATGTTCATAGGAACAACATTCGCAACATTAGCTTATGAAGGAACTATAACAAATCATCTTCCAGTATTTTTCAAAGTAATTATTATTGTAATGATAGGACATTTTATATGGCTTACTACTTTATACTTTTTGGGAGGAGTTATATCAAGAAAGAATCCAATTGAGGTTATAAAATATTATGGGCCAGCTTATTTAACTGCTGTAGGAAGTATGTCTTCTGCTGCAACATTACCAGTTGCTGTAGAATGTGCTAGAAAATCTAAAGTTTTAAGAAAAGATATTTTAGATTTTTCTATTCCTCTTTTTGCTAATATACATCTTTGTGGTTCAGTATTAACAGAAGTATTTTTTGTAATGACAGTATCTAAAATACTTTATGGAGAGCTTCCAAGTATTTCATCTATGGTTTTATTTATATTATTACTTGGGGTATTTGCAATAGGAGCACCTGGTGTACCAGGGGGAACAGTTATGGCATCACTTGGTTTAATAGTTAGTGTACTTGGATTTAACGAAACAGGTACAGCACTTATATTAACAATATTTGCCATTCAAGATAGTTTTGGAACAGCTTGTAATGTTACTGGTGATGGTGCATTAACACTTATGCTTACAGGTATAGCAAATAGAAAAAATATAAATTAAAAAAATTATAGATAGTATAAATTAAAAAATTACAAATACTAGCTATAAGACATATTCAAAAAATAATAGATCACAGTGTATGTTAATTTATTTTGTGTGATATTGTGTAAGTAAATTTAGCTAATAGCTATTTATTAACTAAATTTACTTTTTTGTTCAACACAAAATATATAACGCCACTTTGATCTATTATTTTATTTGTATAATTTAAAATTTTTATTTAGAAATAGTATTTTAATATAGATATTATTAAAAATAATTTTAATCTCCAATAATTTATAAAATAAAAAGTATACATAATTGTTGTAATAAACTTTATAATTATATTAATGAGTACTTTGATAAAAATGGTAATGAGAGAATTTATGAAAAGGGGAGGATAAGATTTGAATTTTAATTATATTGACTTGGATACTTGGGAACGTAAGGAACATTTTTATTATTATATAGATCTTGTTAAATGTAATTATAATATAACTGTTAATATAGAAATCACTAGACTTTTAGAAGAAATAAAAAAGAGGAATTTAAGGTTTTATCCTACATTTATATTTATAGTTACTAAAGCAATAAATAAAAACAAAGAATTTAGAATGAGTTTTGATGAAGATAATAAATTAGGGTATTGGGATTATATTAATCCATCATATACTATATTTCATGATGATGATAAGACGTTCTCAGATATATGGACAGAATATAATGAGAATTTTTTTATATTTTATAAGCTAGTCATTAATGATTTAGAAAAATACAAGGATATAAAAGGAATAAAAGCAAAACCTAATACTCCTAAAAATTTTTGCCCAATATCTTCAATTCCGTGGACGAGTTTTACAGGTTATGGTAATGATACTTATAGTGAATCAAAAATGCTCTTTCCGTGTATTTTATTTGGAAAATATTTTAGAGAAAATGACAATATATTAATACCATTTTCAATATTTGTAAATCATGCTGTTGCTGATGGATATCATACTTGTAAACTTATAAATGATATTCAAGAAATAGCATTTTCTATTGAAGAATGGATGAAGTAAATTTTAAGAGAAGCCATTTATGGCTTCTCTTATTTCGTATTTTATTAAAAATATTTCTTATTTTACTAATCAAAAATCTTTAAAAAGGTAAAATGTGAGCTTTATACTACAATATAAATCTCTTTTTAAAATTTTATTTTAGTATTTCAGGATCAAGCATACTTAAAACTAATCTATCCATTCCAGTTTCAAGAATATAACCACCATCTACCCTCATTATATCTCCAGTAATAAAACTTGCTCTTGGACTACAATAGAATGCTGTAGCATATGCAATATCTTCAGGTTCACCAATTCTTGCAACTGGAGTTTCACTTATAACTTTATTTTTAGCGACTTCTAAAACTTGGGAGCTCATTTCTGTATTAATAGAACCGGGCTGAATTAAATTAACAGTAATGCCATAACGTCCTAATTCTTTAGCTAAAGTTTGTCCCATAGCTACTAAGCTTTCTTTAGCTAAACAATAATGTGCATTTCCAGTAACCCCATGATAAGCACCAAGAGAAGACATTAATACAATTCGTCCATATTTTTTTTCTTTCATTTTTTCACCACATGCTTGTATACAATGTATAGTACCATAAATATGTGTCTTTATAATAGAATCTATATCTTCAATAGGCATTTTAGTAAGATAATTTAATGGTGTGGAGTTACCAGCATTACATACTAATATATCTATTTGTCCATGTTTTTCATAGATTTCAGAAATAGCAGTATCTACAGAGTTTTTATCAGATACATCTACTTTATAGATTTCAGAATATCCTCCTTTATCTATGATAATCTTTCTTATCTCTTCATTTTTTTCTTGACTTCTTGCTAATATCATTACTTTAGCGCCTCTTTGTGCTAATTCTAAACTTATAGCTTTTCCTATTCCAGCATTTCCACCAGTAACGATAGCAATTTGATTAAGTAGTTCCTTTTCCATTTTCATCCTCTTCCATATTTTATTTTTATCCAATAAGTATTTTATAAAACATTTTTATTAATAAAAGTTAAATAAAAGTTTGGATAATACTTTCTAAATATTAGATTCATTTAAAATATATAATATTTAGAAATATTCATATATGGTATATTATTCTAAAAATGTGGTGGAATTCCTTTTAAATTTATAAAATTTATTTTATATTGGGAAAAATATGTTTTTATGTCTTTTTATAAGTATTAATAAGATTAAATTTAAATATATCACAATATCAATAAAGTTTTAAAATATAGATTTAGGTTTAAATGTAACAACAGAAGATTCAAAAGCAAGCCAATATGTAAAAGTAATTAATAGTAGTCAGTAGAAAATTCTAATGATATCTTAGACAATGTTAATGAAACAATATAAGGAATGTCTCAAATATTACAATCAGTTGAAAAACAATCTTATCTTGCAAATATATTAAAGAAAATGATATTTAAATTAGAAAATTAATTTAAAATATAGTTTTTATTTGTTAAGATCATAAATTAATATGCTTGAAATATGCATACATTTAAGATAAAATTTAAATAATAAGATTACTATTTGCTTTATAGCCATATATTTTTCGTTTTTTGGTTTCAAAACGAAGAATATATGGCTTTATTTTTTTTTTGAAAGGGGGAGATAAAAGTTAATTATAGTTAATAACTTAGAAAATTATATTTAGGGTTGAAGAGAGGGGTTCTATTATGAAATTTTTAAAAAGTTCTTTATTTGTATTTTTAGGAGCATGTTGTTATGGAATTTTGTCTACATTGGTAAAATTAGCATACAATGATGGATTTGTTTTCAAAGATGTTGTTATGAGTCAATTCTTGTTTGGATGGTTATCTATACTTGTTATAATGATTATTTTTTCAAGAAGAAAAATTAGACTAAAACAATTTATATCTCTTACTTTAATTGGTATAACAACTTGCTTAACAACTATTTTTTATTATTTAGCACTTGAAAGTATACAAGCTTCTTTTGCAGTTGTATTATTATTTCAATTTACATGGATTGGTGTTCTTATTGAATCAATAGTGGAAAGAAAATTACCTTCAAAATTAAAAGTAATTTCTGTTATTACATTATTTATTGGTACTATGTTAGCTAGCGGGATAATCAATAGTGGAAACGTAGAGTGGAGTTTAAATGGAATAATATTTGGACTTTTAGCAGCACTTTCATATTCATTATTTGTATTTTTTAGTGGAAGAGTTGAAACTCAAATACCTTCTATTAATAGAAGTTTTTGTATAACAACAGGAGCATTATTAGTTGCATTTACACTTTGCCCAGACTATTTTGCTAATGGATGTTTATCAGAAGGTATATGGAAATATGGAATAGTACTTGGAATTTTTGGAGCAGTGCTACCAGTATTATTTTTTGCAATAGGAACTCCTAATTTAAGTACAGGCGTATCAACTATTCTTGGTGCAGGAGAGTTACCTGTGGCAATTATTGTTTCAATTATTGTTTTAAAAGAAAAAGTTTCTTTAATACAATGGATAGGTGTTTTAATAATTTTAATTGGACTCATATTACCACAATTATCAACTTTAAATAAAAAAGATAATGTAAAATTACATAATAATCAATTTAATTTAGGATAATATAGATAATTTATAGTATATATTAAAAATAAAAGTGTATTACTATTTTATAAGTATATAAAATTTTAACTATTAAGAAATACTAAATTTAATCGAAATATTAATATATAATAAATATTAATATATAATAAATATTAATATACAATAAATATAATAAATATTATATATTAAATTAGATATAAATGTTAAAATAAAATAGTTTTAATTTATATAAAATATAAAAGGAGTGTAAGCACACATGAAGAAAGTGAATATTTTAATAGTGGATGATTCACCATTTCAAATAGCTTTACTTAAAGATGCTTTAACAGAAAATGGTTTTAATGTTGTAGGAGAAGCACAATCTTTAGAAGAAGTTATTGAAGAAGTTAAGAGAGTAAAGCCAGATCTAGTAACTATGGATATGACTATACCAGGAACTGATGGATTTGAATGTACAAGAGAGATACATAAAATCGATAAAAATATTAAAGTTATAGTAGTTAGTGCTATGATGGATGATGAACTTATAAAAAAAGCTAAAAAAACTAATATATCAGGATATATTCAAAAACCAGTAGATCCAGAAGAATTAACTTTATTAATAAATAGAGTTATGGGAGATGAGGAATTATATTTAGAATTAGAAAATTTATATCCTAAGGTTTTTAAAGAATCTATTATAGATTTATTTAATAAGCTTACTAAAACAGTTCCAGAAGTTATAGAGGAAAGCGATACAGATATTGAAATTCATAGTGAAGGAATTGCTATAGTAATGGGCATAATAGGAAAATATTCTGGAAGAATGATTTTTGATATGTCATTTTCGACAGCAGAAAATCTTGTGAAAGTTTTATTAAGAAGAGATCCTAAAAATAATGAGGAATTACTTAATGTAGTAGCTGAAATGGCAAATATGTTTGGTGGAAATGCATGTTCAATGATAAATAAGAGAAATAAAATTTTTGGATTGAGAGTGGCACCACCAACTACATTTCATGGAGAATCTATAAATATATCAAAGGCAGAAATAGAAAATAATTATTCTGCAAATGTAGAAACTCAATTTGGAAATTTATCAATAAATGTAGGATTTAAAAGAGGTGAAAGTGAATGGATATCAATCATATAAATCCCGTTTTAGACGCATTTTTAAATGTAATGCCTCAATTAGGTTTAGGAGAAGTTAAAAAGAAAGATGTTACATTAAGAGGAAGATTTATAGAAAGTCCCGGAGTTGTAGTTATTATTGGGCTTCTTGGAGATATTAAAGGAAATATTATATATGGAATGAAAGAAGAGGATGCAAAGAAAATTGCATCAGCTATGATGATGGGAATGAATGTTGAAAACTTTGATGAATTAGCACAAAGTGCAATTTCAGAACTTGTTAACATGTTAACAGCTAATGCTTCAACTAATTTCTCAAAAGATAATATAACTGTAGATATATCTACGCCAACTCTTATTTATGGAAAATTTACAGCAAACTCAAGTTCAGATAAAGTTATTTGTATATCTATGGAAGTAAATGGAGCAATTATAGAAGTTAATATTTCTTTGGAAAAAAATACAATTTAATTTTTATGATCTGTTTTAAATGATGTAAATATTATAAAAGAAGATAATTTTATTGAGCTTTAGATTGTATTTTATTTAAAGCTCAATAATTTTTTGAGTTTATAGTATATATGTAAGTTAATATTTATATTAACTTAATTTAAAATACATATTTAGTTGATTGAAAAGTTATTTTATGGTAAAATATTAAATAATATAAAGAGTTTTCTAGGGTTCCGCAGTTAAACTGGCAGGTCCAAGAGAAAACGCACAAGTAATTGTGTACACGGAAGGATAAAAGCCTGGGAGATGTTTTAATAATATTTCTCAACAGGCTTTTTGTTTTTTTCTTATTTTTAAATTAGTCAGAGAAATATTATTGAGTTAATTAAGTCATAATATACTAATTTAAGGAGTGAAAATTATGGAATGGGTTTATTTGGTAGTAGCTGGATTTCTTGAGGTAGGATGGGCAATTGGATTAAAATATTCACAAGGATTTACTAGGTTAATTCCTAGTATGCTAACTTTACTAGGTATGGTTGGAAGTTTTTATTTTCTATCATTATCTTTAAAAAATCTTTCGATAGGTTCTGCATATGCAATTTGGACAGGAATAGGAACAGTTGGAACTGTAATCTTAGGAATTATTTTATTTAAAGAACCTCTTAATTGTGTGCGTATAATGTGCATTTTATTAATAATTAGTGGAATTATTGGATTGAAAGTAAATTAATATAATATTAATTTACTTTTGTAGAGATTAAATAGAAAATTATATTAATAAAGAACAATTTAAAATATAAATTAGATAAAAATACTGTGATTTTTTACAAATTGCAGTATTTTCTATTTTATGAATCTTTATATGTGTTGACAAAGTTTATTTATATACATATAATAGTTTGCATAGAAACTTTATGGTTCTTATGCGAACTATTATATATGAATTTATAGGAGGTGATATTTTGAAGAGTTTAGTAAAATATATACCTAAAGTAGAAAAGAAAACTTTATTATTAATAGCGGGAATGGTTTGGGGATTTGCAGGATTTAAAGTATTAAATTTAGGAATACAAGATGTATCAATTAATAATGGTAAATTTATTTCTAATTTGATATTTGCTGGTTTAGTATTTTATATATTTTTTAAATTTATATTTAGTAAAATATATAATAAACACACTAGAAGAATTGTAAATAGTCAGTTAGAAAAACAGTGTATATTTTCATTTTTTGATGTTAAAAGCTATTGTATAATGGGCGTTATGATATTTTTAGGAAAAACAATAAGAAATTTAGAAATATTTAATCCTATATATGTAGGGAATTTTTATATAGGATTAGGTTTTGCATTATTTGTAGCAGGAGTACTTTTTATTATGAGTTCATTAAAATTTGAACTTACAAAATTAAAATATAATAATTAAAAATAAGAGGTAAGATAATATGAAACATGATTCTTTTGAAATAGCTATGCTTATAAAAGAAATATATGCAAGTACAATGAGTGTAGTTAGTAATAGTTTAAGAAATAGTGGATTAACCAATCAGCAAATTATGATTATTAAATTAATCGCACATAATAAGAAAGTAAATATATCTCAATTATGCGAAGAGATGTCTTTGGCAAAGGGAACAGTATCAGGAATAGTTGCAAGATTAGAAAATGCTGGTTATGTTAAAAAAATTAAATATGAAAATGATAAAAGAAATACATATGTTACATTTTCAGATAAGGGATTAGAATTTGCAAAAGAGTTTAGGAATCAAATTAATCAAAGTTTTGATAAAGTGTTTGAAAATTTTACTGAAGAAGAAGTAAATGAAGTACGAACTAGCTTACTAAAGTTAAAGAATAAAATTAAGGAGAAAAAATAACTATGGATTTAAAATTAATTATTGCCATTATTATAATAACGTTAGCATTAATATTATATACAGTAGGTGTATTTGGAGAAAGAAAATCAAAGAGTCTTAAGAAAAGCCATGTTATAATATTTTGGTTAGGATTAGTATGTGATACAATGGGGACATTTACAATGAAACAAATAGCTAATTCAAGAATTGAAACTTTAAATTCTGTTAATCAAACTCTTCATGGAATAACTGGAGTTTTAGCAATATTATTAATGTTATTTCATGTATTATGGGCAACATGGGTTCTATATAAAAATGATGAAAAGAAAAAAGCTATATTTCATAAATTTAGTATAATTGTATGGGTTATATGGTTAGTACCATATATTATCGGAATGTTTATAGGAATGGCTTAATTTAAGTAAATAGTAGCTTTCCATTCGTGAGATGGAGCTACTATTTTTTTATGATTTTAGAATTTATAATAATTTATTAGTTAGTTTAATAAAACTTATAAAGTTAATTGAAGTTGTTTGTGGAATTTAGGAATTAATTACAAAATTTTCTTGACAATTAAGGGTTACGGTTGTAGACTTTGATTAAGGGTTACAATTGTAGCTTTAAATGAATATAAGAAGGTGTATTATGGAAGTGTATTCAATCAGTGAATCAGAATGGAAGATAATGAATGTTCTATGGGAACAACCTGATTTGGAATTAAGTGATATAGTAGAAAAATTAAAGGATAATGAATGGAGTTATTCTACTATTAAGACTTTATTAAAAAGATTAGTTGATAAGGGGGTTGTCATAGCAGATAAAACCTCAGGAAGAAACTTTAAGTATAAAGCATCAGTTGAAGAACATGAGTGTAAGATAAAAGAAGCTAAGAGTTTTCTTGCAAAGGTATTTGATAGTTCTCTTTCAATGTTTGTTTTAACTCTTGTAAAGGAAAGTAATTTATCAAAAAAAGATGAAGATGAGTTAATGAAGATTATCAATAAAATGGAAGAAGGTGACTAATGTGAACCTTCTACTGAATATGACAATTCTTACTACTATTATTACAGTTGGTATTTTAATTATTAAGTCCATATTTAAAAATAAAATGTCAGCTTTTTTTCATTATTATATTTGGATAATTCTTCTAGTTAGAGTAGTATTAATACCAGTTATCTCAGAAGATAAACTTAAAATGTTTAATTTTAATAATAAGAATAATTATACATCACAAATATCAGAGGGTAAAAATATAAATTTTCAAGATATAGGTTCAACAGAAACTCTTAATGTGAATGAAGGGAAAGTAGAACCGTCTATTATCCAATATAAAATGCAAGAGGAAATTAAAAATAATTTGATTATAGTGTGGTTACTTGGAGGGGGAATATTATTATCATATTATTTATGTGCATATATTCATTTTAGTATGAAAGTAAATAAAATACCTGAGTGCGATGATAAAGAAATAATAACAATTTTAAATGAATGTAAAGAACTTGTAGGAACAAAAAGAAATGTATCACTTAAAATAGGTGATGTTTCATCTATGACTAAAGGTGTTTTTTCACCAGTTATTTTAATTAATAGTGTGTATGATAAAAATGAACTCAAACAGGTTTTAATACATGAATTAAATCATGTAAAGCATAATGATACTACTATTAACCTTTTAGCTTTAATATTTTTATGTGTTAATTGGTATAATCCAATTATTTGGATAAGCTTTTTTACTTTTCAAAAAGACACTGAAATGTTATGTGATGAAAAAGTAATCAAGCTTACTAATAGAAAAAAAGAATATGCTATTTTGCTTATGAAAGGAGTATCAAAAAATAATAGATCTTTAATATCAACAATTTCAATTAATAGAGGAAAAAAAGAAATTAAAAGGAGGATTTCATTCATGGCTAATTTTAAAAAACCTACAGCTATTTATAAGGTGGTAATGTCATTAGCAGTTGCATCAATTTGCATTGCTTCTTTTATAACACCAAAAGTTAATGCAGCTTCAGTTTCTCATGATTCTAATTATACAAATGAAGTGAATTTATTAGACGAAAATAAACAATTAATTGATGAATTTAGTAATTCAATTTCATATGATAAAGATGCTAAAGTATTGAAACTTACAGTACCAAAAACAATTCCAGATGGATATAAGTGGCTTATTCATGCTTCGGGACATGAATTAATAGATAATGTTCCAGTAGTATTTCATGCATTTGAAGATGAAAGCTATAATTTTACATGGGCAGGTGGGCAGACTTATACTCATGAATTTAAAGAAAATGAAATGTCATCATGTACCATTCGTATAGGACTTATAGATAAAGATGGTGAAAATGATATTAAAAATAATGTTATTGTAACCATTAATAATGAGGGTTTAGTTAGGAAAACTCCAGAGGAAATTGATAATGCTATTGATAAACTCTTAGGAACAATAAAGTATAATATGGAGAAAAATGATTTAAGTTTTACAATACCGGAAACAATACCTGATAATTTAAAATGGTTTATTAATGTTAATGGACATGAATTTGTTGAGGGAGATAAAAAAAATAATTTGCCTGTATTTCATGCATTTGAGGATGAAAGCTCTAATTGTACATGGGTAAAAGGAAAAACCTATACTCATAATTTTAAAGAAAATGAAATGGTATCATGTAATATAACTATAGGTCTTATAGCAGAAAATTCAAACGATATTCAAAATAAATTTACTGCAGTGGTTGATGGCGATGGGAATATAACTAAAATAATTTATGATTATCCAGAAAATAAATAAGAATTCTTGTCTATAGTTCCTAAATAGTTAATAGTGTAATAATAAATTATTATTTAAGGTAAAATTTATTTTAGTCTTAATTAATCATAGAATATAAATATTCACTTAAATTATAGTAAATAAGAAAATACTATATCAAATTAATAAAAATGTTTTTGAGATAGTATTTTCTTATTTTTTAGAAAGTTATAATAAAGTTAAAGTAATAAATAATTTATATAAAAATATAGTTTATCAAGGGATTATAAAGTCTTATTTTTATATCCATTTCCCCATTTGATCATGGCATTTAGTACTGACTCTAAACTATAACCTGTATCAGTCAGAGTATATTCTACTTTGGGAGGTACTTGAGCATATACCTTTCTAGTTAATAATCCGCTTTCTTCCATAGCTCTTAAATTTGATGTTAAAACTTTTTGAGTTATATTTCCAATAGATTTTTTTAATTCACCAAATCTTTTTGTACCTGTCATTAAATCTCTTATAATTAAAACTTTCCAACGGTCACCTATAAGTTGTAATGTTATTTCAACAGGACAATCAGGCAATTCTTTTGACATATAAATCTCACAACCTTTCTAATAGTATCCCAAATGATACTATAGCACTTTAAAGTGCTTACTATACAATTGATATGAATGGATTTATTATAATGTTATAGTAAAAAGATTGCAAGAAGCAATTATAGGAGGTTATTTAACATGAATGAAGTAATAGAATTTTTAAGAGAAAATCCAATACAATATTTCTCAACAATAGGATTGGATGGTAGACCTAAAGTACGTCCTTTTCAATTTATGCTTGAAGAAGATAAAAAGATGTATTTTTGTACAAGTAATAAAAAAGAAGTATTTTCAGAAATTCAAAAAAATCCATATGTAGAAATATGCTCAACAAGTTCTAGTTTTGCTTGGATGAGGTTGAAAGGTAAAGTTGTATTTTCAAAGGATATAGAAGTTAAGAAAAAAATAATAGAGTCTAGTGATTTAGTTAAATCAATTTATAAGGATGCAGAGAATCCTATATTTGAAATATTTTATCTTGAAGAATGGAAGGCTGTAAAAGCAGATTTTTCTGGGAATTCACCAAAGGAATATAATATATAAGTTGGAACAAAGTTTGTTTATTCATATAAATTTTAAAATATTTATAAAGGATAAGATTCACAAATATAGTGAAGAACTTATATGAAAAATTTATGATATACATGGCTTTAACTAAATACTTTTAATTAAATATATAATTGTCTATAAAAATTATATAAAAGATTATAGCTGTGTTTTAAGTGAATGTTGATATTGTAGTATAACGCTCATGGACAGGGAATTTTACTTTAAGAACTCTAAAATAAAGCTTAGTCCAATTAATGCATGCTCCCAATCAAAGATTGCTGACAAGCAATTAATTGTACAAATCTTTATTAAGAGTTCTAAAAAGCAAATTCCAATGCCAGTTCGCTATTATACTACAATATCAACACTGTTTTAAAACATAGCCAAGATTATAAATCCATTAACTTAATTAGAACATATATATTAAAATAGGAAATAAGTTGATACATTAATATACCGTAGTATTCACAAAAGAATATATTCTAAATATAGAGTTTATATTTATAGAATATATTTTATAGAAGTGAATTTACGGTATTTTTTTGTTCTTTAGAAAAGTTATACAGAAAATCAAATATAAAAGGTACTTATCAAAATGTGTAATTTATAAATTTGTGTAATAAAGTCACATAAATTTATAAAAAAGTAATATAAAATAAAGTCATAGAAAGTTAAATCATAATATATTAAAAATAGGATATATAAAACTAACAATATGGAAAAGATTAATATAAAGACATATTTTAATTAGAGTAATGCTTATTTTAAATTAAAATGTATATTGAGATATTAATTAATATTTTGATAATTTAGGAGGAATTTAATATGTTTGGAATTTTTAAAAAAGAAGATACAAAAGTTATAAATGTAAATAATATAGACAATTTAATAGGGAAAATAGATTTAATTGATATTAGAGAAGAATATGAATATAGAAATGGAAGTATAAAAACTGCAAAAAATATTCCAATGGGAGTGTTATTAAATGAACCTAGTAAATATTTAAAGAAAAATAAAGAATATTACATAATGTGTCAATCAGGAGGAAGAAGTGCAAGAGCTTGTAGTAATCTTGTAAAACAAGGATTTGATGTTATAAATGTTTCAGGTGGAGTTGGTTCATATTTAGGAACAAACAAAATTAAATAGTTTTGAGAAAGTCTTTAAGAGTTTTAACTAAAACATTTAATTATCATATTAACATTTTCAACTAAAAAAGAATTGATTAACTATTTTGTTATAGCACAGAAAAAAATTAGTTTAAGAATATTAAATTTAGTTAAGTATTTTATAATTTTATTAGGAGGATACGTATTTATGAAGAAGAAAATATTAATAGTGGGTGGAGTTGCAGGAGGAGCATCAGCAGCGGCTAAACTTAGAAGAAATAGTGAAGAAGATGAAATAATAATGTTTGAAAAAGGGCCACACGTATCTTTTTCAAATTGTGCTCTTCCATATCATTTAAGTGGGAAAATAGATGAAGCAGATAAATTAGTATTAATGAGTCCAGAAAAATTTTTAACTCAATATAAAATTGAAGCAAGAGTTAATAATGAAGTTATTTTAATAGATAGAGAAAATAAGTATATAGATGTTAAAGATTTAGTAACAGGAGAAATTTATAAAGAAAAATATGATAAGCTTATTTTATCACCAGGGGCGAAACCTATTTTGCCTAATATTCCAGGAATTGAAGATGTTAATGTATTTACAATAAGAAATGTTGTAGATATAGATAAATTAAATAGATTTATTAAAGCTATAGATAGTAAAGATATAGCTGTTATTGGTGGGGGATACATAGGCGTTGAAGCAGCTGAAAACTTAAGAGAAGCAGGATATAATGTATCATTAATAGAAGCAACTAATCAAATATTAAAACCATTTGATTATGATATGGTTCAAATTTTTCATAAAGAGTTTTATGATAATGGAATAAATTTAATAGTTGGAGATAAGGTTGAAAAATTTGAAAAAGATAAGGTTATTTTATCATCAGGGAAAAAGATAAATGCTAATGTTGTAGTTATGGCAATAGGTGTAACTCCTGAAATAAACTTAGCAAAAGAATCAGGATTAGAAATTGGGGAAACTGGAGCTATAAAAGTTGATAAAAACTATAAGACAAATGATGATGATATATATGCAGTAGGTGATGCAATAGAAGTTTATAATGAACTTACTCATTCTATGACTAAGTTATCTCTAGCTGGACCAGCACAAAAAGCAGCAAGAACAGTAGCTGATAAGATAAATAATAAACCTACATTAAATAAAGGGTATATAGGATCATCTGCAATAAAAGTATTTGATTATAATGGAGCATCAACTGGTTTAAATGAATCTTTAATAAAGGCTAATAATATGAAAATTAATTATGATATTGTAAGAGTGATACTTAATGATAAAGTTGGGATTATGCCAGGTTCTTCACCAATGCATTTTAAATTATTGTATGAAGTTCCAACAGGAAAAATTTTAGGTGCTCAAGCTATTGGTAAAGGGGATGCCACAAAGAGAATAGATGTAATTGCAACCGCTATAAAATTTGGTGCAACTGTAGATGATTTAAAAGATTTAGAGTTATGTTATGCACCACCATTTTCAACAGCAAAAGATGTTGTTAATTATGCAGGTTATGTTGGATCTAACCTTTTAAATGGAGATTTTAAACAAGTAAATATAGATAAGGTAAGAGAACTTGTAGAAAATAATTCTTATATAGTTGATGTTAGAGAAAGAGGAGAATATGCAAATGGACATATTAAAGGTGCTAAAAATGTACCTTTAAGTGAACTAAGAGAAAGAATAAATGAAATTCCAAAAGATAAGCCAGTATATCTTCATTGCAGAACAGGACAAAGAAGTTATAATGCTACTTTAGCACTTCAAAATTTGGGATTTAATAATGTACGTAATATAACAGGAAGTTTTTTAGGAATATCATTATATGAATACTTTAATGATAAAACTATGAATAGAGAAAGTATAGTTACAGAATATAATTTTAGATAAATATAGAAGTTTTAATAAAGTTTATTGATTAATATAAATATTTTACCTTAATTAGAACATATATATTTATAAAAAATCCCGCATTTTTATAAAGAAATTGTGGGATTTTTTATAAACACTTATTATGTAATATTTTAACTTAGATGTATATAAGTAGTTTATTACAAGGAGAGTGAATTAGAGTGTTATTAAAAGTTATAAATAAGACGGAGTTTAAAAATATAGTAGAAATACCAATAAATTAAGATATAGATGAAGATTATGAAAAATAATCTTTAATAGAGATGAATTTTTATATAAACATTGTTTAAAAGAAGAACTAAAAAATTAGTTTTTTGTTAAATAAGTGTGTTAATATTTAATATAAATAACACGTTTATTAACTATATACTTTGGGATATAATATAAGCAAAGTTAATAGATTTATATTGAATTTTACTAATATTTAAGATTTAAATAAGGTTGCTATATAAGTTCCAATAAATTTTGTTTATTAATATAAACCTTAGAATATTATAAATGTCATGATTAATTGGTTTAGTAAGTAATTTATATAGAAAAATTTATGATATATATGCTTTTAACTAGATATTATTAATTAAATATATAATTTTTTATAAAAATTGTATAGAAGATTATAAATGTAATAAATTAATTAGAACATATATAATGTGATAATTAATTCTAAAAGAGGTGATTATTTTGGATACAGATGGCTTTATAAATGGATTAAAAAAAATTAATAATGTAATATGTGTATGTAAATTTGGAAGCTATGGAAGTGAGTATTGGATTGAAGGTAGAAGTGATATAGATTTAGCTGTTATTGTAAAATCAGGTGTAACAATTATGGATACATTAGACATTGAAGAAGATATTATTGAATTAGCTAAAGAATACTATGATTATGATAATATACATTTAACATTTATTTTATTTAATGATTTTGGAAGTAAATTTGCAAGAATTGCAGTTGATAGTGAAGAACAGTATATTGTAGATTATAATAATTGGTATGATTTTCAACATTATGTTTTAAAATTTATTAGAAACAATTTAAAAATTGAAAAAATATTGAAAATAGATGAACAATATAGGTATTTTGGAGGTGTTATAGATGAGTCCCTATTATGAATATAAAAAGGAAAAATTCTTAGAAAAATATAAAAATGCATATGATAATTTAGAAGATTTAAAAGAAGCTATAGATGAATATAAAAAAACTAATAGCAGAATTATAAAAAGAGCTATGTTCGCGTTTTTTCAGGATTTTTCTGAATATATAGTTGATATGTGTGAAAGTTATATTGTTATAAATAATGGAAGATTAAATAGTTCAACTACATCATTAAAATTAATTGAACAAGCTTTTGAAATGGGTTTTTTTGATGATAAACTTAAAAATTATTTATCTATAGCAGTAAAGCTTAGAAATAGATATACGCATGACTACTATGTAAGAGAAACTAGTGAAAAACAAATAGAAGAATTTTGTTTTAAAGAACTTGCTTATTTAAATATATTTTTGGAAGAAAGTAAGGATAAAGTTATATTAAAATATAAGGAATATGAAAGAAAATAAATTAAAATATTCTAAAAGATGCAACATTTCCCCAGTTTGAATTGTGTTATAAGTGAAGGAGGAAACAATAAAGCAGAAAAGATTAAAGTGAATATATATAATTTAAATTAGGGAGATGATTTTAATGAAAGTAATAAAAAGAATTTTAGGGAGTATGTTGGCGTTAACAATAATTATGGGAGTACCTCAATATGTATCAGCTAATGAAATGATAACATCAAATAGAGAAATTATTCAAATGCCAAAGTTTGTACAAGTATGGGGAAATGTTAAAGAAAAAGATGAAAATAGAATCCATATTAAAAATTCAAGTAATGTAAATAATGATATTATATTAAATATATCAGAAGAAACTAAAATAATTGATGCAGTTAGTGGACTACCAGTTAATATTAAAGATATAACAGGTAATGAAACTATTTACGCTTATATTAGTCCAGTAATGACATTAAGTTTACCACCTATGACTAATGCTAAAGTGATTATGGTAAATATACCTCAAGATTATGCAGTTCCTAGATATATAGAAGTTGAATCTGTAAATAAGAATGAGGATGGAAGTGTAACAGTTACAAGCGAAGATGGATATCTACAAGCTACCTTAGATAAAGATACTAATATATTTCCTTATTTAACAAAGAATATTGTAACTATTGATAATATAAGACCAGGTTCAACTTTAGTTTTATGGGATAGAATAGAACAAGGCGGCATACAAACAATGCAACTTCCGGAAAGAGTTAAAATAGATAAATGTTTACTTATGCCTTATGAATATAGTGGATTAATCAAAGCTTCAACTAATAAGTTAAATATAAATGGAGATGATATTAATTTAAATTCAAATGAAACTCCATTCATGCAAGAAGATAAGTTAATGCTTCCTTTAAAAGTAGTTGCAGAAAAACTTGGATATAATGTTAGTATAAATCAAAATACAGATGTGGTTACAATTACAAAAGAAGGGGCAAAACCTTATACTGTGACTATTAATAATGATATGGTAAATATAGAAGATACTAATTATTATTTAAGTAGTAAAACTATATTAAAAGATGGGACTATTTTTGTAAGTTCAGATTTATTCAATTTGGCTCAAAATGCAAAAGTTATAGTAGAATAGAATTTATATAATAATCAATTAGAGGTATTAGTAAGTTTTTTATTAGTACCTTTTATTATGCACTAAAATATAAAAACTGTTTTAAAATATAGACTATATAAAAAATGCAAAAAGAAAAGTAAAAATTTAAACTATAGTGAATATGTTAAATAATAAATTTTATAAAAAATTAGTATGTAACCATATTTATAGTTACATGATCAGAGTATCTTTCTATAAATATCAGTAATTTTTGACAAATAAACATCCTTAGTATATAATAATGTTTATTAATTTGTAATTAATATGAAATAACAATTGTAGTTAGTGAAATAATTATGTGATAATTATTTATAAGAAACATTTATCATATAATAGTCTACAAAGTACCAATAATGTTAGTAAAGAATATATTTTTATATAAAAAATAACAATATATTAGTAATATAATATATAAATGTGATTAAGTCACTTAAATAATATAAAAATATAAGTATAATTAAAAAGTAAGAAACACAAATTAAAATATATATTAAAATATGAATTGGAGGATTAATTATGGCTAAAATTATAAATAGTAATGAATTCATTGAACAAGTAGAAAATAATAAAGGTGTTGTAGTAGTAGATTTTTTTGCAACTTGGTGTGCTCCTTGTAAGATGTTAGCACCAATATTTGAAGAAGTAGGTAGTGAATTTGATGAAAAAGCTAAATTTTTCAAGTTAGATGTGGATCAAAGTGGGGATATAGCTCAAAAGTATGGAGTTTTTTCGATACCAACTATAATCATATTTAAGGATGGAAAATCTGTAGAAAACTTAGCTGGTTTTATGCCAAAAGAAAGTATAATAAATAAAATAGAGGCACATTTATAATAATGTTTGAAGGATTAGTATCTTCAAGTAATATAAGTTTTTTTCTAGTTTTTTTAGAAGGAATACTTTCATTTTTATCACCATGTGTTTTACCATTAATACCTATATATATAGGATATTTAGCTGGAAATTCAAAGCAAGAAAATAATGATGGGACAATTGTGTATAAAAGAGAAAAAGTTTTATTACATACAATATTTTTTGTTTTAGGAATTTCAACTGCATTTTTTATATTAGGATTGTCTTTTACTGCTATAGGAACATTTTTTAATAACAATAGAGTTATATTTAGTAAAATTGGTGGAGTAATAATAATTCTTTTAGGATTATTCCAAATTGGGATTTTTAAATTTAAATTTTTGCAAAGAGAGCATAAAATCAATTTAAATTTAAGTGGAAAGAAAGTAAACCCATTAATGGCTTATTTAATGGGTTTTACATTTAGTTTTGCATGGACACCTTGTGTTGGACCAGCATTATCATCAGTTTTAATTCTTGCTTCAAGTGCTCAAAGTACGATTATAGGAAATATATTAGTTTTAATATATTCTTTAGGTTTTGTAATACCATTTTTAATTCTTGGAATATTTACAACTCAAGCTTTGAATTTTATAAATAAAAATAAAAAGATAATGAAGTATACAATAAAAGCTGGTGGTTTTGTAATGATAATTATAGGGATTATGACTTTTACAGGGTGGTTAAATAATATTACAGGATATTTAAACAGAGTATCAGAATCAGGAAATAATGTAGTATCTTCGCAAAATAAAGATACTATAGAAGAAGAATATCAATCAGAACAAGAAAAAAATATAAATGATAATTCTAGTAATAATAGTTCAAATAATAAGGAACTTATGGAAGCTATAGATTTTACATTAACAGATCAATATGGAAATACTCATAAGTTATCAGATTATAAAGGGAAAACAGTATTTTTAAATTTTTGGGCAACATGGTGTCCGCCATGTCGTATGGAAATGCCCCATATAGAAGAATTATATAAAGAATCTAATTATAATAAAGATGATATTATAATTATAGGAGTATCACAACCAGGAGGTAATGAACAGGATAAAAATGGAATTAAAAATTTCTTAAATGAACAAAAGTTTACATTCCCAGTCGTTTTTGATGAGAGTGGGGAAATATTCAATGCTTATCATATAAATTCATTGCCTACAACATTTATGATAAATAAAGAAGGTAAAATTTATGGGTATGTAAGTGGTGCTTTAAGTAAAGAACAAATGAAAAGTATTATAGATCAAACACAACAAAATAACTAGAAAAATCGATATTTAGGCACATGAAAATAAATAACAAGTCCAAAGTTGCAATGGATTTGTTATTTTTTTGATTGTGCCTTAAACAACTATTAGTGTATATGGAACCACTCAAGTATAAAAGCTTAGGTGGTTTTTTATTTAAAAAAATTATAAAAATTACGCTATGTTTTAAGTGAATGTTGATATTATAGCATAAAGCTCATGGACAGAATTGAAATAGGAAACTCTACTCATGTACATTCGTGGAGTAAGTTCGAAGAACCAAATATAAAATTTGGATTCTCACTTAAGAACTCTAAAATAAAGCTTAGTCCAATTAATGCATGCTCCCAATCAAAGATTGATGACAAGCAATTAATTGTAAGACTAAAAGGAAACTCGACTCATGTACATTCGCTGAGTAAGTTCGAGTAGCAAAATATAAAAATTTGACTCTTACTTAAGAGTTCTAAAAAGCAAATTCCAATGCCAGTTCGCCCTTATACTATAATATCAACACTGTTTTAAAACATAGCGAAAAATTAAAATTTGTATATAACTTATATAAAAATGTGATTCATAAAGAGAGTAGATAACTTAAGGAATAAAAAATAATCATATGTTCACAATTAGTCCTGTACTAGGTTTGGAAATGAGTGAAGTTATAAAAAGTTTCATGTGATTAAGTCACATAAATATATAACAGATTAATTTATAATAAACACATGGGAACGAAGAAATAATTAATGAATAGAAGTAAATTAAAAAAATAGTATTTCAGATTACTAAAATTTATATAAGATTAAATATAAATTTTAATAGTTAAAAACATTTAATATAAAATAGATTTTTAGGAGGAAATAGAATATGGAAAATCTCTATAAAAATAGAATTAGTTACATTGCTAAATGCTTTTTGTGAGTAAGAAAGTTACAGATAAATATAAATTTATTTAATAAAATAAAGAAGATAACTAATAAGAATAGATAAAGAAATAGATAATTTAAGATAATGTGTGAATTGGAGGATTTTTAATGAACAAGTTTTTAAAAGTATGGAAAAAGTATTCATTTATATTATTAATAGCTTTTATATTATTAGGTTTAATTGATTTAAGATTTGCATTAGCTGCTGTTATATGTATGATTGCACCAGTAATTGTTTCAATTTTCAAAGGGAGATTTTGGTGTGGAAATTTATGTCCAAGAGGAAATTTTTATGATAATATAGTTTCTAAATTTAGTAATAAAAGAAAAGTACCTAAATTTTTAAAATCTTATTATTTTAGAGCTATAGTACTTGTTATTATGATGTCTATGTTTGGTATTGGAATTAAACAAAACTTAGGAAACTTATATGGTATTGGTATGGTATTTTATAGAATGATTGTTGTAACAACTATAATTGGTATAGTATTATCTTTAGTTTATAATCATAGAACGTGGTGTCATTTTTGTCCTATGGGAACTATAGCATCAGTTATATCAAAGTTTAGAAAAAATAAAAAAGTGCTACAAGTAGCATCTTCATGTGTATCTTGTAAAGTATGTGAAAAGCACTGTTCGTTAGGAATAGTTCCTTATGAATATAAAGGTGATATATTAAATCATCCTGATTGTATACAATGTGGTAAATGTGCAATAGCATGTCCTAAAAAAGCAATCGGATATGATAAAATTACTTTAAAATAAGTCTATGTTTTAGTGAATGTTTACATTGTAGTATAAAGCGTATTTTAAAATATAGCATAAAATAAAGTGAGTAAAAAAGAGAAGGTTAAAATTTGTTAACCTTCTCTTTTCATTAATTGTATATTATAAAATATTAATGAAAGTGTGACGTGTCCACTTTTTATATTATTATTTTAAACTTCAGGTTCAATTGATTTTTTTGGATATAATGTTGTACCCCATATTGAGAATGTTCGTTCTTTTACTAGTGGTATATTTTGAGCATCTATAACTTGTCTCCACCATTCCCATGCAAGGCCTGTACATTCCCAAGCTTTAACACAAATGTTTCTTGCATTTCCTTTTAAATATATTTCAGTATTAAAATGTGCAGTTCTATCTTTATCGCTTCCAGACCAAACTTTATGTTCTATTATTTCATTCCCATTTTTGTCATAGCTTACTTCATCCCATGTAACCTCAAATTGAGCAACATAAGCACCACTATGATCAAGAACTATTTTTCCACTAGTATATTCTGTAGCAGTTGTTTCTACATATTCTGTTTTGTTGTTTATAGATGCAATGCTATTATCCTTTAAAAACGTACTTGTATATGAAATTGGATAACCTGGATTTTTAGGACTATATACTGAATTATCTTGTATAATGTTTCTAATTTCATTAAAGTCTTTAGAGATTACTTTTGTATGTTCTTTAGCACCACCACCAAGAACAGTAGCTGTAAATGAACTTTGATCTAATATATCTTGATATTCAGCATTGGATTTAATATCTTGATTAGATATTAATGCTTTAAATGCAGATTTTACATTTGCACTTTTAGAAGTTGTTTCAAGTTTTACATAAATCGTTCTACCATATGCTACATTTGAAACATAAGCAGGTGGATTATTCTTATTTACTCCTTTTAATGATAATTCATTAAAAGTTACATTATCACCAAAGAAATCAGATGGATGCTCAGGTGCATCTACACTTACAGTATAAAAAATTTGTTTATAGGCAACTATCATAGCTTGTTTTTCACCCTTAAATATAGAGTCAAAATCTATATTTAATGATTTACCTAAAATATTAAAATTACATCCAAACATAGTAGATAATTGAGATTTACTATATACCATAGAATCAGAATAACTCATTCTTGTAGGGATAGTATATCTAGATGAATATTTAGTATTCCAAGTATCTAATAGAGAATTTATTGAAGCGTTAACACTAGAATATGTTGGAGAATTAACAACCTTTTTGCCATCTTCACCCATTCCAGGTAAATCAACACTTATTGTTATAGGCTTTCTTTTACAAGAAATTAAATTTGGTTTATTCTCTACAAGATTTCTATTAGCAAGTTGTATTGCACCAGGATATGTTCTATCATTTACTGAATCTATAATAGAAATATCAGAATTAGAATCTGAAATACGTTTCTTTTCTCTTTTTATTACAATGTATTTATTGGGATTTTCAAATCCTTCAGCTGGAACAAAACTTTCAATTGATTCTCCATTATATGATAAAATTTCATTTGGATCATAAGATAGACCATAAATATTTTTATCAATATCATTAAGATCATTTTCTAAAGTAGCTCTTATAATAGGAGTATTTTCTACAATAGGTTCTTCTATTGTTTCTACAGCTTGTACATTATCAGGATTTAATGAATTTTCGTCTATTTCTGTAGCGTCACTTACTACATTTTCCTCAGTAGTTTTTTCTGTTAAATTAGTAGCTTTTTTTTCTTCGTTTTTTATTTCAGCATTATTAGAGGTTAAGGTCTCATTATTAGGTGTTTCTACTGAACTATTTTTTTCATTTGTATTTGCTAATAAAACATTATTATTTTTTGAATTGTAATTAACAAATACATTCAGAAGTATAACAACTAATAATCCTTGTGCTAATGAGGCCAAAATTTTTTTAGTAGTTTTCATTTTATATTCCCCCCTATACTAGTATGTGTTCTGTTAAATATATAAAACTAAAAAATATTTAGGTCCAATTTAAATCATTTTTTTACAAATTTCGTATAAATATCAGAACAGTTTAAATAATAATATATTTATTGGGATAAAGCAACTATTTGCTTAGATTTTCACATATACAAAAAAATATTCTAATAATACTAAAAATTTAATAGATACAATGCATATTTATAATTACAAAAGAAACTATTTGTTAAATTGTTAATAATTGTTAATGCTAGTATAGTAAAATATTCTTACTATTTATAATTAAAGTATTATGCAAATTAGAATAAGCAAAAATATAAAATAATAAAACAAACAAGTAAAAAATAATCTATAATAAGAAATAGTAATAAAAAATAGAACTATTAGATGTAATCCAATAGTTCTATGTTAGCATTATAATTAAAGATAATCTTTAACTGAATACAATATGTAGTTAGAAATTAATAATCTCGATTACTTTATATTTGATAAAGTTTCTTCCATATTAGTAAAATCTCTATTAATAGATTCATCTGGTTTTTTAGTCATAAGACTAACAACTACAATAGATATAAATGATAATAAAAATCCTGGAATCATCTCATATATATATACAGATAGACCAGAAAGAATCCATATTATGACCGTCAATCCACCAATAATCATTCCAGATAAAGCACCCCATTTAGTCATTCTCTTCCAATAAAGGCTTAATAAAAGTACTGGTCCAAAAGATGAACCAAAGCCAGCCCATGCTTGCCCAACTATATCAAGTATAGTTTTATTTGGTAAATATGCAAGTACCGTTGCAAATGCTGAAACTATTAAAATTGATAATCTTCCTATTAACATTTGTTGCTTTTCTGAAGCTTTTTTATTAAGAAATGTTAAATAAAAATCTTTTGTAATAGAACTTGAGCAAACTAAAAGTTGAGATGAAATAGTACTCATGATTGCAGCAAGTACTGCAGCAAGTATTATTCCCGTAATAAATGGATGAAACAGAATATCACCAAGACGAAGAAAAACTGTTTCAGGATCACTTAATGGACTTTTATGTTCAGTAAAGTATACAAGTCCGGTAAGACCACTTGCAACAGCACCTAAAAGACCTATAGCCATCCAACTAATACCTATTCTTCTAGCAGATTTTAATTCTTTTGGTGATTTAATTGCCATAAAACGGACAATAATATGTGGTTGACCAAAATATCCAAGTCCCCAAGCTAAAAAGCTGATAATAGTAGCCAAACTCGTTCCCTTAAATATATCAAATAATGATGGATCAATATCTTTTACTTTATTTACAAAAGTACCAGGATCTACCCCTATATTCATAAATGTTACAACAGGTATCATAATCAACGTAATAAACATTAGAGTTCCTTGAAAAAAGTCTGTAAGGCTTACGGCTAAAAAACCACCAAAGTATGTATAAAGAATAACTACTGCTAAGGTAACTATTACCCCCATCGTATATGTTAATCCAAAAGTATTTAAGAATAATTTACCACCTGCTACAATTCCAGAGGAAACATAAAGTACAAAAAAAACAAGTATTATTATACCAGATATAAGTCTAAGCATATTAGAAGTATCTTTAAAACGATTTTCTAAGTAATCTGGAACTGTTAAGGAATCATTTGCAACTTCGGTATAAACTCTAAATCTTGGAGCCAATAATAAATAGTTTAAATAGGCTCCAACTGTTAATCCTATTCCAAGCCAAAGACTAGAAATACCAGTTAAATAAACGGCACCGGGAAGTCCCATAATCATCCAACCACTCATATCACTTGCACCAGCAGATAATGCTGTAACTATAGGACCTAAGCCTCTACCCCCAAGCATATAGTCAGAAATATTGGATGTTTTTTTATAAGAATAATAGCCTATAAAAAGTAATATAAATATGTACACTGCTATAGCAATAATCGACCAATGTTCCATATATAATTCTCCTTTCAAATATTTGTAATAGTATTTTAAAAGAAAATTTATAATATATATGATTCTAATTAGATATTATTAATCAAGGATATAATTTTTTATAAAAATTATATAAAAGATTGTAAAGGTATTAACTTAATTAGAATAAATATATTAAAAAAATAGATTTCTTTTAAAAACGATAAGAATATATTAACATAATAATAAAAATGCGACAATATAATTAATTTTGTCATAATATTTTACTAAGAGTTATTTACAATACAAAAAACATTAGTTTAGTATCTAATTGTATAAAAAAATAAAAATAATGCAAAATAAATCTAGGAGGTGTTTATTTTGCAAATAACTTTAACACAAAAAGAAAGAATGTTACTACAAGATCAAAAAAGTCATGAACAGATTTGTATAGATAAGTATTCTAATTATGCAAATCAAGCAACAGATACTCAATTACAGCAAATATGTAAAACAAATGAACAAATTGAAAGGACTCATCTTAACACTATTAATCAATTGTTAAGTGGTACTGTTCCTCAAATGAATCAACAACAAAACCAAAATTCAGGGCAAAATATGAATCAACAACAAAATCAAAATTCTGGAACAAATATGAACAATTCTCAATCAACACAAAATAATTTATCTGATAAGGAGATATGCTCAGATTTGTTAATGACAGAAAAATATGTTTCAGGTACTTATGATACTACAATTTTTGAATTTAGAGATACTCAAGTACGTGATATATTAAATCATATACAAAAAGAAGAACAGAAACATGGAGAATCTATATTTAAATATATGGAAAGTAAAGGAATGTATAATGTTCAATAATATTTAGGATTCTAATAAAAACACAAAAGTATAAATTTCTACTTTTGTGCTTTTATTTTTTACAAAATCTATTATAGATATAAAGATCATAGAAGTAATAAAAAAGATATTAATCAAGAATCTTTACTATTTTTAATGATAAATAAGATTATTTAATTAGAATAAAAAATGGATAAAGCGGAATTATATTAAAAATAAATCAATAAAAATTAGAAAAAATGTTAAAATTAGAACAATTTTTGTAACAAAATCTAAGGATATGTAGGAAGTTTATATTAGATTGTCCAGTTATCAACTATATATTTTACTAAAACTTTTAATTATAATAAGGTCATGAAGTTGAGAAACATAAAACAAGCAACAACTTCAATATTAAAAATACTAGTAAAGTAATTTTAAAAATTACTAAATTTAAAATTAAAAGGAGAATTAATATGAATAGAAAGAAACTTATGATAGTTCTATCTATAGTTAGTACTTTATTAATTGGAGCAACAACAGCCTTTGCTTTTACTCAAGATGAAAGCATAGAAAAAATAAATACAACAGCAATACAAGATATTAAAAGTGATACAGAATATAAAGATATAAATACAGAGGTTAATCAAGAAGCTATATCAGATAATGATCAAAAAATAGACTCTACAGAGACAACAGCACCTGAGGTTAGTAATGAAACTATTAAAGAAAAGAATGATATTAATGAAGTAAAAATAGAATCTAATAGTGATAATAAAGAAACAGTAACATCAGATACAAATGAAGTAGAAGATGAAAGTGCTACAAACAACTACTGTACTGATGGTTCATGTAATACTAATTGTACAAGCTTTTATGTAAAGGATTCATGCAATACATGTGATGATGATTGTACAAAATCTTCTTCTAATACTTCATGTGATAATAGTTGTAAAAACTCAGCAAATAATTCTATAGATATAAAAAATAAATGTACAAACATTAAAGTTATAGAAAGTCAAAATGAAAATTGTCAAGGGGCTTGCCCAACACAACAAACAACACAAAGCTGCCCTAATGTCCAACAAAATAAATAATTAATAAATATTGAATAAAACTCTGTTAAGTTACATAGTTAAAAGCTATGTTTACTTAACAGAGTTTTTATTGATATGTGAGACTATATTTTTGAATGAGTATATGGTTAAAAATTTATATTTTACAGTTAATCAGCAATTTTTTTCTATTATAAAGTTTATTTATATATTATTCAATATAAAATATTTAATAATATTAAATATAAAAAATTTTAAATTAAATTATGTAATATAGATTATATAAATATGTATTTTAAAGATTATTAATAAAAAGGACTTTTAATAGATTAAATAATAATCGTTATTATTTATAGAATAGTATGTTATAATAAGACATATTTGTATTAAACAGTATAAAAATCGTTATAAAAATAAGAAATTTCTTGAATATCTTTAATTTTTGCCCTATATGCTTTATACAGGGGTAATTTCATGAATCTAGTAAATTTAAACAATATGATATTGTTAAAAATAGAAGATTTTTTATATTTTTGTTAAGTAAACCTAATATATGTAATATAACATATATTTTATTAATTTAAATAAAAAGACTATATAAGAGAGGTGAGACTATGAAAACAATTGTTAATTCTGGAGTTATAGTACAAGCTTATAATAATAATATAGTTTCTATTAGAATGGATGGAAAAGAAAAAATATTGTTTTCTAGAGGGATTGGATTTGGTAAAAAGTTTGGGGATAAGATTAAAGAAGGAACTGAGGTAGAAAAAATATTTGTTATTGAAGATCAAGATAATTTAAGAAATTTTAAACAAGTAGTTGAAAAAGTTGATGAGGACTTTTTGACTATGTGTGAAAGAATAATAATCTTAATATCAGAAGAATTAAATGAGGAGTTAGATGAAAGAATTCATATAGGGCTAACAGATCATTTATATTATGCTATAAAAAGAATTAAAAATAATGAAATAATTGACAATCCATTTCTTATGGAGATTAAAGTTCTTTATCAAAGAGAATATATTTTAGCTAAAAAAGCAGCTAAAATATTAAATAATGAAATGGATATAATGATACCAGATGATGAAATCGGAATGATAGCATTACATATTCATTCAGCAAGAAACTCAGGAAATTTATCAAATACTATAAAAAATGCATATTTAATTAATATGATAATTGAATATGTAGAAAAAAAGTTAAAAATAAAAATAGATAAAAATTCTCTTGATTATGCAAGGTTTGCTACGCATGTAAGATTTGCAATTAGGAGAATGCTGGTGGATTCTCCGGTAAAAAACGATTTTATAAGAGAAATAAAATGTAAATATAGATTATCATATAGTATATCAAAAGATGTATCTAAGATATTAGAAAAAAGATTGGAAAAAAATGTATCAGAAGATGAGATTGCTTATTTAGCAATGCATATAGAAAGATTTAGAGTATCTACCATTAAAAATAATTAAAACAGATTTATTGTATAAAAATAAAAAAGTAAAAATTTATAAAAAATCATTGATTACGATTACAAGATGTGGTATTATAAAAACATAGAAAAAATGATAAATATAGGGAATGATTATTGGCGTGTCACCGATTAAATTCGAGCATCAGCTGAAAAGGATAACTTTTGTTTGTTCTTTTCAGCTTTTTTTGTGTAAAAAATTAATTAGAATATTAAAAATGCATTTTTAAAATAAATTAAAAAATTAAAGGGGAATTTTATTATGATGAAGTATTTACAAAAATTAGGGAAATCTTTGATGCTTCCAGTAGCTTGTTTACCAGCAGCAAGTATATTAATGGGTATTGGTTATTGGATTGATCCCACTGGATGGGGAGCAAATAATGTAGCCTCAGCTTTTTTAATAAAAGCAGGTGGTGCATTAATTGATTCTATGGGAATATTATTTGCAATTGGTGTAGGTGTTGGAATGTCAGATGATAATGATGGTACTGCAGGACTTGCAGGACTAGTTTCATGGCTTATGATTACAATGTTATTATCTCCAGCTGCCGTAGGAATGTTTAAACATATTGATGTGGCAGAAGTACCAGCAGCTTTTGGTAAAATTCAAACACAATTTATAGAAATTTTATCAGGTTTAATTGGTGCAAGTTGTTATAATAAGTTTAAAAATACTAGATTACCAGACGCTTTAGGATTCTTTAGTGGAAAAAGATGTGTTGCTATAGTAACAGCTTTAGAATCAATTTTTGCAGC
Organism: Clostridium weizhouense; assembly: GCF_019431045.1. GTDB lineage: Bacteria > Bacillota > Clostridia > Clostridiales > Clostridiaceae > Clostridium > Clostridium weizhouense. Next base: position 97,977 of record NZ_JAHXPT010000002.1, on the reverse strand, counting down.
TATAATATTATTCTTTATATGGCCTTTTGTTTATGGAGCTTTAGTAGCTTTTGGTAAGTCAATTATTTCTTTAGGTGCTATTGGTGCTGGTATTTATGCATTCTTTAATAGATTGTTAATACCAACAGGTCTTCACCATGCACTTAATTCTGTATTCTGGTTTAATGTAGCTGGAATTAATGATATCGGTAACTTCTGGTCTACTACTGGAGCTGGAACAAAAGGAGTAACTGGTATGTATATGACTGGGTTCTTCCCTGTAATGATGTTTGGTTTACCAGCAGGTGCATTAGCTATGTATCATACGGCTAAAGACAATAAGAAAAAAATAGCATATGGTTTATTATTAGCAGCATCAGTGTCTTCTTTCTTTACAGGTGTAACAGAACCCTTAGAGTTTGCATTTATGTTCTTAGCACCAGGTTTATATTTAATCCATGCTGGTTTAACAGGTATCTCTGTAGCTGTATGTACATTATTACCAGTAAGATCAGGATTTAATTTTAGTGCAGGTTTTGTAGATTGGTTTTTAAGCTTTAAAGCTCCAATGGCAGTTAATCCACTTTTAATAATTCCAATTGGTTTAGTATTCGCTATTATTTATTATGTAGTATTCCGTTTTGCAATTGTAAAATTTAATTTAAATACACCTGGTAGAGAAGAAGATGATGATGAAAATGAAGAATTAGATGCAATACTTTCAAATAATGATTTTACTGAAGTCGCTTCTATTATATTAAAGGGTGTTGGAGGAAAAGAAAATATAACATCTATTGATAATTGTGTCACTAGATTGCGTTTAGAAATTAAAGATCAATCAAGAGTAAATGAAAAAGTTATCAAATCTGCAGGAATATCAGGAATAATTAGACCTGGTAAAACAAGCTTACAAGTTATTGTAGGTACACAAGTACAGTTCGTAGCAGATGAATTTAGAAAGTTATGTAGATAAAATAGTTTAATTAATATTTTATGAAATTATAAAAAAATTATTATATTAGGCACTTGCTAAATTAAATTTTTAAATTATAAAAAGAATTTAATTTGAGTAAGTGCTTTTATATTTATTTGAAAATATAACACTTCTTATAAATAAGATAGTAGTGGTAAAATACAAGTTAAACGTTGCTTGAAAATATATTTCATTGAAATATAAAAATATTGACATTATATTTCAAAAAGCATACACTGGAATTATAAGGAAGTAGGAGGGGGTTTAATGGACAAGATTAATCTTGAAAGTTTAATTACCGAAAGCATTAATGTCAATACAGTTAATATAGACAAGGTATCAACTTTTGAAATATTAAAGATGATTAATGAAGAAGATAAAAAGGTTGCTAGTGCAGTTGAAAAAGAAATACCACAAATAGAAATAGCAGTTAATAAAATAACAGAAGCTTTAAAGAAAGGTGGAAGGCTAATATATATAGGGGCTGGAACTAGTGGCAGATTAGGAGTTTTAGATGCGGTAGAATGTTTACCAACGTATGGAGTATCTGATGAAATGGTACATGCTATCATGGCTGGTGGAAAAGATGCTATGTTTAAGGCAAAAGAAGGTATAGAAGATAGTAAAGAAGAATGTAAAAATGATTTAAAAGCCATAAACTTTTCAAATAAAGATGTATTAGTTGGAATAGCAGCAAGTGGAAGAACACCCTATGTTATAGGTGGAATTGAGTATGCAAATAAGCTAGGAGCAGTATCAGTAGCAGTTACATGTAATAAAGACTCAGATTTATCAAAGCATGCAGATATTGTGATAGAAGCAGTTACAGGCCCAGAAGTTGTAACGGGATCTACTAGAATGAAGGCAGGAAGTGCTCAAAAAATGATATTAAATATGTTATCTACTGCATCAATGATAAAAATTGGAAAAGTTTATAATAATCTGATGGTTGATGTAAAAGCATCAAATCTTAAACTTGTTGAAAGAGCTAAAAGAATAGTTATGATGGCTACAAATGTTTCTAGAGATGTAGCAGAACAATATTTAAAAGAAACTGATTATGATGTTAAATTATCTATTTTCATGATTGAAAGTAGTTTGGATAAAGTCTCAGCTAAGGAATTATTAAATAAAAATCAAGGGTATATATATAAAGCTTTGGAAAACGTTTAAATAATTAATTCTTAAGGGTTAATAAATAAAATAATATATAAATAATGGAGGGCAATTTTATGAAAGTTTTAATGGTATGTTCAGGTGGAATGTCTAGTGCAATAGTGGTAGAGGCAATTAAAAAAGAAGCAGATAAAGAAGGGTTTGCTTTAGAAATTAAAGCTGTTGGTACAGGTGAATTTTATGATGAAATAAAAGATGGGAATTATGATCTAGCATTAGTGGCTCCTCAAGTAAGACATAGATTGAGTACATTTAAAGAACAAGCAGCTGAATTTAATTTAGTTATAGATACTATTGTTCCAATGGGATACACTCCACTAGGTGGTGCAAAAGTTCTTGCACAAATAAAAAAATATTCTAAGTAAATAAAAAATGATTATATCCTATTCGTTAGGAATTTATGTTTTTAAGAATTTTTGTATAAGGTAAATTATAATTTTGTTTAAAGTTAAGAATTTATATTAACTAGGAGGAATATTAAATGAATAAATTTTTTGACTGGTTAGAAAAATACTTAGTACCACCAATGACAAAGGTATCAGAACAAAGACATCTGAAAGCTATTAGAGATGGTATCGTATCTACTATACCTTTAATAATTGTAGGTAGTTTCTTTTTAGTAATTGCAGTGCCACCAAATGCTTGGTTAAAAGAACTAGTAAAACCATATGTCAATCAAATAATGTTTCCTTATAGGTTAAGCATGGGAATAATGTCAGTATATGCATCATTTGGTATAGCTTATAATTTAGCAAAATCTTATAAATTAGATCCATTGTCAGGTGGAAGTCTTGGACTAGCAGCATTTCTACTTACAAGTATACCATTAAATTTTGATCCAGAAGGTTGGGTACTGCCTTTATCTAATCTAGGTGGAGCAGGCATGTTTGTAGCAATTTTAATGTCAATTTTTGCAGTAGAAACTTTAAGATTCTGTAAAGAAAGAAATCTTACTATTAAAATGCCAAAAGAAGTACCTATATCTGTTGCTAATTCTTTTGCAGCATTAATACCAGCTACATTTATAATTATACCAATTTGGATAATAAGAGATATGTTGAATTTTGATATTCAAGGGAATATATTAAAGATTTTTATGCCTTTAGTAACAGCGGGAAATTCATTACCAGGTGTTTTAGTACCAGTATTACTTATTACGCTTTTATGGGGGTGTGGTATACATGGAGATTCTGTTGTTGGTACGGTTGCAAGACCAATATGGCTAGCTATGCTTGATGCAAATGCAGCAGCACAAACATCAGGACAAGCAATACCTAATATTGCACCAGAACCATTTTTTCAATGGTTTATATGGATTGGAGGTTCAGGAGCAACAATAGGATTAGTATTTTTAATGTTATTCTCAAAATCACAATATTTAAAAGATGTTGGACGAGTTAGTTTAATACCAGGAATTTGTAATATTAATGAACCAATAATATTTGGTGCTCCAATTATGTTAAATCCGTTATTAGTTATTCCATTTATTGTTGGACCTTTAATTACTGGATGTATAAGCTATTTTGCAATGGCACTTAATTTAGTAGCAAAACCAGTTGTAATGGCACCTTGGACATTACCAGCACCGATAGGAGCTTATCTTGCAACTGGTGGAGATTGGAGAGCAATAGTTTTAGTTTTAATAAATATATTAATTGTAACAGTAATATACTTTCCATTCTTTAAAGCATATGAAAAGAAATTAATTCAAGAAGGATTGCAAAGTAATGAATAAAAGCAACATTAAAAATACAGAAACATTTTAAATGATACTGTATTTAGATATTTAAGGAATATTCTATGGAAGGATTAAAGATTGCAATAATAGGAGGAAGCAGTTATCAATGAATTATTAGATATTAATAAAGAATATTTACTACAATTTAAATAAAGGCTTTAAGTACAAGGAGAAGAATTTATATGGAACAAGATATATTTGAAATAATATCACATGCAGGAGATTCAAGAGGATATACATTTGAGGCTCTTACTAAAGCAAGGAAAAATAATATTGAAGAAGCAGAAAAATTGTTAACTAAGGCAAAAGAAGAATTAAGATTAGCGCATAATACTCAAACTAAATTAATTCAGCAAGAGATAAATGGACAAGATGTAAAGATATCATTACTTATGGTCCATGCTCAAGATCAATTAATGAATGCAATATCTGAAAATAATTTAGTTGAAGAAATGATTGAAATGTATAAAGTTATTCATACTAAATAAATTTTAAGAGAGGTTAAAATATGAAGATACTAATATGGGGAGTATATATAATTTTAGTGATATTGTTTGTATTAGGATCTATATATTTATCAAGAAAATTAATAAATAAATTTAAGATGAATAGGTGGGTTATTGCTTTTGCAGCCCCACTTATTCTTATTATTCCTAAAATTTTCTTTGAAAATATAAATCCTATAATATGGGCAATGTTAGTTTTTATATTTATGGTTTTATGTGTTTTGTTTTTTGAACTTAATAATGGAATATATAAAGAAAAACAAATAAAAAAAGCTCTACTTATAGAAAAATTAGATAAGACACATTCAAAAAAATAAATAATAAAGGAGTAATATATGAATTGTTCACTTTTAATAAAACAAATTTATAATACAATGACAGAATCTGAAAAAAAGATAGCGGAATATTTATTTAACAATTCTAGTGAAGTATATAAATTTTCAGCAAGCCAATTAGCTACAATTACGGAAACAAGTGCTGCAAGTGTTGTACGATTTTCAAGAAAATTAGGTTTTAAGGGTTTTCAAGAATTTAAGATTGCTTTAGCTAAAGATGAGAGTATATCTAATGAAGTTGTAGAGTATGATTATATAGATACAAATGATACTATAAAGGAAGTAATGTTAAAAATAAGTAATAAAAATGTACAGAGTATAAATGATACTGTTACATTACTTGATGAAAAAAATATTGAAGAGGCTGTAAACATTATTCAAAATGCTAAAAACATATATATTTTTGGTGTTGGACAATCTGCATTAATAGGCATGGATTTACAATATAAATTAATTAGAATACATAAGAATGTAATGATGAGTTTAGATAGTCACACACAAATTTCAATGTCAGCAAATATGTCAGAGGGTGATGTTGCTATAGGAATTTCTTATTCAGGGAAAACAAAAGAAGTATATAATTCACTTATTAAAGCGAAAGAAAAAGGGGCAAAGTGTGTTACAATAACTAAATTTGGGAATAATCCTATTGCTTCATTAGGTGATATAAAAATACAAGTCCCAAGTGTAGAAAAAGATTTAAGAGTTGGAGCTATATCATCTAGAATAGCACAACTTACAGTTATTGATATATTATTTATAGGTGTTGCAAAAGACAATTTTTCTACTGTAGATAAATATTTAAAAGAAACGAGAAGTATGGTAGGAGAACTTAAACTGAAGTAATTAATATTAAAATTTTATTACATTATATATAGCAAAAAAAGTATCTATAATTTAAGTTATAGGTACTTTTTTAATATATATATAATTGATTTTAAGTATGTGATTTTTATTAGGTTTTTAATTTTATTAAGGACAGTAGATAACTTAAATTGTTATTTGTATGCCAGTAATTTTTTGAATTGATTTTATTCCATTTTGTATGAGTGGGGAAACAAAATTTTCAAATTCTTTATTTCTTGTTTCATTAAGGTTCTCACCAGTTTTTAATGAAATCATGACATTAATTAGCCATCTTAAAGTTGAAAACACTTTAAAATATTCAAAGTTATTAATATTCTCATTTTTCAGCTCTTTATATTTTTTAAACATATTTTTGCTAAAATTTTCAAAACCACTTCTTTCGATTAGTGTATATGTCCATGCTAAATCAAATCTATAGTCTCCAATTCCCCACAGTAAATCAATTACATAGAGTTCTTCATTGTTATCAACTATTACATTCCAAGGATGATAATCTCTATGAATTATAGATAATTTCTTACTTATAATATTCACTTTTTCTTTCTGTAACCAATCTATTATTTGAGTAAAATATTCTAATTTATTTTCTTCTAATAATTTTTTAATCTCATTAATCTCTTTTTCAATAAAAGAGATTGTAGAATTTTTTATAAGTTCCTTGTCTACCATCGAGATATCTAATTGATGAAGTTCAAAAAAAACCTTTGTAAATTTTTCTAATAATTGTTCTTTATCTTCTTTGGATACAATCTGATAACAGTCCCATAAATTTTCCCCTTCAATTTTTTCCATAACTATATAAGGTTTTTCATTTATAAAGTTACTCATTATTGGCTTTGGAACTGGATAATTTGCGTTGTAAAGCAAGTTTAGTCCTGTCCATTCTAGTTTTATATTTTCAAGTCCATTTTTACTACTATTATAGGTCTTAATTACATATTTTTGAGCATTGTCTTTAAATTCTAATGAGATAATTTCTCCTGCCCATCCTGATTTTAAAACTTTAACATTTTTTATTTTAACACCTAATCTATTTTCAATATCTTTATACATAACTTTATCTCCTCTTCAATATAAATAGAAAAAATATTAGTATCATGTGACTCATATTTTGAAATAATTATATTCACTCAGATCCCATTCCTTTAATAAAACAAAACTAATTTTAAATAATTTACTATTTATGAGTTTATTGTAACATATATTGGAAAAATATTTGTGAATCTAATTTAAATGGGCGGGTAACGGCTCTTTATTTTATAGATTAAATTAGAAATAAAGAGTGCAGGAACAATATAGTTATTCTTTAATCCTTAAAACTTTCATGGATTAAGAATGGCAAAATTGTAAATATATTTTAATATTCTAAATATTAACGTGTCCACAATATTATACTAACACCAAAATTTTAGAAGTTTAGAATTTAAGAACTTAAGAATTTAAGAATTTGCTTGTATAATGCGCTTTAAGAAGATTTTTAATTTATAACCTTACTATTTTTTATGTAATTTTAAACATAAAAACATATATTTATTTAACAATTGGAAATGGAATTGTTAAATAAATTTTAGGAGTGAATAAAAATGGTTAGTAATAAAATTAAATTATAATTAATTAAACTATAATGCCAGCTTTACTAATAGAGTGTGCTTTTTGTGATAGCGAAAGTGATATGAATGGTTATAATCCAGAAAGAGTTGCAGGAGCTATTTTTAATGGTATATGTAATGTATTTGATATTGAAAAAGACTTATCAGGTTCATTTAATGAAAATAAAGTTTATTATAGTGTGATTAAAGGAGATACTTTATATAAAATTGCTCAAAAGTTTAATACTAGTGTTGAAAGTTTAGTAGAACTTAATGAAATTAAAGACAAAAATTTGATTTATATTGGAGAGGATCTTAGAATAAAATAAAATTTATTTTAATAAAAGTAGAATTTTTTATTACACTTACTTAATTAATTTTAGTAGGTGTTTTTTATTTTGAGTAAAAATTTTATTATTTAAATGTATTTTAAACGATAAAAATGAATAAAGATTCATTTATAATTAATACATAAAAATGCAATAAAGATAAATATATCTATATAAATTGATTAATAGATATTAAAAAATTTCAATAAAAAATAAAGTTATTTCTGGTTGCACTACCGTTACACTACTTTTGATAAAATCAAAACCCCTTAAAATAATGAAACCTAGTAGTTTCAATACTTCAAGGGGTTTTCTCTTTTTAAATGGTGCCGATAGTGGGACTCGAACCCACATGGTTTCCCGCATGATTTTGAGTCATGTGCGTCTGCCAGTTCCGCCATATCGGCTTGTTACCGAACAATAGTTATTCTAGCATAATATGAAAAATAATTCAAGAAATATTTTTTTAGGTACTTTTCTTCAAAATTTTTAAATAAAGGTTGTTACAAATTAAATCATTTGCTAGAATATATATGGGTGTAATATCCCACTGGGATGTTTTTTAGCCCAGTACAGTATTAAGAAAGTAATTATTATACGATTTTAATATTAGTATTATCTATTAATTAGGGAGGAGCAAAATTATATGATGTATTCAAAAGAAGTTGAAGAAATGTGTGTAGTTGCTAAAGGTCCTAATCACGGACCAGCACCAATTCCTGCAGAAGGAAAATGGGTACAATCAAAAGAAGTAACTGATATATCAGGATTAACTCACGGAATAGGTTGGTGTGCACCACAACAAGGAGCTTGTAAATTAACTTTAAATGTTAAGGATGGTATAATCCAAGAAGCATTAGTAGAAACAATTGGATGTTCAGGAATGACTCATTCAGCTGCTATGGCTTCAGAAATATTACCAGGAAAGACTATATTAGAAGCATTAAACACAGACTTAGTTTGTGACGCTATAAACACAGCTATGAGAGAATTATTCTTACAAATCGTTTATGGAAGAACTCAAACTGCATTCTCAGAAGGTGGACTACCAATAGGAGCAGGTCTTGAAGATTTAGGTAAGGGATTAAGATCTCAAGTTGGTACTATGTACGGAACTCTTGCAAAAGGACCTAGATACTTAGAAATGGCTGAAGGATATGTTACAGATGTAGCATTAGATTCAGATAAAGAAATCATTGGATATAAGTTTGTTAACTTAGGAAAAATGATGGAAAACATAGGCAAGGGAATGGATGCTAATAAAGCATTAGAAGAAGCTAAAGGTCAATACGGAAGAGTTGCAGATGCAGCTGAATTAATAGACCCAAGACATAAATAATTATTTGTAAAGGAGGATTTTTATTATGGCATTATTTGAAAGTTATGAAAGAAGAATTAATCAAATCACTCCAGTACTAGAAAAGTACGGAATGAAAACTATGGAAGATGCTAAGGCAGTTTGTGCAGAAATCGGAATCGATCCATACACAATAGCTAAAGAAACTCAACCAATAGCATTTGAAAACGCTGGATGGGCTTACACTTTAGGTGCTGCTATAGCTATAAAGAAAGGTTGCAAGAAGGCTGCTGAAGCTGCTGAAGCAATCGGAGAAGGTCTACAAGCATTCTGTATCCCAGGATCAGTTGCTGATGACAGAAAAGTTGGTTTAGGACACGGAAACTTAGGAGCTATGCTTTTAAGAGAAGAAACTAAATGTTTCGCATTCTTAGCAGGACACGAAAGTTTCGCTGCTGCTGAAGGTGCTATTAAAATAGCTGAAAAAGCTAACAAAGTAAGAAAAGAACCATTAAGAGTTATATTAAACGGTCTTGGAAAAGATGCTGCATTCGTAATCTCAAGAATTAATGGATTTACTTATGTTCAAACTCAATTTGACTACTATACTGGAGAAGTTAAAGTAGTTAAAGAAAAAGCTTACTCAAACGGAGAAAGAGCTAAAGTTAGATGCTTTGGTTGTGACGATGTTAGAGAAGGTGTTGCTATAATGCACATGGAAGGTGTTGACGTATCAATCACTGGTAACTCAACTAACCCAACTAGATTCCAACATCCAGTTGCAGGAACATACAAGAAAGAATGTATCGAACAAGGTAAGAAATACTTCTCAGTAGCATCAGGTGGTGGTACAGGAAGAACTCTTCACCCAGATAACATGGCTGCAGGTCCAGCTTCTTACGGTATGACTGATACTATGGGAAGAATGCATTCAGATGCACAATTCGCAGGATCATCATCAGTTCCAGCTCACGTAGAAATGATGGGATTAATTGGTATGGGTAACAACCCAATGGTAGGAGCTACTGTTGCAGTTGCTGTTGCTGTTGAAGAAGGTATGAACAAATAGTAATACCAATGTATTATTAAAATAAACTTCCCAATCTAACAAAAAATTTACCCAAACGCATAAAAAAGTTCGGGAAAATATAGATAGGGAATACGCCTCGTATTAAGTTAGAAATGGCTTAGTACGGGGCTTTTTAGCTTATTAATTTTTGGGAAACTTTATTATCATTTCGTTCTTTAACCTATTTCCTAACCTGTGCATAAGTCGCAAAAATGGGATGGGTTGCGTGGGGGATATTAATTTTTATAAAAAATTATATCTTTAAATAAACACTATTTAGTTAGAATCATATATATTTTTATATTTCTAAAGTATTTTTCTCATTCCATAGGTGAGTGGAAAAACACATCTTTCAGTAGCTCTTGGAATTAATCTTATTGATGATTTATTAAAATAGAGATATATTTAGGACCTACTGTGTATGACTTTTTAGAAGGTGTATGTGCTGGGTTTTATTTTTTATAGGAAGTTTATATGCTAATTATGGGAAAGTATTTGGAGTTTAGTGGTAGAATATTAAAATAATATAGTATAATAAGGGGGAAAATGTAAAATGAGATTATATATAGATAATGTCTATAATGGAAAGTTGGAGAACATAACATAATTTGATGAATAATTTATAGCAATGATTAGATATTGGTCAAGCAAAGGAGGGGATTTTTATTTTTCCAGATTTTATTAAACATTATGATTTAATACGTTCAATACTTCGAGATGTTTTTTTATATGGATGTTTTACAAAAGGTGATTTAGAAAATAAAAATCATGGGAGTTCAAGAAAAGTTAGCTATGAGATGCGTCGAATTAAACAATATATAGAAAATGATTTTATTAAAATAGACAAGGATGGTAAAAATAAACTTTTAAGTTTAAGTTATGATGACATTTCCAATACAAAAAATTTTTTAGTCAATACATATTTAAGCAAGAGTTTTACTAAAGCTGATATTATCTTATATTATTACTTGCTTTTAATTTTAAATTATAAAAACAAACCTATGACATTTTCAGATATTGAAAATGAACTGGTAAGTGAAGAATTGATTGATTATGGAAATATAAGCAGTAAAACTATAGAAAGAAAGCTTAATGAATTAGTAAATTCTATGGAACTTGTATCAGTTAAGAAGGAAGGGCGAGTTAAAGAGTATTACATTTCAGAGGATATACTAAAAGAACTTGATAATGAAGAAATTCTAAATCTTTATAATATAGTAGATTTATATAAAAATATTATCTTTCCTAATGTAAGTGGGCATTATTTTTACGATACACTAAGAGATTATATGGAGTTTGAACGAAATATAATACCAAATGATAATAATTGTTTCCAATATAAAAACTTACATTTTCATCCTGTAATTGAAGAAGAATTAATTTTGAAAATTATGACAGCAATTGAAAATAGAAATGAAATAAGACTTAAGATTAATTATAAAACTACACATGTCAAAAGGTATGATAATCAAGCAATTAGGCCCTTTAAGCTTAGATATGATATTGAATGTGGAAGATTTTATGTCTTTTCATTTACTAGCACCGGAAGATGTGTTAGTGCAAGGCTCGATAGGAAAGATGATGTTGAGGTTTTAAAAACAAGATTTAACTATGATGAATATGAGGAAAAGTATAAATTAGCTATGGAGAAAAGTTTTTCAAGTGTACCACATAACAGTGATGCTCCATATGAAGAAGTAGAATTTGAAGTTAATATAAATTCTGTTAATGAATATTATATAGTTGAAAAGATAAAAGGTGAGTTAGAGGAGTGCACTTTTGAGGAGATAAGTAATACTAAATATTCATTTAAAAAGATAGTAAATGATTCTTGGGAAATGATTCCATGGATTAGAAAATATGGTGGTTATTTAAGGGTTATTTCGCCTAGATATCTTCATAGAAAAATAAAACAGGATTGGGAGGATATGCTGAATAATTATGGAGTTATTTCATGAATATAAAAATAAATATTTTCATTTAGTATTTAGAATTTTAAATCTAGCAAAAAATGGGCTTTATAAAGATGAAGTTATAAGGCTTATTGAAAAGGAGGAGTATGATGAAAAAATAATAGGAAAAGACTTTAAAACCTTTGAAGGAATGCTTTTAAATCAATATAACAAAACAGACAATTTTAATTTTTTAGAAGAAAGAGATGGAAAGTATTATAGTATTTTAAATAATAAAGATAGTATACCTATTAAAGTTAGATTTTCAAAGCTAGAAAAATCCTGGCTTAATGGAATGACTAAGGAACCAGTAGTACAAGCTTTGCTAGGAAAAGAAACTTTAGAAAAATTGGAAGCAGGTTTAGCAGAGGTAAAAGCAGGTAGTAATCAAGTAATAGAATTTACAAACAAGGGGAAAAATGATTTTGATGTTGATTTAGAAAAATTAAGTAAGGATTTTTATACTATTTTAGAAGGAATAATTAATGAGAAGCCTATTTTATATTCCAATGTAGATAAGAATGGCAATGAATATAATAATCAATTAGCACTTCCAATTAGAATTGAGTATTCATTAAAAGATGATAAATTTAGAGCATCGCTATATTCTTTAGAAGAGAAGCGATCTATAATGGTTAATTTACATACCTTAAAGGAAGTTAAAATAGCACAAAATTTTAATTCAAAAGTAAAAAAAGAAGATGTGATTAAGAACTTAAAGGAAAAGAAATATTCAAAAATTCCAATAACAATTGAACTTGAAGATATTAGGGGTGCTATGGAAAGATGTTTTATGAGTTTATCTTCATTTGAAAGAAATTCCAGGATAATTTCAGAAAATAAATATGAAATAGATATTTATTATTATACCTTTGAAGAAGATGAGGTTATAAGAAAAATAATGTCCTTAGGCCCATATGTTAAAGTAAAGTCACCTAGTCGAGTTAGAGATATTGTTATTGATAATATTAAAAAGGCATTTATGTTTGAAACTGCTGAAACTATAAAAAACATAAATAAGTTATCATGAAAAAGGAATTAAAAAAATATTTTAACGAGGAAATATATAAGAATGATCTGTGTAGACTTAAGGAGCGTGAATAAAATTCATAAACTTAAGGTTATACAGATTATTTTTTATTCAAATAAATACATATGGGATATTATGTTAATATAAAAGGGTTGTAATTCAAAAGATGCAAACTTTTTGTCTGTAAGAAAATTTTAGAAGGAATATAATGAATATTGTAGTCAGGAAAACAAAATATGGCAGTGTATATTTAAGTTACTTCGCATCCGAGCTGGAGGTATTGGTTCGAGTCCAATTACATGTTGTTAATATGTATGGTTTAAATGGAAGAGTGTCAGCAGAATACTTAAATAGCTTTTTCTCCATATTTAAATAAGGGCAGTGTAGAAAAGTGTTACTTCGTTATTTTTGGGTAATAAATTGAATTTGTTGTAATTATGATTGCAACTAACACTTTTCGCCTTTCTCCCTTAAATAATTAATATGATTATATGGATATTGTAATATGTAATTCTATAAATTATTTAAATTAAAGTATTATTGAACTTCAAAATTGAAAGGAGCAAATTAAAATGTTAAAGTTTAATATTTTTAAGAATACCACAAAAAATAATGAAGGTCATGTGGCTTTTAAAATGGAACTGAAGGAAAAACTAATAACTGAAGTTTTAACTAGCTTCTTTAATGAAGGAAAATATTATGGAGATAATTCTTTAGAAATAGTTAATGACTTAAGAAAAGTTATTAAGATAGATCCAAAATTTGTAGCCAACTTAGCTATATATGCTAGAAAGGAAGTTCACTTAAGAAGCATTTCGCATGTTATAGTTTCAGAACTTGCCAATGATGTTCAAGGTAAAAAGTATGTTAGAAGAGTTTTAAATGGAATAGTTGAAAGAGTAGATGATATGTCAGAAGTCTTAATCTATTATTTAAATGTTTATGGCAAGCCAATACCAAATTCTTTAAAGAAAGGTATATCGGATTGTTTCTTGAGATTTGATGAATTTTCTCTTGCAAAATATAATGGAGCAAAAGAAATTAAACTTAAAGACATAGTAAATTTAGTTCATCCGAAGCCAGCTACAGATAAGCAAAGTCATATGTTTAAGAGATTATTTGAAGACAATTTGGAAACACCATTTACCTGGGAAACAATGCTTTCAAGTGAAGGTAATAACAAGCATACATGGGAAAAACTAATTGATAGCAATAAGCTTGGTTATATGGCTATTCTTCGTAATTTGAGAAATATTATTAAAGCTGGACCAGAAAATATAAATAAGGTATATGAAGTTTTAGAAAATGACAATAGAGTTAAAAAAAGTAAGCAACTACCTTTTAGATATTATTCAGCCTTTAATGTGTTATCAAATGAAGGATTAGGAACATCAAAAATTTATGATGTATTGGAAAATGCAATTAGACATTCTACAAAAAATATAGAAAGATTAAGTGGCAAGACTTTTATATCTACGGATGTATCAGGTTCTATGAGCTCTAGAGTAAGTGCAAAAAGTGATATGACTTGTGCTGAAATAGGTACTGTTCTTATGGCAATTGCAAATAATATCTGTGATGAAGCTATAACAAGTACTTTTGATACAAAATTTAAAATAACACCACTTGCAACCCAAAATGGAATAATAGCTAATGCAAAATCTATACGTCCTACATGGGGAGGAACTGATCTTTCACTACCAATAAGATATTTGTTAGAAAATAAAATTTATGTAGATAGAATAATACTTCTATCAGACAATGAGATAAATAGTGGATATGAGAGAGTATGTCAAGCTTATGTAAATGAATATAAAAAGAAAGTAAATCCTAATGTTTGGGTTCATGCAATTGATATTTTAGGTTATGGTACACAGCAATTTAAAGGAAATAAGGTTAATGTAATTGCAGGATGGAATGAAAAGATATTAGAATTTATACCAAAGGTAGAAGCTGGTTTTATCAATATAAAAGGAAAAATTGAAGATTATTATTTTAAGGAAGAATTAAAATCAATTATATAAAAACATAGGGGAAGTGTATATTTAAGTTACTTCGCTGTTAACGATAGATGTCACTGGTTCGAATCCGGTCTTATATTTCTTAGAAATTATAAGTAGCTCAGGTGGTAGAGCACTAAATACTTAAATAGTTTTTCTCCCCTTAAATTTAGGAGTAATATTTATGATAGAAGTTAAAGGAAAATATAATACGGCAAAAGTATTTACAGATAATATAGAAATAGAAGCAATTGAACAATTAAAAGAATTATGTAATCAGCCTTTTGTAGAAGGCTGCAAGGTTAGAATAATGCCAGATACTCATAAAGGGGCAAGCTGTGTTATTGGATTTACAGCTGATTTAGGAGATAAGGTTATTCCTAATATTGTAGGAGTTGATATTGGATGTGGAATGCTAACTGTAAACTTAGGGAAAATAGAAATAGATTTAGAAAAATTAGATAATATCATTCATAAATATATTCCATCAGGAATGAATGTTCATAAAGGAAGAGTTGTTAGATTTTCAGAATTACAAAATTTAAATTGTTATAGAGATTTGAAAAATACTAAAAGGATAGAAAGAAGTATTGGAAGTCTAGGTGGTGGAAATCACTTTATTGAAATAAATGAAAGTGCTGATGGTACAAAGTATCTAGTGATTCACTCAGGAAGTAGAAACTTAGGAACACAAGTGGCTAGTATTTATCAAATTTTGGCTATAGATTTATGTAGCGATAAAGAAGATTATTTTGTTAAAAGAGAAAAGATAATTAGTGAATATAAAGCTGATGGACGTAGAAAGGAAATTCAAAAAGCATTAAAAGATTTAGAAGCATTATATAATGACTTAATGCCAAGTTATCCAAAAGGTTTATGTTTTTTAAGCGAAGATTATAGGCAGAGATATTTACATGATATGAATATATGCCAGGAATATGCTGTCTTAAATAGAAACACTATGGCAGATATAATTTTGAAAAAGCTGCTTGGAAAAGGCTTTGAGGAATTTAAATCATTTTCTACGATTCATAATTATATAAATTTTAAAGACAACATAATTAGAAAAGGAAGCATTTCAGCTTATGAAGGAGAAAAAGTATTAATCCCTCTTAATATGAGAGATGGAAGTATAATTGCCATAGGAAAAGGAAATCCAGATTGGAATTATTCAGCACCACATGGAGCTGGGCGCATCATGAGCAGGACTAAAGCTAAAGAAAAAGTGAATTTAGAAGAATTTAAGGCTTCAATGGAAGGGATTTTTACAACTTCAGTTACAGAAGCAACAATTGATGAAGCTCCAATGGTTTATAAACCTAAAACGGAAATTATTCAAAATATTTCTGAAACAGTTGAAATTATTGAAATAATTAAACCAATTTATAATTTTAAGTCTCAAGGATAATTTGAATATTTAAATAAAATTATTTTAATAATATATTAAATAATTGCTTAAAGAAAGAAGGAAAAAATATATTTGTAGATAAGGTAATTCAAGCTCAATTGAGAAGTATAGAAGAAAAAAATAATGTAAAAATACTATATGCTGTGGAATCAGGAAGTCGTGGCTGGGGATTTGAATCTAAAGATAGTAATTTTGATGTGAGATTTATTTATGTACATCCAATTAAATGGTATTTAAGTGTATTTGAAGGTGCTGATATTATTGAAATACCTGTAGATGAGGTGTTAGATGTTAATGGATGGGATCTTAGAAAAGCATTAAAACTAATGTACAAGTCAAATTCGTGTATTTTAAATGAATTTTTTCATAAGACTCTTAGAGATTTTAGCGGAGGTATAAATGAGTAAGGTGACAAATGAAATTTTAAATAAAGAGGAATATAAATTTATACATTTAAATAAGAATTTAGGAGAAAACATCATTTATTTAACTCTTTCAGGATCAATAGGATATGGAACTAATTTAGATAGTAGTGACATAGATTTACGAGGAATTACAATTGAAAGAAAAGAAAATATGTATGGATTTCAAAGCTTTGAACAATTTGAAGATACAGCAACAGATACTGTTATATATGGACTTAAGAAATTTGTTTCATTAGCATTAAAAGGGAATCCAAATATTCTTGAGTTATTAGGTACTAAGGAAGAGCATATTATATATATGAATAAATATGGGGAGAAATTACGTAAGAATATAGATATGTTTTTATCCAAAAGAGTAATATACACTTTTGGAAATTACGCTACTGCACAATTAAGAAGGCTTCAGAATGCTTTAGCAAGGGATGAGTATCATCAGGAAGAAAAAGAAAAACATATGCTTAATACAATAAAGAATAAAATGAACCATTTTTCATCTAATTATACAGAGTTTCCAAAAGGAAGCATAAAATTATATATTGATAAATCTGATAAACAAGAAATAGAAACAGAGATATTAATGGATATTAGTATAGATAAATATCCATTAAGGGATTTTATCAGTATATATTCACAAATGAGTAATATTGTTCGTGATTATGATAAACTCAATCATAGGAATAGAAAAAAGGATGAGGGCAAACTCTTAAAACATGCTATGCATTTAATAAGACTTCTAATTATGGGAACTGAAATATTAAAAACTCATGAAATTAATACTTATCGAGAGAAAGAACAAGATTTATTAATTGATATTAGAAAAGGCAAGTATAGTTATGACGAATTGTTTAAATTGGTAGAGTTATATGATTTTAATTTTAAAGAAGCATCAGTGAATACTACTTTACCTAAGGAGCCTGATGAAGCACAAGTTGAAGAACTATTGATTTCTTTATATGAGGAATATTACAATTAGTTATTTATTACAGAATGCAACTTCTAATTATTTATAAAACATGAAGTTTAACTTTAAATGATAGTATAACCCTCTTTAATTTAATTTCATATAGGATATATGTTTTAGAATTAGAAATTACAAAGTTAGAAGAAAAAGTTATATACTTTTTTATAATATGTAAAGTTGTAGTTACTAGTAAATGCTCTTAAAAAAATATAAGGTTGTATTTACAAAATATCATATAATTAACCAAAAGATAAATAGGAATTTGTAGAAAAGGAGAAGTATACATGGAGACAATAGTAATTAAATTAACCCCTGAATTATTAGAAAACCCTGATTTAGATTTATGCTATAGGGTACCTGATAGAATTAAGCAATTATCAGATAAAAAAATAATGGACAATGGATATGATTATTTAGAAGGTAAAAATAACCCAATTGGTATTTGGATGAAAACTACATCAGCGGAACAAAATTATCCTTTTATAATTGATATACTTAAAAAGGAAATATTTTTAGAAAATGATTTATCAAAATCAGTAGAAATATATATTTCTAAAGCAGATTGTGATGAACTGAAAAATTGCAAAAAAGTTTATCCTTTATAAATCATTTATATAAATTCCAATTTCGTACTATATAAGTGTAGAGATTAAGTGAAATATCACTTAACTATCTACACTTATTTCTTTATAATAAGGGAATAATTGGTCTGACGTAATTCCAATTGGGTTATAACACCCGCTCGATAAACTGTCAGCCATTCTCTTATTGTAAGAATTCGGTTAAGCAGGTTGAAACCTTTAGAAGGCTTTCGTGTAACTAACGAAAATGAATTTCAATAAGTGTGGATGGAAACAATTATAAAACAATTAAATTAGGAGGTTACTATGATTAGTGTAGGTATTGATGTATCCAAGGAAAAAAGCACTGTGTGTATTGTAAAACCTTGTGGTGAAATTCTTATGAAACCATTTGAAGTTAATCATACAGAAGATGAACTATATAAGCTTTCGTCGCTGATAAGCCGCTTTAGTGATGAGATAAAAATAGTGATGGAAGCAACAGGTGTGTATCATTTGCCTATTTTAAGTTATCTAAAAGACCAAAACTTTTTTGTATCAGTAATTAATCCCTTAGAAATGAAACGCTATAGATGTAAGGGGATTAGAAATCCTAAAACAGATAAAATTGACTCTATTGTTGTAGCTAACTATGGAATTGATTTTTGGTATCATCTTAAGGATTATACTAAAAGTGAATCAGTTTATTCAGAGCTACGCTTGCTCGGAAGACAATATAGAAGTTACATGAAATTAAGAGTAGAAAATATGCTAGAACTAACTCATATGCTAGATTATACTATGCCAGGTATAAAAACTCTTTTTAGTAGTTGGAATAAGACCTCAGGTAAGGATAAGTTGGCTGATTTTGTTGATGAATACTGGCACTTTGATAACATTACAAAATTAAGTGAAGAAGAATTTATTCAAAGTTATAACAGTTGGTCTAAGAAAAATAAATACCGTCAAAGCGAAGCTAAAGCAAAACAGATTTATGCAGTTGCTAAAGACGGTATTCCAACTTTACCATCTAGTACCCCATCAACCAAAATGCTGGTACATGAATCGGTAAAAATGATAAGAGAGATAGTATCTACTCTCACAAAAATTTTATCACGAATGCAAGAAATAGCAAAGGATTTACCTGAATATAATATTGTTAGAGCTATGAATGGTGTTGGAGATGTAATTGCTCCAAGGCTAATAGGTGAGATTGGTGATATAAGACGCTTCCACGGAGCGAAAGCTCTAGTTGCTTATGCTGGTATTGACGCCCCGCCATATCAATCGGGAAAGTTTACAGGAACTGATAGACATATTTCTAAACGTGGCTCATCAACATTGCGTAAAGTAGGATTTGAGGCTATGACTTGCTTAAAGCAAAGTAAGCCAGAACATGATGCAGTTTACTTATACATAAAAAAGAAAGATGCTGAAGGGAAACCTAATAAAGTATCTAAAATAGCTGGATTTAATAAGTTTTTACATATTTATTATGCAAGAGTTATGGAAATATATATAAATAATTAGTTTATTTTTCCATGAAACCAGTGAAATATACTGGTTTATTTGTTATGCTTAAAAATAGAGAATGAAAAATAATTAAAAAATTTATAAAAAAAGACTTGATTTTCAT
Organism: Clostridium weizhouense; assembly: GCF_019431045.1. Lineage (GTDB taxonomy): Bacteria > Bacillota > Clostridia > Clostridiales > Clostridiaceae > Clostridium > Clostridium weizhouense. Next base: position 78,147 of record NZ_JAHXPT010000002.1, on the reverse strand, counting down.
TAGCAGGTTTAAAGTGGAGTAATATAGACATTAATTTATATAATGAAGGAAATAAAGATAAAGAATGACAAATATAGAAAATGCACGTATTCAAAAATCAAAAAAGAAAGCAAGAGAATATATTAAAAAGGAACAGCTTGTTTCTTTTATGAATAATACAAAGTGGAAAGAATTTAGGAAAGCTATGATTGAGGAAATGCCATTCCCACCACCATATATAATTAAAACAATATATGAAGTTGAAGATGATAGCATATATTATACTCACTTTACTTCGGATGTAAATTATTTTGGTGGATATGATGAAGAAAGTTTTGTCTATCTAAAGTATTATTTAATAGAATGGATTAAGGTCAGACCACGATATTATGAAACAAAAGGAGGAAGATTGTGTCCTAAAAAGGTTATACATGATGCTGAAAAAGAGTTTCTAATAATACTTAATAAATATAACATTAATTATGAAAAATATAATGATACATATGTAATTTATGGATATAAAAGAGATTAATAAAGTACAATTTGTGGAGGGGTTGTTATGTCTAAATTAATTATTATTAGATGAAATTCAGGTAGTGGTAAAACTACAGTGGCAAAAACGTTACAACAAAAATTAGGACATAATATTATGCTTATTTCACAGGATGTTATTAGACGAGATATCTTATGTGTACATGATGGACTTGATACAAAAGCATTACCCCTTATTAAAGAGCTTATTTTATATGGAAAAAATAAGTGTGATATTGTCATATTAGAAGGTATTTTAAATTCTAGTTGGTATCAAACATTATTTGAACTTGCAAAGTCTGAATTTAAAGATAAAATATTTGCTTATTACTATGATATTCTTTTTGAAGAAACCATAGTACGCCATAAAACAAAGCCAAATTGTAATGAATTTGGAGAAAATGATATGAAACTATGGTGGAATGAGAAGGATTTTATTAAAATTATTAAAGAAAAGATTTTAACTAAAGATTTAAGTGTAGATGAAACAGTAGATATAATTATAAAAGATATATTAGAGAGATAAACTCTAATTTAAATAACAGATTATATAAAAAATCCGCAGAAAATATCAATCATATTATCTTACCTTATCTTATAATTTTTTTGAAAGATGAGGTGTTTTTAATGAAAAAAACAAAGACGTACTTAAAGAATAAAAAATTAAGCAATTAAGTTTAATTAGTTCTTTATAAAATAGCTAATAAGGATAAATATTTATTAAAATTACATATTAATATAATACTTCAAAAATAAATTAGTTTAACTTAAAGTTTTAAGTTGGACTAATTTGCTTTTAAAATAGAAAAAATCTTAACTTTAAACAATTAACTATATACTATTAACTCTTTATAAAAAGCTCAATACTTGGATTAAATCCATAGATTGAGCTTTTTTCTTTTATAATAAAACTATATTTTAAGTAAATTTTCTTATCTATGATTTTTGTATTAAAGTGTTTTAAAAGACATTCAAAATAATTTTCAATAAAATTTATTTTTATTGAAACAAAACTTGAAATTTAAGTATCATTATTAGTGTAAGGAGTGTGAAATGTGCAAGAAATGGATATGGAGAAATTAATTATTGACATATATAACAATACTTATGATGATGTATTGAGATATGTAGTATTAAAATGTAGAAGTAGCAATGATATAGCAGATATAATGCAAAATATATATTTAAATTTTTATAAAGCTTTAAAAAATAAAAAAGAAATAAAAGAACCTAAAAAATATTTAATTAGAATTGCAAGAAATGAAGTATATAAGCATTATGGAGTATTAAAAATGGTACAAAATCATATTCCGATATTTTCAGTAAATGATGAGAAACAATTTAAAAATATTCAAGAAGATTTGAATATTGAATCTAACTATGAGGAAGAAGCATTATGTAAGGAAATATGGAGTTATATAAAGAAGAAGGACATACTTACTTTTAAGATATGTGTTTTATATTTTCAAAGTGATTTAAAAATAAAAGATATAAGTAAGAGTCTTAATATAAGTGAGTCTACTGTTAAAAATAGATTGTATCGGACAATGAACAAGATAAGTGAAGAATTTGAAATATAGGAGGGTGTATTTTGAATAAAGAGGATATAGTTAAAAAAGCAATTCATAAGGGATTAGAATCTAAAGAAGAAATATTACAGAATATTTTAAGTGCAATACGGGATGAGGAAGAAATAGAAAATAAAAAAATTGATTTAGAAATATTAGTGCTAGAATTGATTCAAAGAAAGGATATGTATGGATATGGAATAATTAAAGAATTAGGAATTAAGTCTAAAGGGACACTTTTAATGCAAGAAGGTGAAATATATCCAATTCTGCATTGTTTAGAAGGAAAAGCTTTATTAGAATCTTATTGGCTTCATGAAAGTGATGAAATAGATAAAAAGTATTATAGATTAACTAGAAAAGGAAGAGAATATTTAAAATTTAAATCTGAAAATAGTAAAAACATTAAAATGTTAGAAAATATGGGGAGATTACAAAAGATAACATAAGTATATTTAAAAATGGCTATGTTTTAAGTGAGTGTTAATATTGTAGTATAAAGCTCATGGACAGAGGAATTTACTTTAAGAACTCTAAAATAAAGCTTAGTCCAATTAATGCATGTTCCCAATCAAAGATTGCTGACAAGCAATTAATTGTAAGATTAAAAGGAAACTCGACTCATATACATTCGCTGAGTAAGTTTAAGTGACAAAATATAAAATTTTGACTTTCACTTAAGAGTTCTAAAAAGCAAATTCCAATGCCATTTCGCCCTTATACTAGAATATCAACATAGCATTAAAAATAAATAATTTGGTGAGGTGATTGGAAGATGACTATAAAAGATAGTAAAGAAATAAAAGAATATATTAATGATGTGTGCTCCCAAGTGAAGAATAAGAGGGTTCATAATGAAATAAAAGATGAATTAAGTGCACATTTAGAGGAAAAGGCAAATGAGTATATAAAATCAGGAGAAAAAGAAGAAAATGCTTTGAAAAAAGCAATTAATGAAATGGGATCATCTAAACATGTAGGAAGTGAACTTAATAAGTTACATAAGTCTAAGCCTGAATGGAGTGTAATAGCTTTAAGTGTAGGACTTATACTACTAAGTACAGTAATAATAAATATTTTTGAAAAAAATTTTGGAGTAAGTAATAATCATGTATCAAAGAATACTATTATGTTTAATATTTTAAGTATAATTATATTATCATTAGCTTGTTTTATAGATTATAGAAAAATTAAAAAATGTTCAAAATATATTTATGTTGTTGGTTTATTTGCTTTAGTTTATACTGGATTTTCAGGAATTCCAGCTTATAATGGAGTAAAACAATGGGTACAAATAGGAGGATTGACTATAAACATAGGATATTTTGCACCAATAATAATTATAATTGCTTTAGCTGGAATATATGATAAGTATGATTGGGCTGATAAAAGAAAAACTATAATAGGCTTATTCCTAGGATTATTACCATTAATATTACTTGTTAGAACAAATTCATTATTTAGTTTTATTATTTATGGAATTTCATTAATTGTATTGTTATATTCATTTAAAGTAAGTAAAAAGATATTAGGATTATTTGCTAGTGTTGAAGCATTACTTATAATTTTAAGTAGGATAGGTTTTGAAACTAATTTAAATTTTATGGATATAAGCAATAATATCAATGGATATGGAGATATTAACAATAAACTTAAGATAATTAGAGATTTATCAGTATTAATTGGAAGAGCTAATAATTTTGATATAAATATTATTCCAGATTTTTATACAGATTATATACTTTCATATATAATATATAATTTTGGTTGGATAGTTGGTGTTATTGTTATTGGTTTAATTGGAGCACTAATAATAAGAATGATTAAAGTAGCAATCTCTGTAAAAAATACTTATGCTAAATCATTAGTTTTCGGAGTTGTATCTATAATAAGAATTCAATTTATTGGCAATATATTAATGACTTTTGGAGTAACTATAAGTGCATCTACTCTAATGCCATTACCTTTTGTAAGTTATGGAGGAACAGCTACTATTATAAATATGTTTATAGTTGGAATTATAATTAATGTATACAAAGGAAAAAGTATATCTAAAATTGAAAATATATAAGTTTCAATAAAGTTTGTTCATTAATATAAATTTTAAAATATTTATAAACAATAGTACTGATTACTATAGTGAGAAATTTATATAGAAAATTTATGATATATATGCTTCTAACTAGAGATTATTAATTAAAGATATAATTTTCTATAAAAATTCTATAAAAGATTATATATGTAATAATTTAATTAAAGCATATATAGTATTAGTTTGAAAAATTGGAATAAAAGATAAAGAAAGTAGTAGAGAACGATAAAAAGGGTTTCTACTACTTTTGTTTTTTTAGAATTAAAGTGTTTAAATAAGGAATAATAAAAAATAAATGAAAGAATTTTAAATATTTTTTTATGGAATTATAAGATTTTATATTACTTAATTTTGGGGAGGAAATAATTATGGAATTAGAAAATAATTCTTCAAATATAGCATCACAATTAATATTAATAGTTATTTTAACACTTTTAAATGCATTTTTTTCTTCCGCAGAAATGGCTATTGTATCTTTAAATAAAAATAAGATAAAAATTTTAGCAGAAGGTGGAGATAAAAAAGCACAATTGTTAGAAAAACTTATAGAGGAACCAACTAAATTTTTATCTACTATACAAGTAGGAATAACCTTTGCAGGTTTCTTTTCAAGTGCATCAGCTGCTATTGGATTATCTGAAAGTTTTGCTTTATTTTTATCTAAATATAATATTCCTTATGCAAAAAAAATATCATTAATAGTTATAACAATTATACTATCATATGTGACACTTGTATTTGGTGAACTATATCCTAAAAGAATTGCGTTGCAAAAATCAGAACAAATTGCAATGTTTTCTGTTAGACCTATAATTTATGTTTCTAAATTGACTTTACCATTTATTAAACTGTTGTCTATTTCAACTAATATATTAATTAAATTAACAGGTATGAACATAGAAAATTTGGAGGAGAAAGTATCAAAAGAAGAAATAAAATCTTTAGTAGAAGTTGGTCAAGAACATGGTGTTATAAATGAAACAGAAAAAGAAATGATAAATAGTATATTTGAATTTGATGATAAATTAGCAGAAAAGGTAATGACACCAAGAATTGAGGTATATTTAATTAATATAAATGCACCTTTAAATGAATATTTAGATGAATTATTAGAAGAAAAATATTCAAGAATACCTGTTTATGAAGACGATATTGATAATGTTATAGGGATACTATATATGAAGGATTTTATAATTGAAGCTCGTAAACATGGATTTGGAAATGTTGATATAAGAAAGATATTACATTTACCATATTTTGTACCTGAAACAAAAAATATTGATCAATTGTTTAAAGAACTTAAAAATTCTAAAAAGCATATGGCAATATTAATAGATGAATATGGAGGTTTTTCGGGAATAGTTACAATAGAAGATCTTATAGAAGAAGTTATGGGAGATATAGATGATGAATATGACGATGATGAACCTTATATAAATCAAATAGATAGTAATACATTTATAGTTAATGGATTACTTTCAATAGATGATTTAAATAATAGTCTTGATTTAAATTTACTTTCAGATGATTGTGAAACCATAAGTGGATTTTTAATTAACCATATAGGGAGAATTCCAAAAACTTTAGAAGAAAAAGTTATTGAATATGAAGATATAGTATTTAAGATTGAAGAAGTTAAAGAAAAAAGAATAGAAAAGATAAAGATATGTATACAAAGATAAGAATAAAATTTAAAAATTATGTAAATATAATTTTAACACATAGTTTGTTAACTGAATAACAATTCATATAGTTAACAAAAGCATGTTTTTACTATTTAAAAGATTGTTATATTAATAAACATAATTTAAGTTGTTAACACTCATATTTAAAAAGTAATTGATATGTTTTAGAATAATGCTGATAATATGAGTTTTTTAATGGAACTTAAAAGGAGTTCCATTAATTTTTATTATTTGAGAAGAAACGTTGTATTAAGTTAATGTACATATCTGTATGAATTAAACTAATTGCTCCATGACCACATTTTTCAATTACTTTTAAAGAACTACTTTTTATAGTAGCATGAAGTAATTTTGCAGACTTTTTCATAACTGGCAATTCATTTTCTCCAACCAATATTAATGTTTTTGCATTCGTATTACATAATGTTGGAGATATTGAATATTCACTATTACTTTTTGTAATATTGATTAAGGATTCTTTTGTCATTCGTGAACTATCCATATAGTAGTACTCAAACAAATATTCGGGTACATTTAATGTTTTAGCCTGTAATTTTGCATACCATCTTTTTTTAATTAATCCATAGCATAGATTGTAGATTGGTACAGTAAATTTAGTTGAGATTTTCATAGGATAAACTAAAGCACTTTCTATAACTGCATTCTCTGTAATATCATGTTCTTGAGATAGTATCTCTACAACAATTTGAGCGCCAATTGAAAGACCACAAATTGAAAAAACTTTTCCAGTACAATTATCCTCTATATAATTAATAACTTGCTCTGCTGATTTTCTTATGTTTATGAAAGTATTATTCCAATCATCACCATGTCCATCAATAATCGGTGTAACTATAAAATAATCCTTTTGAAGTGCTTCAATTTGTGGTTTAAATGACCACCATGATAGTCCACCACCATGAAGAAAAATAATAACTGGCTTATTCTTATTTCCAAACTCTTTAAATATCATATCTATCCTCCATATATCATAAGTTACATGAGTAATGCTATTTAATCTATGCAGTAATTATAACATTATTTATATAATGTATCATTATATAAATAATGATTGTTTATCTTCAAAGTTAGTTGTTTTTGTATAAGTATATGTTACATCGTTTATAATAGTAAATTTGAAAATAAATATATGCCTAAATTATATATCAATTTTCAACATTAATTTGAAATATAAATAAAGTAATAAAAATACTTTATTTAAATAAATTGTAATTATTGAGTTATAAAGGAATGTAGGCTAAAATTTATAAAGAAGGGTATATTAATTTTAATTAAAAAGATTTGATGAGTATTTTAGTTAAAATAAACCTTATTTAAAAGATAGAGTATGTTTTTAAATAATGGTTGATATTGTAGTAAAAAGCAAATTCCAATGCTAGTTCGCCTTTGTATTAAATAAAATATAAGCATTCACTTAAAACATAGCTAAAAGATAAAATTTATATTCAAAAATAATTACTATCATTATTATAAAAAAATAATAGTGTGGAGGTAAAATTAAATGTTTAAAGAAAACACATATATTGATATATTAGATAAATCTCATAACAGATGTATTAAATATGGTGTAGGAAGAAATATTCCTTATCCTTTAAGAATACTTAAAAATAAAGAATTTGATATATTAATAAAAGAAAATTGTGAATTAATAAAAATAGCAAGACCATTTATGGAAATACTTTATGATTTTTTGAGAGGATCTGGGTTTTCATTATATCTTACTGATAGAGATGGAGTTGTTCTGACTATTATAGGTGATGAAGATATAATAAAAGATCAGATTAAGGTTGGAATTATAGAAGGAACGGACATGAGTGAAAAAAGCGCAGGTACCAATGGAATAGGAACGGCTATTTATGAAGATTCTTCAATTCAAATTTTAGGAGAAGAACATTTTATAAAAGTTTTTCATATTTGGACATGTTCTTCAGCTGTTATTCATAGTGAAAAAGGAGATATAATTGGATGTCTTAATTTAACAGGAAGACGTCAATTAGCTCATCCTCATACTTTAGGGCTTGTAGTAGCAGCAGTAAAATCCATTGAAAATCATTTAAAGGTTGAAAAAACTCAAAAAGAGCTATTTAAAGCGCATCAATATCTAAATAAGGTTATGAATTCTTTAAACTTAGGAATTTTTGCAGTAGATACTGAAGGATTAGTGACGGCTATAAATAATAGTGCATGTGATATGTTACATATAAAAGAAGAGGATGTTTTAAATAAAAATGTAGATACAGTTTTAGATAATTGGGAAGATATATTTAGTCAGCTTAAGAATGGAGAAGTATATGAAAATATAGAAATCATATATTCAGATAAAAAGAAAAGGTTTAATTTAAATGTGTATCCAATAAAGGATAAAGACGGAAATATAACTGGCATGGTGTGCATATTTAAGGACATGAAAAATGTATATAATTTAGTTAATAAATATACAGGAAGAACAGCTAAATATACTTTTGATGATATAGTTGGGAAAAGTGATAATATTTTAAAATTAAAAGAACAGGTAAAAAGTATATCTAATAGTCCTTCTACAGTACTTATTCAAGGGGAGAGTGGAACAGGAAAAGAGCTTATTGCTCAATCTATTCATAATAATAGTGATAGAAAAAACAATAGTTTTGTGGCAATAAATTGTGGAGCAATACCTAAAAGTTTAATAGAAAGTGAACTATTTGGATATGAAGAGGGAGCTTTTACTGGTGCAAAAAGAGGAGGGTGTGCAGGAAAATTTGAACTTGCTAATGGAGGAACATTATTTTTAGATGAAATAGGTGAAATGCCATTAGACATGCAAATAAATCTTTTAAGGGTGTTACAAGAAGGAAATATTACTAGAATAGGAGGCAACAAGTGCATTAATGTAAATGTAAGAATTATTGCTGCAACTAATAAGAATTTAAAAGAAGAAGTAGAAAAAGGAAATTTTAGAGAAGATCTATATTATAGATTAAGTGTAATTCCAATAAACGTACCACCATTAAGAGAGCGGAATGGAGATATAGAACTTCTTATAAAATACTTTTTACAAGTTAAAGCTGTTAAGTTAGGAAAGTATATTCCTAAAATAGAAAAAAGTATATATCAAAATCTTTTAAATTATGCTTGGCCAGGAAACATTAGAGAATTAGAAAATTGTATTGAGAATATTGTAAATATGAATGGAAATAGTTCTTTTAATTTTGAAAATAAATCATTAGTAAGAGAACAAAACAATAATAATGATATGGATTTAAAGTATGATATGTGTTCACTAGAAGAATTGGAAAAAAGAGCAATAAAAGCTTGCTTAAATAATTGTAATGGAAATGTCACTAAGTCTTGTAAAGTATTAGGGATAAATAGGAGCACATTATATGCAAAAATAAAGAAATATAATATTAAGCTTAGATAGAATATATTTATGTTTATAAAAATTATAAATAGATAAGCTTTAATATAAAATCTATTTTAAACATTATGTTTTAAATCCTCTGTCTATGAGTTTTATATTAATATCAGCATTCATTTAAAACAGAGTTATTTTAAAATATACTTAATAAAGATATTATTTTAATTATGTATAAAAACACAACAGTGTTGTAAAATACCACAATATTTTTTAAAAAGTGTTGAATTTTACAACACTTTTAATTTTTTAATTAGAAAATTATATTGTACATTTAGATTATTTTTATTAAAACAAATGACATAATATGTAGTATTATAAGAAATATTTAGAATAAACAAAAATTAAAAGAATAAATTTGGCATAATAATTGCTTAAATATAGTATTGTAAAGCCTAAAATAAAACTTGAAAATGTTTCTATAATGATAAAAAACATTTTAAAAAATTTTAGGAATAGCAAACAAATTAATATACATTAGGGGGATTTTACTATGAAAGGTTTTGCTATGTTAAGCATTAATAAAGTAGGATGGATTGAAAAAGATAAGCCAGTTGCAGGTCCATATGATGCAATTGTACGTCCGTTAGCTGTTTCACCATGTACATCAGATATTCATACTGTTTTTGAAGGTGCACTTGGAAATAGGCAAAATATGATTTTAGGTCATGAAGCTGTAGGAGAAATTGTTGAAATTGGAAGTGAAGTTAAAGAATTTAAAGTTGGAGATAGAGTTATAGTTCCTTGTACAACTCCAGATTGGAGATCTTTAGAAGTTCAAGCTGGTTTTCAACAACATTCAAATGGTATGCTTGCTGGATGGAAATTTTCAAACTTTAAAGATGGAGTTTTTGCAGAATATTTTCATGTAAATGATGCAGATATGAATTTAGCACTTTTACCGAAGGAAATACCTTTAGAAAGTGCTGTTATGATAACAGATATGATGACTACTGGTTTTCATGGAGCTGAATTAGCTGATATACAAATGGGTTCTAGCGTTGTAGTAATAGGAATTGGTGCAGTTGGATTGATGGCAATAGCAGGTTCTAAATTACGTGGAGCAGGTAGAATTATTGGTGTAGGAAGTAGACCAGTTTGCGTGGAAGCTGCTAAATTTTATGGAGCAAGTGATATTGTAAATTATAAAAATGGTGATATAGTTAAACAAATTATGAATTTAACTAATGGAAAAGGTGTAGATCGTGTTATTATGGCAGGCGGTGGTCCTGAAACATTAGCTCAAGCAATTTCTATGATTAAACCTGGTGGAGTTGTTTCAAATGTTAACTACCATGGAAGTGGAGATACTTTACCAGTACCTCGTGTTGAGTGGGGCTGTGGAATGGCTCATAAGACTATAAGAGGAGGTCTTTGTCCAGGTGGACGTCTTAGAGCAGAAATGTTAAGAGATTTAGTGATATATAATCGTGTTGATCTAAGTAAATTAGTTACACATGTATATAATGGTTTTGAACATATAGAAGATGCACTATTATTAATGAAGGATAAGCCAAAGGATTTTATTAAAGCAGTTGTTATATTATAAAATTTAGTATTTAAAATTGGGTATAAATATTTAATGTTTAATTTGTACTTAATTTTTAATAAATATATAATAAAGGAAAATATTAAAAGTATGACAATATAACTGTATTAAGTTTAAAAATTAAGAGAATTTTTAAAGTCTAATTTATTATTAGAGTATTATTGGGAATTTTGATTTTCAGTAATACTCTTTTTTAGGAATTTGATAATTTAGTTTAATTTATGTATAACTTAAAAAATCATATAAGGATATATTTTGCAAAACAGATTTTCTATGTTATATATTAAACGTAAAAGTTTGTAATCGTTGGAGATGAAGAGAGAGTATTAATTATAATTAGTTAAAAAAGAAAAAATATTATTATATCAATAATATTTTTAAGTAGGGTATTATTATGTAATCTAAATTCATAGTATCTAAATTTTGTTCATTAATATAAGTCTTAGAAACTTTATAAATGTTATGACTTTACAGTATAGTTATGAACTTATATATAAAAGTTATAATATTTTAATTACAGAGTGTTAATTATACAAAAGCGTATAAATATCTTAACTTAGTTAGAAGATAGATATAATATAACTTAAGATAAAAATTAATTATTTAGATTTTAATGAGTTTATATAATATAAAAAATAAATCAGAAAATTCTTAAAAAGGTATTGAAATCAATTACAAAATATTATATAATAAAGTCAAGATAAAGAGTTAAGTAATTTATCTTAGTGGACTGACACTTAAATCCGGCAGAAGAGCATATCGTAAAAAGGTATGCAGTTGGTGACGGGCAACGGAAAAATCCCGGAAGCAATGTACGATGTATGGCGTACCCAGTTGGCGGACAACTTAAAAATCAGTTACTAAGAAAGAGCAAACATTTTTAATGTTTGCTCTTTTACTTGTGTCTAGGAAAATATAGATTTTATAAGTCTGAAAGAAATATTTTTAATAGAAAAGGTAAGGTTGAGAATTTAGAATAAAATCGTGCTGTGATCTATAAAATAACATATATTTTTAAGAAAGCCTGTGGCTTTAAACTACAATTTTCCATTGAAATTAGGATAGAGTATTTGGTTGTGTATTAAGAATAAATATGTATTAACTGATTAAAATAGAGTCTTAATTTTTAGTGATAAGTAGAAGTTATAAAACATTAAGGGAAGGCCATTACAAAAAATAGAATTAAAAAAGGAGATGACATTGTTTAAGTACATCTCCTTTTCACTATTATTTAAGAAGTTATTTAATAGATCCTTGCACGATTCCAGCAATAATTTGTTTTTGAACAAAGAAGTAAAATAATATTATTGGAATTATAGCTAGGATTAATGCAGCCATTGCTAATTCCCATTGCTTTGAGAAAGCTCCAAAGAAGTTATTCATAGCAAGTGGGACAGTGTTTATTTTACCATTAACTGTTAGGAAAGGAAGTAAGAAATCGTTCCATATCCATATTCCATTTAATACAGATACTGTAACTGTAGTTGGTTTTAATAATGGAAGTACTACTTTTGTATAAACCTTCCATTTACTACAACCATCAATAATTGCAGCTTCTTCAATTTCTTTTGGAATACCTTTTATAACACCGTGGTATAAGAAAATACTCATACTAGATCCAAATCCAATATACATAAATATAAGACCGTAATGAGTTCCAAGCATACTAAAATTAATAGAATCAATGCTTAATTTTCCCATCCAGTTTACTAATGGTAGCATTACAGCTTGAAAAGGAACAACCATAGCAGCAACAAAAAGATAAAATATAACACTACTAATTTTTGAATTACTACGAACTAGTGCCCAAGATGCCATCGAAGAAAATAGAACTATTAATGCCACACTAACAACACTAATTATTACGGAATTTATTAATGCACTTCCCATATTTATCCTTGAAACTGCATCTGCATAATTGCTAAAATTCCAAATAGCTGGCAATCCAGTTGTATTAGTAAAAATTTCTCTTCTTGTTTTGAATGAATTTATAAACATTAAGTAAAAAGGAGCTAGATAAAGTATTAATAGCAACCATGTAAGAATTTCTAAAAAACCTAATTTTTTTCCATATCCATTTAATGTTGTTAATTTTTTAGATTTTTTAGTACTTATATTAGTAGTTATTTTATCATCTTTAATAACATTTGTTTGCATTAAGCTTCTACCTCCTTTTTCTTATTAAAGTAAACTTGAGTTAAAGAAATTGCTGTTACAAATATAAAGAATATAATAGCTTTTGCTTGTCCTATACCCATATTGTTTGAGGTAAAGGCCTCCCTATATATATTTAGAGCTAACATTTCAGTATTTTTTAATGGTGTTAATGAAAAGTTTAAATCAAACATTTTAAAAGAGTTTGCTAATGTTAAAAATAAACATACTGTAATAGCAGGTCTTACCATTGGTATAGTAATGTGTCTAAATGCCTGAAGTCCAGTAGCACCATCAATATGACTTGCTTCTAATAAATCTGTTGGAACATTTTCAAGGGCGGCAACATATATAACCATTATATATCCAGCATATTGCCATGAAGCAACAATAAGCATTGCTATCATCGCACTAGTTGTATTTTGAAGTAGTGAAGTAGATAGAATCTTTGAACCTATATGTTCTCCCATTGATGTAAATACAGAATTAAATAAAAATTGCCATATAAATCCTAAAATTAAACCACCAATTAAGTTTGGCATAAAGAAACCAGTTCTTAAGAAATTTTTAGTTTTTAAATTTCTAGTAACAATATAGGCTAAACCGAAACCGATTATGTTAATACTAATTACACTTGTAATAGTATAAAAAATTGTTATTTTAAAAGAATAAAGGAATTGAGTATCCTTTAAAATTGCTAAATAATTTTGCAATCCAACAAATTTAAACTCTGGATTAGCGCCATTCCAGTTTGTGAAAGTGTAATAAATTCCAGATATAAAAGGAATAAAGACTACCATAATAAGAGAAAATAGGCATGGTGCTATAAAAAGCCAAAAATCTCTTTGTTCTTTACGTTTTTTACTCATATTTTCACTCCTTTGTAATAAAAATTGTTGTAAATTTATAGTGTGATTCATACTGCATAATTTGCTGTATGTATTAGGCACATAAAATAAAATAATAGACGAAAGTATTGGTCTATTATTTTTTAGTACCTTATAGGCTAATAAACATCCATAAGGAGAAACCCCCTTATGGATTTAATTTAAAAATTATTTTTTAGCAGTAGCATCTTGTAATTCTTGAAGCATTTGAGTTTTATCAATTTCGCCTTTAGCAAATTTAGAGAATACAGGACCAACGTTTTGTAATGTAAATCCATCTGGAAGATTTGTGAATGCCCATGGAAGAGTTTTTCCAGCTTTGTTATATTCAACAATATTTTTAGCTAACTCATCTTTAGGTTCAACTGTAAAATTAGTAAATGCAGGAATCATATTCATATCATTAACTATAGATTCTTGACCAGCTGGACTAGTTACCATCCAATTTAAGAAATCTTTAGCTTCTTTATTAACAGATGAATCTTTATTAATAGCCCAGTACATAGGAACACCAACAGGAATACTTCCACTTACTTTAGGATCATTATTGATAGCTAATGGAACAAAACCTTTAGGGAAATCTGCTTTTAAATTAGCTAAATCTCCAGAAGTCCAGTTACCTTGATGTAAGAACGCAGTTTTACCTACTCCAAAGTTAGCAACTTGAGCACTATAATCAATAGTATCTAAAGTAGCGCCACCACCATATTTAACAAGTAATTCTACTAGGTTCATCCAATCTTTAAATGATTGGTTGTTTACTAAATCAGCTTTTCCATCAATGTAGTCTTTAACAAATTGAGCTGGATTTGCTTGAGCAGCTAAAGGAATATTAAATGTATGATTACCAGTAACCCAAGTTTCTTTAGTTGTATAAGAAACAACATTATCAATGCCTAATTCAGCTTTCTTAGAATCTAATTTTTCAAATGCTGCTTTAAGTTTATCAAAAGTATCTATAGAAGCAGGATCTATTCCAGCTTTATCTAAGATATCTTTGTTATACATTAAACCATAACCTTCAGTTGCTGCTGGCATTCCATAAACTTTGCCATCAAATGAAACTGAATCTAATGTTCCATGAACAGCATCTTTAACCCAAGGCTGATCAGTTAATTCATCTATTTTATGTTCCCAAACTTTATAATCACCAGCACCTTGTATCATAAAGATATCAGGTTCAGTGCCTTTTGCAAATTCAGCTTTTAAAGCTGCACCATAGTCAGCGCCTCCACCTACAGAAGTAATGTCAACTTTTACACCAGTTTCTTCTTCATATTTCTTAGCTAATTTTTGAAGTGCATCATTGATTTCAACTTTTAGTTGAAATACTTTAATTGTTTTGCCACCTTCAGATTTTGCAGCAGTCTTATTACTAGATGATGAACATCCTGTAACAGTCCCTAATAGAAGTGAGGCTGTTAATACTGCAGATAGAGTTTTTTTCATTTTTAGTTTCATTGTTACCCCTCCCACAAAATGTTTGATAATGTAATAATATTCGGAAACGATTCCGAAAAATGTAGTAATAAAAAGATACATTAACTAAAAATACATAAAATTGAAATATATAGTAGAAATAAGATATATTTAATCAATGTATCCGTTTACTTAGATTTTTAAAAAAATCACTTATATTAAATATAAGAATAAAATTATCGGAAACGGTTCCTAAAATTAATATATACTTGTCCAATTGATGAAATCAAGTTAATATCAATTCATTACTATACTGAGATTATAGCACCATATATTTCAAAATTCAAGTATCAAATAACAATTATTTCAAAAAAATTGAAAAATATGCTTAACTAAAGGTATACATTGATCTATATTGAAAAAATATCCTATAAATGTTAATATTGTTTTGGAAACGATTCTAATTTAATATATATTTTTAAGTTAATGTGAAATTAAGATATATTTGAAAGGATTATTTTATGATAAAAAAAGTGATTTTTAAGAGTAACATTATCAAAAAAAATAAAAAAAATAAATTAATATACTTAAATAAATTAAAAGATTTAAGTGTGAAAATAAAATTGAGAGTATCTTATGCTATATTATGTATACTTATGATAGTATTAGGTGTAGCTTCTATTACTGGAATTGGAATAGTAAATAAAAATGCTAATAATATGTATAATGTTAGTTTTCAATCAATAAAAACGTTAGAGAGCATAAATTCTAATATTAAAGAAGTAGATTCTTATCTTGTTAATATATTTATGAGTTCTGATAATGGAAATATAAATATATATTCTAATAAAATTAAAATATTATCACAGCAAACTAAAGCTTTAATTAATGATCATGAAAAGGTAAGAATAACTAAAGAAGAAAAAAACAAATATAATCAATTGAAAGAAGATTTTAAAGAGTTTGATGAATATACAGATAAAGTTCTTGATTTAATTAATAATGGTAATATAGAAGAAGCGAATCAAATATATAATAAATCAATGATTAGAGTTAAAAATAGTATATATGATCTTTTAAAAACTAATATTACTTTTTCTGAAACTAATGCAGAAAAAAATAATATAAATAATAATAATATTTTTAATAATGTTTTAGTATTAACTATTGGAATAAATATTATTGGAATAGTAGGTGCAATTATATTAGTGGTTTTAATAAGCAGAGGTATATTAAAACCATTAAAAAAAATAGAAGGTTTAGCTGAAAGAATTTCAAAATATGATGTTTCTAAAAATATAGATATAGATAGTAAAGATGAATTTGGAAAGACTGCAATATTATTAAACAAATCACAAGAAAATATAAGGGATCTTATAACTATAATAATGGGTGAAACATCTAATATAAGTGCTTTAAGTGAAGAGTTATCTGCAACAGTTCAAGAGGTTACTTCAAAGGTAGAAACAGTGGATATGTCTACACAAGAAATCAATGAAAGAATGAAGGAAAGCATAACAACTTATGAAGAAATTGCTACTTCTATACAAGATGTAAATACTAATATGGAGAATTTATCTAAGAAAGCTATTGATGGAAATAATAATGCTAATCAAATTGAAGAAAGAGCATTGATAATAGAAAAAGATAGTGAAAAAATAATGAAAGAAATATCTTTAATATATGAAAAAAAAGAAAAAGATATTATAAAAGCTATTGAAGATGTTAAGGTAGTAACTGAAGTGAGAAAAATGGCAGATGCAATATCAAATATAGCAAGTCAAACAAATCTTTTAGCATTGAATGCAACAATTGAAGCAGCACATGCAGGAGAAGCAGGAAAAGGGTTTAGTGTTGTCGCAAATGAAGTCAAACGGCTTGCAGAGGAATCATCACATACTGTAGAAACTATCAAGAAGACTATAACCAAGGTAGAACAGTCAGTTAATAATCTTTCATGTCATAGTAATGAAATTTTAAAATTTATAATGGAAGATGTTAATAGGAATCTAGAAAAATATGCTTCTATTGGACAAAAATATAGTAAGGATGGAAAATTTATTAGTGATATGTCCCAAGAGTTAGCATTAATGTCAGAACAGGTTGAAACAACTATAGGTGAAGTAAGTAGAGTTATGAAAAATGTAGGAAGCGATAGTGAAAAATCATCTAAAAGTGTAGATTTAATTCAAAAAGGATTACATGATACAACTTTAGCAATGAAACAAGTTTTAGCTACATCAGAAGATCAAGCTAATATAGCTTTTAAAATTAATGAATTAGTAAGAAATTTTGAAGTTTAAAATAAAATTATTTAAATAAAAAAGAGTGTCACTGTTAAAATTGACACTTTTTTTTGTTCTTTAGAAAGCTGTATTTCTAAAGAATTTATGTATAACTAAAGTTATATTTTATTTAAAGTTTAATAAAAATAAATAGCAAAAAATAATTTTTTATTGAAGCAAAGTGAAGAGTTTGTATTTATTAAAAAGAGAAATTTGATAAAAGATATCTCTTAAATAATAATGTATAATAGTATAAGTTAATCTAAATAAAAAGATTTTAAATAAGAAAGTTTATTAAATGTAAAAATATTTTTTAATCAATTTTTGTAATATAAAATTAAAATTTATTTATTAGTAT
Source organism: Clostridium weizhouense (assembly GCF_019431045.1). GTDB lineage: Bacteria > Bacillota > Clostridia > Clostridiales > Clostridiaceae > Clostridium > Clostridium weizhouense. Next base: position 60,225 of record NZ_JAHXPT010000002.1, on the reverse strand, counting down.
GAAAATAAAGTATTAATAGGGAGATATAAGATGAACTTTAGAAAAATAAAGATATTCTATGAAACAGCAACAGAATTAAATATGACAAAGGTAGCAAAAAAATTATATATAAGCCAACCATCTATAAGTCAAGCAATACATGAAATCGAAGAAGAATTAGAGATTAAGCTATTTGATAGAATAGGAAAAAAACTATATTTAACATATGAAGGAGAAATATATCTAAATTATGCAAGAAGAATACTTAATCTTTATGAAGAATCAATAAGGGCTATAAGTGACATAAATACTAATGAAAAAGGAAAGATTAAAATTGGAGCAAGTACAACAATAGGAATATACATATTGCCTGATATAATAAAAGGTTTTCTTAAAGAACATAGTGAAATTGAAATATCTCTTAGTATAGATAATACAGCTAATATAGAAAAAATGATACTTCAAAATAAAATTGATTTTGCTTATATTGAAGGAAAATCGCATTTAGAAGAAATTGTTGAATCGGAAATATGGGAAGATGAATTAATATTTATCTCTAGCTCATTACATCCATGGAATGAAAAGAAGATGTTGAATAAAAATGATATCTTCAAAGAAAAATTAATAATGAGGGAAGATGGGAGTGGAACAAGAGAAGTAGTAGAAAGATATTTAGAAAATAATAGTATAGATTATAAAATATTTATGGAACTTGGCAATACAGAAGCAATAAAGAAAAGTGTGGAAGCAAATTTAGGAGTAAGCTGTCTTTCTGTTAGAAGTGTTAAAGAAAAAATTGATAGCGGTGCATTAAGTGGATATAGACTAACTGAAGGCAAAATTATTAGAGCACTTAGGCTTATTTATCATAAAGATAAGTTCTTAAGTAAGAATATGAAAAATTTTATTCAATATTCTTTAAAACAATAAATTAAAGCACAGGAAATAAAATAATAGACTAAAGTGTGTTGTATATTATGTGTTAGTCTATAAAGCAAGTTCAGTTTAGATTTGCTAATGTTAAATGACTTAAAATAGATGAGATTACTAGTCTATTATTCTTTTCAATTTGCTTAAAATTAAAAGATGTTTTAAATGGAGTTGATATTGTTTCAAAATATAGAACAATAGTAAAATTATATATAACTAAATGCTTATTGATATTATATTATAATAAGTATTTCCTTTTATGAAATTCATATAATATAATTAACTCGAATTTAAGAAAAGCTTAAGATAAAAATAAATTTGAGGTGATTATATGAAAAAGAAAATTAAAGACATTATACCAGGTCTTGCAGCATGTATATTTATTGCTATTTTAGGAAAAATATTAGGGAATTTTATGCCAATAATAGGTGGAGCTAGTTTTGCAATTATTTTAGGGATTATATTTGGAAATACAATATTTAATAAGTCTAAGTTTGATAAAGGTTCTAAATTCTCAGAAAAGGATCTTTTATCATATTCAATAGTACTTATGGGATCAACAATAAGTTTTATGCAAATAAGTCTACTTGGCTTTAAAGGAGTGCTATTTATAGCAATTCAAATGAGTCTAACCATTTTGACTACATATTTTATAGGTAAGAGATTAGGGTTTTCTAAAAAATATTCTTTACTTATGGCATCAGGAAATGCAGTTTGTGGTTCATCTGCTATTGCATCTGTATCACCAGTTATTAATGCAAATGATAAAGATAAAGCTATTTCAGTAACAGTAGTGAATTTAACAGGTACAATTTTAATGTTTGTTATACCTATAATTACAACATTCTTATATAGAAATAGTTTAACTCAAACATCTGCAATGGTTGGAGGGGTATTACAATCAGTTGGACAAGTTATAGCTTCTGCAAAATTTATTAATGAAGATGTTGTAACTTTAGCTACTATATTTAAAATAATAAGAATAATATTTTTGATATTTGTTGTTATAAGTTTTTCAAGAGTCAAAGTTGAGGAAAATGAAGATATGTCAGAGACTGAAATAATAAAAAGAGAGAAAAAATCTAATATTCAAGTACCATGGTATATTATAGGATTTTTTATATTATGTTTAATTAATAGTTTGGGCTTAGTACCTAACTTAATTCAAAAAACATTTAAATTAATAAGTAATAATTTTGAGATAATCGCATTAGCAGCCATTGGAATGAGGGTTAAATTTTCAGATTTAATTAAAGAGGGACCCAAATCTATGATGTATGGAATTATAGTAGGTAGTTTTCAAATATTATTTGCGCTTACATTAATTAAAATAATATTTTAGAGTTAAATATAAGTTCTAATCAATAAAATTATTTATAAATAGCATAAGTGTTATATTAATGAAGAAATTTTTTTTAAAATATATAATTTATATTTAAATATTGTATGAATAGGATTGAAAAGAAGTATATAATTATTTTAATACTTTTGTTAATTAATAATATCTACTTAGAAGGATATATATAACTTAGAAGTATTACATATAATATAACTTATAGAAATGACTATTTAAAATAAGTTTTTATTATAGTAAAAACTTAATATATTGTTTACAGTACATTAATAATGTATAATATTTATCAAGTAATTCTTAGGATTTAAGTTTATATATAAATTTTATATATCTGAATCTTAGAAGAACTTATAGAGACACTTAAAATTCTTTCATCAATTAAATATAAGATAGATGTTAGGGAAATAGTATCAATTAAATAACATTACTTAAGACATTAAAATAGATAATGTCTTAAAAAATAGAAATGGGGGCAATAAGAATGGAAAAAATTAAAATGTCTAAGCCAATAGTTGAGATGGATGGAGATGAAATGACAAGAGTTATTTGGGGGCTTATTAAAGAAGAACTTTTGAATCCTTTTATTGAATTGAATACAGAATATTATGATTTAGGATTAGAATATAGAAATGAGACTAATGATCAAGTGACAGTTGATGCAGCTAATGCAATAAAGAAACATAAAGTAGGTGTAAAGTGTGCAACTATTACTCCTAATGCAGATAGAGTAAAAGAATATAATCTTAAAGAAATGTGGAAAAGTCCTAATGGAACAATAAGAGCAATTTTAGATGGAACAGTATTTAGAGCACCAATTATAGTAGAACCTATAAAGCCTTATGTGAAAACATGGAAAAAACCAATAACTATAGCTAGGCATGCTTATGGGGATATTTATAAAGGTGTAGAAATGAAAATAGAAGGAAAAGGTAAGTGTGAACTTGTATTTACTTCAGAAAATGGAGAAGAAAAAAGAGAATTAATACATAATTTCCCTGAAAATGGTATAGTACTTGGAATGCATAATTTGGATAAATCTATAGAAAGTTTTGCAAGAAGTTGTTTTAATTTTGCAGTAGATACAAAACAAGATTTATGGTTTGCAACTAAAGACACAATTTCTAAAAAATATGATCATACTTTTAAAGATATTTTTCAAGATATGTTTGAAAATGAATATAAAGAAAAGTTTGAAGAATTAGGAATTAAGTATGTGTATACATTAGTAGATACAGTAGTGGCAAATGTTATAAAATCTGAAGGTGGAATGATTTGGGCTTGCAAGAATTATGATGGAGATGTTATGAGTGATATGCTAGCAACTGCATTTGGTTCACTTCCTATGATGACTTCAATATTAGTATCTCCAGAAGGAAATTATGAATATGAAGCAGCACATGGAACAGTTCAAGATAATTATTATAAACACTTAAAAGGTGAGGAAACTTCAACTAATTCTATAGCTACTATTTTTGCTTGGACAGGAGCATTAAGAAAAAGAGGAGAATTAGATGGAAATTCTGAACTTATGGTTTTTGCAGATAAATTAGAAAAAGCATGTATAAAAACAATAGAAGATGGAATAATGACAAGAGATTTAGCAGTACTAGCAGAGCATGATAATATACAAGTTGCAAATACATTTGAGTTTATAGAAGCAATTAGAAATAGATTAGAAGAAATTATGTAAAAAAGTATATTTTAAATTTATAGTGATGTTTTAGAACAAAAGGTATTAACATGATAAATTTGCATGAATTTGTTTTTAGATTGCAATATAAATTTATTTTAAAGATAGTTTTTAAAAAAATAAGTAGGTAAAAATAAAAAAATTTCATAATCGGATAATTTTTTAATATATTAGTATAGAGGTTTTTATAAATTATTAATAGGAGATTATGAAATGAAATATGATAAAATCAAATTACCTTATTCATATGATGCATTAGAACCATATATTGATGCACAAACTGTAGAAATACATTATTCAAAACATCTTCAAAGTTATGTAAACAACTTAAATAAACTGTTAGAAGGATATGAGAAGTTTACGGAAGGAAAAACATTAGAAGAGATACTTGCTCATCTTACTAAAATACCTAGAAAAATTAGACAGGGTGTTATTAATCAAGGTGGTGGAGTAGCAAATCATAATTTATATTTTTCACTTTTATCACCAAATCCTAAAAAAGCTCCAGAGGGAATATTACGTGAACAAATAAATTTAACTTTTGGAAATCTAGAAAATTTAAAGGAAGAAATGAGTAATATATCTATTAACCAATTTGGATCAGGATATGGATGGCTTGTAAAAGACAAAAAAGGAAAATTAAAATTAATAAGTACATCAAATCAGGATACTCCTTTAAGTTTAGGGTTAATACCTATATTAACAATAGATGTTTGGGAACATGCGTATTATTTAAAATATAAGAATTTAAGGGCAGAATATGTTAAAAACATATGGAATATTATTGACTGGGAAAGAGTTGAGGAACTTTATAACTGTTAATAATTAGAATATATTAGTTGAGGTTCTAAGTTTTAGATAGGATTTTTATCTTATGTAAAATTTAGAACTTTTTATGTTTATTTATAGAAGTAGTATTTTTAATAGAGAAGATTATAAAATTTAGAGTATAAATTAGTATAAAAATAAAATATATAAACTTTTAAACTAATAAGGTAGAAGGTATTAATTTTTGTGTTTTTCAAATAAAAAATATATATGTAAAAAATTATAATGAATTAAATATATATATATGTACAAACTATTTAAGAAATATAATATAAATCTTATTGTAGAGGATATTTAAAGAAGGGATGTGTTTAATATGGCAAAACATGCAATGAGTAAACATGGATCATCTAATCCAGTACAAAAAGGAAGAAGAAGACAAAAAATTCATGATAATCAGGATAATGTTGGTGATCCAAAAAATGAACCAGAATATACAAATTATCAAGGAGAACCGTTAGATTAATTTAAGTATAAAAATAATAACTTTTATTGTAAAAATTTAGATTAATAAGATATAAACAGACTTCTTAGTATTAGACAAATTCAAAAAATAATATATCAATATAATAATCGTATATTTTGTGTGATATTTTTAGCAAACTGGGTTAATGCCCTAATATTAACTAGAGTTGCTTCATTGTCTGATACAAAATATATAATATCTCTCTTGATTTATTATTTTATTTCATGTGCTTTAGATTAGCATATAATCTAATACTAAGAAGTTGTTATTTTAAAATTTATAACTTCTAATAAAGTTTAAAATAAATTAAATGTTTTAATGTTAGAATTAATATTTATGCCCAATTACCATTTTTAAATATTTGAATTTTTGTACCATCTTCTTTGATTCCAACTATATTCATATCTTTTGTTCCAATCATAAAGTCAACATGAGATAGTGAGTGATTATAGCCAGCTTTAATTAATTCTTCTTTTGACATATTTTCTCCATTTTTAATACAACAAGAATAAGCATTACCAAGAGCTAAATGACAAGATGCATTTTCATCATAAAGAGTATTATAAAATATTATATTTGAATTAGATATAGGAGAATCAAAAGGCACTAAAGCAACTTCTCCTAAATGTTTTGAACCTTCATCAGTTTCAAGTAATTCTTTTAATACATCATTACCAATTTCAGCAGAATAATCTACTACTTTTCCATTTTCAAATGTTAGTGAAAAATTATTTATTATATTTCCACAATAGCTTAAAGGTTTTGAACTAAAGACTGTACCATTAACCCCATCATATTTTGGCATTGAATAGACCTCTTCTGTTGGCATATTAGCAATAAAATTAAAGCCAGCTTCACATCTATCTTCTCCACCACACCAAAGGTGATTTTTTACAAGTTCAATTTTTAAATCTGTACCTAAAGAGTTTTTAAATTCAATATATTTAAAATTATGATCATTTAATTCTCCTACTTTATCATGAAGAATAGAAGTATGTTCATCCCAAGCTTCTATCGGATCAGCTTTTTTAAGTCTCATTATTTCAAAAATTACATCCCATAGCTTTTCTATAGCTTTTTCAGGAGGAAGTTCACTAAATACTTTTTTTGCCCATGCTTCAGTTGGGATTGATACAATACACCATGAATTTCTATTTGATGAACATCTATCATGATAATTTTTTAATGCGATACTTCTACTTTTTTGATAGATAGAAATTTTAGATGAATCTACATCTTTTAAAAGGTCTGGATCAGAAGCAGAAATACTTATAAATGCAGCACCATTTTCAGCAAAATAATCATATTTATCCTGTTCAAATTTATAAACATTTTTTAGTGTTTCATTAGAAGCTTTAAGTAATCTTGTTTTATTAAAATTTGCATCAGAATAATTTATATAAACATCTAAAGCACCGGCTTTGTATCCTTCTTCAGCAATCATTCTTGCAAATTCACTACATTCTATAGGAGAATTAATAACCAAAAGACCATCTTTTTGTAAGTTTACTCCTTTAGCTACAGTAAGTTTTGCATAGTTTTTTAGTAAATCTTTAAACATTTAATAATCACCTCATAAATTATTTTAATCTTCAGCTATGTTTTATTAATACTAATTAAAACATAGGCTAATATTTAGTTTGCTTTTACAATATTAGTATTTATTTAAAATATATACCGAAATTTTGACTATATTTTAAATAAATGTTATTATTAACACTCTAAAATAAAGTATTAACTATAATTTTAGTAAATTTTTAGAAAAATAGAAATGTTAAAAAATAAATTTAATAATCATTTGATATTTATTATGTCACTATTTTGATAAAATGTCTAAATTTATTTATATAAATTTAAACAAATACTATATTTGAGATTGGAATTAAAAAATATTTTAATAATAGACCTATTTATAATTTATAGATAAAAGAGTTGCTTTTTAAGATTTATATGAATTAATATTAGAAAATATGGTTACCTTTATTAAAGAATAATGATTTTACTTAATAAAGATAGTATAATGTTAATGTATGACTAATTTAAATTAATAAACAATACATAAACTTATTTAATATTACAGGAGGATTAGAAATGAAAAGGTTATTAATTTTAGATTCAAACTCACTAATGAACAGGGCTTTTTATGCATTGCCTCCTCTTACAAATAGCGAAGGAATAAATACTAATGCTATTTACGGCTTTACAAATATGTTATTTAAAATGAAAGATGAAATAAATCCAGATAGCATAATTGCTACATTTGATAGAAAAGCACCAACATTTAGACATAAAGAATATGAAGATTATAAAGCAGGAAGAAAGAAAATGCCACCAGAGCTTGGTGAACAATTTCCAATAATTAAAGATTTACTAAAATTTATGGGAATAAAAACTTTTGAATTAGATGGTTTCGAAGCTGATGATTTAATTGGGACTATATCTAAATTTGCAGAAGAAAATGGTATGGAAGTTTTCGTAGTTACTGGGGATAAGGATGCACTTCAATTAGCTTCAGAAAACACTAAGGTTGTAATAACTAAAAAAGGTGTTACAGAAACAGCAATTTATGATTATAAAGCGTTTATGGATGAATTTGAAATAACACCAACTCAATTTATTGATGTAAAAGGACTTATGGGTGATAAATCTGATAATATTCCAGGGGTTCCAGGGGTTGGTGAAAAGACTGCATTTAAACTTATTAAAGAATATGGATCTGTTGAAGAGGTATTAAAGCATATTCCAGAAATAAGTGGGAAAAAGTTAAAAGAAAACTTAGAAAATAATATGGAACAGGCTGTATTTTCTAAGAGATTAGCTACTATAATGAGAGAAGTTCCTATTGAATTATCTATAGAAGATATAGAAAGTGATAGTGATGTTAATTTAGAAGAATTAAAAAAATTAGCTATAAATCTTCAGTTAAAATCTGTACTTGCCAAATATAACTCAAATAACGAAGAAGAAGAATTAGCTGAAATTGCTAATATAAAGGTTAGTATGATTGAAACATTAAATGATATGAAAGAAACTTTATCTAAGATTAAGGATAGAAGTTATATTTTATTTACTTTAAGTAATCAAACTAAATATTCTAAATTAGAGTTAGAACATTTAATATTAGGACAAGAAAATGAAGCTAATATTATAGATTTTAAACTGGTAAGTATGGAAAATAAAGATGAAGCTTTAAAACTTTTAAAGAATTTTATGGAAGATAAAAGCATAAATAAAGTAATACATGATGGTAAAAATTTAATTACATTTTTAAATAAATATGATATAGAAATTGAAGGATTTGATTTTGATACAGCTATAGCTGCATATTTAGTTGATTCTTCAAAAAATAACTATGAGATATTAGACTTAATAAATCAATATCTAGGTAAAGATATTAAAGGTGAAGGAATAAATCTTAAAGGAATATGTTGTAGTTATTTAAAAAAATTATATGATACATTAAAAGAGAAACTTACTAAGGAAAATATGGATCAGTTGTACTATACAGTAGAACATCCATTAATATATGTATTATCATCTATGGAAAGCATTGGATTTAATATAAATAGAGAAAAGTTAGAAGAATTAAGAGTAAAATTTAATGAACAAATTGAAAAAACTGCAAAGGAAATATATGATTTAGCAGAAGAAGAATTTAATATAAGTTCACCAAAACAATTAGGAAAAATTCTTTTTGAAAAACTTGATTTACCTGTTATTAAGAAAACTAAAACAGGATATTCAACTAATCAAGAGGTTTTAGAAAAATTACTTGATAAACATCCTATAATATCTAAGGTAATGTATTATAGACAAATTACTAAGATTAATTCTACATATGTAGAAGGATTAAAAAATGTAATTGATGAAGATGGATGTATACATTCAAACTTTAATCAAACTGTTACAACTACAGGAAGATTATCAAGTACAGAGCCTAACCTTCAAAATATTCCTATAAAATATGAAATGGGTAAGGAGATAAGAAAAGTATTTATTCCTAGAGAAGAAGATGATGTATTAATTTCTTGCGATTATTCTCAAATAGAGTTAAGAGTTTTAGCACATGTTGCAGATGATAAAAATATGATAGAAGCATTTAAACATCATAGTGATATTCACACTAAAACTGCATCAGAGGTGTTTAAAGTGTCAGTTGATGAAGTTACATCTATAATGAGAAGTAATGCTAAGGCAGTAAACTTTGGAATAGTATATGGTATAAGTGATTTTAGTTTAGCACAGGATTTAAAAATTACTAAAAAAGAAGCAAGTGAATATATGGCTATTTATTTTGAAAGATATCCTAAAATAAAGGAATATTTAAATTATGTAAGCGAGTATGCTAAAGAAAAGGGGTATGTATTAACTATTTTAAATAGAAGAAGATTTATACCAGAAATTAAATCTTCTAATAAAATAGTTAAAGCATTAGGAGAAAGATTAGCAATGAATGCACCAATACAAGGAAGTGCAGCTGATATTATAAAACTTGCTATGGTTAATGTTTATAATAAATTAAAAGAAAATAACCTAAAAAGTGAATTAATACTTCAAGTACACGATGAACTTATCTTGAATGTAAAAAAAGATGAATTTGATATGGTTGAAAAATTAGTAACAGAAGAAATGGAAAATGCTATTAAATTAAATGTAGCACTTGATGTCGATTTAAAATATGGTGCAACTTGGTATGATGCAAAATAAAAATGGGAGATGAACTTTTTAAATGATAAAAATAGGGTTAACAGGGGGTATAGGAACTGGAAAGAGCACTATATCTAGTATGTTTAGAGATGAAAATTTTATTGTTATAGATGCGGATATGACTGCAAAAGAGGTTTTAGAGAAAAATCCTCAAATTTTAGATAGAGTTAAAATTGAATTTGGATCAGGATTTTTTGATTGGAGAGGGGAATTTAGAAGAAGAGAATTTGGAAATCATATTTTTAAATTCCCAAAACAACGAAAAAAATATGAAGGTATTATTATGCCTTATATAAAAAATGAAATAGAGAAAAAAGTACAAAAATATGAAAAACAAGGTGAAAAGGTAGTAATAATAGATGCACCAACTTTAATAGAAAATGAAATGCATGAAGAAGTAGATTATGTTGTACTTGTTTGTGCAGATAATAAAACACAAATACAAAGAGTAAAACAAAGAGATAAATTAACTCAAGCAGAAACAATAAGTCGTATTAATGCACAAATGCCTTTAAATGAAAAGAAAAATTATGCAAATATTATTATTGATAATAATGGGGATTTGATTGACACACAAAAGCAGGTATATGATTTAATTGATTTTATAAAAACATTATAAATCGGCTGAATTTTTATTATATACATTCCAAAAGTTAGATGAAATTTAAATTTATGGAGAAATTTTTGAATTGACAATGGACGATGGATAATTGACAATTAAGGAAGAAATCTTCTTAAGAAGATTTCTAAAATATATTTGAAAAAAGCCAAAGGCTTTCAACCATAATTGTGCATTGTCAACTGTCAATTGAAACGTGGTGTAGCCACTTTTGTTCTATCTAGAAGTTCATTAAGTGGTCAGTTTTTGTACAGTATTTGAGTATATAAATAATTTAGTAAGGAGAAAAAAATGAGAGCGCGAAAAAGTAAATTTCTTATAGTAGTATTTATTTTAATAGCTATAGGAATTGGGTCTAAGTATTTAATAAAACAAGTATTTTTTCCTTATAAATATAAAGAATATGTAGATCAATATAGCAAAGAATATGATCTCGACCCATTTTTTGTATTAGCAGTTATGAAAACAGAAAGTAATTTTGATAAAAAGGCACGTTCTAATAAAGAGGCATTAGGCCTTATGCAAATAACAATTGAAACCGGTGAATGGGCAGCTGAAAAAATGAATTTAAATGATTTTTCTAAAGAGAGATTATTTGATGAAGAATATAATATAAAAATGGGATGTTGGTATTTAAGTGAATTAAGAAAAATGTTTAATGGAAATTTGGAACTTATAATTGCAGGGTATAATGCAGGTCCAGGAAATGTTAATAAATGGCTTAAAGATGAAGAACTTTCTGAAAATGGAATGGATTTAAGTTATATACCTTTTAAAGAAACAAAAAAATATTTAGACAAAGTAACTACTTACTATAATGTTTACAAATATCTATACGATAAGTAAATAAATTCTTATAAATAAAAGATGAGGGTAAATATGAAGAAAAAAGTTATATTAATTGGTGCAACATTATTATTACTAAGTACTATAATATATTACATTGCAGCTCCATACTTTAGGACAGTATACAGTGATAAGATATGGTTAGGAACAAATATATCAAAAGAGGAAGAGGTTCTATTTGATTTTGTAAATAATAATTTAACAGATAGTAATGGTGGAATATATACAAATTATACTAATGTAAAATCTGCTGGAGATATAACAAAAGGCCATGCTATATTATCAGAATCTCAAGGAATAATGTTATTATATAGTTTAGAGAAAAATGACAAAATATTGTTTGATAAAACATTAGAGTATATAAAAAATAATATGATACTTTCTAATAGTCTTATAAGCTGGAGAGTAGAAGGTAGTTTAAAATCGGATACATCTGCAACGATTGATGATTTAAGAATAGTTAAGGCTTTACTTTTAGCAGAAAAAAGGTGGAATATTAAAAGCTATAGAGTAATGGCTATTAATATATCTAGAGGAATATATAAAGAACTTGTAGATAATAATGTTATTGTAGATTTTAATGATAGATATAAAATGAGTGATGTTACTACCTTATGTTATTTAGATCTTGAAACATTAAGGATGCTATCAGATTTAGATTCTTCATGGAAAAAGGTATTAGAGAGTTCAGTTCAAATTATAAATAATGGATATATAAGTGATGAAGTACCATTCTATAAGAAGGAATTTAATAGAAAGCAAGAAACTTATGATGATAATCAAAATATTGATACACTTTTATCTATGATTGTAATACTTAATAAACAAGAAAATGGTCAGGATATAAGTAAAAGTATTCAATGGATTAAGAATAGATTTAAAGCAGATGGCTTTATTTCAACATCATATTCAAAAGATGGGAAAGCAATTTCTAATATTGAATCAACATCTATATATTCATTTATAGTGCAAATATCATCTAGAACGAACGATGAGGAATTAGCAAAGCTTGCTATGAATAAAATTCGTGCATTTCAAATAAGTAATTTTAATAGTCCAGTATATGGTGGATATGGCATGGACGATGGAAGTCAAGTGTATTCTTATGATAATTTAAATGCTTTAATGTCATATAGATATTTTAAGTATTAGAAATATAATAAGAATATAAGTTCCATAAGGTTTATTCATTAATTGTTGTTTGTCAATTAGAGAATGGATTAGGTATTTTTCTGTAAATTATGATTGAAGAAGTTGTAAAAATGTTTTACAATTAAATATGAAGAATATATGCAGGTATGCTGGAATTGGCAGACAGGCACGTTTGAGGGGCGTGTGTCTCAGTGATGTACGGGTTCAAGTCCCGTTACCTGCACCAATTCGATAGTTTTAATCACCTAAATACTTAGATTTGCACACACGTCTTTTGATAAAAAATAGTCGAGACGTGTGTGTATTTTTTATATAAAAGGTGGTAGATTATGAAAAGAAAAATGATTGAAATTAACACAAAGAGTATAACATTTGATAGAGGTTATGATGAATTTATTTTTTATTGTAGAACTAGAAATTTTCGACCAGCTACAATTAAGTTTTATGATAATACTGTAAGAACTATTTATAAATTTATTGAGCCTAAAACGTCAATAAAGGATATTACAAAAGATACAGTTGATAATTTTGTTATTGGTTGCAAAAATGAATTGGATATTAAAGATATTACAATTAATACTTATCTAAGGGGCTTAAAAACTATACTTTATTATTTTATGAAACTTGGATATATGGAGAAGTTCCATATAGCTTTAATAAAATATGATAAGCCAGTAATAGAAACATATACAGAAGAAGAAATAAAAATATTATTAAAGAAACCCAATAAGAGTAATTGCACTTTTGTTGAGTTTAGAAACTGGACCATATGTAATGTATTATATGCTACAGGTATGAGATGTTCTAATATAAGAGATCTAAAAGTCAAAGAAGTTGATTTATATAATAATTTATTACATTTAAGAACTACTAAAAATAGAAAACCACTTGCAATTCCAATAACTAAATCATTGCAGCCTATTTTAAGGGAATATTTATCTATTAGAAACGGAAGCGATGAAGATTGGTTATTTTGTACTGCTTATGGAGAGAAAATGAACAGAGATAGCATTGATAGTAGTATGAGACGTTATAATCATTCTAGAGGAATTAATAAAACAGGTATACACCGCTGGAGACATACTTTTGCTAAGCAGTGGATTCTCAATAATGGTGACATAATAAAACTTCAGAAGATACTTAATCATAGTGATTTAGATATGGTCAGAAATTACGTTAATATGTTTACTAAAGACTTACAAAAAGACTTTGAAGAGTTTAATCCTTTAGAATTTATCAGTAAGAAATCAATAAAAATGAGAAAATAAAAAACTAGAAGTAATCCAACATATTAAATTATGTAGATTACTTCTTTGTTATTTTATAATCATTTGCAAGTTTAATTATTTTTAATAGAAAATCTTTAGCAGCTTCATTTAATAGATTAATGTTATACTTTTCTTCAGTTCTTTCAAGGAGATAGTCCAAACTTACATTAAATACATCTGCTATCTTAACTAGAACACTTAAGCTAGGTTCTACACCATCATTTTCATATCCTTTTACGCTTGATCTAGATAAATTTAAATAATCTCCAAGTTGTTCCTGTGTCATTCCTTGTTCATTTCTAAGTAGTTTTATTCTATCACCTAACACCTTTATATGCTCCCTGTCCTTTTTCTATAATTATACAGGAATATATAAAAAATAAATGGCTATAAAATCACCTATTTATACACTAAAAAGGTGAAATTATAACCATTAAGAGTGGGTAGTTATAATTTTATTATTTTAAAATAGAATCTGACTTTTTATTCTTTTTGAAATATTTGCAATCAATATCTGAAAAAAATAAAAATAATTCTATAGGGCAACATTCCAATTCTTTACTTATTTTTTTTATCATATGCAAGCTTGGTTCATATCCTTTTACTTTTCTTTCCAATCTACTTACATAACTTTTGCTTTTTCGTAATCTTCGACCTAATTGTGATTGATTTAGACCTTTTATTTTTCTTTTGTATCTTAGCATAGTTAACACCTCTCTTTTTAAGTGTCTTATTATAGGGAAAAGTTGTAATATACACAACCTTTTTAGGTATATAATAAGTTTACAGCAAGGCAAATAATGCTTGCAATATTTAAATATTTCCAGTAGTTGGGGGATGGTAAAAGTGACTGAAGCTGAAGAATACTTATTATATATTCTAGAGAAAAAGAAAGGACAACTTTAGGGTTATTATTTTTGTAAAATTTTGCTTAATATATTGCAAACGTACGTTCGTATATTGTATAATAGAAGTAAAGATAAAGTGTTGCTAAAAATAACATAATTATGCTATAATATACACAATCTTTCAAAATTATACATAAGTAATTTTTATTAAGAAAATTGATGTTAAGACTATTTGTTTTTCAATTTTAAGATAAAAAGAGCTAGAATTCAATACATAATGATTTATTAATACCAATAATTAAAGTATTAACATCTTATGAATAATAAATATGACTTATTATATTTGAAAGGGGACATATTAATGGTCAAGTATAAAAAAACAAATCAGCGTGAAGCTGAAGAATATTTACTAGAAATACTTGAAGTACTTAAAAAAAAGGAAGCACAATACGCAAATTAGCGTTGTGCTTCTTTTAATTTATCTCTAATTTCTTTATCCAACATTGTTTTTAAAATCATTTCTATATCACAATCATATGTACCGTCTTCTTTGATCTCTCCACTTTTTATGAATGTATCAATTAAAGCATTCAAAGAAGCTAATCCTTTATATTCATCTTCACCAAAAAGCCACCAATGAACACTTTTACCACTCATTTTAGCTAAAACATTAATTAGGTTTTCACTAGGTGGTTTACTTCCATTAACTACTTTACTTATATAACTCCTACTCATATTGGCTTTATCAGATATTTCTGCTTGCTTAATTTTATTTTCTTTCATCCAGCCAACTAGTCTGTCTATAAATTCCATAATATTCACCTCTATTTTTATTATACATGTTGGTTAACTTTTGTCAACATTGGTTTACCTTTAATATATATAATGTGCTTTATTGTTCCTAAAATAACCCTATAGGGGAATTTAAATCAATATAATAAACCAACGACAAAAAACGTAAAAAGGTAGCAATTTTCAGCAATTAAAAGGAATATAAAGGAATAAAGAGTTAATTTATTTTAATCAAACTTAACTAATGTTGACCTATAGGGAAACAAAATATAAAATAAAAACATACCAAGCGAACCAAAAAGGAGGAAAAATAAATGCCAATAAATATTAATGTAGTTAAAAAAATAATGCTAGAAAAGGGTATAGCACCCAGTGATTTAGCTAGAAAAATGAAAGTTTCGAAAAGTAGAGTTTCTAGAATTTTAAATACTGAAGTTTCAAATTCACAAGTTAAAACAATTCATTCTTTAGCTAATGCGCTAGATGTAAAACCAACAGAAATTCTAAAGGAGAACTAGATATATGTGTGAAGCTGAGAAATATTTTTTAGAAATTTTAAAAAAGAATAAAAAGCATACAAGTAATTAACATAACAAATAAATTGTACAAGCACATCTAAAGCTTAAAAGCAATTACATTCAGTAATCTTCAGCTTTTAAAGATTTTAAAATTATAGATTAGGAGGACAAGTGATGATTAAACAATTAGAAAACAAACTTTCATCAAGAGAAGTTGCTGAAATGATGGAAATGGAACATTCAAAGTTATTAAGAAAAATTGATGGAATTAACAAAGATTTTAACCAAGCCAAAATTGGATTCGTTAAATATTGGGTAGAAAGTTCATACAAAGATGCGAAAGGAGAAGAAAGGAAAGAATACCAAATCACTAAAAGAGGTTGTGAGTTCTTAGCACATAAGACTACTGGAACTAAGGGAAATTTATTTACAGATAAGTATATGGACAAGTTTGCAGCTATGGAAAAAGTAATTGAAAATCCTAATGAATTAATAAATCAACTTTCAGAACAGATTTCCAGTATGTATGAATACATTGCAAGTACTAATTCAAGGTTACAAGAACTTGAAAAAATAGTTTATAAGAAACAAAAGCAAAGTATAGCCAATAGAAAACATTATTTAAAAATTAATGAACCATTGGAGGTAAGACTAAATAGAATAACAATCGATATGATTAATCAAATAATTGCTAATTCTATTGTTGATGGAATACTTAGAAGAACAGAAGAAGGAATTGTAGTAGATAAGGATGTTCTGTTCTTTGAAGCTAGTAAATTTAATATTAAAAAGCATGATATAAAGAAAAAGCTTGAATCGCTCAATAAGATAATCTACAAGCAAGTAAGAATTAACGGTAAGAATATGTGGTGCATAGTTGTTAATAAATAGTCAACATAATTCATTATTGGTCAAACTGTAGTTAATACGTAGGTTATAACCTATAGGAAAATACACAGAACCTACTACAGGCTAAGAGGGAGTATTGGAACGAATTAAATTAAATTTATAGGAGGGTTAAGAAAAATGAAAGCAATAGGAATTGTAAGAAAAGTAGATGAGTTAGGAAGGGTAGTACTTCCAAAAGAACTAAGAAAATTATTTAACATCAATGGTGGAGCAAAAGGAACAGGAGATTCATTAGAAATTTATGTAGAAGGAGATAACATAATTTTAAAAAAGTATATTCAAGGTTGTCATTGCTGTGGGAATAGCGAAGATTTAGTAGAGTATATGGGATTTAAACTTTGTCCTAAGTGTTTAAGAGATTTTAATGATGCTAAAAAAATAACAGATAAGTTTATAGGCAAATAATATGGGAAATATTTTAGAAATAAATAAGATTGCAGAGAACAGAGAAAAAGCAAAAGAGCTTACTAGTAGAGTTATTAAAAGAGGTGATAAGGAAAATTTAAGGTTTGGAGACATTCTACAGGAAGAAATAGAGAAGATGAAAAGAGGTGAAAACAGTGATTCAAGTAAAAAAATTTAATGATATGCAAGAAAGTAAAGACTATGGCGAAATGAATAAATGGTTAAAAGAAATGGATGAAAAAATTGAAATTATTGATATTAAATATGGGGTTTCATGTTATCCACCAGATACTGAATATGGATGGCATACTCAATATGTTAGTGGAGCTTTAGTAATTTATAAAACTATTAACAATAAAGAAGCTACCAAGGACCCGACCAAAGTATCCGAAGTAGCCATGCAAAAAAATACTTAAATAAATTATATCACATATTGGAGGTATAGCAATGCTATTTGTTAATAAAAAGAATGAACTAATGAATAAGCTTAATGAAATTAACAGCCAAGCTAAAAGTTTAGGGATTAACTTATTAGATTGTGAAAATCCAACCTATAGAATAAAAGAATTTTATCTTGATGAAGATAATGAAATTTATTTTGAGTGTGAGGAGATTAAAGATGGTAAGTCTTAAAAGGTTAAAAGAAAAAGCAGCAACAGTAAACACGCTTATAGATGATACAGTTAGCGTTATTCATGTGAAGAATGAAGAACTAGCATATCAGTTAGAAAACAACTACGACGAGTTATACACGCTAATATTAAGTATTACAGAAACATTAGAGTGTGTACTTTCAGATATAGAGGAGTGATTTAAATTGAATTTAACAAAAATCACTAAGGAAAGATTAGCTTATCAACAAGCAACTTTAATTGACCTAAAGGAATGTATTCAACAGCCAGTAACTAAAGATTGTTTACATTATCTTAGAGGACAGCTAGATAAGTGTAAAAGAAGTATTAAATACTATTCTGAATTATTGGAAGTATTAGAACCAGTAAAGGAAGGTGAAAGCTAATGTAAGCAACAGGAAACAATTTCTTATTAACATTCATTAAGGATAATATAGCTTATCCAGTAGTTTTAAATGATGAGCAAAGACAAGCTTTTAATGTATTAATGAATTTGATACCAGGTCAAATACAAATTGTGAATGAACCTATAGGACAAGTTATGACATTAAGAGAGTTAAAGGAAAGAAAGGAAGGTAAGAATTAATGAAACTAAATGACTTAATGCAAAAATCTTTAGAAGAAACTTTAAAAGGAGCTGATGTTGTTAAAGTTACACCAATTAGTGATGATTATGGAATTGTTAAGAAAATCATTATTGAGTATGTTCCAGTAGAGGAAAATAAGAAAGCGAGGTTTTAATAGATGGGATTACCAGTATTAATTTTAGGAGAAAGTGGAAGTGGGAAAAGCACTTCAATGAGAAATTTTGAAGATGGAGAAGTTGGAATATTTAATGTAGCAAGTAAGCCATTACCATTTAGAAAGAAGTTACCAAAACTTAATGGTGCAAGTTATAAACAAATTGTAAGTGGATTATCAAAATCTAAACTTAAGACTTATGTAATTGATGATAGTCAGTACCTAATGGCATTTCAAATGTTTGATAAAGCAAAGGAGACAGGTTACGGAAAATTTACAGATATTGCGCTAGATTTTAGAAATCTCATTCAGTTCATTATTACAGGTGTTCCAGATGATGTAATAGTTTATTTCTTGCATCATGTTGAAACTACAGAAACAGGAAAAATTAAAGCTAAAACAAGTGGAAAGATGATTGATAATCAACTTACACTAGAAGGATTATTTAGTATAGTTCTTTTAACTAGTACAGATGGTACTGAACATAAATTCATTACCCAAAGTGACGGTTATACAACTGCAAAAAGTCCTATGGATATGTTTCCACTAGAAATGGATAATGACTTGAAATTAGTTGATAAGACTATTAGAGAATATTATGAGTTGGAGGGATAAGTATTGACTAGAGAAATAAAAGAAGGAGTATATAAGCACTTCAAAGGCAATTACTACCTAGTGTTATATATCTGCAAGCATACAGAGAGTTTGGAAGATATGGTGGTGTACTGTGAACTTGATGGACAAGATAGGGTTTGGGTAAGACCACTTAAGATGTTTGCTAGTGAGGTTGACCATAAGAAATACCCATTAGAAAAGCAAAAGTATAGATTTGAATTTAAAGGAAACAAAGTAATTGATTAATAGAAAGTGAGGAATTTTAATGGAGAATACAATAAGTAAAGAAAGAGCAGAAAATTTAATAGCTTGTATCTTAGAAAAGAGAGAGGAATCTAAGAACATTAAAGCTTATATAACAGGTGCAAAGGAAGAACTAGAACAATTCTTGGCTGAGAATGATTTAACTGAATATAGTTGTCCTAGAGGTGCTATAAAGATAGCTGATAGTGTAAGACAAGGATTAGAAAAAGAAAAGGTAGAGAGTACAGTTACTAAGGTTAACAATAAGGAAATTGACCATATAGATATATCTGAACTTTATAAGGAAATTGATGTTCATTCAATAAGTATTAAAGCAAACAAGGAGGATAAATAATTATGTTAATGCCAAAAGATTTTAATGAAACACAAGGATTTACAGGATTTCAAGCACTAGAAGCAGGTGGACATATCTGTAAGATAATGAAGGTTGAAGAAACAAAGAGTAAAGCAGGAAGAGACATGGTGGTTATCTATTTAGATACAGATAAGAGTGATAGCCAACCTAATTACTATTCTAATGCTTATAAGAGTGATACTAGAGCAGAAAAGAAATGGAACAATAATGCAATAGTAAGACAATTAGTATTAGATGCAGAAGGTGCTACCAATAGAGGGTTTAAGACTTTTATAGATATGGTAGAGAAAAGTAATAACGGATTTAAAGTTGTATGGGGAGAACATTTTGCAGATTGTTTTAAAGGAAAATTAGTAGGTGCGTTATTTGGCAAAGAAGAATACCTAAATTCTTATGGAGAAAGTAAGTTTGCAGTTAAATTTCAAAATTTTAGAACAGTAGAAGAAATTAAAAAAGGCGTAGATGTTCCTAAGGATAAGTTATTAAATCCTAGTGGCACACAAAATGTAGATGATTTAGTAGAAGTTGTAGATGATGGATTTATGCCATTCTAGAGGTGATATTATGAAGTGTTTAAATCAAGCGTGCCCTTTTAATAAGGAGTGCCAATGTAGTAATGACATTGTTATTAGTGGTAAAGCACCATGTTATGGGAAAGACTTAGTAAAAGCTAAGCAAGGCAGAATTAATATGTCTAGTACAAATTATCTGTTTAGAACTTAAAAATAATATAGAATAAGAGCATTTAACGATATAGTTAGATTCTCTTATTCTCAAAAGAGAATCAGTTGAGAGGGAATTAACATGATTAAAATAAACAGTATTGAAGAATTGGTGAAACACAGCAATATATTACCAATGGTTGCTTTAAAAGACATAAATAGTAGGATAACAGATTGGTTATCAAGTGGAGGAAAAGTAACTGACTCTTATATTAAACAACAGTTTAGATATGCAGAAAATTTAATAAATATGAGAAGGTGAAGAATTGAGATATAAATTTACAGATAAGGAAATGAAAAAAATCTTAGATAATATGACAGTTGTGGTGGATAGTCGTGAGCAAAATAATCAACATATATTGGATTTTTTTAATAAAAAGAAAATACCTTATAAGACAGTTAAAAATGATTTTGGAGATTATACAGCTATGATACCCAAAGATACTATAGGACAGTTTACAACTGATATTTACTTTGATAGGGACATAGCAATTGAACGCAAAAACTCTATTGATGAAATAGCAGGCAATCTTAAAGAAGATGCAGCAAGACTTAAGAAAGAATTAGCACACATGAATATGCATGATATAAAGTATTTCTTTTTTGTAGAGGACAAGAATTTCCATGAGAATTTAAGAAATGGAAATTATAGAAGTCAATATGATCCGTTTACTTTAATGCAGAGAATTAAGAAAGGAATTGAAGCTGAATATAACACAGTAATAGTTCCAGTAGATAAGAAGTGTATGGGAAGTGAGATTTATTATACTCTACAGGCTTATGTATACAATTTGTTCAAGCACAAAGGCTTTATATTAGAAGAAAGTGAAGGTGAGGAACTTGATTAGTATTGAAAAGCAAACAGAGATTTGCAATAAAGCTATAAGGACTTTTGGAGGAAATAATCAAATGATAAAAGCTTGTGAAGAATGTGGAGAATTAATACAAGCTTTAAGTAAGTATGTTCTTAATCAAAATTCAGATGTAGATAATGTATGTGAAGAAATAGCAGATGTAGAGATAATGTGTCAGCAGCTAAGAGAAATATTCAGTTCAATGCAAATAGATGATTGGAAAGCTAAGAAATTTAAGAAATTAGAAGGAGTTGTTTGGTGATGAAAGATTATCTAAATAACCAGGAAGTTAAGGAGCTGCTTATTCTTAATTATGTAAGAGTACTCGTAGAACATTTTACTAATGGAAATGTAATGGATAAAGAAGAAAAATCTAATCTTAAAAGAGGTGGTACTTTTATAAAAAACACTCTTAAGAAAATGATAGCAAGACTAGGAGAAAAAGAAGCTAAAAAATTTGTAAGACTTTATGAAAATTCTAAGATAGTTGTAATAAGTGATAGTGAGTTGGATGTATTACAGAAACGTAAAAGTGCTGAACTTGATACAGCATACGAAGATAGTAAAGAATATTTTGACCTAGTGGAAATAACTATGGACCTTAACTGTAAAAATTGCACTAAATGTTTTAAAGAATGTGATCTGTACAAACATTTTAATGAACAAGAAGTTATACCATTCAATGAAATAGAAGACTTAGGGAACTGTAAATTTGCCTATAGGGAGTGTGATATTGATGGTAATGAGAAGTGTTGATGAAATAATAGATGCTGCATTAAAAACAGTAACAACTAGGCTAAATACAACTAATAAAGGAAAAGAAAAGTATCAAAAGCGAATGAAAAATAAGCAGAAGACTAAAAATAGAGGTTGATTTAATGGAGAAACAACAATTAACTTTCTTAAAGAAAAAATACAATTATAACTTAAATAGAAATAGAGATGCTGAGAAATATTTCAGAACTCATACTATTGAAGAATGTATGAAATATTTAAGTTTATTCAATACAGTAACTAGAGAATTGAGTAATTTAATTATAGAAATAGAAAGTCTTATAGGAAGAAAAATGACAGAGTATGAAAGGATTAATGGATTTAATTTATAGGAGGTGAGAAAGTATTGAAGGAATTACAAGATATAGACTTAAAGCAACTTATAGAGCAAGAAACAGGAGAAAAATTCAATAGAGAAGGATATGTAAAATGTCCTTTTCATAGTGAAAAAACACCTTCTATGAGTGTTAAGTTCATACCTAATGCCAATAAGCAGAGATACAAATGTTGGGGTTGTGGTGCTGTAGGTGATGCCATAGATTTTATAATGAATTATAAGAATATGGAATACAACCAGGCTAGAGAATATCTAGGTTTAGAAGTTGAAAAGTCACCAGTAGAAGATTTTGAAGAAGCTATTAAAGAATATGTGAGAAATCAAGTCACTAGAGGTAATAAAAAAGGTTATAAACCTTTAGGAATATTTACTTTTGTAGATGAAAATAACAAGCCTATATATGCTAAGGTTAAGTTTTTAAAGCCTGATGGTAAAAAAGAAACACCATACTATCATATAGAAAATGGACAGGTTGTTAATAACAGAGGATATGAGGAAGTACCTTATAACTATTACAATCTATTGCAAGGAATAGCCGAGAATAAGACTATCGTCTTTTTAGAAGGCGAAAAGGATGTTAATACTATAACTAATATGCTTAGTAAAAAAGATTACGTAGCAACCAGTATAAAGGGATTTAAAGACTACGACAAGATTAAAGGCGAGTTTATGAAAATTGCAGTTATAGGAGATACGGGCGAAGCAGGTCAAAAGTATATTGATAACATTAAATACAATTTTATAAAGATTGCTAGTAGCTTTAAAATCATCAATTTACCAAGCATTAAGGCTATGGGAGATAACATTGATGTAACTGATTGGCTAGAAGCAGGACACACTAAAAAAGAGCTATTACAGGCATTTAAGAGAAGCTTAGATTTAAAAAACAAATTTGAATTTCAACAAGATTCTAATGGAATATATAAACTTAAGTTTTCTAAAAATGATGATGAAGAAAGTAAGCCTACAAGAGATTATATTACTAACTTCAATATTTTAGAAGCAAGTAAAGTTAATAAAGTAGATGCAGAAGTTGAAGGGATAAGACTTAAAGTTAAAAGTTGCATAGATGAAAAAATAGCAGAAAAGATTGGTAGTAGTAAGATATTTGATGATTTAAGAGCCTTTAGAAGTTGTTTGGGAATGGATTTTAGCTTTACTGGTACTAAATTAAAAGATTTAGTTGATCTTAAGGTATGGATAACTAAATATCTAGCAATTGACAATAAAGAAATTTATAACGGTGCTAAATTTATTCCAGTAGAAGATGGATTTCAATTAATTACAGCAACAGGTTCAATATCTCCAGTAGGAGTTGATTATTCTAAGATTGCTGAAAACACTAAAATTGATATTTTAGACATAGAAACAATAAAAAAAGATGAACTAAAAGAGTTAATGAAACACTTATTCAAGTTTGTAAGCTACGATAAAGCAATATCTATTATTGGAAGTGCAATAAGTTTCTTAGAAGTAGGGCATAACATTGCTGCAGCAGAGAAATTACATCACTTGCTTATAGTAGGTGAAAGTGGTTCGGGTAAAAGTACAATTTTAGAAAAAGTTGTTGCTCTATTACTTAACTATAGTGTAGATGAAAAGAAAGCCATGTCAACTTCACCATTTGCTATTCAAAAAATGCTTAGTACTGGTAATTATCCAATACTGTTTGATGAATTTAAGCCATCTATGATGGACAAGTATAAAAACATGAAACTTAGTGATATATTCAGAACTGCTTATGACAGATTAACCATTTCTAGAGGGGATAAGACCTTTAATGTCAAGGAATTTAAACTTGATAGACCTTTAATAATAGCAGGAGAAGAAAGTTATCCTAATCAAGAAAAAGCTAATATAACACGTTCTTGTATAGTTTATATAAGTAAGAATGAAAGAACTGAACAAAATAGTGAATCCATGTACTGGTTAAGTGACCATGAGGATTTGCTTAAGAAGTTAGGAAAGACACTTATATTAGAAGCTTTAAATTTACCAATAGAAGAATATAAGAACCTTAGATCAGAGTTAAGAGAAATATTCCATCTAAAGGATAGACCATTAAATACTGCTGTTAATATTTCATGTGGCATTGAACTACTTAACAAAGTGCTTTTAAAACATAATTTAGAGCCTGTACAAGATTACTATAGGTATATTGAACAAAATATACGTGAAGAAGTTTTAGATGGTGGAGAAGATACAAAAAGTGTAGTAGAACAAATGCTAGTGCTATATAACGATATGCTACAAAACGTTAGTTATTATTGCAATGAAAATGCCATTAAGTGTGAATGTGGAAAAGTTTATATGAGAACTCAACTTATTATAGATGCAATTCACAGGTATATAAAAGAGTATCAATCAGTAGATTTGGTTCCATTAAAAACTAGTGATTTTAAAAAACAAGCTAAAAAAGCAGGATATATTATAAAAGCTAATGCAAAACAGCACAGAATTACTACTTCAGATAGTACAATCAGTTCAAATGCTTGGTTTGACGAATATGATAGAAGAATGTTTCAAAATTTAAAGTTAAATTCAATAGTTGAATGTGCTGATAATGATCTGGAAGAAGTAGTTAGCGAATTTGAGAATAAAGTTATTAATAATGTGTTTCCAATATAGAAGTGAAAGTGAGGTAAAGAATAATGAGTAAAGTTTATATTGCAGGAAAGATAAACGGACTTAAGAATTATAAAGAAATATTTAAAGAAGCAGAGGAAAAGCTAAAATCACAAGGGCATATTTGCATGAATCCAGCTATTCTTCCGGAAGGTTTTCCATATGAAGCATATATGCCGATTTGTACAAGCATGATAGACCAATGTGATGCAATTTATATGTTAAGTAACTGGGAAGATAGCAGAGGAGCTAGAGTTGAGCATGAGTATGCACTAGTAACTAATAAGCCAGTACATTATGAGTATGTTAAAAGTGAGGTAGAGAGCAATGAGTAAAAATATACAAGATTTAATTGATTATTTAGAAGTAATTAAAAAAGAAGGTGGCGCAGATACAGAAGTCAGAGTTGATGGATGTGTTGTAGAAGAATTTGAAGATTATATAGAAATAGATCATGTAAAAGACTATGTTGATTTTGTAACACCTAGCAGAATGTAGGTGAGAATATGGCTAGTGGATGCATTATAGGAACATGTCCAGTATGTGATGATGTTATATGGGAAGACCAATGGAATATAGTTGGAGACACAATAATACATGAAGAATGCAAAGAAGCTTTTATGGCCAATCAATTAAAATGTACGGAAGGACAAACAAAGATACTTTCTAAACAACAGCAAATAAAAAATGATATAGCAGATCTTAGAGAAGATATGAAAAATACATTTAGATATTATTCAAATGAAATAAAGAGGTTAGAAAAATTATTAGAATGTGAGGGAGAATAATGAGTCTTTATAAAATTGGAACTTGTAATTATTGTGATGAAGAAAATCAAATTTTAAGACCATCACCTTTTATGGCAGATTTAGGAGCAATGATGTGTGAACATTGCTGGAATGAAACTCAAAAGGAGTATGCAGCTTCAAATGGAGAATATATATCTAATTTTGATAGTAATAAATCTGAATATGAGAATTTAAAAAGAAGTAAAGCAATGAAAATAGAACCAGTTTATACATTAATGATTAATGACGGTGAAGAATATATAAACTGTATGTCAGAAGTAAAAATAAAAATGAAAAACGGTAATGAGCATAAAGGCTTATTTGTAAGTTGTGATGAAGATGGAATGTGGACAGAAGTAGGAAAAGATGAAAGCAATATTATTTTTATAGGGTTTGAGGAAATAGAAATTATAGAAGAAATATAATTCACAATATGTAGAAAGGACGAAGGATATGAGTAAAAAATATTTGTTACTATGCAATAGACATAATAGTATGTTTGGAGATTGTTGGGCATTATTTTGGGGGAATAGAGATAGTAAAAGTGGTTATACATCTGATTTAAGAATTGCACATAGATTTGATGAAGAAGAAATAAAAAAATATGAAGATGGTAGAGCAGACATTCCTATTCCAATAGATGTTTTGGGTATACCAGAAGAATATGAAAGTAAAGAAAGTTTTAATAAAAACATTAGAGTTTTGATTGAAAAAGGAACTTTAAACGAATTATTGCATTTAGATTTAAAACCAGATGATGAAGACGAACAAATATGTTGTCCAAACTGTGGAAGTAATAATTTAACCGAATTTAATGATGATGAAATACCAGTATTTGTTTGTGAAAATTGTGATTATGAGTTTCAGGAAAGTGAGGTAAAGAATGATGAAGTTTAAAATTGAAGTAGATGAAACAAGAAGTTTTAGACATGAATTTGTAGTTGAAGCAGAAAATGCAGATAAATTAGATTCTATTTTAGATAAGATTGAATCTGAAAGAATGCTTGGAATAAATGATTATGAGTGCTTATTAGAAGAAAATGGATTAAAAATTATAGAAAGTGTAAGAGATGAAGATGGAGATCTTGGCGAAATTGAATGTACTGATATAGAAGATTTTGAAGAAGAAGATTAGAAAGGTGAAGAATATGGGGTTAAGAAAAGACGATCCAGTTTATTATAAATTAAAAATGAATAAGTTGATTCAAGATGCTTTAAATAATGGATTGAAAGTAGGAGCTAAACATTTAGAAAATGGTGTAAGTGTATATTTTGAAGCAACTAATGGAGATATATGTGGAATTAATTTATTAGAAGTGAGGTAGAACAACGATTAAAGGTATTAAGACATTTACAGCCAAACCTTTAGAAATAGCAGACTTTAAAGAAAATAAAACTCATGAGTTAAAAATATTACCAAGATATTTTAAAAAAGTAATTCACAATATGTAAATAGAAAGGTGAGTTTATGTCATGTTTAATAAAGAAAAAATTAAAAAGGCAATTAAACATATGAAAGATAGATTGAAATATTGTGTTTTAAGCACTGCTATAGATAAAGATGTAGTTGAATTATCAATTGAAGGATTAGAAAAACAATTGCCTAAAGAAGTTGAAACAGACACTATTAATAGAGGTATTGGTGTTAGTGGAGAATATGACATTGATTTTAATATGTTGTGTCCTAACTGCAAAGAAGTTGTAGGAGATTATGAAGCCGATGAACTTTATTATAAGCATTGTCCTAATTGTGGTCAGAAATTAAAATATACAGAACAACAAGAATAATACACAATATGTAGATTTGACGTAATAAATGGAGGGAAAATTATGATTTATTTAATACAAGAAGAAACGACTCTTTTCACATTTGGAACTACTATAAGAACTAAAATTAGTGGTTATTATGAATGTGATAATGAAGAAGATGTAAAAGAATTTTGTGAAAATAAAACTAAAGAAATTAAAGGCACTTACAACGAAGATAGAATGTGTAAGACTTATATATATAAAGAGCTGTCTAAATTAAATTAGTTCTACGCAATACTACAACAGGATGAAGAACTGAATAGAGAATGAAGATGCAACTACAGTTGCAACTCTTTATTCTCATATGATAATCATTTGATAATAAGGAGATCAGGCTAATGAATGAATTAATAAAATTAAATACGACAGACACAGGTATGAAAACAGTGAGTGCAAGAGAATTATATTTAGGTCTAGGATTGAATAAATCTCAATGGTCAAGATGGTATACAACTAATATAGTAAATAATGAATTTTTCCATGTAGGGCACGATTTTGTAGGGGTTCGACTTGATGTCGAGGGTAATGAAACACAAGATTTTGCGATTAGCTTAGAATTTGCAAAACATATTGCAATGATGGCACGAACAGAAAAATCTCATGATTATAGAAACTATTTTATAGAATGTGAGAAAAAAGCACTTAAAGTTAAAAAATTATCACCTATGGATCAATTAAGACTTCAATATCAAGTTTTGGGAGAACATGAGGAAAAGCTTAATAAAGTTGAAAGTAAGGTAAATACTTTAGAAAATAACATGACAATAGATCATGGACAAGCGTGCAATATTAAATTAGCTGTAGATTTAGAGGTTAAGAAGTTATGTTGTGGAAATGAAAGTGCTGCATATAAAAATAAAAAACTTAGAAGTAAAGTTTATAGATATGTCTGGAGAAGTATTAAGGAGTATTTCAATATTACTGCTTATCACAATCTATTAAGAAAAGATATTGATAAAGCAATTAATTATATTAGCAGTCTAAAATTGCAAGGTGGTTTATTAAGAGAAGTCCAAGAAACTAATAATCAAATGTGCTTTAGTTAGGAGGTATAGCATGGTAATAGTAGAAGGAAAGATAAAAGGCAAAGCTCGTCCAAGAGTATTTGGTAGACATGCAGTAACACCTGAAGATACTGTTAACTATGAAAACTGGGTAAAGATTTGTTATCAACAACAGGATGGAAAACATATTGGTGGTCCAGTTAAAGCAGTAATTAATGTTTATCATAAAGTACCTAAGAGTTACACAAAGAAGAGATTAAAAGCTATAAGAGAAGGACTAGAACGTCCACAAAAGAAGCCTGATGCAGATAATGTAGCAAAGATAATATTGGATTCACTTAACAAGATAGCATTTGATGATGATAGTCAAGTTATCCAACTTATAGTTAACAAATTATGGACAGAAGAAAATGAAAGAGTGGAATTTGAATTACAGCAAGTTTAATTATTCATAAATAAACAGAATTACAAGCCTATGTCCAAGCTAACTTGCAGTATGGACAGGCTTGGTAATTCAAAAAAGGAAGTGATAAAGATAGAGGTAAATAAAATTATAAATGCTGAGTGCAAAGAGTATATGAAAACATTGCCTAATGAATGTGTAGATTTAGTTATTTTTGATCCTCCTTATTTTGAAATTGTAGATTCGGATTGGGATAATCAATGGCAAGATAAAGCGGAATATATAGAATTTATAAAAGAATGTATTTTAGAAGGTAAAAGAATATTAAAGCCAACAGGAACTATGTATCTTTGGGGAGCCATAGGAGTAAATAAAGGTTTTGCACTATTAGATATAGTTAAATGGATCCATGAAAACAAAGTATTAGATATAGTAAATTGGATAACTCAAAGAAATACAAGGATAAGGGCAACATATAAGGGTTTTCCACAAGCAAGAGAAGAGCTAATAATGTGCGTTAAAGATAGAAATAAATTTATATGGAATCCAGCTTATACAGAAATAAAGAATACTAGAAAAGATCTTCAATGTAATGGTAAACCAAGAAAGAATGAGTTTAAAAGAGCAACAGATGTATGGTGCGATTTAGCTGAAGCTAGTCAAAGCTCTAAAGAAAGATTTTATTATAAAAATGGAGAGAGATTTAAAACAGTAAAATCATTAAAAATATGTGACAGGATCATAAATGCTAGCAGCAATGAAAGAGATATAGTATTTATAGGTTTTACAGGTAGCGGTAGTGAAATAGTAAGTTGCATAAAAAATAACAGGAATTATCTTGCTACAGAAAAAAGTAAAAGGACCATAGATGAAATAATCAAACCTAGAATAGTGGAGGTACTTCATGAATGAATTAGATAGCAAATTTATAACGACAGAAGATCTAAACAACTTCACCAGTCTTATGAATGAAATGAATATATTACAAGATAATGAGTATGCAAGAGCTTATAAATTACACAAAGAAGCATTAGGAGTATATGATAGGTGGTCCAGTATTTTGTATAACATAAGAACTAACGAAAGTCGAGGAGTACCTAAAAATCCACCACTTAAAGATAGAGTAGGACAAATACTTAAGATGATAGATAACGTTTATGTAAGTTCAAGAATGGTATGGAATAAGTCCAAAGATGATATAAGCGAGGGAAGATATTAATTTTAAAATTAGGAGGATTTAACATGGAATATAAATTTTTAAATATGTGGAACAATGTAAAAACTATAGGAAATAAGGCTATTGTAGAGCAACTTAAAAATATAGATTTAGAGGTAGGACAAACATATGAAGTAAAAAAGAATACAGCTGTAAATATCTATTCAAGTGTTAGATTAAAAGTCATATCTATAAAGGAAAATGAAGTTTTATTAAAGATTGTAGATAAAAAGAGGATATAGCTATGAGCAAATTTTTAATAAATTTAAGTTACAAAGATTGCTGTATATTAAAACACGCATTAAGAGATAAATTAAAATTAAAAAAGAATGTATATGAAGGATTAAAAATGTTAGATGATTGTGACCATGGTTTTTTATCAAAAGAATCGAAAAATGAATTAAAAGAATGTGAAGAAGAAAACAAAACTTTAGAAAGATTTACAGAAGAAATAGAACGTAATAAAGAAAATCATCATATGAAAGCAAGATAAAAGAAACAAACCAAAACTAACCTGCCAGTAGAAGCAAATATCCCTGTCACAAACGTGTAACAAAACTGTAACAAGATTTAGATTGCTTTTGTTACAGGCTCTAAGTAAGTTATATCAATGCTTTGAGTCACTTTGTAAAAATGTGTAAAAATATTTTCGGTACAGCTTTTGTTACACCCTCAAACCTGCATAGTTATGCCTTTCTTTATATATATAATATAATTTGTAACAATAATATAAATATAATATATATATAACGAGAAAAATATATATTCTATATATTATATAAAGTTACACATATAAGTTTTATTTTTTTGTTACATTGGTACAAGGTAGCTTAAAACTAGTAATATCAATGGTTATAGCTGTAACAAAGTACATTTTAGTTTTGTTACAAAAGACCCTTATTTTTGTTACAGAATAAAAAAGAAGGTGATTAATATTAAAATTGATATGTTAGAAATTAAGAAAGATAGATTAAAAGAAATAGATTTACAGATTAAAAAAGCAGTAAAAAGAAAAGATTGGAATACAGTTAATAGATTAAATTCAGAAAAGAAATGTTTACTTATAGATATAAAATTTATTGAAGGAGCAAAAAATGGAAGATAGATTTAAGAAAACAGAATATCATTTATATAAATTTAAAGATATAGATAAACTTAATCAATTAGCAGATATAAAAATAAAACAACTTTTAAATGATGTATCCATTAGAGCAGTAACATATGAAGAAAAAACAGGTCCAACTAATGCATTTAATAGTTCAGTAGAAAATGAAATTATTAGACGTGATGAACATATTAAAGATAAAATAGAGCAGCTTAAAAAAGATAAAGAAAGTAGGCTTATAGAAAAGGAACTAATAACTACAACTTTAGATCTATTAGAAAATGATGAACGTAAATTAGTTGAACTTAGATATTTTTCTAAACCAACTAGAAGCTGGACAAGTATTGCACAAGATTTAAATCAATCAGTAGATAATTGCATTAAAGTTAGACGTAAAGTAATAGATAGAATAGCAGATTATATACTCTAAAGGATTATTATTATTTTATTCTTATATCTTTATTATTTTATTATTATATTATTGTAACCTTACTGTTTTCAAGGCTTCAAAGGTAATATAATGGTATTGTAGAAAGAATTCATTAAGAGTTCTTACAGGTACTAAAGATAAATCAAATGCCCTCTTATTTATTTAGACATCTATATTAATTTATAGGTGTCTTTTTAATATGTTTATTAGCTTACATAAGAGGTATTATTTTAAAAGGTAAAAGTATATTACTAATTTAATATAACTTAACAGTAAGGCTAAGAAGTGTAAAATAAGTGTAAAGAAAGAAGGTGATACCATGGCAATCGAATCTCATATAATAACTAAAGAAAAAGATAAGATGATTGATATGCTCTTAAGTGGCTTTAATATTAAAGATATTGCAGATGCATGTAAGGTATCAAGACCTACTATTTATGCATGGAAAAAGGAACCGTTAGTTATGGCTGAGCTTGAAGGACGAAGAGAACAGATAAAAAAGACAGCTCAAGACAAAATTGTATCAAACGTTACGACTTGCATTGATAATATGTATGATATGGCTAATCAAAAGACTGACCAAAGAGTTAGATTTCAAGCCAATAAGTTTATTATTGAGATGGGATTAGGCAAAGCTTCAGCTAGCACTATTGATACTTCTACTGGAGGTAATAAAGACAGTTCAACAGATACTAATACTCTTAAGAAAGAGATTGAAGAAATTAAGAGTTTTACAGTTGTTAAGTAGTATCATAATGTGTACCATGTGAGACTATTGAAAAATCAACGTACTTAAGCCATTTAAATGGAATTAAAAAGCATTTTAAAGGTATCAAAAATATATGTTGACATTTAGATACTATAAGAGGATAATGATATTATAGAAATATATTCCAAAACTAGGGGGTACCTTCTAAATTAGAAAAGGCTCAAAACCCTGTCGCCCAGTTACACAATTTCTATAGTATTTTTAAAAAGTCGAGGTGTTTAATAATGTTATATTTCGCATACCATAGAACATCAACTAAAGAGCAACATTTGGATAGAGGAATTAAGGAGATAAATGATTTTATTAATAAAGAAAAGATTAAGTTGATAAATGAAATTTATACAGATCAACAAACAGGTAAAAACTTTGATAGACCATTATATGACAAAATGATTAATGACATGAACCTTGTAAAAAAGGTTAATCCTAGTGAAGGTATTGCATTAATAATTACTGAACTTGATAGATTGGGTAGGAATAAACAACTTATTCTAAAAGAAATAAGAAAGATGCAGGATAACGGAATTAGATTAATGGTTTTAGAAATCCCAACAACTCTTGCAGAGCTCCCAAGTGATAGTTCCATTGCTACTATGATAATGGAAACTATTAATAATATGCTTATTGAAATGTATGCTTCATTTGCTCAGGCTGAATTGGAGAAAAAAGAAAAAAGACAACGTGAAGGTATTGCAGCTAAAAAGGCTAGAGGTGAATGGGATGATTATGGTAGACCAAGAGCATTAGAGTTTGATAAATTCTCTAAAGAATATAAAAGAGTACTTAGTGGTGATATTAGACCATTTGAATGCATGAAATTACTAGGAATAACTAAGCCAACTTATTATAGGTATGCTAAAGAGTATAATGAAAATTTTAAATAATACAAAAGCACTTATTTTTTATAGTAAGTGCTTTTGTTATATTTCAATTATAATGTTTTTTTGAATTTTAAAGTACTTCAATAGAGGTTTATTTGTTTTTATTTTGTTAAAGAAAAATTTTTTTTCTTTAAATATATAGGCTTTAAGACAAGCTGTATAAAAAATAGACAAAACTTTACGAACAAATTCTTCTACAGTAATTAAAGATGCAATAAAGTTTATTAAGTCAATAATTTTTTTCATAAAAACACCTCAATTAAGTTTAATTCTAATTTTATTATTGCCAATATATTAATTAGTATTCATTAAAAAGGATTATAACTCTTTCTGTAGAATATTGTATTTTATGGAAAGGTGGTAGGTTTATGAACCATATGGGCAAATATTCTCATTTAAAACATTGTGCAAATAAATTAGATTATTGTGATAAAGCAAAAAAAATAATAAATGAATTAGATATAAATAATTACAATTTTGAACATGCTTTTTGTTATTTTCAAAATTTATTTACAAATACTAATGTATCTTTATTTGGATTTTTTGATGATTATGTAGTAAAAGTTTCGTTTGATGAAGACAGTCAAACTGTAAAAATTACTAAATGTAATAAAATTGATATTACAAGTATTCAATATGAACGACAAAGAACAAATGCTTTTAATTTAATATTTAATATGAATGGAGAAAATTGTGAATTAAATTCTATTAAAGATAATAATGATGTTGAAATACAAATAAATTATTATAATGATTTGATTAAGGATATCATAAATTATTTTAATGGTACAATAATTTAATTTTTTAGTGAAAGGAGTGATAAAGCTTGAAAATTCCATATGATTTCCCTAGTGATGAAGCTAGAAACAAATGGCTGCTTTATCACTTTCTAAAAAAATCATATACTGATATAGGTATAGATGATAAAAAAGCAGAAAAATTAACGGATAGTAGAATATTAGAAAACTCTAAGAATTTGTTTGGGTACCATGGATTAGCATGGCAACTCGGAGCAATTGACTTAGAGTTTTTTTGTATGTATTTTATGCAAGATATTTACCTTCCCAAAGAAGATAATGCAGCAGCTCCACTCGCTGATGTTCATGAAGAGCTTTGGAAAGATATTCAGGATAGTATTATTGGTAATGGTCCTGAACAATTAGGAAGAGTTCTTCCTAGAGGTACTGGAAAAAGTGCTTTTGGTACATTAGGACCTACTTGTTGGTCAGTAGCATATAAACATAAAACATATGTGCTGATTTGCTCAGATATAGGCTCTACGGCTGAAAAGTTCATAAAAGATATAAAGGATAATATGATTGAGAATCCTTATATTGAGCAGGCATTTGGTAAGTTACTAGATGATAAGAATAGAAACTTTATTTGTAATGCTACTCAATTAGAATTTGTTAATAAAACTTTTGTTGAAGCTATTTCATCTACTTCACCGATGAGAGGTAGAAAATATAAGAATGTTAGACCAGATCTTATAATTCTTGATGATTACCAATCTGAAGATGATTGTAGAACAGAAGAAGCTAGAGAAAAGAAGTGGAAAAGATATTCTGATGATGTTAAGTTTGCTAAGCAAAGACCAGTAAAACGTGATGGCAAGATAGTTAAAAAAGGTACTGTTCTAATGGCTTGGGGAACTCAACAACATAAGGAATGCTTTTATTCTAGGTTACTTAAATCACCTACATGGAAATTTAAAAAGTATAAAGGTGTTTTGGTAGATGATGTTGATGAATATTTCAATACTGGTTTATGGCTAGAATTTAAGAATATATTAAATGACTTTAAGAATCCGGATCACTTAGAAGATGCTAAAGAATTTTATTATAAGCATGAAAAAGAAATGCAATTTAAAACCCTTTGGAGTGAATTTTGGAGTTGCTTGGAATTAGCATTAGATTATTATGAAAATCCTAACTCTTTTAAGCAAGAAGTTCAGGGGGACGTTGATTGTATAGGCGAAAAGTGGTTCAAGTCAATGCATACTGAAATTAGAAAAGTGATTGAAACGCATGACTTTACTAAAACTATGCTTATTGTAGACCCTGCATCTGGTGGAGGACGTAAAAATGACTATAGCGCTTATATGGTAGGTTCAACTGCTGCTAATGGATTTAAATACTGTAGAAAAGGTGAACTTGCTAAGATTAATGCAAGACAGGAGTTTGATAAGTATATAGATCACATGATTGAATTATTACTGGAATATCAAGATGCAACTCATGTAAGTATTGAAAAAAATACTTTTAATGGAGCTGATGCAAATCAACTTGAAAAGAAGATTAAAGAACATCCAATACTGAAATATAGAAATATAATAATTATTAATGAATCTCAAAGAAAAAATAAAGATGATAAAATCTCAACTATAGTTCCTTTCGTTAATCGAGGGGAATTTATTTTTTGCTCTGAAGATGAAGAATTTAATAATCAATTTATGGAGTTTGCAGGTCAAAAGTATACCTTACATGATGATGCTGCTGACGTTACATCTGAATTTTGGTTAAAAGTTGATGAAATAAAAGCACCAGTAGTTGTACAAATATTTGATAGGTCAGCACTGTTTTAGAAAGGTGGTGGTAAATTGGGATTTATAGAAAAAAACATTGAATTGTTGAATAATATTAAAGGCGACTTTGAAGCTAAAAAGATTCTTTATGATAAAATATACGATTATTGTGTTACTGGTAAATCAGAAGCCTATAAAGAATATAAACATAATCCTAAAAGAAGTAATCTAAAGGTTAGAACAAATTTTATTAAGAAGTTTATTAAAGAAGAAGTTGCTTATCTAGTAAGTAATAAAATCACTTATACAAGTAAAACTGATAATAAAGAAGAATTGGACTTTTTAGAGAATAAAACAGCTCACTGGGATAAAAACCATGAAAAAATGCTACTTAGAGATATGCTTTCTTTTGGTAGTGTATATGAGCTTTATTATACCAATAAGAAGAATGATGAATTATTGTTTAATGCTAAGATTGTAAATCCACGTGATGGTTATGTATTAGCTGATGATTTTGGAAATATATCAATGTTTTTTAGATTTTATAAGAAGAAATTTGATACTAAGCAATACATTGATATTTATACACCAGAATACATATATCATGTTGATGAAAGCTTTAATAAAGTTGATGAACCAACTATAAATAGCTTTGGAGAGGTTCCAGTAAGAATAGGAACTGTAAGCCAGTATAAAGAACAAGATACACTATTTAATGAACTTAAAGATTTACAAGATGCATTTGAAACAAATTTATCTGATATTGTAAATGAAATATCAGACTATAGATTAGCTTATTTGATTTTTTCTGGGTGTCAAATTGATACAACTAAAAAAGATGAACATGGAAAGACACAACTTGATCATTTAAAAGAAAAAGGTGCTATATCTGTAAGTGAAAAAGATGGAAAAATCTATTTTTTAACTAAAGAGATAAATGATACTTTTGTACAAAATACATTAAATACTCTTAAGAAAAATATGTATGAAATATCTAATCATATTGATACTAATGAAAAATTACAAAGTAATTTAAGTGGTAGTGCTATTAGAAATAGACTTATAGGCTTAGAACAAAGAGTAAAGGATAGTGAGGGTAGTATGAAAAATATTATCCAAGGTAGACTTTATTTTTTATTTAAGCTATTTAATAAAGTTGAAAATCTTGATTATGACTATAGGGACATATCAGCCAAGTTTACTTTAAATATCCCACAAGATGATTTAGTTATGGCACAAATTATATCACAATTGCCGGAAGGAATACTTTCTAAGCAAACATCAAGAAACTTATTTAGCTTTATGTATAACTCAGATAGAGAAGAGGAACTTTGTGAAGCTGATAAAAAGAAAGAATCAGAAAATGAAGTAGATCTTGATAAGGTAGTTGGTGCAAATGAGTAAGAAACTTACTAAAGAACAACAACTTTATATTGATAAGCAATTAGAGTTTGCAGAAAAGTTATATGATAAAGTTGATGAAGAGCTCCAGGAACCATATAAGCAGCAGAAAAGTAATAGGGATGATATTTTAAATGAAATAGCTAAAATAATGCTGTCTTATACCATTACTGATAGTACATTATCTATTGGAAGCATTGAAAAGCAAAAATTAAAAGAAAAGCTAAGTAAATTTATTAGAGATAAAATTCAGAATGAGCTTATTGATGAAACTAATTTAACTGATAAACTCTTAAAATCTACTGGCAAAGAAAAATATAATATTAACAACTATTTGCATGATATAGGAATGAACACTAGTTGGGATATTAAGCCTGTAGACGATGTAACTTTAAATAATGTAATTAATACTAAAGTGGATAATAAGTTATGGAGTGACAGGTTATGGGATAATAAAAATGATCTTCAAAAAGATTTGCAATTAGAAATTAATAATTTTCTTGATGGAAAAACTAGTGTTAATGAAATTGAAGCTAAAATTAAGAAAAAATGCAATTCTAATGCATATAATACTAAAAGGTTAGTGCAGGATAATGTTGCTAGGGTACAAGAATCTATTAATGATGTTTGGAGAGAGGACCACAATGTAAAATATGTGCTTTACATGGCTACTTTATGTGGAAATACTTGTGCTGATTGTAGACAATATGATGGCAAAGATTATCCTATCCATAAAAAGCCTATCTCATTACCTCAGCATTGTTTTTGCAGATGCACTTATGTAAATATACCTAATTCTGATTGGCGACCTAAAATGCGACTTGATAACGAGACTAAGGAAAAGATTAATTGGCAATCTTATGAAGAGTGGATGATTAATTATAATAATGGATTAGACAATGATAATAAATTATTAAATATTCCAGAAAAAACACTCAAACATGTTTATGAAGGTGATTTTACTAATCCAAAGAATCCTAAAAAAATAAAACCTGGAGAAATACGATTAAAAAGTGGAGGTCATAGTCAAAAATCGATTGAACTTTTAATTGATAAAAAAATAGAGTATAATATTGTAAAAGAATATGCTAATGGTGTTAGAGTTGGTAATGTCCCAAATCATAAATTAAATGCTAAACAGACTGGTACAGGTCAAGCTTGGTTCCCAGAAAATTGGACAGATAAAGATATTCAAAAAGCTGCTGAGTATGTAGCAAATTTAAAAGATAAAAAGAAATATATATTACAGCATAATAAATTTAATGAAAATGTCATAAGTATATTTAAATTTGCAAATTATAATAATGTTACAGTTGGAGTTTGTTATGATTGTACATTAAAAAAAATAACAACAATTTTCCCAGATGAGAGTCAAAGAATGTTAGGAAGTGAATAAGGTATGATCGATGAAAATAAAATAT
The DNA here is from genome assembly GCF_019431045.1 of Clostridium weizhouense. Taxonomy (GTDB): domain Bacteria; phylum Bacillota; class Clostridia; order Clostridiales; family Clostridiaceae; genus Clostridium; species Clostridium weizhouense. The sequence continues at coordinate 21,244 of NZ_JAHXPT010000002.1, read as the reverse complement.
TTAGTAATTTAGAATATATAGAGGCTATGAATCAACATGGTGCATCTCCTAATCTTGATGAATATTGGAATGAGATTGTAAATATGCTTAGTGAGGATTTGAAAAAAACAAAAGAATTTTTTAATAAATGTACTGAACATCAAATATGGTATATGGCTGGATATTTTGAGGATATATCATATAATTTTAAAAGTGATGAATTTATAAAAATTCTTGAAGAACTTGAAAAAAAATATCCCAATATAGATATAAAACAAGATATTCAATGGGCTAAAGATGCAATAGAAGAATAAGCACTTACTTAGAAAAATGAGTAGGTGCTTTTGTATTATGATATAATTTATTTAGAGGTGGTTATATGGAGAATTTTAAAACTATATATGATTTATTGAAGGGAAATACATTTCAAGATATACAAAAATATTTAGGTACTAAAATAGAAAAGGTATATATTGAAAGTATTGAGTTAATACCTATAGGTCATTATTCAGAATGTAAAATAACATATCATTCATCAAAAGAAGGTTATAGGGATTATGATGGCGAAAAATGTCTAGTTATTCCAGCAAATACACCAATAGATATGTTGGTTACGCTTTTTGAATTATCAAAAGAACATATTATATAAATTTAGCATTTACTTAGATAGTAAGTGCTTTTATTATGCAAAAATTTAAGGAGATATGCTATGAAAGTAGAAATATTAATGAAAAGTGGAAATGTATATATTCAAGAAATGGATAAAGCTAAAGATATACAAGACGTTTATGTACAATTACATTTAAATTATGATGGACTTATGATTTTAGATAATAATACAATAATAAATCTTTCAGAGGTTGCAGAAGTTAAAATTATTAATAATGACAATAAATCAACTAAAGAACAGGATTTTAATATAAGTCTAAATGTTAATTTACACGTAGATATAGATGAAGTTATGAAAGGATTAACAGAAAAACTTAAAGCTTTTAACAAAGAAAGGAATATGGTGATCTAATATTTAAGTCTAACATTATAGGCTTATTTTTATTTTAGGAGGAATTGAAAGATGAAAGAACTAAACACTATTCAAAAGAGAGAAAAATTAAATAAGGTATTTGCTACTGATGAAATAGGTCCTGGAGGTGCTAATCATAAATACTTAATAGTTTCAGATGTTGGTTTACAAGTTCCTAAAGAACAAAAGATAGTATTCCAAAAAGGTGCTAGAAAAGAAGAAAACTCACAACATGGTGTAATTGACACTGATCTATTGGAAATTGTAAGAGATAGACTAAAGAGTTTTCAAGCTGGACCATTTTCAAGTAGAGAAAATGCATGTGCATTAACTCATATTGAAGAAGCTTTAATGTGGATGAATAGAAGAGTAGAAGATAGAATTGAAAGAAATGTATTAGGAAGGAATGAAAAATAATGAATAAGTATATTGGAACTAAATTAATAGAAGCAAAAGAAATGAATTTAGGAGATTATAATAAATTCAAAGGGTGGACTATTCCAGAAAATGAAGACCCAAAAACAAAAGGGTATATGGTTAAGTATTCAGATGATTATATTTCATGGTCACCTAAAGATGTATTTGAAAAATCTTATCTTAAAGTAGATCATAATCCTAACTTACCTAGTGGCGTTTCAGTAGGTCAAGAAATGGTTGATGATTTTATTGTTGACTATGAAGTGTTTACTAAGAAAGATAAAATTACTATTGTTATTGCAACATTGGTAAATGGTTTTACAATTGTTGAAAGTTCTGCATGTGTAGATCCAAAGAATTATAATGAGATAATTGGCGCTGACATATGTAAGGAAAGAATAAAAAATCAAGTGTGGAATCATTTGGGATTCTTACTTCAAACGGCATATAAAGGTATTAAGTAAGCTTTAGGAATAAGGCTTTTTATTTTGCCCTTAACAAGGCATTAAACTGTTAGGAAAATAAAAGGTTTAACTATACAGGGTTAGCAATAAAACTGCATAGGGAAGGAGTTAACAATGAAAAAAACAGAATTAACAGAACTATTAAAGAATATAGCTGATGATGCTGATATAGATGAAACTATAAAAGGGAATGGTACATTAGCTAAATTATTTGAGAAGGGTTTAACTTTAGATGATGTTAAAAACTTTGTTGAAACTAATGATGATGGTAAAAAGTATCTTCAAACTTATGGGGATAAGAGAGTAACAGATGGCATTAAAACTTGGAAAGATAAGAATTTACAAACTCTTATAAATGATGAGGTTCTTAAGGCTACTGGTAAGAAGAAAACTCCAGAACAAATTAAAATTGAAGAACTTGAAAAACAATTTAATGAACAAAAGGCAAAAGCTGAAAGAGCAGAATCTATAGCTAAGTATAAAGATGTACTAGCAGAAAAGAAAATACCAATGGAAATGATTGATTATTTCTTAACTGATAATGAAGAAACAACTAACACTAGAATTGACAATTTCAGTACTTATGTAAATGATATGGTAAGCAATGGTGTTAAAGAAAAAATTGCTGATGGTTCTTATACTCCGCCAGGTGAAAATGGAGCAGGAGAACTAACAGCAGATGATTTAGCAAAAATGATGATGTAAAAATAAAAATTAATTAAATTAGGAGAGTGATATTATGAATAAAATCGCATATGCAACATTATTTCAACAAGCTTTAGATAAACAAGCAATAGCAAAACTTACATCAGGTTGGATGGATGCTAATGCAGGACAAGTAAAATACAATGGTGGTAAGGAAGTAAAGATTCCTAAAATTTCTATGGATGGTTTAGGTGATTATAGTAGATCTAGTGGTTTTACAGATGGAGCAGTAACTTTAGAGTATGAAACAAAAACAATGACAATGGATAGAGGTAGATCATTTATGTTAGATTCTCAAGATGTTGACGAATCTAATTTTGTTGCTAATGCTACTAATGTTATGGGACAATTCCAAGCAACTAAGGTAGTTCCAGAGATTGATGCTTACAGATATTCTAAAATTGCAAGTTTAGCAATAGAAGCTACTACAGCAAAAGACTCAAAAGTTGTACTTGCTACTGGTGGTAATGTTATTACTTCATCTAATGCTTTTGCACTTTTAAAAGCTGATATAGCAGCTATAGAAGATGTTGTAGGAGAAATTCCATTAGTTATAACAATGTCTGCAACAATTGCTTCACTATTAGACCAAGATGTAGCTATTAGTAAGCATCTAGATGTTACAAACTTTGAAAAAGGTGGTATTTCAACTAAGGTTAGAAGTCTTGATGGAAACCCAATAATTAAAGTACCTAGTGGAAGATTGAAAACAGCATATACTTTCTTTGATGGTGTTACAGATGGACAAAAGATAGGTGGATTTAAAGCAGCAGATAATGCTAAAAATATAAACTGGATTATTACTCCTTTAACAGCACCAATAGCAGTAAATAAAACTGAAAAAGTAAGAATCTTTGATCCTAATGTTAACCAAAATGCTGATGCATGGAAACTTGATTATAGAAAATACCATGACTTATGGATTATGGATGAAGCACTTAAGCTTTGCAGAGTAAATATTAAAGAAGCTTTAGTTTAGGATTAGGTATAATGCCTGGTCCTTTTTAGTGGAAAGGATGATAAACATGCATAAATTGCAGAAATTAAATGTTATTAAAATAGTTGATAATGAAAATAGCAAGGATAAGTTAATAACACAAGGCTATAAAGTAGTTAATGAAATAAATGATGTTCAAAGTATTGATTATTCAGCATTGACAGTTGATAAACTTAAAGAAATTACAAAGGAAAAAGGATTAGAAGGCTATTCCAATATGAAAAAAGAAGAGTTAGTTGCTGCATTAAAGGAACTTGATAATGTTAAATGATATTAAAACATTACTTGGAATAAAAACAGAAAATGATGATCCTAAATTAAAACTATATATTAGCATGGCAATAACTCTCATAAAGAAATATTTAAATAATGATAATTTTGATAATAGCTATATTGAAGAAAATTTCAGTATGGCTATTATTTTAATTGTTTCTAATGCTTATGAATATAAAAAGAGTGGCAATAAAGGAAATATAAAATCGATTAGTCAAGGCGCTAGAAATGTTGCGTATGGGGACAACACAGCATTTTGTATAACTGATGATGTTAAAGCATTATTACCAGTTCCATATATTAAGATGTTTTATTAGGGGTGATAGCATGGATTGGTTTTATGATAAAGAAATTAATATTTACACCTATAAAGACTATGAGGATAAACATGGAATAACGAGAGATGGCTATATAAAAGCAAGTAATGAACCTTACTTAGTGGATATTCAGCCATACTCTGCTGAGAAATGCAAACAAGATTATGGATATGATATTGAGTGTACTAAAAGAGTTTTTTCTGATATTTATGGGAAAATAACCGAAAGTGTTGTTATTGAGTATAGAAATAAGTTTTATTCTATACAAAAAATAATTGAATGGGATGATTATTTAGAACTTATGATACTGGAATCTAAGGAAGATATAAAGATTATTGAAACTGGGGTTGAGAGTAATGGATAGTACAAGTACATTCGGATTTGAAGAATTTATTAATAAAATAAATGAAGCACAACAACAATTAAATAATGTTATAGATGAAACTTTAATTGAGGGTTCAATAGAAGGTGTTGCTGAAATTCAAGCTAGAACTTCAGTGAAAACAGGAAATTTAAGAAGGTCTGCAACTACTGGAAAAGTTGAAGTAGAGAGTAATATTCATTCTATTAAAGTTGGATATGACTCAAATCAAGCACCTTACGCTGATGCTTATGAGAATGGTCATAAACAAGAAGTAGGAAAATATGTTCCTTCTATTGGTAAAAAGCTTGTTAAAGAGTTTGTACCAGGAAAGCATACAGTAAGAGATAGTTTAACTATAGTACAATCAGAATTACCGGAAAGGTTAAGAAGAAAGATAGGTGATGCATTTAAATGATTGAAAATGTGGAACTTTTATATAGTGTATGTAAAACATTAAAAGATAGGTTTCCTAAAAACAATATTTTTATTGATGATAATAAAGAGGAAATAACAGTTCCAACTTTTAATGTTAAAATCAAACCTTTAAAAAGTACTAATCATTTTGGCTCAAGAAAAAAGCTTAATAATATTTATATAACTTTTGTGGAAGATGTTAAAACACAAGAAAATTCATTACAAATGGTTGATAATTTAACTGAGCTGTTTGATGAATGTATATATGTTAAATCAAGAGCATTACCAATATTAAATAAAGATATAGATAACAATGATGATTGCCTTAATTTTATGATGACCTTAAATTTTTATGATGGAAAGGCTGAACCTATTCCTGAAACTCCAGATGCAACTTATGATAAGCTTATGGGGATTTTAAAATTAAATATTATTGATTAAAGACTAGTTTTTAATTATAACTGGTCTTATTTTTATGCACAAAATTAGAAAGGAGAGATGTGTATGGCAACAAACAATACTATGCATGGTACTAAGTTTACAGTACAGGCATTAGCAGAGACAGCCAATATAAGAGCAAAACATGGAGTGCTTTTTCTAATTCTAGATGATCTAGCTGTAACTCCAGGAGTATATCAATATTCCAAATTAAAAAAAGTTGTTGAAAAATATGAAGAAAAGAATAAATCTCTTATAAGTACAATTTTTGCTGATTATGGAGTTAAAACATTAATAGTATCTGTTGGACACGCTGAAAGTGGACTAACTGGCTCTTTAGATAAATCACTTTCATTACTTAATAAAATAAATGAAAACGGATGGTTAGCAGTACCACAAATTAAAACAGATGAGGATAAAAAGAAGGTAGCAGATTTTGTTAAATCTCAAAGAAAAGAAGAGGACTATCAAATAAAAGCTGTACTTTACAATTATAAAAGTAATTTTGAAGGTATAGTAAATTTTACTGGAAAAGATTTGGGAGATATTTCTCCAGAAGAATATACAATACAAACAGCAGCTACATTGTGTACTTTGGGTGCAAATGAAGCAATCACAAACCATATTGCAAAGAATGTTAAAAGCTGTGATGTGAAAGCAGATAATAACGATTGCGTATCTAATGGGGAATTATTTTTATATAACAATGGTACTAATATTGTTTACTCAAGGGGTGTAAATTCACTTGAGGTTATTGAAAATTCACAATCAGAAGCACTATCTAAAATCAGAATCATTGAAACTATGGATCTTGTAAAATCAGATTCTAATAAGATATTTGAATCACATTATTTAGGTAGATTAGGAAACTCATATAAAAATAGAAAAACATTAACAAATGAGTTGAATTCTTATTTAAAAACATTAAGTAATGAAGGTTACTTGAGTAACGATGAAGAATCCTTTGCTGAATTAGATGCTGAAGCAACTAGAAGATATCTAGAAAGTAAAGGCATTAATACTGATGAAATGAAGGATGAAGAAGTTCTAAAAGCCAAAACAGGAAGTTATGTATTTATAAAAATTACACTGAAGATTATGGATTGTATTGAAGATATTCATATCTGCCTTCAATATGAGACTTAGAAAGGAGTTGGTTAAATGGGACAAAAATTAAACCCTTATGACGTTATTAGAACCAATAAGGGGTATATAAAGATTAACGGCATAGAACTTGCAGAATTAAAAGAGTGTGAAATAAGCATAGAACCTAACACTAAGAATTTACCACTTATGAATTCGGCTACAGATGCAGAAGTAACTATGAGCTATAAATGTACTATATCTTTTAAACTCAATAAGAGATATAGCCGATTTAAACCAGCAGTATTAGAAGCAGCAAAGAAACTGCAAAATTTTATTTTTGACTTTGAAGCAACAAATTATACTCCTGACGAGGAGGAAGAAGAAAGCATTGCTATAACAAAGGCGTGGATTAAAGGTAAAACAACATTAATGAAGCTGGCTAGTGAAAATAATTTTGCAGAAGACAGCTTTGAAGCAGGATTTATGATTGAAAATGCTGACTATACAAATACTATAGATGATGGAGAAGATTGGTAGAGTAAAACTTTAATACTCTACCTTTTAATTTAAAATTGAAAGGATGATTGTGATGAATAATAATTTAGAAATAAAAAACGAAGAAGTAAAAATAGAGGATTATGTATTAACAATTGATGATATTATAAATAAAAAAGATATGTTAAGAGAACAGGCAACAGAAATACATACGTGTGGAATATATTGTAAGAAACTTAGAGGATCATTAATAGCTCATGAATTAGATAAAGGTGATTTAGCAGATGCTAGGGCCAAAATGAAAGATGACTACGAATCTGGAATTCAATATATGATTTATCTTAGTATTGACTATTTACAAGATTCTAAGGTATTAGAAGCTTATGAATGCAAAACTAATTCACATAAAATAGTAAAAAAGTTATTTCCACGAGAAAATGAATTGATTGCAGTATCAGAAATAATAATGGAACTTAATGGATTAAGTGAATTAAAACCAGGGGAAATCCTTAAGAAAGAAATTGAAGATCTAAAAAACTAATTATGTCCGAAGATGGTGAGCAAATTGATATAGAACTTTATATGATGGCTCATTATCTTCAACATGGACATACTTTAAAGGAATTATGTAATTTATCAGAACTAGAAAAATCATTTTATATTGCTAGTATGCTGATAATGAAAAAACAAGAAACGGATAATAATATAGCATTAGCAGAATATACAGGCAAATTAGCCAATCAATTTAGTGCTAAAAAGTAAAAAGGAGGGAGGTAATTGAGCGAAAATATTTTAGGTGGTAGATTATCTTTAGAAGATGGATATACTAGTCCATTACAGAAATTTGCAAGCCAAGTATTAGCAACAGAAAACAAATTTAAGCAGTTTGCTAACAGCATTACTGGTAGCAATCAAAAGATAATTAATGAAACTACAAAGACATATCAACAAGTGGATAAAATAGCAGAAAAATTTATTCAAAAAGGTGATAGTGTAGCTAATGCTATTAATAAGGCAAATGATAGAGTAAAAGAAAATCAAGAAAAGACTATAGAAGGCCTTTCACAAAAGTATATTAAACTTGGAATGACCATACAGGAGGCATATTCAAAAGCCCAAAAAGATTCCAACAATATTTGGAATGGTGGAGGTGGCTCTGGTACTGGTGGTGCTGGAGGTCCGGATGGATTTAAGGATTTTGCACAAAGTTTTTTAACTAGTGGATTTGCGGGAATAATAGGAAAACTTGGTCTTATAGGTGCTGGTATAACAGCTAGTATAGCAGCTATGAAAACCATGAATAACTGGATGGAACAAGGATTTGGAATACTTAATAGAGTAGCAGATGGACTATTTTCTTATGAAGGTGTTAAAAATGCAATAGAAAAATCTATGGACTTTGAAACTGGTAGAATGAAACTTGATTTGTTTTATGGAAATGAAGAAAAAGGACTTGATGCATATCAAAAAGCTACATATGAAGCCAATAAAACATATGCTAGTGAAACTGACACAGTTGATATTATGGCTAAAATGGGTCAAATGAATGTAAGTCTTAGTGAAGATCAATTAGAAAAGTTTCTTGATGTAGCAGGTACTAGAGATGAAGTTGATACAAGCCATATAGGATTAGCAGTAAAAGAAGCTATAGAAGGTAGAGTTAATATGCTGCAAATGTATGGTATTAATAATAGAAACCTTGCATCTTATTATAAAAGTTTAAAGAAATCTAACCCTGAAGAATATAAATCCCTTAAAGGTGCATTAAGCAAAAAAGGTACTGCAGGTGATCCTCAAAAATATGTTAATTTGCTTACTGGCTACATTGAGCAATCTCCAATGGCCGGCTATGCTGAAACTTATGCAAAAACTGTAAAAGGTAAGCTAGAAAGATTAGAGGGCGTATGGGGAAAACTGAAAGCTGAAGTAATGGGAATTGATACTAATACAGGTACTGCAAAAGAAGGAGGAGTATTTGCTGCTGTTGCTAAAATGGTAGATGATTTAAAAGATAAATTAGAAGACAAAGGTACAATAAACGGATTAGAGACTATTGGAAAATCATTTGGAAGTGTTTTCACATCAATTTCAAATGCATTTAGTAAGGCATTAACTCCAGATACTATAAATAAGGTAGCTGATGCAATAACAAAAATAGGAGATGCTTTATCTAAAATGATAGAGCATTTTGTTGATAGTGGTCAATTAGATAATATTATAGATAAGTTACCTTTATTAGTAGAAAAAACAGTTGGAAATGAAGTGATAAATAAAACTTCAAAATTCCAAGTTGGAGCAGATATTGCACAAGGAAATTATGCAGATGCAGCAGAAGATTGGGTTGGTGGAAAAATTGATTGGGTTAATAATTTATTTGGAATAAAAACAGATTATGGAATACTAGGTAGTAAAGGTGTAAAAAGAGAAAATAATTCAAGCACTCCTATATTAGAGGACGCAAATAGTTTGCTTAATAATTTATTCGGAGTTGAATTATTAACAGATGCAAATGCAAATACTTCAATAGATAAAAATACCAAGTTATCAGATGGTGAAAAAAAATCATTAAAAGATTATATAAAAAATGATGAAAAAAATAATTATAATATAACAATTCAAAAAATAGAAGCTAATAATTTCGAGGAAATAATGAGATCTTTAAAATCAGCACAAAAAAATAGAAAGTAGGTGATATATTGAATAATGGTATGACAATGGAGCAGTTTTCATCTTTAATTAGAATAACTACACTTTCTAATTATAATAATATGCAAGAAATTCTAGCTAATACTGATGAAAATACTGCTATTGATAATAGAATAATATTGTTACCAGTATCGCCTAGTGATTTGATGTTTAATGAAGAAGGTGACTCTCAAACAATAAAACTCATGAATTATGGAGAGTTGCCAGTAAGTATGAATAGGAAATTAGCCACCTGGGGAATATCAAGTTTTTTTCCGTCCTTTAAGTATCCTTTTGTCAATGGAGACATAAAGGACCCCTATAGTTATTATTGTGATACGTTGCTGACTTGGAAAAACAATCAAACTCCACTGGCATTTATGTTTAAAACATGGGGAGAGTATTATAATTGCCAAATAAAAAGTTTTAAATTTGGTAGAAAAGATGCGAGCCAAAATGTTTACTATGATATACAATTTCAAGAATATAAGACATTAAATTTAGAAAGTGGAGAAAATGGAGCAACTGATTATCCAGCTAATATGTATTATCCGGATGAAGGTGAATCTATACAAGATATGGCTAAAAAGCTTTATGGGAGTAGTGAATATTATAAAACAATAATGACTTTAAATAATTTAACTAGTCCTGTTATTATGGCAGAAACAGGTTATAAAATAAGATAAATGATTGACAAAACCTTCTAATAATATACAATTATAGTATATATTGTTTAGGGGGATACACATGGAAAGTAACATTGAAAAAAATAATAATGATAAAAATGATGTAATAAGAAAAACGAAATTATCAGGAGAAAATATTGCTACTGTGTTTAATATTGTTGCAATATTAATGATACTTTGTCTTATAGGAGCTTTTATAACTGGTAACATAGGGATATCAATAGGTCTATTGATTGGAGCTATTTCTGTTTTTATTTTTGGCTTAGCTATTAAAGCAGTACTCGGTTGTATTGCTATTATAGCTGAAAATACAGAAAAACAAGTAGAACTGTTAGAAGAAATGCGTAAAAATAAATAAAAAATTTTTAAACACTTAGGAAATCCTAGGTGTTATTTTTATATCTAAATTTAAAGAAAGGAATATTACAAATGGGATTAGACGTTTATGTTTATGATGGTGGTATTTGCAAAAGTTTGAGTGATTTAATTACAAATGTAAAATATACTTGTAGCTTAGATAAAATAGCACAGCAAGTAGACATAACATTAGCTTATGGAATTTATAGTGATTTACCTTCTTTTTATATAGAATCGGGACAAAAAATAGAACTTTACGTTGGAGATAGAAATATTTTTAAAGGTAAAGTAATGACTTCAGATTTAAAAGCAGATAAAGAGGAACTGGAACTGACTTGCTATGACTATATTTGGTATTTAACTAAGTCAAAAGTTGTTTATAACTTTAGTAATATTTCAGCATTTGATGCAGTATGTAAAATTTTTAATGATTTAGAAATTCCATATAGTGAAAATGGAATTTTAGGCGGACCTAATGGTGAAGGTGCATCAATAAATATAGATCATTTAGTTAAAAACAAGAGTGCTTATGATGCCTGTATGATGATAGCAACAGAGGTTCATAATCAGTTTGGAACTTTTTATTATATGTTTATGGATGTAGCAGGAAATGTTGGATTAATGCCATGTGATAGATACTGGAGCAAGCAAACAATTAGACCATGCAGTGATCCTTCTTTGCCTAATCCAGATGGAACGTTAATAGCTTTATCATATAAAAGTGATATGTCAGACATGATTACTAGAGTACAGCTATTCGATAGTAAAGGTAATGCTGTTGATATAGAAACTGGAGATTCAGCTGAAGATGATGAAATAGAAGAAGGTGAAGAGAATGGCTAAATCTTCTGAAGAACTAGAGCATATGAGTATTGGAAAAGCTCAATCATTAGGAACTAAAAAAGTAAATGAATTATTAGGATTAAATAATTTGAAAAATGAAAATGGCGAAGAAGCTGAAGCAATTAATAATACTTTAACTGCGACAGATAGTATTATTAAAAAATATGGAATTATTCAAGATATTATTTTTAAATCTAAAAAAGAAGATGCTTCACTAAAAGCAAAAAGAATATTAAATGAGAACTGCAAGCCTAAAGAAACTATAGAAGTAGAGTGCATAGGAGATATAAACTATAGAGTAGGTTTTGGAGTTCATTTAGTTGCACCATTTTTAAAAGGTTATGAAGATTGTTTTATGTATATTAAAGAAGTAGAACACGAATGGAAATCTAATAATTTATTTATAAGTAAACTTACATTGACACCTAGTAGAGTGATGGATGAAGTAGAATGGTCAGATTTATCTGATGATGAAGATGAAGAAGGAAGTTCAGTTTCTAGTTCTGCTCTATGGGAAAAAATTTATTCTGTTTTAAAACAACAAGAAGGTAAACCATATGCATGGGGAAAACATGGACCAGATACATTCGATTGTAGTGGGTTAGTAGAATATTGTTATAACCAATATACAGATGAATTAGGGCTAACAATAGGTTGGACTACATATGAACAATGCAAGCAAGGAAGCGAAGTAGATAAAGATAATAAAGATAGCTGGGAACCGGGAGATTTATTATTTTGGAAAGCTGACCCACCATATCCTGGCCATGTTTCTGTTTATTTAGGAAATAACAGAATGCTTCATGCACCTAAACATAATGATATAGTTAAAACTGTAGATGTTACAAGAACAGATATATATTCTGTTCGCAGAGTAATTCCACCTAGTAAGTCTGGTACTTATTTTGATATTAATATTGGAGGAATACCTGAAGAGTATCTTGGTAATTTAACTGCTGTCGAGAGTAATTGCAACACATTTATTTCAAATATGAGTAAATATGGATATAAGGATATTATTATAAATAAATCTAATGCATATAAAATAGATTCTTATATTACTGCTGCGATTATAGCAATAGAAAGTGAAGGTAATCCTTATTGTGGAAGTTCATATTATGGATTAATGCAAGTAAGCGGAGGTTCATCAGATCCAGCTAATAATATAGAACAGGGATTGAAAGAATATAAGCAAAAAATGAGTGCTGTTGGTATTCAACCTCATGTAATATTTTCTGCTTATAATTCTGGAGAAGGTACAGTACTTAATGCTTGTAAACAAAATGGATACAATGCATCAACTGTAACAGTTAAACAATTAGGTGATGCTTTATATGATTATGTAAAAGCTCATAATCCTAGTTGGGATGCAAATGAAAAAAAATACTATTCTAGTAAGGTACTTAAAGCTTATAGTATATTAAAATCTAAAAATGCATTGAAATAAGGGGATGATATAATGGCTTCATCATTTGATGAATTTTGGAATTCTATAGATTTACAGCAAAAAAAGAATACAGTTGAAGAACCTTTTAAAATTGCAGAAGTTACTTCAATAGACCCTTTGGTTGTAGAGCTGGAGGGTCTTCCTTTATACAAAAATAATTTATATATTAATCCTTACTTACTGGCATGGTATGAAGAGGTAAATATCATCACTAGCACTAACGATAATCATAATCATACTATTTCAACTATTTATCACTATTCAAAATTAAAAATTGGTTCAAATGTTGTTTGCTATGGGATTGAACATAATGGAACAGAATATCAAAGGTATGTTGTATTGGGGGTGATAGAATAATGGGTGCTTTTCCAGAAGATTTTTATAATAAAGGAATAAATCTAAGAAAGAAAAAAGAAGTACCTTTATTAAAGGATTATGCAATAGATTTGACAACAGGTGAAATATTATTAGATGAAAATAAAAATGCAATTATTGTAGAGGGATTAGATGCAGTAATAGTACAGGCATGGAGAAAAATACACACAAAGAAATTAGATCCATTTGCAAAAGAAGGTTACTTAATCTATAGCAAGAATTTTGGAAGTCAATTTCATAAGCTAATTGGAAAAGGTAAAGATTATGGTGATACATATGCTTATCAAATGCTAGTAGATTGTTTAGTAAACGGAACTTATATTACAGGAATAAGTAATTTTTCAACTAAATTAGAAAAGAGCTGTTATAAGATAAATTATACATTAGAAAGCATCTATGGAAGCAAGGAAGATAGTTTTTATATTGATATAGATTAGGAGGTGATTTGATGGCTTATTATAGAAGCGCAGAAGATATATATAATGAAATGTTTCTAGGATATACTGCAACTAATACTGGAGAAGGAAGTTTGATATATAACGCCTGCATGCCAGTATGTATGAAATTATCTCAATCGCTTTTAGATTTAGATGAAGCAACAAAAAAAGTATTTGCTAGTTCTGCTGTAGAAAGTGGATACTCCCAATACTTAGAAATGAGAGTAAAAGAAGTTGGAATAGAAAGAAAACAAGCAACTTATGCAAGTACTGTAGTAGACGTTAAAGGTTCTCCTAAAGCAAATTTAAAAGCAAATAGTATTGCTGGAATTAAAGATAATAGATTATATATAACTCAAAATGATTTAGTATTAGATCAGGATGGACATGGTGAAGCTATTATAAAAGCAGAAAATTCAGGTAGTAAATATAATGCAAAAGTTGGAGAGATAAATTATTTACCAATAAAATATAATGGGATAACTAGTATCATCAATAAAGAAGCTGTAACTAATGGATATGATAAAGAAAGCGACCAAGCTTTATATGATAGATATTTACTAAAGGTACAAACTCCTGCAACAAGTGGAAATCCATCACACTATGAACAATGGGCTAGAGAAGTAACAGGGGTAGGATTTGCTAAATGTATTCCTGGTAAAGGGTATGTGAAAGTAATAATAACAGATAGTAATAAACGTGCAGCCAATAAGGAATTGATAGAGGAAACTTATAAACATATAGACAATGTTAGACCTATATTGGCAGGAACATTAGAAGTAGCTACAGTAAAAGAAACAAATATTAATATAACAGCAAATGTTGAAATAGATTCGAACGTTATATTAGGAGATATACAAAAGATATTTGCTGATGAAATACAAAAATATATTAATGATATTGTATTTAAATCTAAAAAGATATCTATGGCTAAGCTTGGGGGGCTTTTGATAGGAATAAATGGAGTTATAGATTATTCTAATTTAAAAATTAATGGAGCAAGTGACAATATTATTTTAGGAGAAGATGAAATAGCTGTTTTGGGAAATGTTGAGTTAGGAGTGATGTAGATTGGAGATAAGCAAATTTAATGAAAAGTTAAATAGAATTGATGGAAATATCTACACTATAGAAGAAATTGTAACGCTTATAGATGGTGTATATGAAGCTGAATTAATCCATGATAATGTTAATCTTAAAACTCTTAATATTTATACAGGCTCTAAGCTTACTGGAACTAAGATTAATACCTATAGCACATCAACTCCTTCTTTAACGCCTTGGAAAACTATAATAAAAATATTTTCTAAAGAACCTAAGTTATATATTTCTTATGAAACTACTGGAGATCAAGTTGAAGCAGAAGATATAAACAATTTACAAGATTCTGTTAATCTTACACAAAAAGAATTAAATTCTGAAATTGATAGAGCTACTAAAAAAGAAAATGAGATAGAAAAAAATCTTAATAGTGAAATTGAACGTGCCAAAGTTTCTGAAAAAATTATATCTGATAATTTAGCAAGTGAAGTTAATAGGTCAACTAATGCAGAAAAGCTCTTAACAGATAACTTAAATACAGAAATTAATAGATCTAAGTCTGCTGAGAAAACACTTACTGATAATTTAAATACTGAGATATCTAGAGCAACAAAGTCTGAAGATATTATAAATAAAAATTTAATTGAAGAAGTTAGTAGATCAAAAGCAGCAGAAAAAAGTTTAAATGATAATATCAATAATACAAATAATAGTTTAAATACAGAAATTAATAGAGCTAAAAAAGAAGAAGAATCTATAAAAAGTACTTTTAATAGTAATAAGCCTAATTGGGATGATGCTTATAATAAAAGACATATTCATTCTAATAAATCTATTTTAGATGGATTAGGTGAAAGTACTACTGGAGATTTAACCTTTAAAGGTGGAAAAATAGTAAGTACAACAGTTAATGGTCTTACAGATGATATTATTCTTGAAGGTGGTAACAATGTTACTGTTTCAAAAACTGGTAATAAAATTGTAGTATCTACAGCTGGAGGACAAGAAAAAATAGTAACTAATACTCCTATAAATGTATCTCAAAATGATTGGATATTAGATAATAATTCTGGCACCTATAATGTTATAGTACAGCATAACTTAAATGATACTAATATTATAATAGGTGTTTATAATGGGACACAAAAACTTGAGTTGGTAGGAATTAAAATAAAAGATGCCAACTCTATTATTTTGTCAAATAATGAACCTATAGACTGCAAGGTTATTATTAATTCTAGTGGACAGCCTACTGAAGTTATAGATAATTTAAATTCTAGTGATTCTAACAAGGCTCTTTCAGCTAAACAAGGAAAAGTCTTAAAAGATTTAGTAAGTGCTGTTCAAGGAGGTGTTTCTATTGGAAAAACATTAGAAGATGCAAAACCAATAAGTCTATTTTTTGAAATAATAGACTAGAAAGGAGTGTTATATGGATATAAATAGAATCTTAAAAAAGATACTAGAAGTAGATGATCTAATATCAAAAAAGCATGAACATTCTAATAAAAACATTTTAGATAAAATCAATCAATCTTCATTGGATAATTGGAGTGATAAATATACTAAAAATGAAATAGATAATAAAATAAGTAGAGTTATAACAGATTTAGATTGGAAAGAAAGTGTAAATACTTTTAGTGATATATCTAAAACTTATCCTAAACCCGATGATGGTTGGACTGTTAATGTAAAAGATAATAATATCACTTATAGATATGATGGTTCTAAATGGATAGATATATCATCAAATTCTATTCCTTTAGCTACTTCTAGTTTAGATGGTAGAATGTCTAAAAATGATAAATCCAAATTAGATGGAATAGCTAATAATGCAAATAATTATACACATCCGAGTACTCATGCAGCAAGTATGATAACAGAAGATTCAACACATAGATTCATGACTGATACTGAAAGAAATAATCTTAATGATTGTAATAATAAAAAACATACTCATGATAATAACAGTATTATAGACAAGATAACACAGGCACTTTTGGATAACTGGAATAGTGCCTTTTCTCATGTTTCAGATGCTGTAAAACATATTACAAGTAATGAGAGAAATCTTTGGAATACTGTAAGTAATAGAGTTAGTAAATCGGGTGATACCATTTCAAACCCAAATTACAGAGGACAATTAAACATAAAACGAGATGCTAATGGTTTTTCAGAAATACTTTATAGTAATATTAATGGTAATTTGGGTTCAATGGGATTTGACCCAAATCAAAATGCGGTTATAACTAACGGTAATGATACCAAGACAACTAAAATATACCACGAAGGTAATAAGCCAAGTAAATCCGATGTTGGTTTAAATAATGTGGATAATACGAGTGATTTGGAAAAACCTATTTCAAAAGCTACTCAAAATGCTTTAAATGGAAAAGCTAATAGTTCACATACTCATAGTAAAGCCAATATTACGGATATGCCTACAAAGCTAAGTCAATTTGTTAATGACAAAGGTTATATTACAGCTAGTGATGTAGATACTTCTCAAAATCATGTGCATAGCAACAAACCTATATTAGATAAGATAACACAAGCTTTAATAGATTCTTGGAATACTGTAAATAAAAAAACTGATAAATCATATGTAGATGGAGAATTGACGAAAAAAGCTAATAATCATAATCATCCTTATAGACAAGATACATGGGTTCCATCATGGGGTGATGTAACTGGAAAACCTAGTACTTATACGCCTAGCGGTCATACTCATGATGATAGATATTATACAGAAACAGAAATAAATACTAAGATTAATGATTTAAATAATAAAATTAATAGTAAAGCTAATAGTTCACATACTCATACAAAAAGTCAGATAACAGATTTCCCAACTTCATTACCTGCTAATGGAGGAACATCATCCGCTTGTAGTATAGATGGTTATGGTTCACATAATGGACTATTTGCAGGGATAGCTGATGGAGCAGATTTTTCTAAATATAATCTAGAATTAAGTTCATGGTATGGAATAGGATTTACTAGCACCTGTGGAACTAATGGTTGTACTACTGTTATAAATACTAGAAATGGAGATATCGCATCTAAAGGAACAATTAACGCAAATAATTTACAAGTTAATGGAGCTAATGTATATACTACCAATAGAAAACCTAATAAATCAGATGTTGGATTAAATAATGTAGATAACACTAATGACTTAGAGAAACCAATATCTAAAGCCACTCAAAATGCTCTTAATAATAAAATTGATAAAAGTGCTTCATGTAATAAAAACTGGAATTGGTCCGGTCAAGGAGGACAACCAAATTGGTTATGGGGTGGTAATGATTCTAATAACATGTATGTATATAATCCAAGTAATTTTAATGTAAGTCATGCAAAGAGCTCGGATTCAGCTAATACTGCTGTAAAATTAGCAACAGCTAGAAATATAGCATTAAACGGTGCAGTAACTGGAAATGCTATATTTGACGGTAGTGAAAATATAAATATAAATACTACTAGAAGTGGTTATGATAAATATTTTTCTTTTAACAATGTAGCTTACATGAAATTGCTTACTATAACAGTAACATCTAATTATAGTAATAGTCCTATAATATTTGATTTAATAGGCAGAAGTGCAAATCAAAAAACTACATTTACTATAAAATTTAATAATGAAAATAATATTACTCCTAATATCTCATTATTTACTTATGAAGGAAGTATATCATATGGAAGTAATGCTAAATTATATAAAGTAAGTGCAACAGGAAATACGTATGAAGTTTGGATAAAACAAGCTGAAGGATATGATGCTATAGCTATATCTAATTTATTTCATTCTAATTGTACAGTTAATTTTAATGGTACAACAGCTACTTCATTACCTAATAATTATGCTACTACAATTAATTGCTCTATAGCTACAATAACTTCTAATGTTTATGGAACTGCGACAAAAGCAACGCAAGATTCTGATGGGAAACAAATAAATATGACCTATGTAAAAAAAGGCATGACCTGGAATGAGTTAGAGGGGGTATAGATTATGGCAACAAGGAAAATTCGAGTTAAAGATTCAGCCGGAAATATATATCACCTTGAAACTGAAAGTGATGTAGTTTTAATAGCATCCGATAAATTTAAAAGTTCAAATGTAAAAGGAGCTCTTGAAGAACTAGAGGATAAGAAAGTAAAGAAGGGTATGACCTGGAATGAACTGGAGGGATTATAGATGCGATATGGACAAAGCCAGTATGGATTAAGTAGATATGCAGAAAATATCCCTAATAAAGAAGATTTAAAAAAGTATTTTGTAGATTTAACTAAATATGTACCATCTTTTATAAGTAATTTAAAAGAAATAAAGGCTATCTATGATGCTCAAGGCATGGAATTAGGTAGTCTTTATTATTGCATTGATGATTTAATTAATCAGTGTTTTATAGATACAGCAACATGGGGACTAGTCTACTGGGAACAGGAATATGGTATAGAAACTAATCTTAATTACAGCTATGAAGAAAGAAGAGAAATCTTAAAGGCTAAAAAAAGGGGACAAGGCACATGTACTAAAGCACTTATAAAAAACGCTGCTGAAGCCTTTTCTGGTGGAGAATGTAATGTAATAGAAAATACTGGACCATATGAATTTACAATACAATTTGTAGGTGTGAAAGGTATTCCACGTAATTTACAGGCTTTCAAGGATATGCTAGATAATATAAAGCCTGCTCATTTAGATTATAAATTTAAATACACCTATACAAACTGGAACTACTTAGATGGTAAGAACTTATCCTATAACAATGCAGATAGTATTGCGTGGGACGACTTAGAAATTTACGATTAAGGAGATGATTAAAGTTGAGAAAAAGTACAAACTATGGATTAAAGTTAATGGAAGGTACTGACAATGTTAAACGTCAGGACTTTGTGGACAACTTTGAAATTATTGATAAAGAATTAAAAGCTAATAATACATCAGTAAATAATGTTATAAACAAAGTTGAAAATATAAAGATTGCAGATGGTACTACAAGCCAAAAGGGTATAGTACAACTAGAAGATAGTATTTCAAGTACATCTACAATTAAAGCAGCTACACCAAATTCAGTTAAAGTTGCTTATGATAAAGGAAATGAAGCATTAAATAAAGCTAATCAGGCTTTTCAGTATGCCAGTAATGGGAAAAATCTTATTGCTGGCAAAGTTGGAAATGTAAGTGGAAATAATACTCATGCAGAAATAGCAAATAGGATACAAATCGATAAGAATACAGCAGCTAGTAATCTTAATAGTAAAGGTGTAAGTGCTAATGGAAATGAAACTTTAGCTAGTTTGGTATCTAAAATAAGTAAAATAACAACAAATGGATTTTCATCCGGAGAAACATATACATCTAAAACAGGACAAGGTGAAAAACATGAAATATTTATTAACGTAGGATTTAAGCCATCTGCAGTTGTAATATATAATTATAACACCGTAAAAAAAATAAACAGTTTATACGTTCCTAGTCTAGAATTGTTTTTGAAAAACGATTTTTCAATGGATGTTGTAAGGGTAACAGAAGATGGATTTTATGCTTATGAAACTTTTAATAGACCAGGTGGGGATGTTGTTAGATATATATGTTTTAAATAAAAAATTTAGTTTAATAATATTTTAAAGGAGAGATAATATGAAAACATTAATAATTTACGACAATACAGGATATATACTAATGCAACAAACAGGTTCTTATAAAGTACCAGAAGGAGGCATACAATACTTAGAGGCAGAAATACCTAAAGGTAAAATGGTTAAAGGCGTAAATGTAGAAACAAAAGAACTTGTTTTAGAAGATATACCAAAAACAGAAATGGAATTACTTAAAGAAGAATTATCTCAAAATGCAAAAGAAATGGCGAAGAAAGATTTAGCTATAGAGCAACTACAAAAAGATGTAGCAGATTTAACAAAACAAATAGTAGGAGGTATTAAATAATGAATTGGTTTGAAAAAGTAAATAGGTATTATAATGATTGGCATTGCTATAATAATGCAGATGTATGGGACTTTGTAAGTTATAAAAAAATAACAACAGAACAATATACAGAAATAACTAAAGTGGAATATACAGAAGCAAGACCAGCAGAAGTTGCTGTACAATAGAATAAGGAGCTTATAAATATGAAAAAGCTTTTATGCATAAAAAAAGATTTTGAAGGTATTTTAGAAAAAGACAAAATATATTTTACAGAATGTGAAACAGATGATCTATATAGAATTTGTATAAATAATAATACTTATTGGATTAAGAAGTTTTTATTTATAGTAATTGAATAATTTAAATGGCAATAAGTGAGCACCAATAGGGTGTTTTTGGTACGTTATAAGTGTAGCCAATAATCTTGTAAAAGATTAAAGCTAGCACTTATTTTTTTTACACTAT
>NZ_JAHXPT010000029.1 GCF_019431045.1 Clostridium weizhouense | reverse complement strand
TTATATTTTAAAAAATAATTTTTTTGTTAAAATAGATATTACCAATTATATGGTTATTAACTGTCCGTAAGTCAGCTATTTTCTCTCTATTCCTCTTTCAATCTCCTTTTCTCTTTTTTATTTTCTCTGAAGGTTATTTTCCAATTTCCAGTTACCATGTTACAACTGAAAATATCGTCATTATTGACATGACGACATTACGATTACAACGATATTTACCTTTTATTATTGGGTTCTTTATGGACTTAATCTGGGCTTATTTATTTTCTTGAAACCATTGATTTTATTAGCTTAGGGCGTATGGGCTTATTGCTTAGTAAATTTTCTTTTATTTTTTAGTATTTATTGAATTAATTATTAGTGAGTTTTTATTAATTTTATATCCCATCCACCCAACACATTGATTTATCTATGTTTTATGTGACCTAAATGTGTCCAACATCTGCCCTATTACGCCCTACTTAAATCTACTAGGTAGCTTACTCCACAATATTGCTGATGCTACACCACTAGCTTTCGCTACTTCTTCAACTGCTCCAACTGATGACATTCCACTTAAAATTAATAGTATTATTCTTGCAATTAGTATGACTATTTCCACTTTTTCTCTACCTCCTATATTTTATATACACTTAAAAACTTTTCGTTTTCTGTGCCTAGTTTACCGATTTTATGGTATAGGGTTATACCGAAGGAATCTCCTAGAACCCAAGTTGTTTTCATTATTTCAACCTCACCTATTAGAAGTATTTCTGTGAACTCTGGTATTGATGTTATCTTTTTTGATTGCTTGTCTATCATGTTGTATTTATCTAAAGCTTCTATTGAATCATCATCCTCAAGTATTACAATGTCTCCAACTTCTTTTAAGTTGTACATCCTCCAGTATTTATCTACAACACTTTCAGCTATTTCTTGAAAATGTTGTAGTATTTCATTCTTCAACTCCAATGGAGTTATCTCGGCTTTCTCTATGTCCTCTAATGTATTTATTATTATCATTTCTTTAATCCTCCCTACAGTAGATTTACAGCTTTTAGTTTTTCTTCTCTGCTACTGTTAATGTAAAATGTTGCAGTGGTATCTACACTACTATGACCTGCTAGTTTACTTACAGTTGAAATTGGTACTCCTCTATTTATTAACCTTGTACAGAAAGTATGTCTAAAGGTATGAGGTTTTAATTTATTTACCATTCCTATCTCCTCAGTTAATCTTTCTAGCATTGTATTTATTGCATCCCTTCTTAATGCTCCTCTTTGACCTATTACTAGATATTTTGAATCTTTTAAGCTGTAATCTCTGTCTTTAATGTATTCCTTAATTACATCAGCTAAATCAAATTTCAATGGTACTTCTCTAAACTTTCCTCCCTTGCCGTATATCTTTATGGAATAGTTCAAGAAATCAATATCTTTTATCTTAATGCTACATAGCTCACTTACTCTAACTCCTGTATAAAGTAGTAACATTACAATTACCTTATTTCTTTTACTTACTTTCTCCTCATTCTGAATGTAAAACAATATCCTCTCAACCTCCCTATCACTGTAAACTTCCACTTGTTTCTCTGAACCATAGGCTATCTTTACTCTATCTTTAGAATTTTCTACAACTATTTCCTTCATTGCTCCAGTTGCTACAAGGTATCTATTTAATGCATGAATGCTATTAATCTTTTTATTGATTGTTGCGACTTCGTAGTTACTCTCTACTAGAAAGTTCTTGTAGCTTACTACGTAGAATCGTTGTAACGTACCATTAAATTCAACTCCTTTATCTCCTAGAAATTCTATGAAAGCTTTAATGTCACCAACATAGCTTTCAATTGTTTTATGACTCTTTCCATCTTCAATTAAACTTATCTTGAAATCCTCAATTAATTGACACATTATTATTACTCCTTTCAACTTCTTTAAAATAGAAAAGAGTCAATGCTCCTTGATTAGAAACATTAACTCTTTTATCAGATTTATAATATATATTTATCATCTATTTTAAATTCAGTTGATTTATCCATTATTTACAGCTTTTCAATCTGAATGCTACTGTTATTCACATTTTATAAATTCTCTGTTTTCTGATGTATTATCGTTGTTTTTTACTATAGTTCTATTGATTGATGAATTGTATTTTCAGTTATTTATTCCATTGAATGATTTTATTATTTTACTGATTGGTTATTTAATTATATTTTCTACATTGATTATTACTCAATTTCTTAACTGATTAGATTTTCTTTAACTGATACATTTTATTACTTCTTCTTAATCAATTGTATTTATTATCTTTCTTGATTAATTATCTTTTGTATGTTAATTACTTAGTCATTCTTTATTCTGATTAGTTACTATTTATCTTTTCTTCAATTTCTTTTATCCTATTTATTTTTATTGAAATAGATTTTTATTTATCTATTTCAATTCTTTCAAGTCCTTATTCCCCCCTACCCCCCGTTACAATTTCCTAGTCCCCAGTTCCAAGTCTCTAGTTATTCTACTCAGCTATCTTATTATTATGTTCTATTCTATCAATTCTTTTTATTTTTTAGTGATTTTCTATCTTTTTCTACTACATATATTATGTTCACAATTCCATTAACTTTTAAGTGGAATTATTGAGACTAGGATTTCCTAGCTTATCAGGTTACACATATCTTCTATGCTTGTTTTACTGACTCCTAAAGGTGCTAGTGTTGATTGCCTAGGAACTCCTTTATCAGATACCTTTATCTGTTTAAGCATTAAAAATTCTATACTGTATATATTATTGTTACGAATTCCATTAACTTTCAAGTGGAATTACTGAACCTAGCATTTCTTAGCTTATCAGCTTATAGTGGTTTTTAATCCTATTTATCTTGACTTTTAAAGATATTTCTATACAAGAAAAAAAGATTAATGCTCCAATTACTGAAACATTAACCTTTTTAACTTCTTACACTGCATTATTAATATTATGAATCTTATTATTCTATCTTTTTTTATACTTTATATGACTTCTTGAAAGCTACATACTTTTTGCAGTAAGTTTTGATTTATTTATGCATCAACTAATTTTTTAAACACATTAACTTTATCTGTTAATTTTTCCATATGAAATCCTTCAATAGTTTTTAAAGCTTTATTAGTTATAAACCACATATTTATATTTTCACTTTCTCTTATAACATCTTCTAATTCTTGACTATATTCTAAAGTTGATTCTACTCCAACAGATGAAATTATAATCTCATAAATATTGGATAACTCCGAAATAATATCTATAAGTTTATTATAAAACATTTCATTTTCAGCTATAATCGAATTAGAATCTAGATGTTGTAATTTTTCAGTATCTATCCATAAATTTGTTAAATAAATACCATTTTCCTTCTCAATTTGACATCCCATTTTAAATTTATTATTTGCATTTAATTGAATATTAGCTATTTTACCAACTTCAATATATTTACATACATTATCAATTTCTAATTCATAAATAACATTTGAGTATTCCCAATCATCAATAATTTCAATTTCATTTACTCCTATTTTTACGTTAAAACTCTTCTCCATTAGTATTAATATCTTATTAATATTAATATTTTTTGTACTTACTATATTTAAATCTAAGGTTGCTCCCATAATACTCCTCCATCCTTTATTGCATTTGTAACTCTACTACTAGATACACCTGGGTACGTACTTATAAACTCTCCATTTGGCTTTACCCTTAATAAGTCATTTCCTCTAATATAAAGATATTCATCATTTACCTTATCATAAACTATTTTTTCTGGATTTTTGAAAATATCATTACTAAAATCTTTATACTCATTGTAATTTTTCATTTCTGGATAATCAGTTTTATGCTTACCCCATTTTTTTCCTATTTGCTTGCTTTCTAGATTTAACTCTTTTGGAGCTTTACTTACCCCCTTTTCTATATTTCCTGCTCCACTACCAGCAACATAACTCTCATTATATATTATTTCACCAGTCTTAATATTTTTATATGCACGTACTCCATTAACTATAATTGCGATAAACTCTCCACCTAATTCTGTTGTTAGCATGCCTGCACCCACATCTGCAAGTTTCCCTTGTTCCTCTGTTACATATATAACACCTTCTTCAAGATCAACATCTCCCATGCCAATGAGTAACTGGTACTTAAAAAATTCATTTGCATTCTTAAATATTCTTACAATTTTACCATTAGCAAGTCTTTTAACAAAACTCTCAACAGTAAGATCATCCTCAGGAAGTCCAGTTACATCACAAGTTACTGTTACAGCTGACCCATTAGTAACTTGGCTATAAATATTGTCTCCAATATAATCATCTTCAGAATCAACGTTATGTACCCATTCACCATTATCATTTACATAACACCCATTCACTGTTGTATCTTGTGCCATAGATCCTTCTGGATATAAATAATACCAATTTCCTTGATCATAAAGCCACTCTGTTGCAACACTTCCGTCATCCTTAAG
>NZ_JAHXPT010000028.1 GCF_019431045.1 Clostridium weizhouense | reverse complement strand
CGAACAGGACAGTTAAGATCTATAGCGCCGAAGGTACTGCATGGGAGACTGTGTGGGAGATTAGGACATTGCCAGGTTTATTTGCGTGATTAGCTCAGTTGGTAGAGCACCTGACTCTTAATCAGGGTGTCCAGGGTTCGAACCCCTGATCGCGCACCAAAGTAAAGACTACTGAATTATCAGTGGTCTTTTTGTTTTATAAACTTTGTTAAGTAAAGAAAAAATAAATATTCACAATTGCAAAAATTTATAAACATATTTTTATAAATTTATATAAAAATGTGGATAACTTTTAAGTGGCATTATTAAAATCCATTATATAAAAATAAAAAGTGTTTAAACTAATAATAATTATATTAATTATTAAGGAGGATAAAATATGGCTTTAGATAAAAGTAAGATTGCCATAGTAGGAGCAGGCTTGGTTGGTTCTACAACTGCTTTTAGTTTAATTACTCAGGGAGTATGTGATGAGATATTAATGATAGATATTAATAAGGAACGTGCTTATGGAGAAGTAATGGATTTAAATCATTGTATTGAATATTTAAATAGAAATACAAATGTTATAACAGGAACTTATGAAAATTGTAAAGATGTAGATATTGTTGTTATAACAGCTGGTCTACCACCAAAACCAGGACAAACAAGATTAGATACATTAGATTTATCAGCTCAAATAGTAGAATCTATTGTAAATCCTATAATAAAAAGTGGGTTTAATGGGTATTTTATTATTGTATCTAATCCTGTTGATATAATAGCTCATTATGTATACAAAATATCAGGCTTACCTAAAAATCATATTATAGGTACAGGTACTTCTGTAGATTCAGCTAGATTAAAAAATTTTATTGCTGATTTAATAAATGTAGATCCTAGAAGTATTCAAGCTTATTCAATGGGAGAACATGGTGATTCTCAAATGGTACCATGGTCTCATGTAACAGTAGGAGGAAAATCGTTTAATACAATTTTAGAGGATAATAAAAACTTATTAGGTAAAGTAGATTTAGATAAATTAGTATTGGATACTGCTAGAGCAGGTTGGGAAGTCTATGATAGAAAAGGAACAACATATTATGCAATCGCTGCTGCAACAGTAGCGATAATAAAGGCAATTATGTATAATGAAAATAAAATAATACCTGTATCTACATTGTTAGAAGGAGAATATGGAGAATATGATGTTTTTTGTGGAGTACCATGTGTTTTAAATAGTGAAGGTGTTAAAGATATATTAGAGATACATCTTACTGATGATGAATTAAATAAATTTAAGAGTTCAATAAATATAATAAGAGAATATACGGATAAAATAATTAAAAAAATTAAATAATAGTTATATGTAGATAATATTGAAATATAACAAAAAATAAAAGAATAGATATATGTTTAAAATAGAGAATAAATCAGTATTTAGGCGTATGTTAGATATAATGTCGATATACGTCTAAATAAGAGGTTGACATAATAATCTAAACTCTATATAATAATATCTTGTTGAGGGCATTACTTCAACGAAAGAGAAAACTAAAATGAATATCTGGTGATGATGGCATAGAAGTAACACTCCTACCCATTCCGAACAGGACAGTTAAGATCTATAGCGCCGAAGGTACTGCATGGGAGACTGTGTGGAAGATTAGGACGTTGCCAGGTTATATGGTTCACTAGCTCAGTCGGTAGAGCACATGACTTTTAATCATGGTGTCCCGGGTTCGATTCCCGGGTGAGCCACCAAAAATCACTTCGTAAGAAGTGATTTTTTATTAGACTTGCTTAGTATTTATATATAGATAGAGCCTTTGCTTAAATTTAGCAAAGGCTCTATATTATTTTTATAATTATAATAATAAGTTACATGCTCTATCAAGGATACCATTAAGTTCTGCTAAGGCTACACCAAAATTAGTTATTGGTGTGTTATGTCCTTTAATAACTTCTAGTCTTGATAATAGTTGTCTTCTTGTAAACATGCAAGCACCACAATGTATTATAAGCTTAAATTCAGATAAATCCTTTGGAAAATCCGTTCCTGCTACATTTACTATATTTAATTTAGCACCAACTTTTTTCTCTAATAATATAGGAAGCTTTTCTCTAGCAATATCTCCTTTTTTAGCATGATGTGTACAAGATTCAGCAATCAAGATTTTATCACCAGCTTTTAAATTATTAATTGTTTTAGCACCATCAACAAATAGTTTAAGATCTCCTTTATATCTAGCCATTAATATAGAAAATGAAGTTAATCTAATATCATTTGGTATAATTTCATTTACTTTTTTAAACATTTGAGAATCTGTAATTACTAAAGATGGTTCTTTTATTATTTCTAATATATCATTTAACTCAGTATCTTTTACTGTTAAGGCCATAGCATCATTATCAAGGATATCTCTTATTATTTGAACCTGAGGTAATATAAGTCTTCCTTTGGGTGCTTGTATATCCTGAGGAGCAACTAATATTACTCTATCTTTAGGTTTTACAATATCGCCAAGAATTGTTGGCATTTCAAAATCTATAGGAGCACTATTTATAAGTTCTTCCTTAAATTTACCGATATTTATTTTATTTTTAGAACTTACCTCCACAAATGGAATATTAAATTTATTTTTTAACATGTCGATATTATTAACACCTAAATCAATCTTGTTTACGACACCTATAACAGGTATATTTTTAGATCTTAAATCGTTGAACCATTCTTTTTCTTCTTCTATATTATTATCATTAGGAGAAAATACAAGAACAGCTAAATCAGTTTTTTGAATTACATCTTTAGTTTTTTCTACTCTTAAATTTCCTAAATCTCCGACATCATCCAAACCAGCAGTATCAATTATTAAAATAGGTCCCAAAGGTAATAATTCCATAGCTTTAGAAACTGGGTCGGTAGTAGTCCCTGGAGTATCAGAAACAACAGAAATAGGTTGATTTGTTAAAGCATTAATTAAACTAGATTTTCCAACATTTCGTTTACCAAATATAGATATATGAAGTCTATTTGCTTTTGGTGTATTAAACATAATAAAGGTTCCTCCCTTAAACTAATTTTTTGTAATTGCGGATTTTACAGATACATTTTTTAAATTTCCAAGTTTTCCTGTTAAAGAACTAATTTCATCTGTACTACCATCAACTATAATAGAAATTACTGAGATCTTTCTTTCTTTATAAGGTATTCCCATTCTTCCAACAATAATTGAAGAAAAATTATGTAGTATTTCATTCACAGCTGGAGCTGATAACAAATCTTCAATTACAATTGCAACCACACCCACTCTTGTATTCATAAAGTTACACCTCTTTGATTTTTAGATTTCTTTTTTATTCTTTAATTTATTTATTTATAAGTTTTTAAACTAAGTTTGAATATAACATAGTTGATACTATAATTTCATTATAATTTTTTAAAGAATAAAAAATCTTCTACAATAATTGTAGAAGATTATTAAAACATCAAGAAATATACCTAAATTTATTAGGTATTGATTTATACTTTTTCCTCATGCTTAGAATGCTCCTTACAATTAGATCTTAGATTACTAAATTTATAAATATAACATTCCAAAGAATTTGAAAGAAACACCAACAATATTCTTCAGAATTTTAATATTTATAAAATTGTAGCATAATACATAAGTATAAATCTATAATTTTAATTATTTATTTTTAAGTAGTTTAAACTTACTGTTTATATCCTTCTTTGTAAAATTTAAAAATCTTTTTAATGATTTTAAATCATCTTTAAAATTACTATCTTCTTCAGATGACAGATAACCATTGTTAGATAAAGTAAGAATAAAAAATAGTATTCCTAAATTAATGTATATGTCTTTTATATCGGCAATAAATAAATTACTAATTCCTATGAAGTCTAAACTTCCTCCATAAAATATCTTATCAATTAAAGAACACAATGCTCCACAAAATATAAACATAAAACACATATCAGCCCAAAAGTCTTTATTACCCCTATATAAATAATACCTATATGCTTCAATAAAAATAAAAAGTGAAATAATATTAAATAATATTAATATAGGAAAACTAACTCCAGTACCAAATCTTGCATTTAACCAAGAACCATCAGTATTAATAATTGGATTAAATGATAATAAGTTAGGAATTATATTAATAAAACTATTAAACCAAAATAATTTTATTAATATTTTAATGCCTTGATCTATAAACATTAAAAAAATAAAAATTTTTGTCATTGAGCTTAAAGTGAAGCCTTCTACATTTTTATTTGAAATTTTATAAATAAAAACACCAACTATAGCAAATACGAACATAATACCGATATTAAGAAGTATAGTTGGAAAATTGTTAATTCTATTAGTAAACAATTCAAATAAAAAGTAGAGCATCCACATTACTGGTAGAACAGCTATAGTTAATAACTTTTTAGTTTTCATAATTATCCTCCATATTAACTATGAGTATAAAAAATTTATATTAATTACTCATACTAAAGTTTATCACACAAAATGAAAAAATTCACTACTATTAAAATATGTAGAGTTGGTTTAATATATAAAGTGAATACGAATTTATAGAAAATAAAAAATATTTCAATAAATTAATATGGTATTGGCTTTGGGTAAAATTAATGAGAAAGAAGGAATAAAATATGTTAACTATTTTTGCAGTATCAGATTCTATAGGAGAAACAGCTCACCAAGTTGCTATTGCTGTATCTAGTCAATTTAAAGAAGAAATAGAAGTAAAAAGGATTCCTTATGTAAAAACACTAGAAGATGTAGAAGATGTAGTAAAGGCTGTAGAAAAATGTGAAAACAGTATTATAATATCTACTATAATTACTGTTAGTGCAAGAGAGTATTTAACTCAAAAGGGAGTTGAAAAAAACATTTCAGTAATGAATGTTTTAGGACCAATGATTAATGTTGCATCATCAATATTAAATACTCAACCTGAATATAACCCAGGAGCAATGAGAAAAATTGATGGAATGTATTTTAATAGAATAGAAGCTATGGAATTTGCAATGCAATATGATGATAGTAAAGATTATAGAGGATTAAAAAATGCAGACGTGGTTTTAGTTGGAGTATCAAGAACATCTAAAACGCCTCTTAGTATGTATTTAGCTAATAAAGGAATAAAAACAATAAATATACCTTTAATGCCAGAGGTAAGTGTACCTGAAGAATTATATGAGATAGATAGAAAAAGGATATTTGGATTAACGATAAATCCTCTTCAATTAATTGAAATTAGAAAAAGGAGACTTGATAAATTTCATAGAATAACTTCTGACATAAAATATGCAGGAGATGAAAGAGTATTAGAAGAATTTGAGTTTGCAGATAAAATAATGAGAAAATTGGGGTGTAAAACAATAGATGTAACACAAAGAGCTATTGAAGATACGGCATTAATTATATTAGAAGCTATTGGATATCATAAAAATGCACGTAATTAAAGAACTTTAATTCTATTTGTAGCATAATTTAGTTATATAAGTATAGTAATTTGAATTACAGTCTCTGGGGAGAGTGATTGTTTATGAAAGTAGGTTTAGTATTAGCTGGGGGAGGAGCAAGAGGTGCATATCAAATAGGAGTATGGAAAGCTTTAAAAGAATTAAAAATTGATAAACATATTAGTGTAGTATCTGGAACATCTATAGGTGCATTAAATGCAGTATTATTTTGTCAAGGAGATTTAGAGAAAGCTAATGAAGTTTGGCATAATATATCTAAAGAAAGCGTACTTCCAATAAATGAAAAAGATTTAAATATTAGAGGCTTTTTAATATCACTTGGATTAAAAAATATGAACTTTATAAAAAAATATATGCCTAAGACGCTTGAAATGGGTAATTTATCAAGAAAAGGCTTATTAGATATAATGGATAATTATATAAATTTTTCGAAGTTAGAAAAAAATAATAAAATTTGCTATGCTGCATGTACAGAAATAGACAGTTTTCAACCTAAATATTTTAAAATTAACGATTATAATGAACAGAGCATTAGGAGTATTTTACTAGCAACATCAGCATTGCCTATGATTTATGAATCAGAAGAATTTGAGTCAATGAAATATTTAGATGGAGGTATGGCGGACAATGTACCTATTCAACCTGTATATGGTGAAAATTGCGATATAATAATAGTTATACATCTTTCTAAAGAGTCTAAAATAAATAAAAAATTATTTCCTAATACTAAAATAATAGAAATTACACCATCATCTATGGATGAAGGTGTACTAAATGGCATATTAGATTTTGTTCCAGAAAGTGTAGAAAAGAGAATCAATTTAGGATATAGTGATACATTAGATTATTTAAAACCAATTATTGAGTTAGGATTACTAACTAATAAATATAAGAAATCTATTAAAACTGATAAAGAGAATTTTTTTAGCGCTATAATAAAGAAACAATTCATAAAATAAGAATTTAAAGCTATCTTAAAAAAATAATATTTAAGATAGCTTATTTTTTTGAAGTAGGTTTTTATAGTTATCAAATATACAAATAAAAATTATTAACATAAAATACAATGAATTGAAATTGAGATTTTGTATATAATTAAATTTATAGAACAATATATGATTTTGTAACTTGTTTCTATAATTAATACATAGTTGTAACTTAAATAAAAATAAATATAGAAATAATGTTGACAATATATATTTAAAGTGTTAAGATAAAACACGTCGCTGAGAGATGCAAACTATAAAAAGATAAAACATTTGAAAATAAAGTTTTAGTAAAAATATAGTTGACATTTAAAAAAACAAGTGATATACTAAGATAGTCGCTTGGATGTGACACAAAAAAACAAAAGCTGACAACGAGAGTTGAAGCGAAAGAAAATGGTCTTTGAAAATTGAACAGAATATAAAAAATACA
>NZ_JAHXPT010000027.1 GCF_019431045.1 Clostridium weizhouense | reverse complement strand
ACTATTTCATTTATAAGTTCATCATATGTCATATCAATATTTTGAAATGATCTACTCTTTTTTTCTATATCTAATTTGATACTTGAAGTTAAAGCTTGAATTTCTAAATAATATATTCCGTCTACATTACTTGTCCTAATATTTTGAACTATTCCATTAAATAACCTTTTACTATTTCCTTCATTAACCTCATTTATATTAACTATCTTTTCATCACTACTTGTACTTTTATTCTCATTATTTGTATCCTCTAGTTCTTCATAGATACATATTTCATCTTCTGTGGAAGCTTTTATAGTAGAATTAAAATTTATACTTTCATCTATCAAACATTTTAAATACAAATATCCATGTTTATTTGGCTTATTTTCAATTTTTATATCTACTATCTTCATTAACTCATATGGTGATTTTACCCTTAACTTGTTAATTTCCCCCATCTATTTCCCCCCTTAATATTTTAATTTTTTTGGCTGTGTTTTAAGTGAATGTTGATATTGTAGTATAACGTTCATGGACAGGGGAATTTACTTTAAGAACTCTAAAATAAAGCTTAGTCCAATTAATGCATGCTCCCAATCAAAGATTGCTGACAAGCAATTAATTGTACAAATCTTTATTAAGAGTTCTAAAAAGCAAATTCCAATGCCAGTTCGCTATTATACTACAATATCAACACTGTTTTAAAACATAGCCATTTTTTTAATCCTGACCATCTGTAATAAATTTTATTATTCCTCCATAAGCACATATCAATGTTGAATCTGTTGTTAACGCTGGTGCTCCATCAACCAAAGTGTCCTCTTTAGTATTCATCCACTCTTTTAATATCTTTACCTGACACTTTTTCCCCGTTATTGCTCTTCCTTTTTTATTCACTAAAGTAATAGTTTCACTTGAAGGACAATTTCCTTTGCATATTCCAAAACTGCTTATATTTTCACCTACAACATTATCACTTTCATTCATTATTGGATTTCCATTTGAATATGAACCATGACTTGCAGGAAGATTTATTCTTTTTTTATGAGTTCCTTTATCACATTTCATTTTAGCTCCTCTAACTACATATGCCTGTGCCACTTTCATCATCTCCCATTTTTTAGTTATCAATTTCTAATCTTTTTAAACACATCCCTTTAAATTCTCTTCTAATCAAACTTTCTGCAACATCTAATCTTATTACTACCAAAGTTTTTTCACTCTCTTTTATTTTAAAAATTTTTTTATCTTTAATTTTTTCTTTATCTAATATAATTTTTTTCACTACAGTTTTATTTAAATTTAATTCAGCTTTTTCACTTAAACATTCCACTTCTTCAAATATTGGCATATAATAATTTTCTTGTCTTTCATGAGGTAAATCTATTAAAGGAATAGTTTTAAATAAAAGTTCTGAATCATACTTTTCAATTATTTTTTTCATTTTTTTTGAAATAAGAAATAAATTTCTATCTAGGATATCTAAAAACTCTGTTTCATCATTGCACTCAACATTAAAAATAACTATATCTTCAATTTTATGAGCATTTAATAAATTAATATTTCTAACATCAATATTATTAAATACATCCATTAACATTGGTGCATTTGTATACTCTTCATGCTGCTTTAATAAAAAATAATCCATCCTTTTCCTTTCTATGCTTATATATAATTAATAAATTTTAATAATTAGCTATGTTTTAAAACTGTAATATATTTATTTTTATTAAAGCCTCTTTTGAGAATATATTGTAATTGCCTTATCCATGTATTCTCCTGCCATAATAACTATGTCTTCTGTCTTTTTCATTTCTTTATACTCTGTACATTCTAAAAAACTTTTTAACATATCTTTAATTACATATAAAGCAAAACAATGATAAGCGTTTGCTTCTCTTAACTTTATAATTTCTATATCCTTTTCTTTAATAGTTCTTCCATATTCTTTTTTCTTATCTGAAAGTTCCTTCATATGATTAAATAAAGGTTCATAAATAAAATCTAAATCTATATTTATAGAACATTCCTCTTTATCTAAAAACCATTTTTTATCATAGAAATCAATTCTCCATTGCGCTTTATCTTCAAGAATCTTTGTTCTAAGCATTGAAAAATAAATATACCTTATTTCCCCTTTCAACTCTTTTTCCTGAAGTAAAATAGCTTCTTTACATATAGAGTTAAACTTTGAAGTCAAATTTTCCTTAATACTCTCTCTATCTGTTTTATATTGCTCCATTATTTTTTCAAATTCAGTAATATATCTATTATGAACATACTTTTCTTCAAATTCTTTTAATATTTTTTCTTTATCTGGTTGTATTATCATATCTTTATCACCCTTAATTTTTTCCTAACTTTGAATATTTACTTTTCCTCCACTCATTATCACATCATCTTGTATTATCATATTTGCTCCTGCTTGAGTTAAATTAATTCCTGCATCACCTTGTATTGTTACCTGTCCACCTCCACTTATTGATACATCTCCTCCAGCATTCATCACTATACTTTTATCACTGTTTACTTCTATTCCACCTTCATCTGTTAATCTCATAAGCAAATTACCATTTCCTATTATCTCAACAGAACCAGGACTCATAACAATTTCTTTTCCATACTTTGTACTTATACTTTTCACTGATGGATCACTTCTTTTACTATCATCAATTCCCTCATAATGCATTGAACTTATTACATATGCATTTTTTTCTTCATTATCAGGGAAATATAATCTAACTATATCCTCTATTTCAGGCATACAATACCAGCCTGTCCCATTAGGCTGTGAAAATATTGTTGCAAATTCAAACCATCTTGTACCGTCACGCTCTGTTGGACTTCCATCAAGTTCTAAAGAAACTTTTACTCTATCTTTTTCAGTAGTTAAATTCATCTCCTCTATAAATCGACTTAGCAAACGCACTGAATCATTAGCCTGTGTCATATAATCAAGATTTAATGGAAGTTTTAATTAATAAAACTTCTGATTCAAGGTATAATCTTTTTGTAAAATATTTTTTATTCTCATAATGATATCTTACTATAAAGCTCAAACTCAATTAAGTTTGGACTTTATTTTTATATGCAAAAGAGGCTGAGCACCAATTATTTAGTGCGACAGCCCCTTTAAAATTGTTCTTTATACTATATAATCTACTTTTTATTATTTCTATATTGATTTATCTTTTCACTGTATTTAACTTCTTCTTCATCTTCATAACCTATAAAATATACTTTTTCAATAACATCATTATTAAACAAAAATAAACTATCTGGTCTTAAATTTCCTTCTGGGTATAAACAAGCTGAATAATCCCACTCAATTTCTTTTTCATCTCCTACTTGTTTTTGCAAACGACCTACAATCATTAATTTTTTATCACTATCATTCAATAATACTACTGATCCTATTGGTAATAATTTGTTTTTATCAAATTCTATATTTTGTTCACTATTTACATTAGCTTTTTTATTTTGTACTTCACATCCACTCAATATACTTGTCATACTCAATAAAATTATTAAACTCACTATAAACGCTTTGAAATTTAATGATACTTTTTCTAATTTATTCATCTTATATTTCTCCATTTTAAATTACATTTAATCACTATTTTATATCCTTATTAATATAATCACTTAGCTTTTTATTAAATTCTAATTCCTCTTCATCTTGAAATCCTATAAAATAAATCCTTTCGATTTGTTCATTATTAAACAAAAATAAACTATCTGGTCTTAAATTTCCTTCTGGATATAAACAAGCAGAGTAATCATACCCAATTTCTTTTTCATCTCCTACTTGTTTTTGCAAACGACCTACAATCATTAATTTTTTATCACTATCTTTCAATAATACTACTGATCCTATTGGTAATAATTTTTTCATACTTAATTATACTCCTATTTATAAATCACTTGTCTAATTATAGATATTACATTTTTATCATAACTGGCTTATTAAACTGTTTAACAATTCATAAACATTTTTTGAATCATATAAATCATAAAATTTATTATATGATTTATTTTCTCCAAATATTATTGTTCCTCTTCCATTCTTATTAATATCTATATCAATATTAGTTATTTGATTAATATATTTTGCAATAACTTTCTCAGTTTTTCCAATTTCAAATATTAATAATCTCTTATTAGTTATAGCATATAATATTTTTTGCTTGTTAAGCTTTCTCTTTATAACTCTTCCAATTGTAAGATAATATCCTATAAAAATAAATGGTAGTCCAAACAAAGCACTTATAATCCCATCACTAGGTTTAACACTTTCTTGAATTATTGAACCGGTTATTATTCTTATTGAAATTACTTCCCAAATTAAATGAGCAATAATAAAACTACATCCAAATATAGTTGGAAATATATCCTCTTTCATAAATAAATTTTTAGTATCAGGTTTTCCTGACCATAAAACTTTTTCTTCTATTAATAAATATCTTTTAAATAATTCTTCTATATATATCATTCCTTTAAAATAAATTCTTGAAAATACTCATATTTTGTGAAAAACTAACATTGTAAACAAATAAAATTATTTATAGATATTATTTTTTACTCACTAATTCTTCTAATAAAAATTTTTTATCACATTTGTAGCAGTAATAAAAAAATTTTACTTCATAAGCTTCTCTAGCAGTATTATATTCCCCCCATCTTGTTATACCTATATATTCTTCACTTGTAATTTTTTTCATTTTTGTTCCACAAATTCTACACTTTTTTTTATTAAAAAGTAAAAATTTTAGTTCTCTAAAGTCTAATGATACTTCTTTTGATTTCTTCATATTTATCAACTCCTTGTATAATATAATTATGATGTTCTTACTTACTCTAAGTTATATTACAAAATTTAATCTGCCACTCCTATTGATAATGATACACTTCCTCCAATAATTTCACATGCTCCTATTTTCGCTTTCATTTTACCTTTATCCAGCCCTATTTTCCCCTCTGCTCCAATGCCCCCAGCATATCCAGTTTCTTCAATTTCTATTTCAGCACCTAATATTGTAAATTTTTGAGTAGCTGTAGCCTCTGAAAGTGTTGCAATAGCACCTCCTTTTACACAACAATCAAACTTTCCAGTATCTTTATTCTCTCCAAAATAAACTCCTAGTTCTGCCTTTTCTTTAATTCCAGTAACATTTCCATCCAATTGTATCCCAAAATCTTTATCACCAAATCTTTTGGTTTCTGCTGAAAATTCAACCATTTTCATTTCTTCTTCTGCACCAAGTTTAAGATTAGGCCTAAGTTTTCCATCTTCAAAAATATTGGCTCTTGCTTCTGCTTTAGCACTCCCTTTTAAAATTGATGTTTTAAGATTAAAATATTCCTTGTTAATCAAATATGCTTCTAAAGGAAGAGTATTATCTTCAAATTTAGGATTTACATTAGGTGTACTAGTACAACTATTAAAGAATTCTTTTACCTTTTCATCATTCTTTGAGTTGGATGAGCCTGTACCAATCCTTGCTATAAAGGCTCCAACCAATGCTTTACATAACATATCAACTATTTCTTCAGCATCATCTTGTGACATCTTCCCATCTTTACTACAAGCATTAACTTTTGCTACTGCTGCTATAACTCCGGATACTAAAGCACCAATATTAATTTCTGGGTTTTCTTGTTTTGGAGGTTCTGGTGGTGGTGCAGCTTGTGGTTCATCATTAAATGCTGGAAATGGAGTTCTATCACTTCCATTTTTTATTACGTTTCCAGCTAAAACATGAAATTCATTTTCTATTGAAACTCCATTTGATGTATTTCCTTTTGTCATTAAAATTCTACTTTGTGAAGTTATCTTTACGTTATTTAGAGTTTTTATTATTATTTCTCCATCAGAATTTAAGCTTAAATTTTTATGACTCTTAAGTGTTACTCCTACATTATCATCAAAACTTATACTAAGTGGCTCTTTACATCCACCATTCATATTTAATGTTCCTGGTGTCATTTCTATTTCATTGCCATGTTCTGTTTGAAAATATTTATTAGTTGGATCAGATGCTTTTTCACAGCTATCTCCATTTTTTCTTACACAACCTGTAATAATTGGTTCATCATTACCTTCACTTGGAAAATAGAGCCTTGCACTTTCTCCAATGTTTGGCATTGCATACATTATATTGGTTGTTGGAGGTGCATATCTAAACCAAAAAGCTTCTTCTTCATTTTGATTTTCATCTATATCTAAATGAATCTTTATCCTTTCTCCCTCTACTGCAAGAACTTTTCCATCAACAGATGCCCCTCCTAAAAGTGAATTATATAATTTTGTTTGCCATATTCCTTTTTCTCTACATAATCTATATTTATAAATTAGTTCATTCTTTAAAGAATAGGCTGAATATTGATTTACATAAAGTTGTTTATTTTTAAACCAAATGTTATCTCCAACTTCAAACTTATCTCTTCTTTCTATTTCATAATAAAAATAATCAGTGTCATGATAAACTTCATCTCCGCCTGCTTCATGAAATCTTTTTAAATTTTTGTAAGCTTTATAAGATGTCATATCTTCAAGTTCATAACTAGCTTTGCTTTGCCTACCAAAATAAAACATATTTCGTATTTCAATTATATCGCAGTATAAGTCTGAATTTAACTGACTTGCTATTCTCTTTAAAAAGTTCCAATCTGTTTCTTTATATTGAAATAAAGGTTTTCCTATTGCTTGTCCTTCTCCCACGCATTGAACAAAACCATAGCCTGAATAATCCCCTAGTATTATTCCTATAACTTCATCATATGTCATGTGTATATTCTGAAATGATCTACTCTTTTCTTTTATGTCTAATTCAAAACTTGATGTAAGTGCATGTATTTCTATATAATAAACTCCACTTACATTGCTTGTCTTAACATTTTGTACTATTCCATTAAATATTATCTTACTTTTACTTTCATTTATTACATTAATATTTATTAATGTTTTATCATAACTTGTACTTCTATCATCTTCTTGTTCTTCATAAATACATATCTTATCTTCTGTGTAAGCATTTATAGTAGATTGAAATTTTATTGAATCATCTATCAAGCATTTTAAATACAAATATCCATGTTGATTAGGTTTATTTTTAATTTTTATATCTACTATACTCATTAGCTCGTAAGGTGATTTGACCCTTAATTTATTAATTATAAGTATAATTTTTCAAATAAAAAATAACAGCAATACCACCATTTCAGGTTATCACTGTTACTTTACTTCTTAATTACTTTAATTTAATCTTAGTTTCTTTATTTCATCAATGCTAAGGCCTGTTTTTAATGATATTGTTTCATCATCTAAAACA
>NZ_JAHXPT010000026.1 GCF_019431045.1 Clostridium weizhouense | reverse complement strand
TTATAAATATCCTCATCTGATGACTTTGTTTCTAATAACGTTTTTGCCATCTTAAATACTAATTTTAAAGGATTATCATCACTTATGCTCTCTAAATTTATTTTTTCAACATCTATTGTTCTAAAATTATAAATTAAAATTTCATTTTCTATATTTGGAACTTTATATACATACCTTTTGTCTTTTCCACGTTCACCTTTATAAGTATATATAGCTGCTCCTATAACTTCACTCTTATCCTTATTTTTGTATCTGAATTTATCCCATATTCTATAAAAATATCTAAACATTCTTTCGCCGAAAGCATCTTCATCACTACTATAACTTTGAACTTCAACATGAATAAATAAAATTTTGCTATTATTATCTTTAAGCTTTACCTTTATTATTTTATCTGAAATTATCTTTTCAGCACTATCTTTATCAAAAATTTCTCTTTGAATTTCTTGAAGCTCTAAATCTAAACTTTCACTTCCAAGTTCCCATGCAATCTCATCAAATATTTCAGGGAATAATACTTCTACAACTTCCACTTCAAATGCTTCAAGTATTGTTTTCCATGCTGCGTCATAGTCATGTTTCTTTGACAAGGTCTTCACCTCACTTTCTTTAAAGAACTTCATTATATATCCTTATTATATCTTATTAATTATAATTTCAGCAAGGATTGTAGGCTGAAAAATTTGACTTTTGGTATCCAAGATATTGACATAAGTCCAGTAAGTAATTCCCCTTCTATTGAGACTCCATTTTCTGTATTTCCTTAGGCACATTCAAAATAATAACAAGTCAATATGCTAGTCTATTTCGGGTCATGTTGCGTCAGTATAATGGCCTAATAGCTTGCTATTAAACCATTATGTTTCCTTGCCTGACGCAAAATATACATCGCATTTTGGACTTGTTATTTTCTTTCATGTGCCTTAGTCATTAATATTTTGCTTTGTGCTGTTATTATAACTGAATTTTAAGAAAAATTTTAACTGACCACAAAATTGTAGTCAGTTAAAATAATAAATAATAATTATCTTTTTTATAAAAATTCTAAGTTTAACTTAATTCTCATATTCCATTATTTCACGAACTGGCATTGATTCTGCATCAAGTATATCTGCTAAACTTAATCCATCTTTAGGATAATATTCTTCTACTGAAATTCTTTCTATTGGATACTTTATAAACCAATTTTCTGCTTTAAATATTTTACAGTCATAATTATATCCTTTTTTCTTTTTTACACCTAAATATTTTCCTTCAAATACAAGTATATTACCCAATATACGATGATTGATTTTCTTAGGTACATTCCCTATAACAATTATTCTATCCCATTTCTTATTATCACGATTAAATAAAATACCATCTTTACCTATCACTACCCAATCTCCATCTTCACAATCACCCGTAAGATATTGACAGTATATTTCACTAGTAGTACTGTCTAAAGGTTCTTTACTTCCTTCAACTGTTTTTATATCTTTTGTAACTTTTCTAACAGTAACTGTCATAGTAAAAATATCTATTAATATTAAAAATGTAATTATAGATATTAAAATTAAAACTATTTTTATTATTTTTTTCATTCTCCTACTTCCTCTTTTATTTGTGATTCATCTATATCTTTTGGCTCCTTACCTGCTTTGTATACTTTCCATTGAGAATTTTCACTTCCATATTCAGCACTTTTAATAGGATAATTTTCGCATCCATCCATGGTAAACTCTTCATTTTTTAATCTTCTTCGAAATCTATCTTCCATTGACCATACAAAATTATCTATCCAATTATCACGGTTATTAATATCTTTATCTTCTGTTTCTTTATTATTTATTATTTAGTATTTTTTCTTATAGCTGAATTGCCTTGAAACTTAGACCTATACGTCAAAATCATTGATTCTACTAGATTTTCTATGTCCAAAATATGCCCAAACTATATCCTATTGTATCCAAGTTGAACCTTAAAAAGAAAACTCCAATAGACGCCTTTATGACATCAATTGGAATTTTTCTATTTGCTTGAATCAGACATCAAAAGAAGTTTTTGCAGAATGTCCTACATTTCTATAACCAATTGCAGTGAATATTTCTAATTTTATTAAGTCAGTTTGTCTATAAAATATTCTTATTACATATTATTGGATAAACATATTTTTCAAAATTCCCTACTTCCTTTTCAGTAATAAATAAATTCTTTCCTTCTTCAGTTTCATACTGCTTTATAGCATAATTATATTCGTAAAAATCTTTACCTTTCTTTAATACAATACATTTGAATAATTGGTCAATATTTATTGCCTTAATAATCTCGGATTTATTTAGTGTTTTATACCAAATTGTTCTTCTTTTTTTATGGCTAGGGTATTGTGCTGGCAAATCCGATTCATTATTTATAAAAACCGTCCTTTCTTTAATAAAATTTGTTTTTTCCCGTTCATCATCATCATCCCTTAATATACCATGCCCTCTACGCTTGTTGAACTCTATTAATTTCCTATAAAACTCTTGTGTCTTCTTATCTTCATTTTGCAAATTATTAAGAAAATACTCAGTATCAATGCAACTAAAAATCAGTAACGAATCTTCATCTAAAAACGAACTTAGTATATCTGCAATTTCTTCATTATTTTTTATTTCATGTGAATTTTCGATAACATATCCTAATTCCTCTTTTAATATTTTCATTCTTTATAAACCCCTTCTTAATCTTCAAAATACAAATGTAAAGAATCATCTGTTTTTGTCGTTCCTTCATAATAATATTCAAAGTGTATTTGAAATTCTTTTCCAGCATTAACACCACGGTTAACGAGTTGCCCACTGTGAATTTCTCCTATAACTTCACCTTCGCTATTGCTAACAAACATTTTACCTATATCAGTTCCACCACCAAAACTTAGTTTGTAATTATTTTCTTCTGCCCATGTCCACATATCTGTGCCAGCCCCAGCCCACTTTGGATTATTAGGCACATATTCACTACAAGTGTTATGCACTAAAACACCTCTATTTGAAACATAATATGTGTGCCACTCTTCAACTTCAAAATTATATACTTTTACATGTTCTTCTATCAACTCAAATTTTAATGATGTAACTTCAATTACCTGGCCAGAATAAAGTTGTACATTATCTCCTACTTCCAATTCTTCTGCTACTATCCATCCTTTATCAACAACCCAAAATGGATGAGTTGGTGTAGCTTTTATTTCAGTTTCCTTAATACTAATGTGAACAAGTCTATCTGTTTCATTTACAAATAGATCTGTAACTTTCTTTAATCCTTTTTCACCTGTATATTGATTTTGGGAGTAAACTTCATCACCAATTTTAATATCTTTTATATGTTTATGACCATCTTTAATTAAAACTAGTGTCTCTTCTGTAAAACATAATCCGCCAGCTTCACTTCCCCATTTATTTACAACTTCACCCTTTTGGGGTACTGCAAGTACATCTTTTTCAGGTATAGTTGTACCTTTAGTTTGTTTTATTCCAAAAAGAGTTGATACTGTTCCAAAACTATTTAACCAATGTTCTTTTGATAATGGATCTTTTGGGTTAAATGTTTCATTTACCATATCTACATTTCCTAAGGTAATCCAATTAGTAAAATCATAACCTGAATTAAATGCTTTTTCAGATCTTTTTGCATTTTCTTGTAAACTTGCTTTTACGCCATCAGGAATTCCTAAAGTTAGCCAATTTACAAAGTCATATGGTGAATCCAATGCCCTCTGCCTTCTGTCATCAAGTCCATTCCAAAAATCACAACCTATTTCCTTTATTGAATTCCATGATTTTACAAACGGATTAACATTACTATCTTTACTATTATCATTCTCTGATCTACCAGAACCAAATCTTGCTATAAGAGCTCCAACCAGTAATTTAAATACTTCTTCGAGAAGTTCTTCCTCCTCCTCATCAATCTCTCCATCTTCACAAACATTTGCAAGAACTGCTGCAACTCCAGCTATAACTCCAGCAAAGCTTCCAGGGAGTCCTCCACATTTAGCTACCGGTGATAATGCATTACCTACTGCACTTCCTATTTTTGCCATTCCTCCTACAGCACCAATTACTAAATTTCCAATATTAAAGTCCATTTTATACTCCTCCTTCTGCAAAAGGAGCATAAGTTTCTCTACAGCTTCCATTTTTTATTACATTATTGCCTTTTATATGGAATTCTCCTTCTATTGAGACTCCATTTTCTGTATTTCCTTTGGTCATTAATATTTTGCTTTGAGCTGTTATGTTTACGTTATTTTTTGTCCTTATTGCTATTTTTCCACCTGCGTTTAGGTTTAA
The DNA here is from genome assembly GCF_019431045.1 of Clostridium weizhouense. Taxonomy (GTDB): domain Bacteria; phylum Bacillota; class Clostridia; order Clostridiales; family Clostridiaceae; genus Clostridium; species Clostridium weizhouense. The sequence continues at coordinate 4,668 of NZ_JAHXPT010000026.1, read as the reverse complement.
TCCTGTTGGACTTGTAAGAGTTACTCCTGTTTCATCATCAAAATTTATACTTAGTGGATCTTTACTTCCACCATTTATATTTAAAGCTCCTGGAAGCATTTCTATCTCACTTCCATGTTCTGAAGCAAAATATCTATTTGTTGTATCAGATGTTTTTTCACAAGTATCTCCATTTTTTCTTATGCAACCTGTAATAATTGGTTCTGCACCATCTTCACTTGGAAAATAAAGCCTTGCACTTTCTCCAATAGTAGGCATTGAATACATTATGTTTACTGATGGTGGTGCATATCTAAACCAATAAGCTTCTTCTTCACTTTGATTTTCGTCTATGTTTAAATGAAGCTTTACTAACTCTTCTTTTACTGCTAGAACTTTTCCTTCAAGAGTTGCTCCCTTTAAAAGCTTATTGTAAATTATACTTTGCCATACTCCATTTTTTCTACATAACTTATATTTATAAAATATTTCTTCCTTATCTTTATAAGCTTCATATTCTCTAATATATAAATCTTTTTTCTTATAATAAATCTCTGAACCAATCTCAAATATGTATCTTCTTTTTATTTCATAATAGAAATAATCTGTATCGTGATATCCTGCATTATATCCACCTGCTTCATAGAATGTCTTAATATCCTTAAAAGCTTCATAATCCATATTATCATTTAATTCATAGCTATGCTCATGGGGTATTCCAAAATTAAACATACAATTCAAATTTATTATATCACAGTATAATTCTGAATTTAACTCACTGTAATTAAAGAATATGCTTTGGATAATAAGCTAAATATAGAAGATAAGCTGTTTCCTTTAACCGAACGAGCAATACAGAAACAGCTAAAAATTGTATGCGACTATTTAGAACTCGAAAATGTATCTACACATAGTTTCCGAAAGTTCTATGCTAATGAAATCTTCAACAACAACCACCAAAACATTGAGTTGGTTAGAACTCTTTTGCAGCATAGTACAATAGCAATAACACAAAAATACCTTGGTGTAAGCAGTAAAGAAATAGAAGATGCTATAAGTAATCATGTGCATATTATTTAGCATAAAAATAACGAAGGCCACCTAATTGTATGCTAAACAAATTAAACAGGAGTTATAAATTATAAATAGTTAAGGTTACCTTTTACAAGTAAAGACAAGTATAATAAGGAGGTTTTAAGTTGGCAAATAAAAAGTGCAAGTGTGACTATAAGGAACTTAATATAGTTGTTGAGCTCCTTACAGAACGCGGATTTAAGGTCATTTCCACTAGCCTAGAGACATATGATTTGTTTTTAGGCCACCCCTATATTGATAAAATTACACATATTCAAATCGAATTTGGAGCTTTTTACCCAAAGGCCATACTTGAGGGACTTCCTCCCAACTGGATACATTACGAATACCACAGGGTAGATGATAACCTCATTAGTGATTACACTTATTCTGCGATAAGTTGTTCAGAGTGTCACCCTATCACAGAGTCAGATGCAGAAAGTATTGAGTATGCTAAGAGGTTAAATATCAGCAATTTGGAGTGCTGGCTTAATGATATAGACCCAGCTAGTTTTTGGAGTGTACTGAAACTAGGTGGCATAGAGCTGTACTAATGCTTAGTTTACAATGTAGAATAGCTTACAAACCACTACTATAAATCGCTGTAACTCTTTACATTGCTTGGATTACAGCGATTCTACTGTGTCCAAAAGACTTTGTATTGCAGTAGGCACATAAAAATAAGCGGTTTGTACACAGTATCATACATAACCGCTTATACTAATAATCACCGCTTTTATAGTCTGGAGAAAATCGGATAAAACCACACAGACTCTTTTATTTGTTATTCGTATACCCTGAAAGGTTTCAAGGCATCCTTAATTTCCGTGTACCAAGCTATGTCCTATTATATCCAAAGTTAGACCTTAGAAAGAAAAACTCCAACAGATACCTTTATAGCATCCATTGGAATTTTGCTAGTAGCTTGAATCAGACGTCAAAAGAAGTTTTTACAGAATGTTATCCGTTTCTATAGCTGGTTGCATTAAAGCCTCTTTTTGATAGATGTTTGCAGTTATTAGAATGTATTTTTCTTATTGTTGCTACCGAACTTACTACAGAATTATTATTATTCGGTTAGCTTCTTCTATACATAATTGTAGCAAATGTTTTGCTTGCTATATTTAATCTTATTCTTTTATGTCAACTACTAGTAATAATTTTGTAATTATACCTCTAGAAAAAACTCATCTTGAAATTCTCCCAATATATTGTATTCTATCTCATAAACATAATCAGGATAACCACTTTCAGGATTAATAAAATTGAATGCTATCCTGAATGACGGATTCTCTCCCAAGCATTTATTGATAATTAAGTATGTTTTGCTATATTCAATTACAAAATCCTTTAATTCATTTCTTTTTTGAGATTCCTCAATGGTCTCAGCTAAAAAGTTATTTTCGCGATTATCCACTATCTCCTCAATATATTCTCGTGATTTTGTTATCAAATCACTAAAATTATAATTGTTATTAAAAGCTTCTTGTATATCTTTAATATTCATTATATTCATTCACATCCTACTTTTTCAATAATAAATCAAATACTAATTCACCAGCATCATTTACATATCCATAAACTCTGGTATGTCCACCTGCTGTCGGTACTTTAAGCTTATAAGTATATTCAATTCCTCCTTTCGTAATTATTTCATCTTTGCTAAGTTCAATTATGCCTGAAGTTCCTTGTCTTCTTGGTGCTAAACCTTTCTCCATAGCATTTTGAAACTTTTTATCAAGTCCCATTTTTTTCAACTCTTTAAGAACTTTACTATCTATACTTCTAGTACTAGCTAATCCAGCTTCAGCCGCCCCCTTTTCTATATTTCCTACTCCACTACCAGCAACATAACTCTCATTATATATTATTTCACCAGTCTTAAGATGTTAACAACCCTTTTGTATAAAGCATCTAAAGGTAGGTATGGTAGAGAAAAAGCTATTGAATTGAAGGAATCTGCTAAAAAATTAATTATTCTTCAGTATTCTTTTAGTGCTATTTTTAAGCAAAAGAAAAGGCTAACAAAGGATATGATTATCCGATGTTAGTCTTAATTTTTTATTTTCAGTTTTATCAAACCGTTTATACAACTGGATTTAGTCACAAGAGTATAACTTTAAAAAATTTTTTTAACTCCTAATAATCTTATATGGGAATGAACTCTCCATTTTACTACAAGCCTTTGATTTATCCTTATCAAGCATCTTTACTAAATAGTTGTATCATTTATATCCTAATATGATATTTTTTCTCCGCATTATTCAAAGAATGGTGTCTGATTACAAATTGCATCAGCTTATCTTTCAACTCTTCTTACCTACTCATTGGCAAAACTTGTATTATTTACAACTGTTGCTTCATTATATTATGCAAAATATGTGTCCGAAAAAGTTCACAACAGATTTGATCCATAATCCATTTATCCATATACTCCTATTTTTGACATTACATAAATTGCGATTAATGCTAAACACAAGAAAATAAGTGTACCTAACCAAGCATATGTACCATATCTCTTCTCTGGAATTTTTCTTATTCTCCACGCCATAACTGTTATCTGAATTACTAATCCTGCTGTAGAAATGAAAAATAAATTTCTAAATAGAACTTCATTTATACCACTAACTTTCCATAAAAATAGTAAGATCCCAGTAGTTGAAAGTAACATTGAAAATATTTTTAAACAAATATCTTTTTTGACAACAAAAATTGTATAGTAAATAAAAGATATTGATATTCCCAATACTAAAAGGTACTTAATTGTGTCAATCATTTTATCCAACTCTCTTTCCAAAACTCACCTATTGCTGAAATAGTACACCCTGCAACAACACCTGCTGCAAATGCCCATCCTACACCGGGAATTAAAGCAGCTATAGCTATAGTAGATCCAACTGAAAATCCTGTAGTTATTATATCAACTGTAACTGCTTTATTTTTATCTACATCATCGTAATCTTTATTGTTTATATCATTATAAATATTTATTCCTCCAGCGATAATATTACCTCCAACACCTATTTTTGTACTTAACGATTTCCATCCCCCAGAATTAAGTGTTCTCGAAACTACTCTTATATCATCAGCTCTATTCGCAATATCAAACATCTTCCTATATGCTTCAATTCTACTTGAGCTATTTGTTAAATTACTATTATTATAAACATAATTCGCCATGTATTCTGATACAGAAGATACAATTATAGTATCTTCTGAGATTACAGTATCTACGCCTGTTACACTTCCCCAAATTACCTTTCCCCAATCAAACTCATTTGCATGTACAATTGGGAAATAGGTTGCTTGTGACTTTGCTTCTGCAGCCTTTTCATCATAAGCCTCCTTAGTTAATGGTCCCCATCCACGTTCTAAGCAATCTTGCTTCCATGAGTTATCTTCATAGGTATTACTTATCTCATCTGTTGCTTTGTTAATAAAATTATATCCAATATCCCCTTCGTCAGTAACAACTTTAGTTATCCATTCACCATTATCATTTACATAACACCCATTCACTGTTGTATCTTGTGCCATGGATCCTTCTGGATATAAATAATACCAATTTCCTTGATCATAAAGCCACTCTGTTGCAACACTTCCGTCATCCTTAAG
>NZ_JAHXPT010000025.1 GCF_019431045.1 Clostridium weizhouense | reverse complement strand
GCGCCGAAGGTACTGCATGGGAGACTGTGTGGAAGATTAGGACGTTGCCAGGTAAGTGTAAAAGAGATAGTTATTATGGCTATCTCTTTTTTATTTAAATAAAATTAGAAAATTTCATCAGTTTAATAAATTAGAAAATAATAATATAAAAAAACACTTCTATTTAAATATTATTACTTTTTATATAAACCATTTAAATTCAATTAAATATACTTGAATTTAACTTGAGTTTAAAATGTTATAGATTCTAGTAAATTTAAGATGGACTTTAAAGAGAATAAAAAAATAATTAGCTATGTATAAAATTAAAAAAATATTTATACATAGCTTTTTTAATATGTATAAATATTACAATAATATGTTTTTATCTAATTAAAGATTTAAATATTTAATTAGATGAATATTTAATATATAGATTTTTTAATATGATAATTAAAAAAAGTTACTAGATATATTTTTAAGACGTTGTTAATAATCAGTATTAAAAATATAGATTAAGATATATTTCTGTACAATAAATAAAGGATAATATTTTAATTCAAACTATATGGAATAATTTTTTAATTAATAGAATACAAATGGAAACAGACTGCAATTTATAGCTTTTCTTTTAAGTGTATACTTATTTCGTATTATACAAATAAAAGTTAAGAATTATCTGTATATTCTTAAAAGAGAATTTTATGGATGTAGAAAAAAATATATAGGTGAGATAAAAGAGTTTTTTTTGTAAAAAGATAAGAATTTAGGCAAAAATAAAGGGGTTAAAAAAGCAATTAAAACGAGCAAAATCGAGTGAAATGAATTCAAGAATTTGGTAAAATATAATTAATATCATTATGTAATATATTATTACACATTAATTATAAAAAATAAGTATACAAAGAGAATTTAGATAGGAGGGGCTAATTTGAAACGCAGTAACAAAAATAGTAAAAAGGTGGGAACTAATTTAGGTGATGACTTAGAAAATGTAAAACTAACAAAAAAACAAGAAATTAAAGTGAAGGAAAATGATATTAAAGGCACTTCTTTAAAATCTACAGATACAACAGATTCTGTTAAAACAAGTGTAAATCCAAAGGAGGCTCTATCTATAAAAGAAATTAAAGATAATAAATTAATTTCTGATAAAAAGGAAAATCACCAAAAGTCTGATAAAAAAAATAAAAATGTTAAATCAAATAAGAAAACACGATATGTTGAAAAGTATGGAAGAAAAATAAATAAATTTGATATTACTAGTGAGAATACAGATTTATTTCATAAAGGCAAAAATTATAATGTTTATAACATACTAGGTGCTCATGTAAAGACTGAAAAAAGAAAAAAAGGAGTTAGATTTACAACTTGGGCTCCTAATGCTAAAGAGATTTATTTAGTTGGGGATTTTAATAATTTTGAAATTGATAAAAATTATAAGCTTGAAAAAATTACAGATAAAGGATTATGGAGTTTATTTTTAGTTGGAGCAGAGGTAGGATCTAAATATAAATATTGTATTATTGACCAAAATGGAAAACAGAGTGAATATAAATCAGATCCATATGCAATAGAAAGTGAATTAAGGCCAAATACTGCATCTATAGTTTGTGAATTAAATAATTTTAAATGGAATGATAGAAAATGGATTAATAAAAGAAATAAAACTAATATTTTTGAAAGTGCAATGAACATATATGAAGTGCATCTAGGCTCATGGAAAAGAAGTGAAGATAATAACTTTTTAACATATGAACAACTTAGTGAAGAACTTCCTAAATATGTTAAAGAAATGGGGTATACCCATATTGAATTGATGCCAATATGTGAGCATCCATTAGATCAATCATGGGGATATCAAGGAACAGGTTATTATTCTCCAACTAGTAGATATGGAGATGCAAATGGATTAAAAAAATTAATAGATACATTACATCAACAAGATATTGGGGTAATTTTTGATTGGGTCCCTGGACATTTTTGTAAAGATGCTCATGGATTATATAAATTTGATGGAACACCAACATATGAATATTCAGAAGAATGGCGATCTGAAAATTTAGGTTGGGGGACATGTAACTTTGATTTAGGAAAACCGGAGGTAAGATGTTATTTAATATCTAATGCATTGTATTGGATAAGAGAATTTCATATTGACGGTATTAGAGTAGATGCTGTCTCTAGTATACTTTATTTGGATTATAACAAAGGCGAAAATGAATGGGTACCAAATAAATATGGTGGAAGAGAAAATTTAGAAGGTATAGATTTTCTAAAAGAGCTTAACAGAGCTATTTTGGGGGAATTTCCTAAAGTATTAATGATTGCTGAAGAATCAACAGCTTGGCCTAATGTTAGCAAATCTAATAGTGGAGAATCATTAGGTTTCAACTTTAAATGGAATATGGGATGGATGAATGATATGTTAGAATATATAAAATTAGATCCTATATATAGAAAATACAATCATAATAAGGTCACTTTTTCAATGATGTATAATCACTCAGAGAATTTTATACTTCCAATATCTCATGATGAGGTTGTACATGGTAAAAAATCTTTAGTAGATAAGATGTGGGGAGATTATTGGAATAAATTCGCAGGATTAAGATTATTCGCTTCATATATGATGGGACATCCAGGTAAGAAGTTGCTTTTTATGGGATGTGAATTTGGTCAATTTATAGAATGGAGAGAATATGAAGGCTTAGAATGGTTTTTAATTGATAAATATGAGATGCATAAACAAACATTATCATTTTTTAAGGAATTAAATCATTTTTATCTTAATAATAAGGCACTTTGGGAATTGGATTATGATGCAAATGGATTTACTTGGATTGATGCAGATAATACTTCTCAAAGTATATTGGCGTTTATAAGAAGGGGTAGGATTGATGAGGATACTTTAATATTTATAAGCAATTTTACACCAGTTGTTTACTATGATTATAGAATAGGCGTACCATTTTTAGGTGAATATGAGGAAGTGTTAAATACTGACGATGTTAAGTTTGGTGGTTCAGGTCAAATAATTGGTAAAGCATTATTATCAGAAAAAGTAGCTTTTCATAATCAATCATATTCAATGAATATTAAAGTACCGCCAATGGCTACAATAATTTTTAAAATAAAATCTATTAATAATGATGTTTCTGAAGATGATGAACAAACTGAAAAATTTATTCGAAAATCTGAATATAGTAAAAAAGTAGAGGATATTAAAGACATTAAAGATATTATGAATAAAATTAAAGTGTTAGAAGAATACTAGAATAGTAAAAGGTGTAAAAGTAGGAGGGAAAATGATGAGGGTTTTATTTGTAGCTTCTGAAGCAAATCCATTTATTAAAAGTGGTGGGTTAGGAGACGTAGCTGGAGCATTGCCAAAAGAACTTGCTAAAAAAGGTGTTGATGTTAGAGTTGTAATACCTAAATATAAAGAAATAAATAATGAATTAAGAGATAGATTAAGATTTAATAAGTGGTTTACAGTAAATGTTGGTTGGAGAAATCAATTTTGTGGTATATCAGAATATTCTTGTGATGGAGTTACGTATTATCTTGTAGACAACGAATATTACTTTTATAGAGATGGTATATATGGATATTATGATGATGCAGAAAGATTTGCTTTTTTTGATAGAGCTGTATTAGACATGATAAAGCAATTAGATTGGCAACCTAATATTATACATTGTAATGATTGGCAAACAGGAATGATTCCAGTTTTACTTAAATTAGAATATATGAAAAAAGATATGTTTTATTGGAATATAAAAACAGTATTTTCAATTCACAATATACTTTTTCAAGGCGTTTTTGACCCTGTAATTTTACCAGAACTATTTGGATATGATTATCAACCATACTTAGATAAAAGTTTAAAATTTGACGACGGTGTAGGATTCATGAAAGGTGCAATAATTTATTCAGATTTTATTACGACTGTTAGTTATAGTTATGCAGAAGAAATTAAAACACCTCAATATGGTGAAAGATTAGATAAGATATTGAGAGAAAAATCTTATGCATTAAGAGGAATATTAAATGGCATAGATTATGATGAATTTAATCCACAAACTGATAATTTAATAGCTAAAAATTATAGCGTTGATAATATAAGCAAAAAATATTTAAATAAAGAAGCTCTTCAAAAAGAACTTGGATTAAATGTTAATAAGGATACCCCTTTAATTGGAATGGTAACTAGACTAACAAGTCAAAAGGGGCTAGATTTGTTAGTATCAATAGCTGATAGGCTATTACAAAAAGATATCCAGTTGGTTATAGTTGGGACTGGTGATAAATATTACGAGGAGCATTTTAGGTGGTTAAATAAAAGATATAGAAGTAAGGTATCTGTAAATATTAAGTTTGATAATGTATTAGCACACAAAGTTTATGCTTCGGCAGATATGTTCTTAATGCCTTCATTATTTGAACCTTGCGGACTAGGTCAATTAATAGCACTTAGATATGGAACAATTCCAATTGTAAGAGAAACTGGTGGGTTAAGAGATACGGTTAGAGCGTATAACGAGTATACAGGAGAAGGTAACGGATTTAGTTTTTATAATTATAATGCAGATGAACTATTTTATATGATAGATTACGCATTAAGAATGTATTATGACAAGAATAGGTGGAGCAATATAGTAAAGCAAGCAATGAATTCTGATAATAGTTGGAGCAAATCAGCTGAGGAATATTTAAATATGTATAAGGAGTTAGAATATAGGTAATATTAAATCTCAGTATAGGGGGAAGCTAAATGGTAACAATGGATAAGAAATCATTTAAAAAAGCATATGTAAATAAATTTTTAGAAATGCATGGAATAGAGCTTAAAGAAGGTACGAACCAACAAAAATATGAAGCGTTGGGAAGCTTAGTAAGAGATTATGTTACTAGGACTTGGTTAAGAACAAATAAAAAATATAATAAAACCGGTGAAAAACAAGTTTATTATTTTTCGATGGAATTTTTATTAGGAAGACTGCTAGGGGATGCTTTATTAAATATTGGAATTAGAGATATTTGTAAAGAGGGTTTAGCAGAACTTAATATAGATTTACAAGAGTTAGAAAATTTAGAGGAAGATCAGGGATTAGGAAATGGAGGTCTTGGTAGACTTGCAGCCTGTTTTTTAGATTCTATGGCATCATTAAATATACCAGGACATGGATGTGGTATTAGATATAAATATGGATTTTTCGAACAAAAGATAATTGATGGAAAGCAAGTTGAAGTTTCAGATGACTGGCTAAGACACGGAAATGTATGGGAAAGAAGAAATTCAAATAAAGCTGAAATTGTTAGGTTTGGAGGAGACATTAAAGTTGAAGAACGTAATGGAAGGTTAACATTTGTTCATGTAAATTATGCACCTGTTTTAGCAGTACCATATGATACACCAATTGTTGGTTATAAAAATGGAATTGCTAATACTCTTAGACTTTGGAGTGCAGAAGCAGTTTCAAATGAATTTGATTTTTCTTCATTCAGTAGAGGTGATTTTTTAAAAGCAATTGAATACAAAAATTCAGTAGAATCTATATCTCAAGTATTATATCCAGAGGATTCATTTTATGAAGGTAAGATACTTAGATTAAAACAACAATATTTCTTTGTTTCAGCTGGTATTCAAAGTATAATAAGACATTTTAAAAAGCATGGTGGTAACATTTTTGAATTAGATGATAAGATATCAATTCACATAAATGATACTCATCCAACTTTAGCAATACCAGAACTTATGAGGATTTTACTAGATGAAGAGGGATTAGCTTGGGAGGATGCATGGAGAATAACTGAAAAAACAATATCTTATACTAATCATACAATTTTGGCAGAAGCATTAGAAAAATGGCCTATTGATATGTTTAAATCTTTACTTCCAAGAATATATATGATTATTGAAGAGATAAATAGGAGATACTGTGAAGAACTTTGGAGTAAATTCCCAGGTCAAGAAAACAAAATATCTAGAATGGCTATAATAGGTAATGGCCAAATTAGAATGGCACCTTTAGCTATAGTAGGAAGCCATAGTATTAATGGAGTAGCAAAACTTCATACAGAGATATTAAAGAAGAAAGAAATGAGTGACTTTTATTATTTATATCCTAATAAATTTAATAATAAGACAAATGGAATAACTCATAGAAGGTGGCTGTTAAAGAGTAATCCTAAGCTTACACAATTATTATGTGAAACAATAGGAGATGGATTTATTAAACATCCATTAGATCTTCAAAATTTTGAAAATCATTTGAATGACACTTCAGTTTTAGATAGATTAGCAAAAATAAAATTTGAGAATAAGCAAAAATTAGCTAAAATAATATTTCAAAATCAAAATATTTCAGTAGATCCTAAGTCTATATTTGATGTTCAGGTAAAAAGAATACATGCATATAAAAGGCAAACCATGAACTGTTTAAGGATAATGGATTTGTATAATAAATTAATAGATAATCCTAATTTAGATATTCACCCAAGAACTTTTATATTTGCAGGAAAAGCAGCACCAGGATATTATCTTGCTAAAAATACTATAGAGTTAATAAATAATGTTGCAGATAAAATAAACAATGATTCAAGGGTTAATGACAAAATAAAAGTAGTATTCATGGAAAATTACAGAGTTTCATTAGCAGAAGACATAATTCCGGGTACTGATGTGAGTGAACAGATATCTACAACTACTAAAGAAGCTTCTGGAACTTCAAATATGAAATTTATGATGAATGGAGCAATTACAGTAGCAACATTAGATGGAGCTAATATAGAAATAAAGGATGAAGTTGGTGATGATAATATAATTATTTTTGGACTAAATGCAGATGAAGTATTGAATTATTATAGAAATGGTGGATATAGTGCCTTAGAAATGTATAATAATGATTTAAGAATTAAAAATGTACTTAATGACTTGATAAATGGAAAATATCATAATGATAGAGATAGATTTAAGAGTATATATGAAAACTTAATTACTTATAATGATGAGTTTTTTGTGTTAAAAGATTTTGATTCTTATTTAAAAGCTCAAGATAAAATAGACAAATTATATAGAAATAAAAGAGAATGGCAAAAGATGTGCGGTGTTAATATAGCACATTCTGGAATATTTTCGTCAGATAGAACTATAGAACAATATGCAACAGGAATTTGGGGATCTGAAGTACTATATAAGAACCTATAGGAAGGACTAAGTTAATGAATGACATAAAGGTAGTTTATAATTCTCAAGATAAAAATTTTAGAAAACCTTTTGGTGCAGTAGAGCTAGGCCAAAAGGTAAAATTATCGATTGTAGTTAATAAGGATTTAATGGTAGCTATAGAGATTATAAATTTTAATGGTGATAGCTCTCAGATTGGAATGCAAAAAGAATATTTAAATAATGGAGACTATAAGTATTCAGCAAAAATAGATACATCAAAAAGTATAGGAATTTTGCAATATTATTTTATTTTAATTGATGGATATAGAAGAATTTATTATGGAAATAATGATGAAAAACTGGGTGGGGAGGGTCAACTATATATAAATGATCCAGTTCCATATCAAATAACAGTTTATGAGAAATGTAATATTCCAAATTGGTATAAAGAAGGAATAGTATATCAAATATTTGTAGATAGATTTTTTAATGGGAATGATGATAAAAAGATAAATTTTCCTAAGAAAAATTCTTTTATATACGCTACCTGGGATGATGAGCCTATGTATATAAAGGATAATATGGGAAGAGTGTTAAGATGGGATTTCTATGGTGGAAATCTAAAAGGCATATTAAAAAAATTAGATTATATTAAATCATTAGGTGCAAACATAATTTATTTAAGTCCTATATTTAAATCAGCTAGTTGTCATAAATATGATGTAGGAGATTATGAAATTGTGGATGAAATGTTTGGAAGTAATGATGAATTTCATAATTTATGTAAAGTTGCAGATCTTAAAGGAATTAAGATCATATTAGATGGTGTATTTAGTAATACTGGTTCTGATAGTAAGTATTTTAATAAATTAGGAAATTATGATGAAATAGGAGCTTATCAGTCTCCAAATTCAAAATATTATAATTGGTTTAAGTTTATAAATTATCCTTATCAATACGAATCATGGTGGGGACTTGAAAATAGACCTAATGTCAATGAATTAGAAGAAAGTTATCTAGATTATATTGTAAATAAAAAAAATTCAATTATAGAAAAATGGATGAATTTAGGCGCAAGTGGATGGAGATTAAATGTTGCTGATGAATTGCCTGATAAATTTATAAGATTAATTAAGAAGAAAATGAATAGTATTAATAATGATAATATTTTAATAGGTGAAGTTTGGGAAGATGCATCTAATAAAATAAGTTATTCAAAAAAAAGAGAATATTTATTTGGAAGAGAATTAGATTCTGTTACTAACTATCCTTTAAGAGAATGTTTAATTAATTTTGTTAAAGGGTATATTAAATCAAGTAAATTTAAAAAGAAAATAATGTGTTTATATGAAAATTATCCTCGAGAAAATTTTTATGCAAATATGAATATTATAGGTACACATGATACTGAAAGAATTTTAACTGTATTAGATAAAAAATTAGATTTATTAAAGTTAATTATAGTATTGCAAATGACATTACCAGGTGTTCCAGTAATTTATTATGGTGATGAGGCTGGATTAGAGGGTGGAAAAGATCCAGAGTGTAGGAAACCATATCCTTGGGGAAAAGAAAATGATAAAATAATTAAATTTTATCAAAAAATTACAGAAATAAGAAACAATGAAGATATATTAAAAAAAGGGAACTTAAAAATCTATGATACAACAGATGAAATATGTATTTATGAAAGAAGATATGAGGAAAATAGTATTGTGATTATAGTAAATAATTCATTTTCAGATAAGCCTATAAAATGCCCGGAAATTGAAGGTGAATATATGGATTTGTTTAGAAATAAGAAGATTAATATAACCACTAATAGTACATTATCAGCCTATGAATTTTATATTTTAGGTGAGATTTAGATACATCAAAGAAAATAATAGTTTAAAATGATAATTCTTTATTATTTTTTTTAGTGTGATTTAATAATAAATTTATAGTAAACAAGTGATTTTATATATGAGAATTAGGGGAATAGAGAGGGGAATTCATTTATGGGAAAAAATGAAATTGTAGCAATGATATTGGCAGGAGGACAAGGGTCTAGATTAGGGGTTCTTACTAAAAAATTAGCTAAACCAGCAGTACCATTTGGCGGGAAATACAGAATAATAGATTTTCCGTTGAGTAATTGTTCGAATTCAGGAATATATACAGTCGGTGTATTAACTCAATATAAACCACTAGAGTTAAATGCACATATTGGAATAGGTGGTCCGTGGGATTTAGATAGAAAAAATGGTGGGGTAAATATATTACCACCATATCAAGAAGAAAAAGGTGGAAATTGGTATAAAGGAACAGCAAATGCCATTTATCAAAATATAGAATTTGTAGATAGATATGACCCAGAATATGTATTGATATTATCAGGAGATCATATTTATAAAATGGATTATACAAAAATGCTAGATTTTCACAAAGAAAAAAATGCAGAGGCTACTATTGCGGTTATAGAAGTTCCTATGGATGAAGCAAGTCGTTTTGGAATAATGAACACTAGAGAGGATCTTTCAATATATGAATTTGAAGAGAAACCTAAAAATCCTAAGAGTAATTTAGCATCCATGGGTATATATATATTTAATTGGAAAACTTTAAAAAAATATCTAAAGAATGATGAGTTAAATAAAGAATCTAGCAATGATTTTGGAAAAGATATAATCCCCAATATGCTAGGAGATGGAAGCAAAATGGTTGCTTATCCATTTAAAGGTTATTGGAAAGACGTAGGTACTATTGAGAGTCTTTGGCAAGCAAATATGGATTTATTAAAAGACAATAATGAACTTGACTTACATGATGAGGATTGGAAAATATATACAGATAATCCGGTAAGACCTGCTCAATATATAGGGGAAACAGCTAGGGTATCTAATGCACTTATAGTTGAAGGATGTGTAGTGAATGGAGAAGTTGAGAATTCAGTTCTATTCCAAGGCGTACAAGTGGGTAAAAATTCAATAATCAGAGATTCAGTTATTATGAATAATGCTAAAATAGGAGATAATGTAGTAATCGAAAAAGCTATTATTGGTAATAATGCAGTAATACGAAAAGATTGCAGAATAGGATTAGGTGATGAGATAGCTATTGTAGCTGCTAAAGAGGAAATAAAGATGGGTACTATAATAGAAAAAAGTAAGGTAGTATAAAAGAGATGATGGGGGATATGGGAATGAACAACTGTTTGGGAATAATAAATTTAGATGAAAATGAAAGTAAAATGGGGGAATTAGTTGTAAATAGGCCTCTTGCTTCAGTTCCAATAGCGGGTAGGTATAGAATTATAGATTTCGTTTTATCAAATATGACTAATTCAGGTATTGATAGTATAGGTATTTTTGCTAAAAATAAATCTAGATCATTAATAGATCATTTAACTAATGGGAGACCTTGGGATTTGCATAGAAAAAAAGATGGATTAAGAGTATTTAACTTTGGAGAGGTTGAACCAGCTTATGAAGATGTACGCAATTTTGCAGATAATATAGAATTTTTTAAACATAGTCATAAAAAATATGTAATTTTAACTCCATCATATATGATATGTAATATAGATTATAAGGGAATAATAGATTATCATAAAAAAAGTAAAAATGATATTACTATAGTTTATAAAAAAGTAAACAATGGGGACAAAGAATTTATTGGATGTGATGTGTTAAATTTTGATGATTTAAATGAAGTAATAAGCGTTGGAGAAAATGTGGGAAGAGATACAGAAATTGATATTAGTATGGAAATGTATATATTATCAAGAGAAGTATTTATTGATATTGTTGAAGATTGTATAATAAGTGGAATGTATAAAAAAGTAAAAAATTTTATACACGATAATTTAGATATTTTAAGAGTTGGTGGATATGAATTTAAAGGTGATTTAAATTGTATAAATTCTATTAAAGCTTTATATGATAGTAATATGAAATTATTAAATAGAAAGATAAGTAAAGAAATATTTAAAGAAGAGAGAGCTATATATACAAAAGTTAAAGATGAAGCTCCAACACATTATACTTGCACTAGTGAAGTTGTGAATTCAATTATAGCTAATGGATGCTATATTGAAGGTAAGGTGGAAAATTGCATAATAGGAAGAAGAGTTTATATTGGAAAAAATGCTAAACTTAAAGATTGTGTAATTATGCAAAACAGTGTTATAGGTGATTTTACTATACTAGATAGTGTAATTGCAGATAAGGGAACGGAAATTAAAAAAGGTGAAAAGCTAGTAGGATCACATATATATCCATTAGTTCTTATGAAAAAACAATTTTTATAAATATTAAGTATAGACTCTTTATCTAATCTAGCTTTATAGAGTAGTCT
This sequence comes from Clostridium weizhouense, assembly GCF_019431045.1. Taxonomy (GTDB): domain Bacteria; phylum Bacillota; class Clostridia; order Clostridiales; family Clostridiaceae; genus Clostridium; species Clostridium weizhouense. Next base: position 466 of record NZ_JAHXPT010000025.1, on the reverse strand, counting down.
ATGAAAAATAAAAAAAGGTTGATATATTAACTTTTTAGATTTATTTTTATGTTATAGAGTAATTAGAAAAATATTAAAGGATATATTTAAAAGTAATTTCTTTTAAATATATCCTTTTTTGAAGGATATATTTATAGTTATTTAACTATGAAAGCCTAATAACGTCTATTTTTAGAGAAAAAACCAAAAAAATATTGACAATTATTTAATTAGATGATAAGATAAAACACGTCGCTAAAAGTAATAAGCAAAACAAGTTACAAAATTGAGAAATTATTTAAAACTTGGAAAAACTTATTGACAGTATTTGAATCAGGTGATATACTAAAAAAGTCGCTTGGTGGTGACACGAAAAAACAAAAGCTGACAACGGAAGTTGAAGCGAAAGAAAAATGGTCTTTGAAAATTGAACAGAATATAAAAAATACATTTAAGTAAACCAGCAATTCTTTTTGAAAGTAAGCTA
>NZ_JAHXPT010000024.1 GCF_019431045.1 Clostridium weizhouense | reverse complement strand
ATTCCATAATAATTTAAAATTAAATTTATTATGGAATTTATTCAATAATTTTGATAATAACTGTCCGTAAGTCAGGAGAAAATAGAGGATGTGAAAAATAGAATCATTAAAAAGTGTTAAAATAGAAAGTTTTTAGCCTAAGAAGTCCTTAACTGGAAATTATAAAACGAGGACAAGATAAGGAAGTCTAGGGACAGTATAAACATAGGTAAAATCAAGGTTCAAGTATAAGAAATATTTTTCAATAGCAGATATACTAAACCTAAAAGAAATAGTAACTAATGCGGGAGTGGGTAACTCAAGTAAGACATTCAATAATGATTTCATTGAAAGCTACAAGGTCATTACTTCTAGCAGAACAAGAACGGATTGGCTTTCGCCCCCATGCACAATAATTTTCTAGTAACATTGCTAGAAGCTTAATTGAATGCTTTAAACTGAGGTTGCCTGCGTTCCTGCATGAATAATGAATAGGAGTGATTAAAGATGCACAAGAAGCAAAATCATATATATGTTGGATTAGACTTACACAAGGATACCCATACCGCTGTTATAATAGATTGTTGGGAGGAAAAACTAGGCTCAATAACCATTGAGAATAAGCCTTCTGATTTCACAAGACTAGTGAATAAGGTAAATAAGATTGCAGGTAATTTAACACCATTTTATGGACTTGAAGACGTACATGGCTACGGTAGAAGTTTAGCAGTATTTCTAATTGAGAGAGGAATGATAGTAAAGGAAGTTAATTCAGCACTTTCATACATGGAAAGAATGAGTTACCCTACTACTCAAAAGAGTGATGATTGGGATGCTAGGTGCATTGCATCAGTACTTTTAAGAAAGCTAGACACTTTACCAGATGCTAATCCACAAGATTTATACTGGACAATAAAAATGATGGTTAATAGAAGAAATTCAATTGTAAAATCAATAACTAATTTAACCAATCAACTTCATGAGAACTTAAACTATAATTACCCAAGTTACAAGAAATTTTTTTCTGATGTGAATAGTAAAACTGCATTAGCATTTTACGATAAGTATCCATCACCGAAACACCTAAAAGGTGTAACCGATGAAGAACTAGCAGAGTTTTTAAGAAAACCTAGTCATAACAGTTGTTCTACAAGAAAAGCTAAAGAAATTATAGAACTTGTAGAAAGTGATGGAGATACAACAAGGGAGTACCAAGAGTTTAGAGATTTCATCATTCAGAGCACTGTAAGAGACATTGCATTTAAGAGTGAAGAAATCAAGAAAGTTGAGGTAGAAATGAAAAAGCTATTAAAACTTCTAGACCTAAAGCTAGAAACAATTCCAGGAATAGATACTGTAACTGCAATTGCACTTGTTGCTCACATAGGAGATATTAAAAGATTCCGTAATGCTGATAAACTAGCTAAATTTTCTGGAATAGCACCAGTAAATTTCAGTTCAGCAGGTAAAGAAAAAGATAAAAAGAGTAAACAAGGAAATAGAGAACTTTACGGAGTATTCTACTTCCTAGCAGTGCAACAGATACAAGTTTCTAAGAAAGGAACTCCTAGAAATCCAGCTTTCCTAGAATACTACAAGAGAAAAGTTTCAGAAGGTAAAACTAAGATACAAGCATTGGTGTGTGTAATGAGAAGGCTTAATAACATCATCTATGGAATGATGAAAAATAAAACGGAATATGTAATGCCTATTGTAGAAATAAAAGAAGTAGCATGATAAAATAAGGTTAACATATTAAGGAAAACCAAGGCTGAAAAAGTAGCTACATAACAGAAAAAATGATAAGTAGTTGAAAATAGTCTTGAAACTGTGGTAAGGGTTGAAAACACTCAATCCTACCACTAAAAATAATAAGACAGACTCTGCCCCAAGGAGGTGGCTGAAGCTATTTCAAAGGGTAAAATAGAACATGTACTTAAAGACCATACATATGCTAGAATAAAAAATACTATAAATAAAATGATGGAAAAAGGATTAAGTGAGCCAGCTGAAAAATTGTTAAATAAAAAATCATTCTTTAATCCAAGTTGGTCAGAACAGAAAGTAATTGATGCAACTAATAAAGCTTATAACAAGGTATTGTCACAAGGGCTTACTAATGGTGAACATACAGTTGAAGTTTTTGGAGAAAAGATTACAGTATACTTAGAGAATGGAGTATCCCATTCAGCATATGGTGGTTTTAAATTAACTTTATCAGATTTTGGATTTTAGGAGGGATTAAATGTTCTTAATTAATTATGAAATTCTTGATGAAGAAAAGAATAGAATTTTAAATTTAAATAATATAATAGAATTTGAAGATGATGTAAATACTGTTATGGGACAAATTCAGTTAATATTCAATAATACCAAAGAGGGGTTTGTTGATAAGGATATTCCATTTAGTGGTGAATTTTTAATTACATGGTTTAAGCGATTAAATGATGCTATAATACAGTTAAAAGAAAGTTCATTTGTTGCAATAGAGCAACCTGATAGCGATAATATATGGCTTGAGTTTGAGTTAAACAATAATGAAGTATTAATTAGCCAGATAAAAGCAGAGAAGGAAATGCATATTGATAAATTTGTAGTAAATTTGCCAAAGAAAAGAAATGAACTTTTTTGGTGTGAGAGTATTCCGAAAGATAAATTATTTAATACAATACTTGCTACTACAAGAAAATTTATGAGAGATATTTTGGCAATAAATCAATTGCTTTATGAATCAAAAGAGTTTAAAGAACTTGAAGATAAATATATGAAAGCAAAAATATAAATATGTGGTTTATAAATAATAAGTCTTTAAAAAATATTGACATATTCCAAGTAAAAGAAGTATCATATAAAGCTAATATATTTAAAAGTTAGAGTAAACAAAAATCTAGATGCATAAACTAAATAGAGTATACTGCATAAAAAAGCAAAGTTGGATAATTGAGACAAAATATAAAAACAGATGTAATAAGTCATTTCATAATATTAATATTGCGGTGAGAGAAATACTAAATGAACTAGCTGAAAAATAAGTAGGCTAGTTCATTGCTTTTTAAAGTGATAAAATAGTGGTAGATGTTGAAAATATTCAAATCTACCACTAAAAGATAATAAGACAAACTTTGCCCCAAGACCAGCTATGTGAAGTCAATAGTTTTTATAAAAAATATTAAATTTTTATATGAAATCATATATAGTAGAAAAATACATAAAAAATAAGCTATTAATAATAGAAAATTTTTTAATAGCAATATAAAATATAAGAATTTAAATAAGGATTATGGCATAGGTGTATAATCTTTATTATCTCTTAAAATAGCAAAAACAATATGTGTGAGCTTATGAGCTACCGCTCCAACGGCAGTAAGATGGTGCTTACCTTCATTACGCTTTTTAACATAGTAGTCATTAAGTGGACTTTCGTGTAAGGTACAAGTTGAAGCACATAGAAATAAGGCTCTTCTAAGGTAAGGGGAACCTCGTTTGGACATTTTATTATTATTAGCTAAAAATTGACCAGATTGCTTAACTGTTGGATCAATTCCAGCATAAGCAACTAAGGCTTTAGCGCTTTTAAATCTATTAATATCACCAATTTCGCTAAGAATAATAGCAGCAGTGATTTTACCTATACCAGGAATAGACTCAAGATGTGAACCAAATTTAGTATAATAAATTTCAATTTCTACATCTAAGTCTTTAATTTGCTCTTCTATAAAAAGGACTTGTTTTATTAGCTGTTTAAGTTGAAATTTAAAAGCATCTTTAGCAAATTTTATTCCGAAAGTATTTTTAGCAGCATTTTGTATTTTTTCTGCTTTTGCAAGGCCAAGCTGTCCACGACTATGTTCTCTTAAAAATTCGGCTAATTTACTTGTATCAATTTTAAGAATTTGCTCTGGGGTTTGATATTTTTCTAAAAGCTTTTTAGAACTTATGCCCCAAGTATCAGAAAATAGCTGTTCATATTCAGGAAAAACTTGATCAAGTACAGTGATAATTCTGCATTTTAATTCAGAAACACTATCAACTAAAGAAAGCCTATATCTACATAATTGTCTTAAAGAAAGAATTTTTTCATCAGCTAATTGTGTATTTGTAAATCTTCCAAATCGAATAACTTCAGCAATAATAAAAGAGTCTTTAGTATCATTTTTAGTTTGGCGTATGTAAAGATTTCTAAAGCTATCAGATTGTATAGGGTTTATAACATTGATTAAGTAACCTTTTTCTAAAAGAAATGAATATAAAGAAAGCCAATAATGTCCAGTAGCTTCAAGTCCAAAAATAACTTGTGAATTACCTATATTTTTATTAATCTGATCCATTAATTTATTAGCACCACTATGTGAATTGGTAAATTTAATTGATTTACCGATGATAGCACCAGTTTCATCAATAATAGTAGCTTCATGACTATTTTTACCAATATCAATACCAACAATAAACATTTAAACATCTCCTTTATTTTTTAGATAGAATATTCTATACAATGCAAGTTACATCCAGGTTAGATATACGATGAATTATAATAATATAATCAACATCCAGCTTATACGCAATATCTCGCAGAGATGAGGTAACAGTCTTAGTTACGAGGTCAAAAGATGCCTCAAGGGGGCGTAGGTAAACCTCTATCTATACGAGAATATTGTCTCAAAATAAGAGGGATTAAACAATAGTAATAGAATAAATAACTTAAGAAATTATTAGAGAAATAATTAAAATTTGTGATGTGGTTATTGTTTAATCTATAAGCTTATCATACCAGGGGGTAAGTAACCCTGAATTTAGTGAACTTAACAATGTATATTCTAATATTGAAGAAATAAGAAGTGGAAATAAAAGTTTAGTATATGATGAACGAACATTAAGGAGAATGTCAGATGATGGAGGAGCTTATCATAATATTCCAACTATTCTTGATGAATCTATAATGTCAGGTGAACCATATGTTATAAGAGCTAATGGAAGAGTTGAATTCTTAAAAAAGGGAAGCGTAGGCACTATATCAGCAAAAACAAATAAATATAGTGTAAAGGAAGGGATATATCATATGACTAAAGAAGGTAATTCTGTTAAACATAAGTTATTTGTTCCAGAGGATGATTGGGCTAGATTTGCTAAACGTTGGGGGCTTCCTGGCTATGATTTAATTGATTAATTGGAGGAGTGTAAATATGGAAATAGTTTTAAGTGGTGACATATATGATGAAAAAATTAGTGTTAAATATGATGATATTATAATTTACAATGGTTATGTAGATAACTTGGTAACATCTGTAGATGCAGATTTAGAATTAAAATTAAATTATAGTAATCAATCTAATCAGAGCAATGTTATAGCTAGGCGTTTAGGAGAAGATATATTGTGGATTCCTAATATAAATTATTGCTTTAAAGAAAAGTATAAGTATATACCAATAATCTTTTCAGTATCTGAATTTAAAAAATTATGGGACAATATGAGATACGATTTTCATGATGATATTAATAAAATAAAGGAAGTAACTAATGAGGAAGTTATGTTAACTTGGTATATTACAAGCAATATTAGAGAGAGTATAAATAGTATAGATGATTATGCAAATATACTAAGTAGTAAGTTTATATGTACAGATATAGAGGGTGAAAATATAGATAAACAAATTTTAAAACTTTTCAATTATAATGAAATACTAGATAAAATTAATCTCGTTGGTATATGTAAAGGAAGTAATAATATAGTTAATGTTAAGATATATTTAGATGATAATATTGAATGGGATGCAATTAAAATTGATGATGAAACTAATATTTATTTAAACTTAGCTAATAAAAAGTATATACCTATATTAAACTAGATTCAAAATTAAGGAATAACTTGCTACAAAATTACTAGATTAAAAGAAATATAGTAAATTAACAAAAGCTATAAATTGGATTGATTGCATAATCTAAATAATGCAGTGAAAAGGTGAAATGAATCAGCTGAAATCAAGTAGGCTGGTTCATTATTTTTTTAGCAGTTAAATAAATACCTGTAATTGATAAAGGAGTTCCTAGTTGATCAACACTAGCACCTTTAGGAGTCAGTAAAATAATGTTGATAGAGGAACAACAAAATATACTTATGATGAAAAAGGTTATATCAATAGTGTAACAGATGCAAATGGAAATACTTATACTAAAAACTTCTTTGACAAAAAAGGAAGAGTAATAAGACAAGAGTATCCAGATGGAGATTTTGCAACAGCAGCTTATGATGAATATAAAAAAGAGAATACTTTTTATTATAATGGAAGTCAAAGAATTGAAAAAATACAATATAATAAAGATAATTTAATAACGCACTTATTATATGAAGATGGAACTACAAAAGAATATAAATATGATGAATATCAAAATAAGGTCTATATAAAAGATAGAAATGGATATGAAGTTCATAAAGTTTATGATGAATTTGGTAATTTACTAAAAGAAATTTCACCAAATGGATTAATTACAGAATATATATATGATAATAATGGGAACTTAACAGAAGAAACAGATAGTGAAGAAAAAGAAATTATTTATTCTTATGACAGTGAAGGTAATTTATTAGAAAAGAAAACAAAGATTTCAGTTGAAAATTGGAAGAATGAAAGTTATACATATGATTCTTATGGAAGAATTTTAAGTAAAACTGATGGGAATAGAAATACATCTAAATATGAGTATGCAAATATAAGTTACTTAGGAAAAAAGCAAGGAAAAGATCCAGTGAGAGTGATTACAAACAGTGGATATGAGTATGAATATGAGTATGATGATGTAGGTAGAAATACTGAAATAAAAACAGATTATGGAACAATAGAATTTGCATATAACCATTTAAATTATGCGGCAAAAATTAAAGATGCCAATGGAAATGTGACAATAAAGAATTATGACAATATGGGTAATATTATTAGCCTCTATACACCAAATGCATGTATTGATAGAAATTTTGTAGATGAAGGCTATAGATATACTTATGACCATATGGATAGGTTAATAAGTATAAAAAATCCACTTGGAATAGTGCAAAAAAACATAAGAGATAGTGAAGGAAATATAATAAAAGAAATAAATCCAAACTATTATAACCATGAAACGCACGATGGAATTGGAGTGGAATATGCTTATGATAAAGATAATAGAAAAATAAAAACAATATATCCTGATGGAGGAATAGAAAGATTTTTTTATGATTCCAATGGAAATGTAATAAAGCATATAAGTCCAGAATACTACAATAAAGGAACTGATAATGGGTTAGGTTATAGTTACACTTATGATTCAATGAATAATTTAAGTTCCATAATAAATGAGGAAGGAATTGTAGAAAAGACCTTTGAATATGATCTTCATGGAAATATTATAAAAGAAATAGATAATGAAGGAAATGCAAGTTTATTTAAATATAATTTGCTTGGAAACTTAATTGAAAAGAGAGTGCCAGTTGAAAAAGATGAAGCAGAGATTAAGTACAATGTAACTTACTATGATTATGATAAAAACAGCAATAAAATTTTAGAAAAGCATGGAACAACATTAGTATATGAAAATGAAGACTGCAATAACTATAATGAAATTTATTTTATTTATGATAAAGAAAATAGACTTATTGAAGTTAAAGATAAGTATGGATCAAAGACAAGATACAAATATGATTGCTTAAACAATAAGACTTATGAAAGCTTTAAGATTAATGATATAACAACAAAAGCCATTCATTATACTTATGATAGAGTAGGAAACTTAATTCAAAAGAAAGAAGAAATAAATAGTGGCTTTGTATCATCAGAACCTACTGAAAAAAATGTCTGGGCAATAACAAACTATGAATATGATAAAAATGGCAACATAACAAAGATAATAACTCCAAAAGGCTATGAAATAGGAAGAGTTTATGACAAAGCGGATAGGGTTATAGAGCAGTATGAAAAAGATGAAGTAAATGGAATATTTAGAAGTCATGTTTATAAATATGATAAAGCTAATAATATAACAAGCATAAGTGAATACTCTGGAGAAGATGCAAAACTTATAAACAGTAAATATGTAAGTGAAAATGATTATAGAGTACATTGGTCTAAGAGATATGAAAAGAAAAAAGAAAATGAAAAGTTATTTGAAGAGTTAAAATTCCAATTAGATCAAAAGAAAAAGACTTATACTTATGATTCTCAAAATAGACTTACTCATTTTGTTAATTTCTCAGGAAACACAACAAAATTATTTTATGATAAAAATGATAGAATTATAAAACAAGTACTTCCAGAACAATATGAGAATCAAAAAGACGATGGCGTTGGAACAACTTATCATTATAATTTAAAAGGACAAGTAGTTGAAGTTAAAAATGCTTTAGGTGAAACCGTAACTAAAAATACTTATGATTCTAAAGGTAATTTGAAAATCTCAATAGATGGGGAAAATAACAAGGTTGAATATACTTATACATTACTTGGAAAAATTAAAGATGTTGTTACTCCAAATTCAAGAAAAGAAAGTAAAACAGCTCAAAGTTATAAATACGATGCTAGAGGTAACATTACTGGAATAATTGATGGTAATGGAAATCAAACAAGCTATATTTTAGATGATTGGGGAAGAATAATTCAAATAACAACACCAGAAGGCGGAGTTGAAAAGTATACTTATGATTATGCAGGAAATATAACAAGCACGACAGATGCAGATGGTGGAACTATAGAATATTGCTATAACAGTTTAGGTCAAGTATGCGAAATAAGAGACCAAGAAGGAAATAGTGAATATTTCTATTACGATAACGAGGGTAACTTAACAAAACACATTGATAGAAACCAAAATCATGTAGATAGAACCTATAACTTAGATAGAAATATAGTTTCAGTAAAAGCTTATCAAATAGATGAGGAAGCAGAAAATTTAAATAAAAATAAGATAAACGTAATAGATCAAAGATTTAAATACAATTCAGATGGAACACTAAGAAGTGCGTATACAGGGAATCAGCAATATGAATATGCTTATAACATTGAAGGAATGCTTGAATCTAAAAGTGCATCTGGAAGAACTCTTTTAAGGTATACTTATGATAGAAATAATAATATTAAAAGTATAAAAGACATCACAGGAAAGAGCAGTATTTATAATTATGATGATGTTAATAGGGTTAAATTAATTCAAGATGATAATCAAAATACATTGGCAAATTATGAGTATTTTAAAAATAACAATATAAAATCAGTAACGGTAGGAAATGGATTAAAGACAGATTATACTTATGATGGTGATGGCAATGTTCAAAGCTTAGTTACAATATCACAAAATGGTGAAGTATTAATAGATTACAATTATGCTTACGATTTAAATGGAAATAGATTGCAAAAAGTAAGCTCAAAGCATAAGGACTTCTATACTTATGATTCAATGAATAGGCTAAAAGAAGCAAACTATGACGATCGATGCGAAAGATTCACTTATGATAAAGTAGGAAATAGGCTAACAAAAACTACAAATAATATAACTGAAAAATATGTCTATAATATAAAGAACCAACTGAAAGAATTACACAAGGATTCTGGTATAAACTATTTTACTTATGATAAGCAAGGAAATACAATAAAAGAAGAAACAACAACTGGAAATAATATCTTTGAGTATAATACTCTAAATCAACAAGTAAAGGCTATAACTAAAGAAGGAAATACTTTAGTAAATAGATATGATACAGAAGGTTTAAGAGTTGAAATTCAAGAAAATGAAAAGTTAACTAAATTCATATTCCATAAGGAAAATGTGTTAGTCGAAACAGATAAAGAATTTAATGCAATTTCTAGATTTACTAGAGGATATGAGGTTGTTGCTGCTGATATTGCAAATTTAGATGATGAAGACAGTAATTTAAATTCAACAATAGAATCTAAACTAAATAGATATTACTATATTACAGATGAACAGGGCAGTACATTATTTATTACGGATAAAAATAAAAACATTAGAAATGAATACTATTATGATGGATTTGGATGTGTTCTTAATAGTAAAGAAGAAGTTCATAATAGAATGACTTATACTGGACAGCAGTTTGATGGTATAACAGGACAGTATTATTTAAGGGCTAGATTTTATAATCCTATAATTGGTAGATTTACTCAAGAAGATACTTATAGGGGTGATGGATTAAATCTTTATGCTTATTGTGGAAATAATCCTGTTATGTATTATGATCCTAGTGGTTATGCAAGTGCAAGTAAGACAAGACAATTTTCATCATCTGAAATACCTGAAGGTGGGGTATGTGGAGAAAATAAAAGTATTATGCTTAAGAGGGTAGGTAACCCTAAAGGTAAATTAAATTTTACACAAACTACCGCATCACCTAATTTTAGTGCAGAGGGAAAATTTTCAGGAAAAACAATTGGTGAGGTATCTGATATGTTAAGGCAAGGAAAACTTGATGTGAGTGATGTACCTGTAACCTATATTGAGAGAAATGGAACTAGATTAATAGAAAATACAAGGTCATCATTAGCGTTAAAGAGAGCAAATATACCAGAATCACAATGGAATTTAATTAATAAAACTGGTGATTTAGGAATTGAATTAAAGATAACTGAAAGATTACAACGAAATGGGTTAAGTAATACTGGAACAGATGTGCTAAGAATTACAGGACAAGGTAAAAATGCTAGTAGTTTAAGGTAGGAGGTATAGTATGGAGATTGCAAGTGTATTTGAGATACATGAATTAGCACAAGAATTTATGAATAATCCTAAAATTATGAAAAAAGGTAACAATTCAGTTCTTATGTATGACTATGAAACTGAATCAGGTGAATATGAATGGACAGGAATCACTTTTATTAACACGGTTAAATATAGACATGTTAAAGAGGCTAATATTAAAGATTATATGATAAAAGCATATAATCGAGTAGTAGAAATAAAGAATTCTAATTGGAAAAATGAAATTTTATCAATTGATGGGGAAATAAATAATTTAAAGCACTATATAGTATATTTTGATGGATATGGAGCATACGAATTTCTTAGTTATGGAGTTATTGAAGGAATTTAAATTATAATATTAATATGGGGGGAAAAAACTAATATGAATTATTTGATGCTTAGTAAAGAAATATCATATGCCCTTAGACATGCTCCTTGGGAGTATGAATTAGAGTTAGATGAAAATGGGTGGGTTAGTGTAGAACAATTATTGACTGCTTTAAAAGAAAATAGTAAATGGGAAAGTGTAACCACAGAAGATTTAGATCATATAATTGAAAGTTCAGATAAAAAGAGACATGAATTAGTTGATGGTAAAATTAGAGCTTTATATGGACATTCTATACCAAGGAAGATAGTAAAAGAAAGTGCAGAACCACCAGCAATATTATTTCATGGAACTGCAAGACGTTTTTTAGAGTCAATAGAGAATAAAGGTTTATTACCAAAAGGAAGGCAATATGTTCATTTATCGAACGATATCGAAACTGCACTTCAAGTTGGTAAAAGACGTGATGATAAGCCAACTATTCTTGAGATTGATGCTAAAAGGGCTTGGGATGAAGGTGTTAAGTTTTATTTAGGTAATGATAAAGTATGGTTAGGTGATAATATACCAAGCAAATATATAAAAGTCACTTCATAATTAGCTTTAATTTAATAGCATAATAATATGAGTGCTATAAGTGATTGAAATTAGTAAGAAGTATATAAAAAATTTACTGCATAATCTAAATAATGTAGTGAGTAGGGGGCAAAGGGGGGGGAGTTGTAGATAATTTTAAAAAGTAAATTCTAGTTGATGAAACTAAAAATACTTTATAAAATCCTTACCACCGTATCCCCCTTTCAACCTAAAGTAAAAGAAAATATCGTTATAATGGAAGTATCGATATTTTTTATAGAAGGTGTTAATGAATGAAATATATCCAAGAGTAAACGGAGTAAAATGATTGCCATATCACTATTTTATTTGCCAACAAGAAGTTTCTATATATCAATAATACTAAAGAAGCAATAAGGAATGATGTAAAATGATAAACGATAGAATGATAGAAATTGAAGAAAGTATTAATAAACTAACAGTTGATTTATTATTTCCAATTAGAACTTCAAAGACTGTTAATAAAGAAGCATTTGATAAATTATATTTTCTACTTGATGAGTTAAAGATTCTTATAAAAGGAGAGCTGATAATAAGTAGGAAACTAGTAGGATAGTTCTTTATTTATACTTCTATATCAGCAGAAGCAGAACACGCTCATTATTCAAGTCCTATCTTTATTGAAGCAGGAAGGCTGGAGGATTATTTAAGTAAGATACTATGGGATTCACCTTTTGGTCAAGGAGTATAGAAAAAATAAAAACTAATCAAGGAGGCTAATATGGCTATATATTTTTATAAAACAAATAATGAGTACGGCTGTTTTTCTAATTTTTCAAAACATGGTTTCGAACTTGAAGGGAAGTATTGGATGACAAGTGAACATTATTTCCAAGCCCAAAAGTTTATTGGAACTGAATATGAAAAACAAGTTAGAATGTCATCAACACCAATGGAAGCAGCAAATATGGGACGTGATAGAAGTAAACCACTTAGGAAAGATTGGGAAGAAGTAAAAGATGATATAATGCGAAGAGCGGTTTTAGAAAAATTCAAAGCAAATAGCGATGCTAAGGAAATACTTCTCTCAACTGGAGATAAGGAGATAATTGAGAAAACCACTAAAGACTACTATTGGGGATGCGGTGAAGATGGAACTGGGGAAAATATGTTAGGAAAAATATTGATGGAGACTAGAGATATTTTACGTAACTGTCAATAGGGTTATTTCATCTCAAACTACATCTCCAATATTAGACAATTCTGCTGAAGATTCTTATGAATATCCAGCAGATTATTCAGAAGAATTTTGGAGACAAATGGAAGAGGTAACTGGGCTTACTGGTGCAGTTTTAGTAGCATATGTAATAATATCAGAGGGATCTCGATTGTTTCCTCCAAGAAACTTAATACCAGTACCATAAATATTTTTTTGAGGTGAAAATATGAATAAAATAGTAGAGTATGGAAAACACATTTATGGATGTATTTCAACATATGATTCTTTGTTAGATAAAGGAATAGTAATTATTGAACTTATAGAAGAATTTATAGATAAAGTAGTTAAACCAATAAATAAAAGCTTAAAATATGAAATTAATTTAAATGGAAAAAAATATAACTATGAATATTCAAATTGGGAAAAAACTAAAATTTTAATTAATGAAGGTAAAGTTGAAAAGCTAAATTTTGTTCATTTTGATAAAAAAATGATTGATGCAAAAATTAAAGGAGTAGATTGTCCAGAGGCATATACATCACCAGATATTATTAATTTAAATATTTTATCCAATATTGAAAATCCTAAAAGGGCAAGTCTTATAGAATTTTCAATAAATAAATGGACTTGTGCCAAAGATGATTCTAAATATGTTTGTTTGGAATATCAAAAGTTAATAGAAATGGTGTTAGCGAATATAAATTGTGTAGGAGGTTTTATTACATTAGATTGTATGGGATCATATTGTTCCTTTAGTCCACATGAAAGATATGTAGGACTTACATATTTAAGGGTATCAGAAAAATTTGATATATATTTTAGAGGATACAGCTGGGGAAATTATTTAAGTAAAAATCATGTAAATTTATTAGGTGGAATAGAAAAAATCAAAAAGGAAGCACCTGTTTATTTGGTTAAATCACTGAGCGATAATGGAGCATATTTGCAGTTGACAGAAAATATTGATAATGTATCAGATGAAGATTTAAGAAAATTAAAAAGATATTTTCAACCTATATTACCTAAAGTTCCAAGAATGTTTTTTCCATCAGAAGCTTTATATAGGAGAATGATAATTGATGAAGATGATGAATTAATTTATTTAGAAAATGAGAAGTAAATATAAATAAGTTCAAAATAAAACATATATAGAATTAATATGTATAAAAATAAAATCCTCCTAACTTCTATAATCAAAGATAAGGAGGATTTTTAGTGTTAATAAATGTTTTAAATTACAAATCAAGAAGCTTATTGGTTTAGATATGCACCACCATCAGTAAACATAATGTATTCAATGCCTACTATTGGAGAAAGTGCA
>NZ_JAHXPT010000023.1 GCF_019431045.1 Clostridium weizhouense | reverse complement strand
GGCTCAGTAGCTCAGTTGGTTAGAGTGCCGGCCTGTCACGCCGGAGGTCGAGGGTTCGAGCCCCTTCTGAGTCGCCAATTAAACTCTAGTGTTAAACTAGAGTTTTTTTATTTATATAAATTGTTATATCCAAACAGTTAATTTTTACTTTTTTTAAATTAACTGTTTTTTATTATAAAAAATTAAGGCACATGAAAGAAAAGACAATTCAAACATGGGCCTAAAATGTATATTATTTATTTTTTTGTAAATTCTTTTTTATTCTTATGTCTTCTGAATAAAATTTGCAAAGTTTGAAATCTCCGAGTAATCTAGAAGCTATTCTTTCACTAAAATGTTTAGTTATTTTAGGTAATGAAAAGTTTGTAGATACAAGCATTTTCTTTTTAGTAAGAATTCTTTTATTAATTATATTAAATAATTCTGTTATAGAAAAGTCATTAAGATGTTCAGCTCCTAAATCATCAATTATTAGTAAATCACAATTTAAAATTAAAGATTCTAAATTATAATCATTATTAAATCTAATATCCCTTAAATTTTTAATAAGTTCATCAGAAGTTTTATATATTACTAGGTATCCTTTGTCTAGTATAGCTTTTGCTAAACAGTATGAAAGATATGTTTTTCCGCTACCTGGATTACCATAGAATAATAAATTAGTTGAATCGGATGAAAAGTTAGGGAGATAATCTTTTAAAATATATTCTAGTATATTTTCCATATTCTTTCTAGGAGAGAATTTTTCATCTCCTAATTTGTGATTTGAAAATAAACTTAAATCAAAATTATTAAAATTATTAAATTTTATAGTACTTTCTAATTCTGAATCTTTATAATATAATCTTATTAATTTATCTTTATAACAGCTACATTTATTTGCACCTATAAATCCTGTATCTTTACATTTATTACATCTATAATGTAAGTTTAAATATTCTTGATCATATCCATTCTCAACTAACATTTCATATTTTTTTACTCTTAAATCTGTTATTTTTTCTTTAAACGCTTTAATTGTTTCATCACTATCCTCAGATTTAATTATTTCTAAAGACATTTTTAAAGATAGTTTTTGAATAGTATTGTCTAAATCAATAATACCTGGATGTTTATTAAGTATTTCTTGTTTACGCATTTTTAGATTTTTAGCTTCTATTTCTCTAATTTTATCATATATTTTTAGAATCTCACTTTGGTATCCACTAATCATCATTATCCCATCCTAATAATTTTTTCTCTAAAGAATCATAATCATATTCTCTTGCTTCAAAGTCATTAAACTTTAGAGCAGGTTTTTTAGCAATATAATTATTTTTAGTATAGTTATTTTTATTATAATTATTCTTATTTTTAGGTGCTTTGTCTTTAATTGCGATATCCTCTAATGTTTTTAAATTATTTTTATACCATTTAGATAATATTCCATCTATGTATTTAAAATCAGCTCTGTTTAATCTATTAAAACAAATATCACAGGCTTTAAAAATTAGTTCCGTTTGGAATTTATATATGAAAAGCCATTTTTCTATCATATCTTGTTGTGGTTTCATAATATCAGTATTTTTTATTCCTAAATAATTCAATATTTTTCTAATATTAATCCATTTATCTTCAGTTTGTTTTATTAGGTTTTGTGCATCCTCTATAGTTGTTACTTTTAAATCATGCCAAGATAAGGCCACTTTTTCTATATAACGAGAATCAACTTTGCCTTTTGCGATACAATATTCCATAAGTATTAAAATTAATTCTGATGAAAATCCAAGTTCTTTTTGCCAATTTAAATAAACAGACATTTCTTTAGGGGATAGTGGTCTTGCTAAAAGTTTTTCTATATCTTTTAACATATCTTTTGTTGTATTGCTATCAAGTGCTTCCAATAAATCTACTTGTTTATTACTTTCAATAGGTTCTTCAGATAACTCTAAAAATTCTACATTGAAATTTCCCATATTATCAATAGGGCTAAATTTAATAACGCCTTCATCATTCCAATAATTAAATGCATTCATAATATCAGATTCTAATAAATTTAGTGAGGAAGCTAGTATTGATGAGCTAACTCCTAATTCATTACAAGTACTATACTTTAGCATTAGCAGATAAACTTTTATAAATTCACCTCTAGCTCTAGGCATGTATCTTTCAATAAATACATTATTTACAGGAGTAAAAGCTAAGGGCTTACTTTTAAGCATAAATGTGCTCATTCTTTTTACTACCTACCTTTCATAATAAATTCTATTTAAGCTAATTATAACAAACCAATATTATAACCACAACAAAGAGAAGAAATAACCAAGTTTATGGGAAATGAATAATAAATTTTAAAAAGGAGAGACTACAATTTGTATTGTTTTAAAATATATAACGAAAGGACTAAATTATGGACACGAGAAAAACAAGAAAAATTAAATTTATAATATGCATTATATTGTTACTTAACTCTATAAATTTAGTAGTTAATGCAGATACTAACAGAATATATGAGGCATATGTAGATAATAGATTAATTGGATATATAGATAATAAAAACACTTTTAGAAATACTTATAAAGATACCAAAGAAGAATTAAATAATAGAATAGGATCTAAATGCATAAGAGATAAAAAAATAAAATTTAAATCTACGGATTTAAAATCTGAAATTTCTACTAAGGAAGAAATTGAAAGCAATATTATAAAAACAATAGATACTGAAGTTAATGCACAAACAATTAATATTAACGATAAAAATTGTGGTACTTTATTTAATAAAAATGAAGTAAATGAAGCAATAAAAAAGTTTACTAATGAGTATCTAAAAAATATGAACATTAATATAGATAATGTATTAGAAGTTAGTATTGACTCTGATTTTAAAACATCAGAGGAGAAAGTCCCTATATCACAAATAAATAACATTAATCAAATAGTAGATAATATAAATAATGATCCAAATATAAAAGATAATATAAATATAGATGTAAAAGTTAAGGAAGATAAGGAAGTTAGTATAGAACCTCAAACTACAATAAAGCAAGATGAATCTATGTATGTAGGTGAAAGCAAAATAATAGAAGATGGAGAATCAGGAAGCAAACATGTACTTTCAGAGGTAATATATCATAATGGAAATAAATTAAAAGAAAATATTATTTCAGAGGATATTCTAAAGAACGCAAAGGATAGGGTAGAGTGTATAGGTACAAAATCTCCGATTGGAAGTAATACTGCATTTTTACAGGCACCTACAAGAGGTGGATGGATTACATCAAAATTTGGAGCTAGATGGGGTAGAAATCACAATGGAATAGATATAGCTGGAAACACAGGGGACCCGGTTACAGCCGCTTATGATGGAACAATACAAGAAGCAGGTCAGGTAAGTGGATATGGAAACATGATTAAGATAAAACATCAAGATAATATAGAAACAATTTATGGGCATTTAAGTTCTATTAAAGTAAAAAAAGGTCAAAAAGTAAAAAAAGGTGATATTATAGGCTGTGTTGGAAGTACTGGTAGAAGTACAGGACCACATTTACATTTCGAATTAAGATCTAAAGGTAAACCAATAAACCCAGAAGGATATATATTAAATAATTAATTTATGCTTTAGCTAAACTTCTATCTAAAGTTATAAACAACACTTTTAAAAATAGCCAAATAGATAAGGCTACATCGAAATACAAGATTAAATTTGTATTTTGAAATAGCCTTTTTATTAGTTTATTTAATGCGGTTAAGGCATTAATTTATCAATATTTATAATACCTTCTCCTTGAATAAACTTTGGAATATCTTCAATAGGTTCACAAGAAACTTTTAATAAAGCAATAATATCTTTAAAAGTTAGGTTTGGATTGTTTTCAAAAAGTAATGTACATAATCCGCTAACATATGCTGTAGCTAATGATGTACCAGCATATGTTTTATATGGAGCATCAGGTTTATTAGGATAAATCTTTAAACCATTTTTTTCACTAATATAATTTGGGTTAGTATTTAAAGATACTATATTTACGCAGGCAGCACATAAATTTGGTTTTTCAGATTTTTTAAATGGGCCAGAAGAAGAAAAATCATATGTTTTTATTATTGAATTAACAGTATTTATTCCTGCAACAGTAATACAGGTATCTAAGGTAGCAATTCCCATAATAGATGGTGAGGAATTAAAATTACTTCCACTAGGAACTATTGGAATAACATTTTTAGATATTGCATATTTAAATACAGAATTAAAGCTTGATATGATAAATGTATTATGAGTTAATAGTTCAAATGGTAAGCATAATACTTTTATGTTATTTTCTTTAGAAATATTAATTAATGATTCAATAGAAAATAATATATCAGAAGCAAAGCCTTTACCTAGTTTATCAAAAGCTTTATAACAGAAAAGTTTACTTTTAGGAGCAACACCTCTATACATATTATTTGAAGACAAGCCGCTACCACATAAAATACCGCTTGTGGCTGTCCCATGTCCGTTATCATCATAGGGATAATTTAAGTTATTAATTAAATCTACAAATAAAGATATTTTATTACTCGGTTCTAATAAATCTTGATGAGGAAATACTCCACTATCTACAACTCCAATACCAATACCAGCACCTGATAAACTATATTTATCAGAGAAGTGTACTTTATTAGCAGTCGCTACACTCATACCACATAGAAATAAATATTCATCTAAATATACTTTTTCTATTTCAGGATATTCTATAATTCGCTCGATACCTCTGACATTTAAATTAGCACTTATGATGTTTGCGCTTTCTATTATATAATTTAATTTACCCTTATATGATAATACCTTCTTTTCTATAGATGATTGAAAGTTTTTATACTTTATAAGTACTCTATAATTCGTATAAGAATTATTAGCCATGTAGATTTTCAAATTATAATCTAGCTTATTTTTATATGAAAACATATTCTTCTCCCAATTATTTATTTTCAATATATAGTATATGAATAATAATTAGTTTGTTAATACATAAAGCTAGATAAATATTTAATATTCATTAATAAATTTGAAAAAAATAAATTTAAATATATAAATTTACTAAAATATATAGGTTTCTCCAATATCAAGTATTTTAATACCTGCATCTTTTAAGTTTAATAATGAAGATTTTGTTTCATCAAAGTCTTCTAATGATATTTTAAAAGTTTTATAATGTATAGGAATCATAATTTTACAGTTCATCATTTTAAACATTTCATAACTTTGATTAGGGGTACAATGCATGTAGGAAAAACGTTCAGGTTTATAACACCCAACAGGCATTAAAGCAATATCGCATGTAATTCCTTTAAAATTATCTGTAAATGCAGTATCACCAGCAAAAAACACCTTTTTATCGTTTCTTTCAATTAAGTATGAAAGACTTTCATTATCTATACCTATATAGAATCTTCTTCCATCATGTTTTGCTTCATATGCAGTAATACTTACATAATCATCTTTATAAGTTTCTCCAGGATGAAGTAAAAATACATTTTTAAATCCTAATAGTTTAAGTATGCGCTTATATCCTTTAGGAACTATTACAATTGCATCTTTATTTAGTTTACGAAGAGATGGAAAATGCATATGATCCATATGTCCATGAGATAGTAGGATATAGTCTACTTTTTTATTTTCTAAATATTTAGGTTTATCTACTACTCTTTTAAAATAACCTAATATATCAGATAATACAGGATCAGTAATAATTACTTTATTATCTAAATTCATTACTGTAGTTGCATGGCCAAACCAATTTATAGAATCTAATTTTAATTCATCAAATTTTGCAGAATCTCTTTTTTTAAAATATTCCGTTATATTATTTTTAGTTAAGTGAAATAAAAAATTTATATTTTTAAAAAAGTTCAAAGTTAATACTCCCTTTCAATAAATACACTAGTGTTTCCACTTAAATATTATAATACCAAGTATCATAATGGCAACACCTAGAAATTCATGTAAGGAAAATTTAATTTTTTCAGATCCAAATAATCCTAGAGAATCAATAACAGCCGCAGATAATAATTGTGCCACTAATATAATGCCAATACCACAAGTAGTACCCATCATGCCTATACTTTTCATTACTGTAAATATTATAATAACACCAAGAAGTCCACCTAATAAATATACTTTATTTGTTTCTTTTATACTGGTATAACTACCCTTGCCATAAAAGAATGTTATAAGTAATGTTATTATGAGTCCTGTAAGTTGAACTATAACATTTGTTTCCCAAAGTCCAATTTTTTCTCCTAGTCTTGTATTAAGAACACCTTGAAGGCTCATTGCAATTCCTGAAACTATTGCAAATATTATTCCCATCATAAAAATCACCTCAAAAGTAGTATTCCCAGAGATATAGTAAATATATATAAATAAAAAAAGTAACTCTATTAAAGAGCTACTTTTTCACACACGTTCGTTTCAAATGCATTTTGAATTTGAGTTTGAGTAAATCCTAAAGTTATTCCTAGACTTAAAATATCTTCAAATAAAGTAAGATAATGATCTTTTGAAGGTGATATTATTAAATCGTTTATATCAATATACAAATTTAAAAATTGATCACTTATACAATAGTCATTAGGCTTTACACAAATATTAGCTATGTCAGTATAATTATTATCTATGCCGAGAGTTAAAATTTGAGATAAGCAATCTATGTATTTTTTAAATACCACCTGCATATCTATAAAGTTATTGTTATCTTTCCAATACTTGAAACATTTAGTTTCATTTGCCAAATCACCGATTTTTACATGAAATTCAAGATTTTTTCTTGTTTCTAATTTGTAATAATCCAACTCATCATTTAATATTAAATTAGCATTAAACTTTCTTTGAGCTTCAAAGAGGTTTTTAATATTCATACTGAATCCCCCTAATTTTAATCGTTATTTTTATTTTACAAAAATTCTGAAATAAAAGAAAGTAGGAGAAAACGAATACAATAAAAATATTTGAATTTATTTTTAGCACAAATATGGAAAATTAATAAGAATTATCTATTATAATAATTCTTATTAATTATAATGTATAAATATTTACTTAAAATTCTTTTAGAATATAAGATTTTAACGGAACATCTTTTTTTTGAGTAGGAATTTTCCAAACTTCTATTTTCTTTATTCTTAATTTTACAAAAGAATTATCTTTATATATAGTAGGAAAATTTAATTTAACATCTTGTTTTTTGTAATCTTTTGATATATATCCCATATTAGCAATAGAAATAAAGTTATCATCAAATACTTTTACATTAAAACCGTTTAATATAAGAAGATCTTTTAATGAACGTGATATTCTTTTAATGTATCCTTTATTTTCAATTCTTAAATTAACGCTTTTAGTATTATCGTGTAAATATACATTATCAGTAGCATCAATTCTAAATGATTTGTATGGAGATATAACTTTTTGAATAACTGAATATAATTTGTCTAAATTAGGATTATCTACAATACCTAATGGAATAAAAGGCATTGGAGAATTTCTACTAGCTCTGAATTTTTTTGACATATTTTTTTGAATTGGTGAAATCACTTGATATGTTTCATCATCAAATAATGCAACTATATAATACTTCATATAAGCCTCACAATCTGAATTATTCTCGTAATTACAAAGTTTTAATAAATTATAACATATTAAATCAGATAATAGAAGAATAATTACAAACTGATTGAAGATAATAAAAATGTAATAATATAAAATATTTTACATTTTTTCACTTGATATTATAACAGTAAATCAAGAAAAATTTAACTATATTTTTTTAAAATTCTAAATAAGGAAAATTATAAAGTAAAATGTTTAAAAAAATATTAATATAAGGAAAAAATATTTGAATAAATATTTAAATAAATATTTAAATAAATTAAGTTTATGATATAATGATAAAAGTAGATTTTAATAATAAAATAGGGCAATAATGTCTAGTAGGAAAGTAATATTTAATTAATATAAATAATGAAAAAATAACGGAATTAATATATATTTTATGAATAGGGTGAATTCAATGGAAAGATTAGTTATAAATGGAGGGAATGTCCTTAAGGGCTGTGTTGATATCAATGGAGCTAAAAATGCAGCAGTGGCAATATTACCAGCAGCGATAATGGCTAGCGAAGGCAAATGCATAATTGATAATATACCAGATATTGAAGACGTACATTGCTTAGAGCGAATATTAAAAAGTTTAGGTTGCGATACTGTTAAAATAGATAATAATACTTTAGAGATAGATAGTACAAATGTAGATAAATTTGATGCATGCACAGATGATGTAAGAAGAATGAGAGCTTCATATTATTTTATAGGAGCTTTGTTGTCAAGATTTAAACAAGCAAGAGTCGTACTTCCAGGGGGATGCCCTATAGGGGTAAGACCAATAGATCAACATATAAAAGGTTTTGAAGCGCTTGGAGCAGATGTTGTAATAGAACATGGAGCAGTAAGTGTAAAAGCAGAGAAGTTAAGAGGAGCTAATATATTCTTTGATGTAGTATCTGTAGGAGCTACAATAAATGTTATGATTGCAGCTACTTTAGCAGAAGGCGTTACTACTCTAGAAAATGTTGCAAAAGAACCTCACGTAGTTGATGTAGCTAACTTTTTAAACTCAATGGGTGCTAATATAAAAGGTGCAGGAACAGATGTTATTAGAATTCAAGGGGTTGAGAAGTTAAGTGGATGTTCTTATAGTGTAATACCAGATCAAATCGAGGCTGGTACATTCATGATTGCTGCAGTGGCAACTCGTGGAGATGTTTATGTAAAGAATGTTATACCAAAACATTTAGAATCAATTTCTGCAAAACTTAAAGAAATGGGTGCTATAATTGAAGAAGGTGATGATTGCATAAGAGTTTCTGTTGATAAAGAATTAAAGAGCGTTAACATAAAAACTACGCCATATCCTGGTTTTCCAACAGATATTCAACAACCAATGTCAGCTTTATTAAGTACTACTGAAGGAAAGAGTTTAATTACTGAGTCTATATGGGAAAATAGACATAAACATATAGATGAACTTAAAAAGATGGGTGCTAATATAAAAGTTGAAGGAAGAGTAGCAATCATTGAAGGTATTAACAGATTAACTGGAGCAGTAGTTAAGGCTACAGACTTAAGAGCAGGTGCTGCTATGGTTATAGCAGGATTGTTAGCTGATGGTACAACTGAGATAACTAGTATAGAACATATAGATAGAGGGTATCCACATATAGAAAATAAGCTTAGAGCTTTAGGTGCAGATATTAGAAGAATTAATGTGGAACAATAATTTGAACATAACCAGGGGGGAATTTAGATGATATTTTGTTCTTTGTACAGTGGAAGTAGTGGGAATAGTATGTTTGTTTCTTCTGATAAAGCAAAAATATTAATAGATGCAGGGCTTCCTGGTAAGAAAATTGATGAAGCGCTAAAGTCAATAAAACAAGATCCAAAAGATTTAGATGGTATATTTGTAACACATGAACATAGTGATCACATAAAAGGTGTGGGTGTTTTATCTAGAAAATATGATATACCTATATATGCCAATTCTGGCACATGGACTGAAATGGAGTCATCAATTGGAAAAATAAAAGAACATAATATAAAAATAATTGATAAAAGGTCAATTACTGAGATAAAGGATTTAGATGTAAAAGCATTTAATATTCCTCATGATTCAATATCTCCAATGGGATATACAGTAATTAATAAAAATAAACAAATTAGTGTAGCCACTGATTTGGGTACATTTACAAGAGAAATATATGATAACATTAAAGATTCAGAGGTTATTTTACTTGAAAGTAATCATGATGTTAGTATGCTTAAATATGGCCCATATCCTTATAATTTAAAAAGAAGAATATTAAGTGAAATAGGTCATTTGTCTAATGATGATTGTGCAGTTGCTATCGTTGATTTGGTTAAAAATAGTCTTAATAAGAGAGTAATTTTAGGGCATTTAAGTAATACTAATAATCAACCAGATTTAGCATATCAAACAGTATTAAATGTACTAAGAGAAAATGGAATTGATGAAAAAAGAGACATAAGATTAACTATGGCAAATAGACATCAACCAAGTGAATATATAGAGATTTAAGTAAATTTATTAAATTTGCTATAAATAGATTAAAAATTATAATTTATAAAATAATAATAAAAGTGAGTATCAAGGGAGGATTTTAAAAATGAGTTTATATACAGATTGGACTGACATGGTTGTAGATTACGTAAAGACTAAAGGGGAAAATGCTTTTTGGCAAGAATATAGTAAATTAGAAAAAAGTATATACAAGGATTTATTAGCTAAACATAAAGAAGTTAAAAAGACTAAAATTGCTGATTTAGCTAAAGAATATAATTCTTCATTAGAATTTATTATGGGATTCATTGATGGAATAAATGATAGTTTAAAGAATCAATATGATTTAGAAACTATAGATGAAAACACTGAAATAGTATTAGATATCAACTTAGAAACTTTATATTACAATATGTTAGATGCAAAAGCTGAATATCTTTATACATTACCACAATGGGATGGAATTTTCTCAGAAGAAAAGAGAAAAGAAATTCAAAAGCAATTTAAAGATTCAAAAATTGTTAGAAATACTGAAAAAGTTGGAAGAAACGATGCATGTCCATGTGGAAGCGGAAAAAAATATAAAAAGTGCTGTGGACAAGGTAAATAATAAGACAACTATAATAAAAAGGATCCTATCAAAGGGTCCTTTTTAATCATACAGAAAAATATAGAATTTTTAAGTTTCATTAATCTAAAAAGTAGATTAAATATTGATCTATGCTTTATATTAATAGAGACTATAAAGTCTTTAATTTTGAATAAATAGTGTGATTTTTTACAAGTATAATGTATAAATATACATTGAATTAAAGTTCTTAAATTATATAAATTACAGATATAATTATCATATAATCTTTAAAATATTTTGGGGGGATCTTTATGGATAATAATTTGATGTGGTTAAATGAACAAAAGATATTAAGGACAATAAAAGCATTAGAAAAAAACAATATGAATGGATACTTAGTAGAATCTAAAAAGGCATTAATTGAAAAAATAGAGCAAATAATAAAACCGGAAAGTAAAGTTGCATTTGGAGGTTCAATGACTTTATTTGAATCTGGTGTTATGGATTATCTTAAAAAAGGAAGTTATAATCTTTTAGATAGGAATAGACCAGGAATTACTAAAGAGGAAGTCAGAGAAATATATATAAATGCGTTTAGTTCTGATGCATATTTTACAAGTTCAAATGCGATAACTGAAGAGGGAGAGTTATATAATGTTGATGGTACTGGAAATAGAGTTGCAGCAATGTTATATGGTCCTAAAAAAGTAATAGTAATTGCAGGGGTAAATAAGATTGTACCAACACTAGATGATGCGATAAAAAGAAATAGGAAATTAAGTGCTCCAACAAATGCAAAAAGATTAAATAGATTAACACCATGTTCAAAAGTAGGAAGTTGCATGGAGTGTAATAGTAAAGAAAGAATTTGTAATGAATACACATTAATAAGAAGACAAGCTGATAATGAAAGAATGCATATAATATTTTTAAATGAAAGTTTAGGATATTAGTAAATATTCTATTTTTATAATAGCATTTATAATGTCAGTTTCGCTCTTATAATAACTAGAATATCAACATCTACTTAAAATAGAGTTGATATATTTTATAGGATTATAAAAGACAATAATTAAATTATAATAGCATCAATATAGGAAATATTCTAAATTGATGCTACTTTTATCTAAAATAGTTATGTTTTAAAAGAATGTTTATATTTAAGTAGATAAATTAAACACATTTATTTAAGGAGAAATTATGAATATAACAATAATTACAGTAGGAAAATTAAAAGAAAAATACTTAAAGCAAGCAATTGATGAATACTCGAAGAGATTATCTCGTTATTGTAAATTAAATATAATAGAGTTAGCTGATGAACAAACACCTGACAATGCATCATTAAAAGATGAACTTATAATAAAAGATAAAGAAGGAAATAAAATATTAAGTTCTATAAAAGATAATATGTATGTAGTTACTTTAGATCTTAAAGGGAAAATGTTATCGTCAGAAGAATTATCTAAATTTATAGATAATTGCGGAGTAAGAGGTGACAGCAATATATGTTTTGTCATAGGAGGAAGCTTAGGATTAAGTGATTCAGTATTAAAAAGAGCTAATTATAGCTTATGTTTTAGTAAAATGACATTCCCCCATCAATTATTTAGAGTTATGTTATTAGAACAGATATATAGAAGCTTTAGGATTAGTAATGGAGAACCGTACCATAAATAATAGAGGAGAACTAATTCCAGATAATGGAATAGGTTCTCCTTTTTCTTTAATTTTAAGAATAAGATTAAATACAAATCTGACTGATTATTTTATGTATTTTAATTATAGTATCTGCATAAAAAATATACCACTTATAAGCCAAAATTAACCACTTACTGTTATTGTATTTACAATGGAAAAAGTAGTTAATATAATAAAAATGTGGGGAGTGAAAATATGAAAATACGAATTGAAGTAGATAATAAAATTGAAGAAAATGAAGTTATTATTAGATGTAATGAATTAAGTGAAGAAGTTAAAAATATTCAAGTTATGCTTGGTGATATCTTATTTGATAAGAAGCATATAACTTTTTACAAAGGGGATACTGAATACTATCTTTCATTAGAAAAAATTTTATTTTTCGATACTGAAGAGAATGGTATTTGTGCACATACTATTGACAATATTTATAATGTAAAATATAAGCTTTATGAGCTTGAAGAATTATTGCCAGGATATTTTATGCGAGTTTCAAAATCAACAATTCTAAATACAAATCATATTTACTCCATAACACGTAGTCTATCATCATCAAGTAAAGTTGAATTTCAAGATACTCACAAACAGGTATATGTTTCAAGATATTATTATAAACCTTTAAAAATTAAATTATTAGAAAAGAGGAAATGATATGAAAAAAGAAAGAATTTTTTGGGGAGCTTTACTTATATTAGTAGGTATTTTTTTAATTATAAGTAAACTTGGATACTTCCCAGATGTGAATGTATTTAGTTTACTGTTAACAGTTTTTTTAGTTGTGGTTATTGTGAAAAGTTTACCACGTTTAAATTTTTCGGGGATTCTATTTCCTATTGCATTTATTTGTATAATATATGATAAACAATTAGGAATTACAGCAATTACACCTTGGACTGTATTGTTAGCAGCATTATTTGGTAGTATTGGTCTTTCTATGATTTTTCATAAACATATTAAATGGAATAATCACAATCATAATTATCAAGAGTATGAATTTGAAAAAATTGATGTAGAAGATGAAAGTAATGTTAGATTTAAAAATTCATTTGGTGCAAGCATAAAATATATAAATACTGATAAGTTTGAACAAGGGAATTTTGATTGTTCTTTTGGTGCTATGAAAATATATTTTGATAATGCAGCTATGAGTAATGAAAATGCTATAGTTAGACTTAATGCTTCTTTTTCAGGAATAGAATTATATATACCAAAAACTTGGAATATTGATGATAAAACTAATGTATTTTTGGGTTCTGTCAATGAAAAAAATAGAAATAATCAAACAACAACAAATAATTTAACATTAGTTGGTGATGTTAGCTTTTCAGGAGTAGAAATAATTTATATTTAAAATAAATATGGGGTGTAGTAAGATTTGTGTAAAAGCAAATCTACTACATCCCATATTTTATTGTCATAATGGTTTAAATATTTTGATTTTTAGCTAAACAAAATGGAATTTACTATTATCATATACCATTATTATCATCTAATATTATTTGATTCAATAATAAATCTTCATAGGTACAAAGATTATCTTCTAAAGCATTTTTTCTTAATACTAAATAAAGTTCAGTGTTTGTAGCATTTTCATAAGGCATAACAAATAATATGCCTATAAATAGAGCTAATGTACCTAATAAATACCAACCAATAAATGATAAGTCTAATACAAACATATCAAATTTATGTCCTTCAGTCATTTCATTACTTAGAGCAATAGCTTTTTTAACTCCTATATTAGGATTATCTGCAAGAATATATGGCACCATTCTGTATGCATAATATTTTATTATACCAGGGATAATTAATAAAAGACTCCAAAGGAAAATAAAAATATCTTTTAATAACATTGTTTTTATTATGCTCATATAATTATTGCTATTGAATCCGAATCTAAAACATTCTGTATTATTTTTGTCTTGAGCAGATTGAACGAAATATCTTGTTCCACCTATTTCTAAGCAATAACCAAGAAAAACACGAAGAAGCAGTATTATTCCTATTGCTACTAAAAATGTAGTTAATGCAAGTGCTATAAAATTCCAATTTATAAAGATGTTATTATTAGTATTTGAATAAGCATAATCCCTTGAACTACTAGAGTGAAAACCACTGCCATTCCCCCAATGAGTATTACCTCCTGCGATAGCAATTACTATGCTAACAAGAAATGCATGCCAGTAATTTTTTCTTAAAACTGTTTTAGCTCTGGTTTTTAATTCTTTTCTAGACCACATATAAATCCTCCATATGCATTATTAATTTAGGTATTATTAATATTTATATTAATATTTATAAAATATTATAAAACAATTAATAATAATATATTATATAGTATTATATAACTTATTGCAATTTAAATAAATACATATATATAAACCTTTGGATACCATGTTTTTGAGAAGGATCATAAATTTTTAGAAATTGAAAATAATTATTATAGAAAAAATGAGATTTGGCGAAATAAGATAGCTAAATTTGAGGGTGGTAGGATTTTAGACACTGAACTTGTTACTAAAAATTTTGCTTTAGTAAAGTATATTCCTGAAGAGTTTAAATAAATAGATAATAAACTGATACTTAAAAATTATTTGTATAATTAGTAACATATAGGATATAATTTAGGTATATTATATAGATATGTATTAAATTAAAATAGA
The DNA here is from genome assembly GCF_019431045.1 of Clostridium weizhouense. Lineage (GTDB taxonomy): Bacteria > Bacillota > Clostridia > Clostridiales > Clostridiaceae > Clostridium > Clostridium weizhouense. Next base: position 8,446 of record NZ_JAHXPT010000023.1, on the reverse strand, counting down.
TTAAAACTTTGGATGAGATAGTTCCAATTAAGGAACTATCTCAGATGTAACTAATATTTCTATTTGGTCAAGACCTTTGTATAGTCTTTCTTGGGAGAGATGCACTATACGAAGGTCTTTTTGTTATTTTATAGATATTTAAGTAGTACAAGAACAATTCCAAATAAAAATATAAGAACACCAAAGAACCTTTCATTTTCCTTTGCAATAAAAATCTCGAACCAACTATTCCCTTTACGTCCTTTGACCTTCATATACATTTCCTCTCTTTCTAGTCCAACATTATCTATATAAAACCGAAATATTCTACCTTAACAATTTTATTAAACCATGTAAGGACCATTACATAAGACTTATAGTTAAGAATGTGGATATATTTCAGTAAATAGACATATGAAAGGAGAATAAAGAAAAATAAAGAGGTTTTTATTTATGGGAATTTATTTCCATTTAGGTAAAATACATTCAAATATAATTTTTAACTTTAAGCTAATAATTACGTAGTATTGACTATATTTATGTTTCCCATTAATTTTAAATTTTTAGTTTTAATCCCTCTCCCTATTATATTGTAGCATAATCTCAATAGGAAATATATGGTAAAATGATTTTTAGCAAAAAAATAAAATATTATGTCTCTAATATTTTTAACTTAAATGATAATTTAAAAAAATGCTATCTCAAATAGAATTTCAGATAGCAACTTTTGATTAATTTTTTTTAGAAGTTTCAATAACATTTCTTGTTTTACTTATTTTTTCATAAAATAATTCGGAATCTTTTTTAAATACACAAAGTAAAACATGTAAGAATATAAGTAAATTTATTATAATAACTATAAACATAACTATTATAATGTAGTTAACAAATTCAGTTTTATTTATATCTATTGTTTTAAAAAGTATTTTGTTAACACCAAAAACACAATAATAAAGAATACCATATCGTATAAATACTTCTTTAAATAATAATCTTTTATTTTTACCTTTTATCTTTATTTTTACTATATATTTTCCAAGAGTCTTTCCATTAGTAAAATAAACTATACATATAAAATATATAAATATTACGATATTTTCTAAAAGAATATTATTTTCTATGTTAGGAATAAATCCAAGTATAAACCAGTCAATTAAAAATGCTAGAAATCTTCTAAAATAACTTACATTTAAATTTTCTAAATCTATATCATCATCTAATTTATTAGATTTAGGAAGGAAAAAAGTAAATATAGGCGCTATTAAGTATCCAATATATCCACCAAATGTATTTAGTATTAAGTCATCTACATCAAAAAGTCTATAAGGTGCATTATATATACCATATAAACCTGTTATTTGTGTAATTTCAAAAAATAATGAAACAGAAAAACTTATTAATAATGTACTCTTTAAGTCTTTTCTAAAATAATATCTTAAATAAATCCCAAGTGGGGTAAGTAAAATCCCATTAAATGCAGCCTGTAAAAATGAACGTTCTTTTAATATATTTATATAAGTCGAAGGCTTTGCAAATATAACATTTGTTTCTTTTAAGAAATCAAAAATGAAATTAAAAGGAATTAATTGATAATATTTTGTACCATCACTTTGTAAACTACGGACATCAGTTGTTTGTGGAAGAGGCAATATAATAAGATAATACGCTACTATTAAATATAAAAGAAAAGAATATAAAATTAAGTTCCTAAATATATTTATATAACTATACTTTCTATATTGATATATTACAAAAGGAAATGTTATAAAAAAAGCTAAAAAAGGAAATGTTATAAAGGCTATTTTGATAGGAAACATGTAAGTTTGCATTTTTTACCCTCCAGTAATTTATCATAGTATCATTTTAGTATATACATTTGAATGTATTTTAAATCATTTTTTTTCATTAGACCTATTTCCTATGAAAAGGCAAATTCTTTTAGTTTCTTTTCATTGATAATTTTAATATTTCTATACTCCAATTTAACCCAATTTTGTTTTTCAAAATCATTTAATATTTTAGTTACTGTAACTCTACAGCTTCCAATAAGTTGAGCAACTTCTTCATGAGTATAATCAATACTATATATAGTATCATTTTTATTTTCTTTAAAATAAACTCCTAATCTTATTAATATTTGAGCAACCTTCTTATCAGCTTTAAAAAATGCCATAGTATTAATTTGAGTAGCAAGATTATGAATAGTAAATGACATAAAGTAAAACATTTGAATCATTAACTCAGGATATTTTGTTAAATAGGGAAATAATCGCTCTAAGTCAACTGATATTAACTCTACATCAGTTGCAGCACTTACTGATGTTAATCTTGATGCATAACTAAAACATGAAGATTCTCCAAACAATCTACCCTGTCTTAAAATTTCAACCGTTAGTTCTGTACCTTCCTTTGAAACTAAAAAAATTCTAACACGTCCAGATTTAATAAGATAAAATTTTTCTGCTAAATCTTCTTGAAAATATATTATTTCGTTTTTTTTATATTTTTGTATTGTACCTGCTTTTTCAAATATTTTATATAAATTTTTACTTATTTCAATAGATGATTTTTGAAAACCTTTATTATGATTAAGCAAACTATCACTTCCTTATTTTTTGAATATGTCTAAATTATAGACATGTTTTAAAATATAAAAATTAATTTTAAATGTGGTAAAATTTATAATTAGATTGTAGTATATACTACAATCTAATATCAACCTTAAGTGTTAAAATAATTTAAAATTACCAAATAGGAAGGGTTAAAAATGGAAGAAAAACAAAAGTTATGGACTAAGAATTTTATGTTAGCACTTATCATTACAATAGGAGTAAACCTTTGTTGTAATTTATTATTATCAATTATATCAATTTATGCTATACAGGTTACAAATACTAATGCATATACTGGAATAATGACAGGAGCGTTTACTTTAGCTTCTTTGTTTATAAGAATATTTGCAGGTAAAATGTTAGATAAAATAGGCAGAAAAAAGATACTATTATTAGGTATAGCAGTTACTTCTATAGCTACAATTGGATATGTATTTTCTAATGGAATATATTCACTTATATTTCTTAGAGCAATGCAAGGTATTGGATTTGGCATATCATCAACAGCTATAGCAACAATTGTAACTGATGTTACTCCACAATCTAGATTGCTTGAGGGAATAGGGTATTCAGGAGTAGGAATTACAATAACTACAGCTATAGGGCCATCAATTGCTATGTATATTGTAGGAAGTGATTATACTCAATTTAAATTATTATTTATTTCTACATTTATAGTATCTATGCTCACTATGGCGATATCTTTTATTATATCTTATGAAAGTAAAGTTAAGGAATGTGAAGAGAAAAAAGAAGAGAAGATTAGTACTCATTCTTTAAATAAGGAAATTATTGTACCAGCAATAGTTTTAGGACTAGCTGCAATTTCAGAAAGTACGATAATGTCATTTACAGCTTTATATGGAATAGAATTAGGATTTAATAATGTAGGGACCTTCTTTTTAATAAATGCATTGGGAATCTTAGTATCAAGGGTATTTATAAATAAAATTGTAAATAAGTTTGGTATGAATACTGTATTAAGTATAGGTTTATTTATATTTGCAGTTATGATTTTTGGAATGTCAATTGCACAAACTAGCTTAATGTTAAACGTGTTTGGATTTTTTTGTGGTATTATGATGGGATCATTATTACCAATTATAAATGTTATGATTATAAATTCAGTAGATGATAGCATGAAAGGAATGGCAAATGCTATTTATTATGCTTTATTAGATGGGGGATATGGTATTGGGTCTATATTATGGGGAAAAGTTGTTATTAACTTAGGATACCGTCCTATTTATTCTTTTGCAGCAATTGTATTAATGATTGCACTTTTAGTATTTATATCAAAATTAATCTATATAAGAGTAAAAGAACATTCTACAAGTAGAATAACTAATTAATTTAGGGGATATTTTCTGGGAAATATTTGAAATTAAAGTATATCAAAGAAGGTTATAATTCTTTGATATACTTTTTTGTTTTTTACGGAATTACAACAGAGAAAGAATTATAGTTAATTCAAATTATAATTTTGTTCTAAGGTTAAGAAATAAAACATAAAAAGAAAATTTATTTGTTTAGTATATCTTTTTTTATATAATAAATTTTTAATATAAAGTAATCATTGATACAATAGAAGTATAAAAATTATATAAGTATGAAAATAAAGATGAAATATATACTTTAACAGATTTTATTTTTAGGAGATGGTGAGTTTATATGAGAAAAGAGGTTAGCTTAAAAGATATTTTAATAATTATGCAAAGAGCATTTAATGCTATGGATCAAAGGTTATTAGATCATGGAGAAAAGGTAGCATATATATTATTAAATTTATTAAGACAACATGGTAGTTATAGTGAAGAGGAAATGATAAAGTTATGTACATTAGCGGTTTTCCATGATATTGGTGCATATAAAGTAGCTGAAAGAGATAAATTACTGGAGATTGACTCTATAAAACCAATTAATCATGCAGTTTATGGATCATTATTTATTAAATATTTTTCTCCAATAGGAGATTTATCAAATGCTGTTTTAGGTCATCATTTTACAGCAAAGTACTTAAAAGAACATAAAATAACAAATATACCTGATGAAGCTTTATTATTAGGATTAGCTGATTATATTTCATTAATTCAATTGAAAAGTGGAAAAATTGATAAAAATAGAGTTGAGAGCAAATATGTTGAATACACGCTAGAAAACATAAATTTATTTTTAGAAGTTAGCAAAAAAGTTGATTTTAATACTACTCTTAATAATGATATTTATAAAAAAGAGTTATATGCTTTTTTTGACACTAAAAATGTTAACAAGGATGAGATTATAAAATATACAAAGATGTTAACTTATGCTATAGATTTTAGGAGTGAAGCAACTGTAAGACATACAATAGTTGTAGAAGCTGTTAGTTATCAGATAGCAAAATTATATGGATTTGCTGATGAAACATGCAATACTATTAGAATTGCAGCAATGCTTCATGATATAGGTAAAATAGCAATACCTGTAAACATCTTAGAAAAGCCAGGTAAACTTACTGAAAATGAATTTGAGAAAATGAAAGATCATGTTAGTATCGGTTATAAAATATTAAGTAATTTAGATATAGATGATATTAGAGATATAGCAATGGCACATCATGAAAAATTAGATGGAATGGGTTATCCATTTGGCCTTAAGGGTGATGAAATATCAAATGAGGCAAGAATAGTAGCGGTTGGGGATATTTTTAGTGCATTATTAGGAGTTAGAAGCTATAAAAATGAATTTAGTAAAGACAAAATAATAATGATTCTTAAAAATATGTCAGAGAATAATAAAATAGATGCTAAAATAGTGGATTTAGTTATTAAAAATTATGATTCTATAATAGAAGAAATTAAAGAAGAGACTGATAGTTTAATTAAAATTTATGAGAATATGAAAGATGAATATAATGAATTATTAAAAGATCTTAAATAAAGAACTATGTTTTAAAAAGTTATAAATATGTGAATAAAGCAACTCTAGTGATATAATTTAAATAGAAATAAATCTATTGGGGGTATTAAAAATGTTAGAAATAACTAGTACAAAAAAAGCGCCACAAGCTATAGGTCCTTATTGTCAAGCAATAAGTTTTGGAAATCTTTTATTTACATCAGGACAAATAGCATTAGATCCTATAAGTGGAGTATTGGTAGGGAAGAACATTGAAGAACAAACAATTCAAGTAATGAAAAATATATCAGCTTTACTAGAAGAAAATAATATTGATTTTAAAAATGTAATAAAAACAACTTGCTTTTTATCAGATATGTCTGATTTTCAGGTATTTAATGAAGTGTATTCAAAATATTTTATTAGTAAACCAGCACGTTCTTGTGTAGCTGTAAAAGAACTTCCTAAGAATGCATTATGTGAAGTAGAGGTAATAGCATATAAATAGTAGTTATAAGAAATGAAATTAAGTTTTAATATTATTAGTACTGAAATAAAAATAAAATAATTAAATTTTATTTTTGATTTTATATAGAAAAGTTATCTTAAATTAAAGTTTTAGTTTAAGGTAACTTTTTTTATGAATCTATAAAAGAGCAAAATAATAAAATTAATTTATTTAAATGAATATACAAATTTAAAGCGGTTAAAAATAGTTTAAAGAATAAAATACACGAAAAAATAAAATATAAGGAATGGAGGAATAAATAATGATAAAACAAGTATATAGCCTTGAGTTTAAGGAAGAAGTAGGAAATGAACTTACAGTTGTAGATTTTTTTACTGATTTGTGTAGTCCGTGTCAAATGCTATCAGCTATTTTAGAAGAACTAGAAAGTGAAATGCAAGAAAAAGTTAAATTTTTAAAGGTAGACATAAATAAAAGTGTAGATTTAGCTAATAAATTTAAAATAAATTCAGTACCAACTCTAATAATTTTTGAAAATGGTCAACCAATAGATACATTAATAGGATTTTTACATAAAGAAAAACTAAAAGAAAAAATAGAATCTTACTTATAATATTTAATAAATTAATTATTTTAGATTAAAGAGTATATAAATTATTTTTATACTCTTTAATCTTTAAATTGAATCTATCATTATAATTAAAAACTATATGAGAGATTATTTGTATAAGAATTAAATGTATATTTTGTACTAGGCATTGTTAGAGATGTTAATACTTCATAACCATATAAAGTTTCTAAACTATTATCATGAATTTTAAATTCATTACTAATATTTTCTTTATCATAAATTGAGTTTAAAAAATCCAATGAATATTTACTTAAAAAATCCTGTTGTTGTTTTTTAGTAAGATAATCTTTTTTTATAATTTTTCTAGTTTTATAATGTACATTTAAAAATAAATCTTTTTCATCTAAATTATCATTAAAGTAATTTGTCTTTGCTCCCTTTAAATACGTTAAAATTGTCCACGAATTTCTAGTTATATCTTTTCTCATATTATTATAAAGAGTTTTTCCGTCTAAATTATTATCAAGCTCTGTAATAAGTATAGCTGTAGGAATATCGGCTAAAGATATATCATTTATTAGTGATGAATAATTTGGAGTTAAACAAAGTAAGGCTTTTATAATGTTTTTTCCTTTTTCTTTTTGATTTTTAGTTATATATTGAATACCTTCACAGCCAAGAGAATGTCCAATAAGCACTATATTAGAAATATCTCCTTTATTATTTAAATTCACACCATAACCAACATCTAAACCATTTATGGCTTTTGTAAGATTAGTTAAGTGTTTATTAAATAAATCTATGGACAGTTTATAAGAAGGATCTTTAGAATTAATATATTCACCATTGACATCTACACTTATAGTTAAATAACCTTGTTTAGCTAAATTGTCAACTAAATATCTCAGTCCTAAATCGTATCTTTCATTAACTCTTATATTATTTTTTGAGGCTAAAAAATGAGAGCCATGCAATAAAAAAACTATAGGATGATTTTGATTATTTTCTGGCACACCTATGATTCCCCTTAATGGATAGATTTGAGTATAATTGTTTTCTAATTTTACAGTTGTATCTCCAAAATCAAATTCTTTTAGAATAACATTAGAAAGTGTTTTATTTTTGCAATTTTTTATATTATAGATATTGTTTATTTTAGTAGTATTAATATTAGTATAATTATTCTGGATTATTAGATTAATAACAATAAATAAATAAATAAACAACTGAAAAAATATATTATTAAATATATTTTTTTTCATTAAATATCGTATCCTTTCCTTCAGTTAGCTTTAAAATTCTTATAATTTTATTGTTTCAAAAAACTTTACAATTATACTTTAAGTAAATTAAAAGTAGACTTTATTAATTAAATTTAAGATATTATAAGTAAAAAATAAATATAAAATCAATAAGATAAACTGTTACCCCTTGTAGGTATTTATATTAATTAGTTCATTAAAAATATTCTTACTAAGTATAAGGAATTACTATTGAGCGATAAACATAGTAGAAAAATATTTCATAAACTTTATAAATGATGTTAGTAATAGTAGCAAATATCTATAATTATTCATATATAAAAATAAAACGCATCCTAGTGTATCAATATTTATATTAATGAGAAATATAGAGGATATAATAGTATTATGAGATTAATTCTGGTAAATGGAAAAGATAATGATAAATGTATTAGATATGTGTGATAAGATAAAACACGTCGCAAAGAGATGTGGACAGCAAGAATGTCTAGTTTGAGTTTATTAAAAACTAAAAAAAGATGTTTGACATAATTCGAATCAAGTGATATAATAAATGAGTCGCTTGGATGTGACACGAAAAAACAAAAGCTGACAACGAGAGTTGAAGCGAAAGAAAATGGTCTTTGAAAATTGAACAGAATATAAAAAATACATTTAAGTAAACCAGCAATTCTTT
>NZ_JAHXPT010000022.1 GCF_019431045.1 Clostridium weizhouense | reverse complement strand
CTTCTGTAAATTTTAAGCTCAAGCCCAAATCAAAGGTTTGAGTTTTTTCTGCCTAACTTCGTATAATTTGCTATGAATAATGTGATTTTATAATTTATTATTTATTTTTATTAATATATAATATGCAAATATTATGTATAAAACCCTACAAATACAGTTTTGGTTCCTTTATAATTTTGTTTTTCATTGTTAATACTTTTGAAACCAGAAATCTCGGTCTATAAACAATTTTTCTTGCCTTTTTGGGACACCTTTTAACACAACAAAAACAACGCAAACATTGTTCTTTATCTATTTCTAAAGTTTCCTTATCAATTGCACTCATAGGACATAATTTCACACATATATTGCAGTGACTACATTCACTCATATCTACTGAAGGAGTTTTTGTAAATAATCTAGCACTATTTTTAGGTACTATCTTTGCTATTAATGGTAGTTTTCCTTGAGGGATTTTAAACGAAACATCCTTTAAACTATTTATATTTTGCATTTTTTTCATTATATTTTTTCCAAATGCTTCTGCTTTGTTTAAATCATCATTGTTAGGGCGATTTTGTGCAATGGGTATTTCCTCTGTAGAAAATGAGTGTTCTCCTATAAATAAACCTGCCGCCACTACCTTAAAATCTGACTTTTGAGTTATAAAATCAAGTTCATTTAAAACTATACCCTCACCAATATTTCCATAAACACCAACAAGTACAACTGGATTTCCAGTGCCTTTTAAGTTTTCTAAAAAGTCATATACTACTTCAGGAATTTTTTCTTCATAAACAGGCACTCCAATTAACACTATATCCCCATCAATTAGTGGAGCACTTGCTTCTCTTATTTTGGGTAAGGTTAAATCAATTTTTTTATTATTAACTATTCCCATTCCTTTTACAATTGAAGTAATAATTTTTTTAGTTGTACCTGTCGGTGAAAAATATATTGTTGTTACTGAACTAATTAACATAGTAATTCTACCCCGCATTTACATATTTTAACTCCAGTTAATTTAAAGAATAGCTCCGCTGACTATAAATTTTCTATTTCTTTAGGTTTAATTCTAAATATTGAATTACGTATTCCGCACTACTTAAAGGTGTTTTACTATAAATAATCTATTCCTTTTTTATATAAATTACCATTATTTAATTCAAATAACTTTTTCAATTTAAATACATCCTATGTTAAGGTTAAACCCAATATATTGAGTAACTTAGATATACCTATACTGGATTTAAATACATCCTATGTTAAGGTTAAACCTAGGATTAACCATTAGAATGACATGAAAATGTGGGATTTAAATACATCCCATGTTAAGGTTAAACTTACTTTCTTCTCTATCATTGTTGATATCATACTCGTTTATTATACATCCCATGTTAAGATTAAATTTTAGTACTAAGGGGGTTTAGTAAATGAATACTATATTTATTATACATCCCATGTTAAGATTAAATGCACTAGAATATTCTTTCTTGGCATAAGTTCTAGGTTTATTATACATCCCATGTTAAGATTAAATCTATAGTAAAATAGCGATTCTCTAAAATCAATAATATCACTAAGGCATTGAAACTTCAAGGTTTCAAGGAAACTTTACCAGGCGATTGTAAAATTCTAAGAAAAATTTTAAAAAATCCACTTTATCCCTGTAATTTCAATAGATTAAGGAGTTTTATATAAATTCATAGCTGGTAAAATATAATGTTTAATATTCTAGTTAACCAAGTACACCTTCTTAGTATTGAATAATAAAATCGCAGATCCAATTCTTTGAATAATGCGATTTTACACTCTGTTATTTATTTTTATAACTTAGAATAAATTCTATCAGGCATATGTTTTAAAATAAACGCCATAACTCCCCATCTTTTAGTTACATATGCTATCTTCTTTTTTTGTTTTATTTTCTCATATATTTGATATGATGCTTTTTCAAGGGGTTGGACCCAAAATAATCCTTCTCCTTTAGCCATATCTGTATCTACTAATCCTGGTCTAATATCTGTTATTGTTATATTAGAGTTACTTTTTCTAACTTTACATCTTATTCCCTCTAAATAATTAGAAAGAAATGCTTTAGAAGCGTTATATGAAGGTGCTCCTCTACTTCCTCTTAGACCTCCAACAGATGATATTACCACTAATTGGCCAGAGTTTTTTTCCATGAAATGTTTTAATGAAATATTTATCATTGATGTAACTCCAGATACATTAACATCAATTACTTCTTTTTCTTTGTTCCAATCTAATTCCTCATTTAAATCTCCAATACCTGAAGTTATTATTATTAAATCTACACCACCCATTTCATTAATTAATTGAGTTAATTTGCTCATTGCCTCATCTTGTTTAGAAATATCAATACTTTTTATATATGATTTTGTAGGTAATTCTTTTTGAAGCTCAGATAACAAATTACTTCTTCTTGCAGCTAATCCTATATTATAATTCTCTTTTGAAAAATTTTTGCCAATTCTCTTCCAATGCCACTACTTGCACCAATAATAATTGCCTTATTCATAAAACATTCCCCCCTTAAAACTAGCTTGTTTAATAAACTGAATTCATCAGCTTTGTTTACACATTTCAACAAATTCAATAGGATGTTGAATAATTTTTGAAGTTTCCTCTATAGAATATCCATCATTAAGATAACGTTTTGCTATAACTGTCATAGATTCTCCTATCTCTATAATATGATGGTCTGGATCATAAATTCGAACAACTCTTTGTTGCCATTCATGTTTTTTAGGCTGATGAACATACTCAATATTTTTGTGCTCCTGTATCTTTTTAATAAATGCTTCAAAGTTATCTACCTCAAAATATAATTCCATATTATTTGATTTCTCCTTAATAGAATTAGGAGACAAATTTGTAAGCCACGCAAAATCCTCTTGTATTGCAAACCCACCACTAAACGTTACATTTTTACCTAAATCAAGAATAACTTTTTGATCAAATAGTTCCTTATAAAACTGTTTAGAAACATTAACATCTTTCACTGCTAATAGTGCCAATTTAAATTCCATATCAATACCTCTCAAATTACTATTTTAATTGTATTAATGTTAATTATATAGAATGTATATACTTAAATACAGCACATTTCCCAAAATGTGAAAAATATTTAGCTTTTTAATACCCTATAATTTAATTATCAAAGAGAATTGCTCGTGTTTCTATTTATCATAGTTATCTTGCATTTTATACAGATTGTGCACTTTTTTAGTATTACACAACAAAAAAAATATCACACTACTAAAATAATGTGATATTTCAATCTTTTACTTATCTTTATTAATTTATTTAATAAAAGTATTAACTTAGTAGCTTACCTATTCTCCTATTTAAATATAATATTATTTGCTATTATTCACTTTTTCTTGATTTTTCTTTTGATAAAAGATATATATTTAATAAAATTCCTAGTGTCCCAATAACTCCTGATATAATATAAACTAAATTACTTGTTTTTTCCCATATTATAATTGAACTAATTATTATACAAATTAATATAACCCACAAAACTGAAATAACTATGTTTACAATAGTATTATTTAAGGAATTTCTATTGTTAGTGTTTTTGTTAAACATAATATATACCCCTTTCTTGAATAATAAAACTTCTGTAATATATTAACATTATAATTTAATTATACTACACCATATAAATATCACATTGTTTTGACCTTAAATATAGGTATAAATTACTTTCATGATTACAATATTGATCTATCTTGTAACATTACTAGTTATATTTTTTATTAATTTTTATCATGTATCCAATTTACTTCTATTAAATTATTCTTTTTAAATTCATCAGAAATCTTAGCAATTTCATTATTTTTAATACTAATACTATCTATTAGAAATTCAATATCTTTCTTTCTATACTTCTCAATGTTTGAAATTTGCCAGTTCTCTTTTCCTACTAAAATCAAGCTATAACTATTATTTTTACCCTTTCTTACTAATATACCAATTCTACTTATACTCTTATAATCAACTGTTATTGCTTTAGTTAAACCTTTGTATGTGTATGAATCATTTTTAACCTCAATAGTCCTAAAGGTAACCTTATAAGAAATGTATAGTGTAAGCGACATAATTATACTTTGACTTATAAACATAACTGAATCAAATTTACCTGTATGCACGGATGCAAATAGAATCATTATAAATATTATCAAATACAAAATAACTATATATTTTTTTATTATTATAGGCTTTATTATATACGGTAACTCTATACTTTCCATTTTACATTCTCCTTTTATCATTAAATTACTTCTTCTTCCATATCATTCAAAAAGTCTATAATATTATTTTCCATTGCCTCAATTTCATCATCTAAATCATGATCCCATGAAATAATAGAATTTCCCTCAGTATCTGCCTTATATGCACATAACCAGAAAGAAAAATATCTATCTCCAGCAAATGAAAACCTACCTTTACTTCTAATATAATATATTTGCAATTATGACCTTATATTTTAATGTACTTGATTTAATTTATACTTTTACTTTACTAAGAATTTTTCTTGATATAAATCTTCAAAGCTTTAATTAATAATACAAGAGCATAAATTCCTAGTCCCCATAGCACTAAAGCTGGGATTCCAAATATTATTAATGGAATAAAACTTAATATTACGCTATTCATTAATTCTTCCCCTCCTTTTTTATAAAATAATTTAATATATTAATTGTTATTCTTTTTTAGAACTACATTTGTTATTATCGTCTAAATTATGGTTATATTTACTTAAATTATATTACTAGTATTAAAATGGTTAAAATTATATTGTAACTAAAAATAAGTGATATTAAAAACTTTAGGATAAAAAATTAAAATAAGAATCAAAATTTTATATTTCTTTTTTAATTTTCTCCTTAAAATTTTCATTCTTGATTGTTGATTTCAAAAAAACATCTGACAGTAAATTTTATCAAAAGTTAAGACTTTAAAAATTCTATAATTAGTTTGTACAAAATAAAAAAACACCTAAGATAATTAGCTCCTAAGTGCTTCTAAAAATATTAATTGTTACAGTTTTCAACTTTTCTTTTCATTAAAAACAATGTAAAAGCAATAACAACAATATAACCTAATACAGGAACTATTGATGACTCTATTCCAACTTCTCCACCAGTTAATATAACTGATTCTGACACTAATTTATAAGAATAAATAGCTTTATCATGATAAACACCACTAATATTTAAAATTCTACCTATTATAATTACATTCCAAATTCCATGGACAATAGCACTACACCATACAGAGCCACTTTCATATACAATTAGCGAGAACATAATACCAACACTAGTGCCAGCAATAAGAAGTAATACTATACTAATAATATCCATTTTTATCCCAATTAAGTGTATTAGTCCAAAAATAAAAGACGGAAGAATAATAGCTGTCATTTTTCCAAAGCGCTTATCAAAAGCTCTCATTATCATTCCTCTAAAAACCATTTCCTCAACAATACCTGCCCCTAGACCAGCACTAAAGATAGTACGCACTATTATACTTGCTGATTGAAATGTATTAATATCATTTTTTATTAATTTACCAGGAAAACATAATAAAATAGCTGTTACTGTCACTGGTAATGTAATTGCAATTATTAACCAAGTTATCTTTATCCTAGGCTTGCCAATAAAACATTCATTCATAGAAATATGTAATATCTTTGTGCAACATAATCTAATAAAATTATATGAAATTGCAACATACTACATAATATTGGTAATAATACTATTGCTTAATAAAAAAATCGCAACTCCAAACTCTTGAAGAATGCGATTTTATAATCCTTTATTTGTTTTCAAAGTCTTTATACAATAAACTTGGTTGAATTCCTTTATTATTTTGATATTTTCCACTTAAATATTTATCATAATCACCGTCTATAGCATGATAATATATTTGGCAGATTTCAACATCAGCATATATTCGTATAGGTTGAATACAATGGATTTCTAATGTCCAGTATCCACTAAACCCAACATCTCCAAACCCTGCTGTTACATGTACAAATAAACCAAGTCTTCCTATCGAAGATCTTCCTTCAAGCATTGGAACAAATTTATCTGTCTCTGTAAATTCTTTAGTTCTACCAAGGTAAAGTTTATTTGGTTCTAACACAATACCTTCTGGTGGTATCATAATCTTTCTACATTTATTCTCTTTTTTCATATCTAAGGTAAGCTCTTCATATACAAGAAGCTCATTATGTAATTTCAGATTATAACTATTTGGATTTAATTGATTTTCATTATATGGCTCTATTATAATATCTTTTCCAAGCTTATTTCTAATCTGTTTTCCTGATAATATCATTTAGTTCCCCTCCTATAAAGTTTTCAAAAGTTTTTCATAAATAATCATTTGTTATAATGAATCAATTATACCACATACTATAAATATCTAATTATTTAAATTTTAAAGAACATTTTTATTACTTTGCTATGTTAGAGTTAATCTTATTACGCCCTCTATAAATCTAGCCTATAATAATTATCCACCAAAACACATATTTTCTAAATACTTTTGTTTTTGTATATTTTTTGTTATTATGTATATGATTGGTTTTATTCTTTATGAATACTTATTTTTACATTTTAATAAAGCATTCTAGAAATTATTAAAAGATTATTAAACAAGAGTAGAGTTTCCTATTTCAATTGTATCTATAAGCTTTATTCCAATATATGTGATTTCATAACAGCTACTAACTTCTGTATAACGACTTCTAACCATCAGCCAAAGACACACTGTATCTGATGATAAGAATTCTGTTTATACTACAATATCAGACTTATTTTTAAACATAGCCAAAATTTCATAGTAAGGAGTATTTAATGAATATAAAGAAAAAAGAAAAAATTTCAAAACTTCAACCAAATAAATGGAAAAAAATTTTATCTAGTACTATATTATTTCTACTGTTTGAATTTATGTTTACTGCATGTACATTTCCTTTTTTACTTCTATATGGACCATTTGAAAATGCAAAAAGAGCATATGTTGGATCTGCAATGAAAACTATGAGTCATCAATATTTAGCTAAATGGTTTTTATCAGATGAGCAAATAAATAATATTATAGGTAAAGAATCATCTGAGGCAAATAATGAAACAACTAATGTTAATGACATAAAGATTTCGAAGAATAAAGATGATACAATCGAACTTTATAATATAACTGATAATCCTAAGTTTAAAGGATATTATCTTCTTATAAAGGATCCAACAAGAATAAAAATAGGTACTAGCTCTAAATTAGGAACAGAAGGTGAAACCACCTCTGAAATTGCTGAACATAATGATGCTGTTGCAGCTATTAATGGAGGAGCTTTTATTGATAAGACATCAGTTAATTGGACAGGTACTGGAGCATATCCTGATGGACTTGTAATAAGTAATGGAGAAACCATATATAGTAGCTTAGATAAAGACGATAAAACAGATCTATTTGGAATAACCAAAGATGGAATATTAATTGTAGGTAAGTATTCAGAAAATGATCTTAAAGAATTAGGAGTCCAAGAAGCATTAAGCTTCGGTCCTGCACTTGTAATAAATGGAAAGAAGACTGATATTACTGTAGATGGAGGAATAGCACCAAGAACAGTAATTGGGCAAAAAAAAGATGGTACAATAATTCTTATGGTTATAGATGGAAGAAATCTTACAAGTTTAGGTGCAACATATGACGAGATACAGGAAGTAATATATAAATTAGGAGCTATTAATGCAATTAACTTAGACGGTGGAAAATCTACAACCATGTATTATAATGATGAAATTATTAATCATGTATCAAACAGTATGGGTGAAAGACCTATTCCAACAGCAGTGATTGTTAAATAAACTTAAGGAGACAAAATATGAAAAAAATAATTGTTTGGATAATGTTATCTTTAATATTACAAACAACTGGGTTATATATATTAAATAACTTTGTATTTATCACTTCATCAGAATTTAAAAGTAAAAAAATTAATGTTAATAAATATACGTCAGATGACATTAAAGGAAATATTCCAAGTGGTGTAAATAATATTAATCTATCATATGATGGTAAATACATAACATATTTAAAAGAAAAAACTTTAAATATTGAAGATACCAAAACAGGTAATTCAAATGAATTTAAAACCGAAGATAATGAAGTAGTTATGTGCTACACATGGCTAAATAATAGAAATATAATTGCTATAGTAGAAAAGGTCAAAAAAGATGAAAAAGAAAAATTGCAGCTTATAACGTATGATGTTAAAAATGATTCTAAAACTTTTGTACAAGATATATGTAACTTTAAAAAAAATCTTGAAGTAGAAAATATAACTACCTCTGTTCTTACAGGTGTATATTATATACATATAAATAAAAATAGAATACAAAGTACAGTTTATAGAATAGATAGAAATAATGATTTAAGTCAAATTGATATCAATGCTGAAGTTATAGGAAATATAAAGGTAATTCCTCATGAAGATAGATTAGTTTATCAAAATAAGATAAATAACAAAATTTTTGCTACAACTCCTAATAAACAATTAAATTTTAATTCTAATAAACTTACATTGCTAGATATAGATAAAAATGACATGATATATGTAGGAGAAATTGATGGTGATAACATAACCAGTGTGCTTTACGGTAAACTTAATGAAGATATCTTAACTTGGAAAAAACTAAATATTGATTCAACTATAAATAAAGATCAAATATTCTTTAATGATGAAAATCAAATATTAACTAATAACAACTTAGAAGGATCTGTCAAAAATTTAATTAATGGAAATAAAGTTGAATATAATGGGAAATTTATTCAAATAATTAAAGATTTTATAGTAAGTGTTGATGGTGACGGAAATTTAATCTATACACCTTATAAAGATGTTTTATAAATAGAATATCTTTTAAAACAGTGTTGATATTTTAGTATACGTCTAAACTGACATTTGGCTAAAATATCAACATTCACTAAAAACATAACGTTAATTTCTATTTAATTAATTAACCAATTTAAATTCTCCATAATCTCCAATGGCATGATTAACTTGTACACTAATTACTATTCTATCTTTATCAAGATAGCTATATGTTCCTTCTTTAGGACTTTGTATCTTTCCATTTGATTTATAAAAATCAGCATTTTTAAGCATATGAGTTAATTTATCATCCTCAATATTTAAAAGAAAGTTTCTTTGTGCTTCTGCTAATTCATCATTTTTAGCAAGAACCTTAATATTGTTTGAATCTTTTAATTTTTTTAATACATCATTTATATTTGCATAATCTGAAAGTCTTATGCTACTTCCTTTTTCCACACTTATATTAGTTGTATAAAAAATTGAAGTTGGATGTGCTGCCCCTTTTACATTACTTTCTCCTTTATAAACTATTTAATGCTTCTTCTTGTAAATCTTTATTAATTGATTTAAGTTTTTCAGAATCATTTAAATTTTTTATTTGAGGATAATTAATTTTAACATTATTTTTAGTGTAAATTTCACTTGTTATTTCATATTCATTTGACTTCTTTGTTGAATTTTTAGAAGTTTCTTTTTCTTTAGTTGTATCTACTACTTTCTTTGAAGTATCATCTTTAGTTTCATTTTCTATACTGCTTGTCTTTTTACTATCAGAATCATTTATTGTTTGATTATCAGATAAATCCGTTTTGTTTTCTGAATTAGTAGTCATTGTTGTATTATTACATCCATCTAATATACTTGTAATTCCTAATGATAAAATCACTAAGATTATTATTAGTTTTGATTTCATATTTATATACTCCTTTTATAGTTATATATAAATAATAGTTAATTAATTTTTCAAAGTCAAAATTAACCATAATAGTAATTGTTTTTATATTACTTAAGAGTTTCTTTCAAACTTAAATCTACAAAATTTCAAAAAGCTCCTTTTAGTATATGATTAATAAACTGTGCCATATAATGAATTAAGCCAACTCAAAATCAGCAAATTGAATGGTTTTTCCGTTTGCGCTAACAAAAGATAACGCCAAATAATCAAATCCTTTACAAAACCATTCAAATAAGTAGGAACTTTTATTTCCATTCTATCTTTCACTTCCTTTCTTTTTAATCAAATATAAAATCTACAATTATTTTCCAAATATTCAGCGTTGCATTATTATCTCGATAAGTCTTTTCTATTATTATCATCTCCATTTGTCAAATATAAATTTTAATGCTTATTTGCTATGAATAAAGTATGGATTATCTCTCAACAGTTTTTTCAACTTTGGATTAGTCTTCTCAATATATTCTTCATCGTGATTAAACATAGTACAATAGAATCCGTCTGCTTTAGATAATTTTGAAAAAACAGTTAACTTTGTAAGAGTATCTGCAACCTTTGCAATAGTAGTCAACACCTTTTCTTCTTCTTTATCATCTAATGGTATATCTACTAAGTTACTACTGGCAAAATCCGCATACTCCCAATCAGCAGGAGAATTCTTATCCACACAATCACAAGTATCAGCAGATAATGAAAGATATCCATGACCGGGATAACACATGAAAGCCATTAACGTAATTTTCTTATCTGAATTTTGTTCTGTAAAATCTAAAATGGATTTTTCCATTTCATTCAAAAGCCTTTGTTCCAACCTTTTATAGTTAATTTTATCAGTAGTATAAACCACTTCTGTGCCACCACTGTCCCAACTTCTAATAATTTTTTGCAAAATACCATTTTGTTTATAAAAGAAATTAAAATCAATTCCTATCTCTGTTGTGTCACCTTTTGTTTTGGATGCAATCTTCATAAGGCAGGCATTTTCATAATAATATTCCTTGTATGCTTCACTCTTATCACTACAAAAATAAACTTCTGTAGGACCATTCTCTCCTAATAAGTAAACTGTAACATTATAAAGGGTATCAGCCTCCCAATACATTGTTTCTATCATATCATCATGATAAAAATACATAGTTGCATAGTGAAAATGTCCCAAAAACTCACTCATTTCCTCCACGAGAATAATACGCCCTTGCTCATCAAAGGAATATCCATAACAATCATTCTTACATATTGGCTCAGCAATCTTTTTTCCTTTTACCTTATATCCATGTAGCTCATTTTCATATGGAAGTACATTATACAATAAACCTTTGCTAATAACGGTACTTACACATTTTAACTGAACATCTGCCATTATTTTTGAGAAATTATTTTTTGCGGCTTTATATTTCATTTTAATATTATTCACCATTTTATCATTCATTGAATTCATCTCTCCTTGTATATTATATAAGTTCGCCTGAGATTATTTTTAGAACAATCTTTAAACGATAAACTGCATATACTCTTTACATAGCCTTTTGAGTTGCCAACATATCTACAAAGGAAAGATTTTCTTGGTTTACTGTATACTTTTCTTTAACTGCGCTGGTTTTACATCTACAAGTTTTTCCTTTATAATCTCAATATCATTTATCCAACAAGCATAAAGTAAAGAATTATCATTTTCCATATACATAACTCCTTTAAATATTGTATAACTTCCTTGTAGTCATCCTTTATAAACTGTTTATAGTCAAATAATCATAATCTATAAATAAAGTAAAAGTCTACTATATAAGCTACCTTGCACATGGCAAAAAGTAATGCCTATCAGTAACCTTTTTTATAAAGGTATTACAGTTTTTAAATTCTGTCAAGAACACTGCTAAGTTTCTGTCACAGCTTTTTATAGCCATTTTGTAAACCCTCTAAATCAGGAGTGAAAATACAATCTGTTTCAATTTTGTCCACTACTTATACTTGCATTAATTAATGGCTTACAATACTTTATCTATTTTGTTATAATGAAAAAAGATGATACTATTAAAATTTTGGAGGTCGTTTTTATGAATTATGATTATATTAACTATTATTCTGAGGAAGAATTTGAAGATATTCAATCTCATTATGATGGTAAAGCAGAATTTGATAATGGTTTAATATTTTTAAGTTCAAATACATCAATAAGGCATAATCAAATAAAAAGAAATATTTTAACTGAATTTTCTATCTATCTAAAAGGTTCAAAATGTCAAGCATATGATGAGCAAATAGAAGTTATATTTAATTATAAAGACGATCTTAGAAAATATAAGCCAGATATATTTGTTGTATGTGATGATGCCAGTAAAAAAGGAGAAAGTTTTATATCTCCTCCAAAAATCATTTTTGAGATATTATCTAAATCTACTGCAAAATTTGATAAGGGTAGAAAATATGATACCTATGAAAAATTTGGAGTATTAGAATATAATCTTGTAGAGCAGAATGGTTTTATTGTTCAACATGCATTGATAGATGGAGCTTATCAAATAGTTAATGTATATAAAAATGATGATGATTATACATCAACTGTATTTACTGATTTAAAAATAAATTTAAAAGATATATTTTAGGCAGAGTTTTTTTACTCTGTCTTTTTAAATGGCTATGTTTCAAGTGAATGTTGATATTGTAGTATAAAGCTCATGGACAGAGATCAAATAGGAAACTTGACTCATGTATATTCGTCCAGTAAGTTCGAGGGACAAAATATAAAATTTTGACTCTTACTTAAGAGTTCTAAAAAGTAAATTCCAATGCCAGTTCGCCCTTATACTAAAATATCAACACTGTTTTAAAACATAGCGAACTTTTTATAGTTTTTAATTATGCTGAATTAATCAATCTTTCTTAATATTCGATAATGATAATTATTATCTCTATATCTATAATATTAGTTTAAGCTATAATAATTAATTTGTACGCTCTACATTGACATTGTTTAGTCCCTTTTAGACATATATTTTTTAACCACAGTTAATGGTAGACTATTCAAAAATATTGATTCTGCACAATTAACTCAAAGAGAAATCAAAAAATTCAATGTTGCTTAAGGTAAAAAGAGGTAATCTAAATTTTAGATTACCTCTTTTTTATTTGAGTAAATTTATTAAAAATATCATCAAGGTGAATATTAAGTTTAATGCTTACATCAACATCAAAGAGATTTGAATTTTGATTTTTTTTACTTTGAATATTTGTCTGGATACTTGCTCCATCAGATCCTATTTTACATCCATTAATTATTGTATCATGAACCATATATCCATCTTCTCCAAAATAATAGTTCTTTCCATCAATAATTTTCCATCCTGTGTAATAAGAATCACCATCTTTAATTAATCATCTCCACTAATAAAAGATTATATATATTAAAATTTAAATTCTACATTCATTTAAATCATATTGTTAATGGTAACTCCAAATTAAGTTAAAATTTAATTGTAGAAATCATATTACAACATATATATAATAATTAACTTGACTTGTGCACTAAATTGAGAAATTTTATCAAATAGCTTAAAATCAAGGTTTATTAAATATGAAAGAATAAATTTTAGATATGCTCTACTCAATCTTTTATATTAATTTGGTTTATTTTTCAAATATAATGAGTTAAAGTCTATTTAATTCTAAAATTTATGCTTAAAAATAATAGAATATTGGCTTTTGGAATATATGTCCAAATAACTGCACAAGTCTAGTAATTAAATACACTTACACTAGAATTCAATTTTACAATTTCAGATTTTAAATATAATATTTTTTCCATATTATAATACATATGTATATTTTTATTTTTTAAGTAAATATATTAATATATCTCAGGTTGTCTAAATTCAATATTAATTGGATAGTTAGTTCTACTATCAATGCTTTAATTTTATACTTAAACCTTAATTATCATTTTTCAAAAAACAATAAATTCAAATATTATTTAAATATTTTTAATTTAATTTAAAAACAAATACAAAACAAAGGAGTATTCTTTAGAATTATTAAAGAAATTAATATAAAAATAAGCTAATTTATTTAAATGCTCTTATTCATTGGTTGAAAAATGTCACATATATGTTAGTATAAGAAGCACAGATAGTGAAACAAATTTGAATATACCAAAAAATATTTAACAAAAATGAGTATATTTAAATTTAAATACACATCTAAAAATAAATAGCGAGGGAGAGAAACTAATGAAGAAAGCTTTTTTAGGAAGAATATTAGGAGGTCTTGTAGCAGTAGCAATAATTACAAGCCTAAATCCATTAGGGGTATCCGCAGCAGTAAAAACTACTACTAATGATTGTACTATTACTAAAAGTTGGAGCAAAGTTTATGGAACTTGGTTCTGCTTAGATTCAAATGGAAAAATTAAATTAGAAGATTATTTAAATGATTATATAAAGAATAATAAGACAAGCTGTAATTTACAATTTGGATGGATGACAAATCCAACTAACACTAATAATTCAGTGATCACTAATAATAAATCAAACGATACAACAATACCTGTAGTTAACAAGGGATCAAATGATTCAACAGTATCAAATAATAATGGAGCAACAGATTCAAAAACTCCAAATACCTCAACTGATAACAAAGAAGTAGCTGATACAAAAGTTCCAAATGTGCCTGAAACTAGCACAGAATTAAACAAGTCAAAAAATACAAATAAAACTGAAAATAAAGCTACAACTACACCTGAAAAACCAGTAAATAATACTGGAAATCAAAGTACAACTAAATCTGGTGATTCTGTAAATGTAGCAGGATTAAGTAAATTACCTGAAAAGTATTCTATAAGTATTCAAAGTAATGCTGAAAATAAAATTCTTCAGTTAATGAATGAAAAAAGAGTACAAGCTGGTTTAAAGCCATTAACTATGGATAACACTTTATTACAAGTTGCTAGATATAAGAGTAACCATATGATTCAATATAATTATTTTGATCATATAAATCCAGACGGAACTAAATGGACAAACTGGTTACAAACAATAGGATATAAATATAGTACAACTGGTGAAAATATTGCATATAACACATATGATCCAGTTGAATTATTTAACCAATGGTGGAATTCTGAAGGACATAGAAAAAATATGATGAATCCTTCATATAACAAAGTTGGTATAGGTGTTATTTATGACAAAAATAATAATAAATATATGGGAACACAAACATTCTCAAACTAAAGCACCAAAATATACTAATTTAAATTCATTATTAAAAATCACTTAATAAAAGTTATAAAAAAGTCATTAATTTATTTTTCTTAATAAAAAAATTAAGAAATCTGAATTGATGACTTTTTTCAATAGCAACTGCCTAGCACATTATTCTTAAAAAAATAACAGCAATATCACCATTTCTGATTATCGCTGTTACTTTAATTCTTAATTATTTTAATTTAATCTTAGTTTCTTTATTTCATCAATGCTAAGGCCTGTTTTTAATGATATTGTTTCATCATCTAAAACATCTAGTAAATTTTTAGCAATCTCAATTTTTCCTTTTTGGATTCCTTTCTCTTCCCCTTTTTGTTCATAATATTTTTGTCTTATTTGATCAACAGTCATTCTTACAGCACCTCCTCTTTCTCTTTTATACTCTTCAAATTTTTGTTCTAATTCTTTATCTTTTATTAAAAATAAATATTCTTTGTATTATATATTTTCTAATTTTTCTCTTACAATATGTGTCTCTAAGTCTGCTAATCTTACTGGAATTGGAATTCTACTTTCTTTATTTAATAAATTTATCATTATCTCTGTACTTGTATCTAAATCAATGTAATTTCCACATGAAATAAATATTGGTTTAACATTGCTTCTACTTCTTAATACTCTTCCATAAACTTCATCTTCTATGATTATATCATTATATGATCCCATTTCCTCTTTAGGCATTTCAAAATCTGTTCCTTTTATTTTAAGATAACTTTTTGCTACACCTATTGTTGGTTTGTTTAGGAAAAATGAAGCATGTGTTGCACTTCCCATATGATTAAAATGTAAATATCCATTTCCATCAAATATAAAAATATCAGGCTCTATTTTTAATTTTTCAACCGCTTTAATTATTAATGGCAATTCTCTAAAAGCTAAGTATCCTGGTATATATGGTGCATTAACCTTACCATAACTATATACTTTCTCTAATACTTGCTTAGTTTTATAATCAATTATTACTATACAGCATGTAGCATACTCTTCTTCATCTTTTATCCAATATGCAAGATCAACACCTGCACATGTTTTTATATCATCGATATAAAAACTATTTCTTAATGTAATGTTTTTAGCTAGTCTTTTTTGGATTTTAAAGAATTCTTCTTCAGAATTCAGATTAAAATCATGAATAAAGTTAATTTTCATTTTATTTATTCTTACCTCATTTTTCATTCTTTAATAAAATATATCGAAGCAGTCTCTTTATGAGAGTATACATAAGCTCTAAATAAAAAATACCACATCTATAATTTTACTTTTCAAATTTTATTTTCTTTATTTTTTCTAAATCTTCTATTGTAGGTTCCTTTTTTTCATATATCAATTCACCTTGATTATTCCATTCTTTATATCTTTTTTTGACATCAGCTTCAAATTCTGCCCAATAAGTCATTATGCCATTCTCATTCCATTTAATAATTTCACCATTACCCATATCATTTTTAATATCACAATATGTCATTGGCTTTCCATTAAAATAAAACTCAACAGTATAAATATCTTCTATACCATTAACATAATATGTGTATGATTCAATTTCACCATTACCAAATAGTGTATATCCTATTCCATTAAATGGTCTTTCTGTATCCATCTCTACATAAAGACCTGTATAAGGATCAAATCCTATATCAGTTGAAAATTCTTTCCCTTTACTTAAAATTTCTTCCTTAGATAATATATTCACTACATTCACCTCTATTCATCAAAAATTAAATCTTGGAACCTTTTCTTATACATTTCCTTTTCTTTTTCTAAGACATCATCAAGTACATCAGCATGTAATGTAACATATTTACAATGTGGACATCTAGGCATTGGATTTCCAGGTATTGCAAAATCACTATTATTTAATTTATGTGAATTTACTACATAAATTATTGTATCATTTGGATTTTGTTTAAATTTTTCTGGAGACTCTTTATATAATTTATCTATATATTCTTGTGTAAGCTCACTTTTCTGAATTTCATTCTCTATACAAAATTGATCTAACATAGATTTATTTAATGTAAGACACTCTGCATGAGTACCTGCCCCATTTGTCATTTTTTCATATGAATCATATATATTCTTAGGAATACTATCAATTCTTTTTTTTACATATGGATGATATACAACATCCTTCAACTTTATTTCATCTCTTGTTAAATTTCTTGCATTGTAATATTTTTCTGTTTTTGCATTATAACTTGTTGAAAATGCAGGCTTTAGTTTATTTTTAGATAATGTTTTATTCTTTGGATCATTAGCTACTTTCAACCATTTATTTAAATTTTTCTGAGTCTCATTCTGTAAATTTTCATATATTTTTGTTCTATTACTAATTTTCCAAGTATGATTGCTTCCCCCCTCATCTATCAATAATGGATTACTATAAGTAATAGCAGCTCTATTAGGCATTACTCCATTATTAGGAATTCTCGGCATATTGTTATATATTGGTAATGCATTTCTTGGAGTTGTTGGGAGTATTCCTGGCTTATAAGGAACTGCATTTTCTCTTGCTAAACCAATTATACCAAATTTATTATTACTACTTTGATATAAAAATCCTTTTCCATTATTATTTAATGCTATTTTTCCTAGATTTCCGCCAAAATCCTTCCCAATTCCTCCAAAGTAAGAACTATTTTTCCCGTTATATCCAAAAATCAGATTATTATTTACAACTCTAAAATTCACTTTAGGACTTAGCATCGTATCAGCCGCCATAGCAAATGGTGCTAATTCACATCCCATACTAGCAGCTGTCATATTTATCATTACTCCTGAGCATCACATTCCCCATACTTCATCCCTTCGGCTGCCTTCAGATTCCACCTCACGATGGACACATTTGTCATTGACTAGTGGTTCCCGCTAGTAAGCCCTCAACGGACTTTCGCCGTCAAGTTAATGCCCATGCTGGGCACACATAAAAAAATATCGACACTATTGAAGTGTCGACATTTCAATTATAACAATATTTTCTTCTACTTTAAGGCGAGAAGGGAGATACGGTGGTAAAGATTTTAGAAAGTATTTTTTAATCTAATCAACTAAAATTACTTTTTAAATTTATCTGTTACTCTTCCTCCTTTTTCTCTATTTACTACATTATTTATATTATGCAGTAATTTAATCTTTATATTTTATTAACATTACTATACTAAGTTAATATATAATTTTGCATTCAATTATTCAACAATTTCATGTACATTTAACTTTATTTTTTTGTCCCTCTCCTAGTTTTCTATAATACTCCAACAAAGCTACTATTTTTTCAATTAATTCATTATTATCTCTGTATGTATATCTAAATCAATGTAATTTCCACATAAAATATTAACACTCTTCCATAAACTTCATTTAATACCTAAAAAAATTAATCATTTTAATATGTTTACTTTATACCATATGATTCTTCTATTAATGAAAGTTCTTTCTGTATTATTTCTTTTTCATCTTCATTCTTTTCAATATAAAACTCACATGCAATACTTAAATACTTATACATCTTATCATAATTCACAATATCGTATGCATCATCATCACCCGAATAAAATAATACCCTGTTTTCTCCAAAATAATCGTCATCATCTTGTTCATATTCTTCTGAATAAATTACCCCATGATATTCTCGACGTTCACCATATTTATTTTTGAAATCTTCTAAGTATTGCAGAAATTTACTTCCATTAACATATATATTCAATACATCAATAACTGCTTCTTTGTTTAAATTATTCTGTTTCATTGTATCAATAAATTCGTCATATACATTCATAACAAGCCTACTCCCATTCCAATACTGGATAAGCATTTTCTATCTCTACAGTTTCTAAATTCTTCATTCCTTCAAATTTTAGTGTTTTTTCATTATAATTCACTTGTCCTTGTATTTTTATCTTTTTGTGTTTTTATAATTTAATTTTTCATAACTTTAAACTCGTTTAAAAATTCATTATAACATTCAGCAACTTTTTGCTTTTCTATAGAATCAAGTTGACCATACTGCTTAAAAATATAATCTACATATTTAGGAACAAAATCAACTTTAGGAACAAATTTATATTTTGAATAATCAGTCATTTTTTTCATGATTTCTTTTAATAAATAACCTCCAATATTATGATTTCTGTTAGAAATGCACTCTAATACTTTATCAAAATCCGAATCATATATTATATCAAAAATTGTTGCCTGAAAATATTCATCTCCCTCATTACATTTCAACAACTTTATTCCCATTTCTAAGGCAGTATCTTCATCTCTATCCCATAATTCCAACATGGCTTCAGTGGTTGCATCCATATCATTAAAGTCATCTATTATTTTTACCAATTCCTCTACATTTTTAGATTTTATATAATTATATTCTTCATCCACTTTCTAATTCTCCTTTCCTATTTTACTTTAATTAGTATAATAGTGCTACAATACGGTGTTCCATTTTTATCTATTATCCACCAACTTTCAATAATGACAGGTTTATTTCCTATATTAATTGTACTCCTAATTTTTGTATTCTTAGGTGTGGCTTCTTTTGCAGAATCCAAAACAGTTTTTGCTATAATTTCATTGTTCTCAGCAGTATCTGCTATTCCTGCATCATCTAACAATTTACCCATGCCTTGGGAACGGTCATAATTATGAACTATACTTTCACTTTTTTTCAATTCTTTTTTCATTTCTTTAGTAAATTCAGAAGGATTTTTATTTTGTATCTTTGTCAACTCTGCTACCCTATCTTTTAATTCATCATAATTAGATGGTTTATTAATTTTACCTCTAATATAAATTTCGATTTTCCCCTTATTTACTTGTGCATAGCCGTCTGTATATACTTTCACTGGATTTTGTGAGCCTGGTGGTGTTACTTCTTCAACATTAATATTTTTAGGATTACTTCCCCCCTCAATCAAATGAAAATTAATAAAAGTTTAAGGTGATAGTTTTAACTACCACCTATAACATTTGATTTCACCTATACTCCATAACATATTCTGTCTTGTTTTTCATCATCCCGTATATTATGTTTACAAGCCTTCTCATAATGCATATTAAGGCTGGTACTTTTGATTTTGACTTTCTCTCACCTGTTTTCCTTAAATAATAGTCATATAATATTGGATTTCTTGGCTTTCCAGTATTTTTTGTTAATTGAACTTGTTGCTTAGCAAGAAGAAACAGAACACCATTAAGCCTTCTATTTCCTTGTTTGCTCTTAACATCTCTACCTTTCCCTGCTGAAGAAAAATTAGTAGGAGCAACACTTGCATACTTTGCTAATTTATCAGCACTTTTAAATCTATTAATGTCACCTATCTCCGCTATTATTTGCGATGCAGTAACTATTCCTACACCTGTCAGTGTTTCTAGCTTATAATCAAGTTTAGATATTATCTTCTTCATATGGCTTTCTAATTCTTCAATCTCTTCCCTACAAAATCTTATATATCTAACATAACTTCTTACAAGTTCATCTCTATGCTCTTGATATTCTCTAAAAGTATCTCCATCTCCTGCTATAAAACTTAAAATACTTTCTGCTTTCTTTGTTGAGCAAGAATTATTACTCGCTTCTAGCAAAAATTCTTTTAATTCCTTAGTAGTTATATTTTTCAATTTACTTGGTGAAGGATACTTTTCCCAAAATGCCAGAGCAGTTTTACCTTCAATTTCAGCAAAAAACTTCTTATAACTCGTATAACTTTTTGTCAATTGTTCATGTAGTTGTATTTTTGTTATAGATAATGATTTTACAATAGAATCTCTTCTATATACAAATTGTTTTAAAGTCCAATATAAATCATTTGGATTTGCTTCCTTTAGAATATCTATTTTCTTTACCAATACCTCGGCTATGCACTTTGCATCCCAAGTATCATTTTTAAGCGTAGTAGGATAACTTTTTCTTTCTGATGAAGAATATGAAGGATTAACTTCTTTCACAATATATCTATTTTCCTTTAAAAAAACTGCTAAACTTCTCCCATTTCCTCCAACATCCTCAAGTCCAAATATTAAGTTTAAGTTTTCGGGAATTTTTTCCCTTAATTCCTTTATAAATTCTGGGTACACTGAAATTTTACTTTCAAATGTAAACTCTCCCAATACCCTTGTCCACCAATCTATAACAACAGCAGTATGCTGTTCTTTGTGAACATCAACACCTATAAATGCATAATTTGACCCATCATCCATAATCAACACTCCTTTAGAAATTATATTTATATTAACTCTTCAGGAAATGTTGGCAACCTCAATCACAGCGTTAGTTACATGAACTCGCAAGGGGGCAACAGCCTATCCATTTCCTGAAAAGCAATTAACTTATGTTCTTGCATTATACAAATGCTTTTTCTAATTTCAAGAAATGAGTAAACTTTTTTATTAAATTTTTCTAACTTAAATAAATATCTGTTATTTTTACTCTAAAATGTCCTAATTCTCTAGAAACTTTTAACCTTGCACTATAATCATTAAATCCTTTTTGGGTTAATTCCCTATATCTTCTTTGAGCATAAACATGTCTTAAACCATGAAATGTTAATGATTTATCGCTATTTCTAAATTCCTTATTGTGGTTATAAATAAATACTTGCAAATTATTTATAACCTTATGTGTCTTTTCTTCTTTATTGATAAATACCTTTTCACCAGACTTTGTTTCTTTATAAAGTCTTTCGACTAATTCCTTATTACTTAAAGGAATACTCCTAATTAACCCACCCTTACCCTTTACAGTTAGAAAACCTTTTTCTAACGCATCACCTAATTGACTCTTATCAAGCCTAGCAACTTCATGTACTCGAAGCCCATGTGAATATGACAAATTAACCATATCAGCATACCTGAATTCATTCTTGTTATTAGCATATTCAATAAATCTTTTAACTTCTGTATCATTCCATGCTTTATTGCTCCCTATTCTATCTTCTCTAGTTCTAGGCAATACCCCTAATTTTTTATTGATAGATAGTTTTTTACTGTCACCACCTCTTACATCTACAAAAAATCTTATTGCAGATAAATTAGTAGTAATATAAGATTTAGAATAACCACTTTCCTGCATTTGCTCAACATATCCTTGTAAATGCTTATTTTCTATTTTGTTTAAATTCTGCTTTTTAAAGGTTTCCGCTAGAAACTTAGCAAAATGGTTCATTCCATCTTCATAACGATATCTCGTCTTGATACTGCCTTGACGAGTATGTCTAAATACCTTATCTATTTGCTCATTTAAATTCCTGTATATATTCATTGTTTTTTCATCCATACTAAAATTCCATTTATCATTCATAAATACCACACCCTCTCTAGGTTTGGTACTATTATTCTAAATCATATTAATAAATTTCAAGTTTTTTATAAATTATCTTTAATAATTTATAATCATAGTGTTTCATTAATTTTTCTTTTGCAAAAATCATTTCACACCAGCAAAAACAATACTTTAAGTAATATATCCCACATAGTCTCAATTAAAATTGAGACTATGTGGGATATGCTTTTTATATTAGTTTAGCAATGATACTACTTTCCTACAAATATACATATAGGTGAAGTCAATTCTTCCGTAGCAGTAATGTCAAAACAGATAACTGCTGACTCAATAGTCTGACATTCTTTCTTTTTAATAATTAAATTCCTTCTTAAAACAATATAAATTCCATATTCTAAATGCCTCCTTAATGAATAAATTAAT
The DNA here is from genome assembly GCF_019431045.1 of Clostridium weizhouense. GTDB lineage: Bacteria > Bacillota > Clostridia > Clostridiales > Clostridiaceae > Clostridium > Clostridium weizhouense. The sequence goes on along the minus strand of NZ_JAHXPT010000022.1, from coordinate 6,449 downwards.
ACCAAATATATTATTCATACTTTAACTAATCACTATCTATAAATTCAAGAAAAAGAGGATATCAGTTTTTCCGATAACCTCTTTTCTTCAATCTATAAACTTAAATTCATTTTTATTCTATCTAAATATTCATATATAACTGCTTTTTCTTCTTCATGTTTTTTAATATACTCTTCACAAGTCTCAACTAGATATTTATAAAACTCTTCATTATTTAATATGATTGTGCAATCTTTTTCTACTGCTGGATAATCAAAGTAATATGCTACTCCACTCTCTCCAAAGTAATCTTCTTCCCATTCTTCGTATTCATTTGAAAAACAACACCAAATATTTTCAACACCAAAACCTTCACAATTGCTATACTTATCTAAAACAGATAGGAACCTTTCATCTCCTATAATCCAGTAATATAAATTTAGTAGTTCTTTTATCTTACTTTTATCTTCATTATTTATTATCATTTTATTTCACTCCTAATCTCTATTAAAATGAAGGATGAAAATTGGTTATTTCACCAGTAACTTCATCAATGTATCCTGTAAACTTTAAGCCATTAGACGCTACGCCTACTCTAACCCTTCCATTAGTTACTCCATTCTCCATTGCTTCTTTTCCCCACTCTATAATTTGACTATCAGATATTTTACTTGGATCATATACTGTTTTAGGTGTTGCTACTTTTTTGTATTGTCCTTCAACATAATTCTGTGCCGCATCTTTTGCAGGTAATTTATACTCTATCTGATAAATACCGTCAACCGTTGGATGAGGTTGCTTAGATATTATATACTCATTTAAATCCCAACCATTACTTTTAAATGCATTTTCAAAATGGTCTAAATTATGCCCTCCAACAATACCTTTTCCTTTCTTCCATACTATATCTTCTACTTCAATTAAATGCTTGTCATATCCTGCTCTATATTTAGGATTACTTACCCCCTCAACTAAACGAAAAATAATTTCAAAAATTTAAGGTGGCAACCATTCGTTACCACCATTATATCAACTTGCTTATTTCTTTGAAAGATATTCCATTCGATATTCTGTTTTATTCTTCATCATTCCATATATTATATTTACAAGCCTTCTCATTACACACATTAATGCATGAGTTTTACTCTTGTTTTCTGCTAATTTTCTTTTATAATACTCATATAAAATATAATTTCTTGGTGTTTTGCTACATTTTGATAACTGTATTTGCTGTAATGCTAACATATAAAACACTCCATTTAATTCTCTTCTACCTTGTTCACTCATTTGCTCTTTCCCTTTTCCCGCAGAACTAAATTTTACAGGAGCAATTCCAACATATTTAGCAAGTTTATTAGGGTTTGCAAATCTACGTATATCACCGATATTAGCAATAAGATTTGAAGCAGTTACTAGGTCAATACCTGGCATGGATTACAATTTATAATCCAATAACTTCAAAATTTTGCCCATTTCTCTTTCCATTTTCTTTATTTCTTCTTTAAAAAACTTTATTTCATCTACCATACTTTGAATAAGAACATCCCTAAATCTTTGATAATCTCTTGTTGTATCTCCATCAGATTTAATAAGACTCAATATTTGCTCTGCTTTTCGTGTAGAACATGAATTATTGCTATTATCCAATAAAAATTCCTTCAATTCTTGTAATGATATATTATTCAAATGTTTTTGTGAAGGATATTTATGCCAAAATGCCAATGCAGTTTTACCATCTATCTCACTAAAAAACTTCTTATAACTTGGGTAATGTAAAGCAAGTTGATTATGCAACTGTATTTTTATAGTTGCGAGTTCCTTTACCATAGTATTTCTTCTTCCAACTAATTGCTTCAAAGTCCAGTATAAATCATCGGGTTTAGCATCAGGCAAAGTTTTAAGTTTATCTAATAAAACCTTTGCTATGCATTGAGCATCCCAACTATCATTTTTCTGTGTCATCGGATTATTTTTTCTCTCAGATGAAGAATATGCTGGATTTACTTCTTTTGTTATTTCGTTTGTTTCTGTTAGGAATACTGCTAAGGCTCTCCCATTCCCACCCACATCCTCCAGTCCATAGACTGGCGTTATTCCTTCTTCGCAATATTCTTTAACCTTTTCTACAAATTCAGGGAAGGCTGATGGTTTGTTAGCAAATGTTATTTCACCTAATTTATCATTCCAACAATCAATTATTACTGCTACGTGTATTTCCTTATGGATATCAATGCCTACATAGAGATATTTTAATTTTTCATGTTTTTCATACATAACTACCACTCCTTTTAGTCCTTCAAGAAAAGTCGGCAACCTCAATTAAAGCGTTAGATTAAACTCGCAAGGGGGTAACAGCCTGTCCAGTTCTTGAATGTAATTTTAAAATTTATAGGCATTATATAAATTTTTTTTGCTATTTCAAGAAATGAAACAACTTTTTTATAAAATTAAAAATTTTTTTTAATTGAGATATACTTCTGTAATCTCTTCTCTAAAATGTCCTAATTCTTTAGCCACCTTTAACCTTGCTTGTTTATCATTGAATCCCTCCTTAATAAATTGCTTGTATCTATTTTGAGCATATAAATGCCTCAAACCATGAAAACTTTTATTTGTTCCATCATTGCTCGTTCTAAATTTATCCTGATTTCTCAAAATGAAAACTTGAAGACTGTTAATGACTTGATGTGTTTTTTCATCATTCCTAACAAATATCTTTTCTCCCATTGGAGTTTCATTATATAGCCTTTCAATAAGACTTATATTCTTCTGCATAGGAATACTTCTTATTAATCCACCCTTGCCCTTAACTGTTAAATGATTTTCTTTTATAGCCTTTAGTAAATCATTTTTATTAAGTCTAGCAACCTCATGTATTCTCAAGCCAAACCTAAATCCTAAACTTACCATATCAGCATATTTCTTTTCCCTAACTGTTTCAGCATAATCAATAAACTTTTTTACATCTTCAACTTCCCACGCCTTATTATCACCAATTCTATCCTGTCTTGTCCTTGCATTTACTGCTAGTTCCTTATTAGTGGCTAATTTACTACTATCTCCACCATTTAGATCTGTAAAATACCTAATTGCCGAAAGGTTTGTAGTGACGTAAGACTTTGAGTAGCCTAGTTCCTGCATTTGTTCCACATAAGCCTGTAGGTGTTTATCTTGTATTTTGTTTAAATTCTGTTTCCTATATACCTCTGCCAAAAATTTTGCGAAATGCTCCATGCCATCTTGATATCTATACCTTGTTTTGATACTTCCCTGTCTTGTGTGTTTAAATACCTTATCAATTTGAATACATAAATTCCTATATATATTGTTTGTTTTTTCATCAACATCAAAGTTCCATTTGTCTTTCATAAAATCCCTCCTTTCAAAGTGTAAAGAGATTTTATGAAAAGATACCCTTTAAAGTCAAGATTATTTTAGAGTAGTATTATAAAGTTTTTATATCTCTTGTTTCAGTGTTTTTTCAGATAAATCCCCTTAAAGTAAAGCATTGAAACAAGTAAAATCAATACTTTCCATGCTAGTATAAACCCCGTCTCAATTACTTCTAATTGAGACGGGGTGCTATGTAATCTCCATTTCCTCCTAGCCATTGTATAATCACAATTAAAAATATAAAGGTTAAAGGCTAAAGCCTTCCTTCGGAAACCTTGATATTTTTAATCTATGATTATTTTTAGTAATTAGGAGGTAATGGAGGAATATGCAATTTGTTTAGCAATATTGCTACATTCCTATAATAATAGGTGCAGTTATTACTGCTGTAGCGGAGACATCATAGCCTTACAGCCGACATTAAAGTCTGACATCTCATTACTCTCTTTGTAAGTTAGAATACCTTAATTTATTCATTAATTCCTTTCTATTTGTAGTTTACATGCTAGAGAGAAAGCATATATTTAATTTACCTTTTACTCTAAATTCCTTTAGTTTTAACTAAATACCTTTTATTATTAAAATCCCTCCTTAAATTTAATAAATACCTTCAGTATTAATAGACTATATTATTAATTATTCTAATTTCAAGTAAAAAAAGACACATCCAAAATGTTTATTTTGGATGTGTTAAAATACATTTCTAATTAAGTTTAAAAATTAGAACCTAGAAATACTTTTTATTAATGTTTTATATCTAACTTTTCTATAAATTCTTTGAATGTATTTTCAATAACAAACATCCCTTTTCCTGACCCTTCCATAATAGTATAACAACTTAAATTTAAGATATAAATTCAATATTAAACCTATCAACTTTTAATCTTACATATTGATTATCGCAATAACCATGTTCAATTAAATCATCTTCATCTAATTTAATTTCTATTGAAGATTTTATAACACATTTATCTATATCAACTTTTCCATAAATATAATGAGAAAATGTTTCACCTATACATTCTATCTTTTTTATATCTTCTTGTATAATTTCTAATTCTATATCATCGTAAAACTCAACTTCTATGTCAACACTACATTTATCGCCTATATTTATACCATTTTCCATTCCATACGGCATAAAACATCTTAATTCTTGTCCGTCAATATTAACTATAATTTCTTCTTCTACTAATTCATTAAATGATTCTATTGTAACTAAATATTTCATAACTTTTCACTCCTTAATCCACTGGATTTATTGTTTTGTCAGTATTTGATCCATTCAATAACTTCCATAATGTTTTTCCACTTTCAGTATGATATGTTGTTATATCACCATTTAAGTTTGTACCAACAAATTCAAATTTTGCAATGCCCTTACTGTTTGTACCCATAAACCTCATATATACTGTTCTTAATTCTTCTGTAACTGTAATTTTACCATCCGCTCCCTTTACTTTTACTTTATAGTTGTATTGAACTTTATAACCATTATTTATTACATCTCTAGCCCCTTCAATATATTCATCAGCATTACTATATTCACCTTTGAATTCTGTCCCATGTTTATCAAAGTGACCATCTAATTTTTCCTTAGATGCAAAACTAGGGTTACTTACCCCCTCATCTATCAATAATGGATTACTATAAGTAATAGTAGCTCTATTAGGCATTAATCCATTATTAGAAATTCTAGGCATGTTGTTATATTGGTAATGTATTTCTTGATGTTGTTGCGACTATTCCTGGCTTATAAGGAACTGCATTTTCTCTTGCTAAACCAATTATACCAAATTTATTATTATTACTTTGATATAAAAATCCTTTTCCATTATTATTTAATGCTATTTTTCCTAGATTTCCGCCAAAATCCTTCCCAATTCCTCCAAAGTAAGAACTATTTTTCCCGTTATATCCAAAAATCAGATTATTATTTACAACTCCAAAATTCACTTTAGGACTTAGCATCGTATCAACCGCCATAGCAAATGGTGCTAATTCACATCCCATACTAGCAGCTGTCATATTTATCATTACTGCTGAGCACCACATTCCCCATACTTCATCTTTGTACTGCTCATAAGCTTTTTCATCACCATTAAACTCTCCATCTCTTATCTCATTATATCCTTTTTCATCTACTCCTTTTTCACCATTATTTTTTTCATTTTTTCCTTCGTCTATTGTTGCACTTGCTATTTCAGCTTCTTTATTGGCTGCTGATAATCCTGTAGCAGTTCCTAAAACTGCTCCACCTATAACACCTACCCCTAGAAGGGTCGTTGCTACACCGGCTCCTTCTATTAATACAGCTCCAACACCTAATGCTAATCCTCCTGTTAACAAAGTCACTGCAACCATTCCTACTGCTAAACAAGCAATTCCAACACCTTTCCAGAATGTTTTCTTTCCCTTTTCAATTCTATCTTCATTTGGGGCAGTCTCAATTTGTTGTTCCTCTACTTTGGTGGGCGATGATGAAAAACTTGGAATTGGTTCTTGTTCAAATGGATATGATTCTTTTATTTTCCCTTCAAAATATGCTTCTTCTACTTTAAAACTTACATTTGTCGGATCTAATGTTATTCCTTTAGGATTTCCGGCTTTGTCTCCTTCTGAACTTGGATAATAATTTAAACTCAAACCACTTGGTGCTGATAAATTTATATTATTTGCTTTTATAGATAATTTACCAGCACTTATTATACTTATTTTCATTGAGCTACTTATATCTATTCCTGACCCATCTTCAAGTTTTATATTGTTTCATATATTATATCTTTATCTAATCTTTATTTCATAGTAGAAATAGTCTGTATCATGAAAACCTAAATCATATACACCTGATTTATAAAATGTTTTTATATCTACTATCTTCATTAACTCATATGGTGACTTCAGCCTTAATTTATTAATCATAAGTATAATTTTTTAAATAAAAAAATAACAGAAATACCACTATCTCATGTTATCGCTGTTACTTTAATTCTTAATTATTTTAATTTAATCTTAGTTTCTTTATTTCATCAATGCTAAGGCCTGTTTTTAATGATATTGTTTCATCATCTAAAACA
>NZ_JAHXPT010000021.1 GCF_019431045.1 Clostridium weizhouense | reverse complement strand
AAGGTTTATATACAATAAAGAAATATTAGATAAGTAAATGTTAAAGAAACCACCGCGCTAGCGGTTTAGTGCTATTCCTATAATCACTAATACAAAAAATATTGTTACTATTATTTTGGTAATTTTATTCCATTTATCCTGTTTCCACATTAAATTTAATCTCTCCTTATACATTAACACGTTAATTAAATTATACACCCATTTTTATAAATACCTACGAATTTATGAAGTATTTAAATATTTTATAATTCTTTCTTCTATAATTCATGTTTTATTTAAAACACTATCTAATCAATAAATTCCTATTAAGAGCCATGCAAATAATGATGCCCATGCTCCTTAACTTAATACCATTTTCATTATTTCATTCATAAATTTCTCCTTTCTATTTTTTTGTATAAGAAAAGACACCTACATTTCTGTAAGTGCCTTGTACAAGTTCTTATTTCAAGTTTATCATTATATATATCTAAAGAACTACATTTGCAGGTATTTTAATTGTAACTTTTCCTGAAGGTTGAATATCACCAACATTAACTACAATGTTTTTAGAAGTTGAACTTGAATCAACTTTACCTTGAGTAGTTGTTACACCACTAACTATAAAATCAATGTGATTAGGAGCATTATCATTGATTACTACTGACTTAGCAACTTTATCACTTGTGTTAGTAACTTCTATTGTATATGTAAAGGTATCTCCTACATACACAGAATCTACATCTGCTGTTTTTACAACTTTTAATTGTGCCTCGGCAACTCCCTTAAATATTATAGATACTTGACCACTAGCATTATTAGTATTATCCCCTTTAGCATGAGCAATATTAACTATATTAGTTGGCTCTTCTGTTCCTGTAGATGTCCCACCACTATTATCTGTTGGATTAGTTGGAGTAGTATTTCCAGTATTAGTATCAGATGCCTTAGTTACAGTTACTGTACATGTAGCTTTTATTTCAGAATCTTTAATTTGTGCTGTTATTGTTGCTTGTCCTTCTTTTACCCCAGTTACATTTCCATTTTCATCTACTTTAGCTATGCTTTCATCACTTGATGACCAAACTACTTTTGCTCCAGTTGGTGTTGTAGTTGCTTTTAATTGTTTTAAATTACCTTCTTTTAAATTTAATGATGATTTATCTAATGATATTAATTGATTTTTTATATCTTCATTATATGCTAATAAAATACCATCCTTATCTATATCTATAGAATCAAAAACATGAGATGTATAAGTTTTAATTACAACAGTATGTTCTTTATCTTCTAATGAATCATTTTTATATACTAATATAGACAATCCATCATAATTATTAGCTTTTATTTCTTCTGGAGCATTTCCATCTATAGATATAGTTGGATTTTTACCATAATTATAAGCTCTATATATTAATGCAATTTTATTTTTAGTAAAATTAAATTTGATTTCTGAATATCCATTGTAACCAGTTTGATGTGCACTTCCACCGCTAAGGTTTTCATTTTTTGCCTCTCCTATTTCACCATAGTAAAATATTTTAGAATTATCATCTTCATATCTTTTCCATCCATCCTCTGGTTGCAATAATTGCTCCCCAACAGTAGCAGCATTAGCAACATAACAATTGCTAATTACCCCAATTCCCATAATAGTTAATACCATTACAAACATTATAAGTATTTTTTTAAAATAGTTTTTCATTCATTATTTCTCCCTTTGTCGAATTTTACCGAACATGTTCATTGATTATTTTAATTGTATTTTAGGTCAAATTCAATTAAAATCATACTACAAATTCCATCAAATATAATAAATTAAGTAAATTCTATAACTTTAAATTTAAAATTATAGAATTTACTTATAAAACCCTCTACCCGAACCATCATTTGTAAATATTTTAGAATAATATAAGCATTAAACTATAACTTGTTTCTCTATAAGACCCTTATCTAATAATACAATTTTAACTTTCTCTTTTAAGGTTAATAGATTAGGTATCTCTTCAAATATTACTTTATCAATTTCATTATTAACTCTAATTAGTCTTTTATTTTCTTCGTATTCAAACTATATAAGTTGAACTGCTCATTTTGATACTCTATAAATTTTCTCCTTATATTAAAATTATAAATCTCCTATTCTCATATAATAATAATTTTTCAAAATATATATCCTTTCAAATTTTATTGATATTTAACACTATTTCTCATAAAATTTCATAATATACAACAGAAAGACTTTAGGCTCAAAAAAAATGACTTAATTTAAATAAGTCATGCATGAACCTAAGAATTATTTTATAGGAGATGTAATTTAATGAAAAAAGGTCTAAAACTTTTATTTTCTTTAGCTGCAATAACTACACTAGCTGTTTCTTTAATTAGCTGTGGCTTTAATAAAAACTCCAAAACTGAAGATACAAACTCTAAAGTAACTGTTCGTTTAAATGAAGTAACTCGTTCTGTTTTTTATGCTCCAATGTATGTTGCAATGAGTGAAGGATTTTTTGATGAGGAAAATATAACCATCGATCTCCAAACTGGACAAGGCGCGGACAAAGTTATGCAGGCAGTTTTAAGCAATAATGCTGATGTTGGTTTTTGTGGACCAGAACAAGTAATCTACATTAATAATCAAGGAAGAGAAGATTATCCTGTACTATTTGGTCAACTTACTCAAAAGGATGGCTCTTTCTTCGTTGGAAGAACTGATGATGATAATTTTTCTTGGGATAAGATTAAAGGAAAAAATGTTATTGGTGGTAGACCTGGTGGAGTTCCTGGAATGGCTTTAGAATATGTTATGAAACATCATAATATTATCCCAGGTACTGATGTAAATATGGTAACTAATATAGATTTCGCTGCAACATCTGGCGCATTTAAAGGTGGTACTGGTGATTATGTCGCATTATTTGAACCTACTGCATCAATGCTTGAAAAAGAAGGAAGTGGATATATTCTTGCTTCTATAGGACAAGACTCTGGAGTTATCCCTTATACTTGTTTCTTCTCAACTAAATCCTATTTAGACAAAAATCCTAAGGTTATAGAGAATTTTACAAAAGCTATTTACAAAGGTCAACAATGGTACTTTAGTCACACACCTGAAGAAATTACAAACTCAATAATTAAATACTTCCCTGGTACCGATAGAGATATAATTATAAATGTTATTAAAAACTATAATAAAATTGATGCTTTAGCACATGATCCATCTATTAAAGAAGAAGATTTAAATAGATTAATGGATATAATTCAAGAATATGATAATTCATTAATTCCAACAAGACCTGATTTTAATAAAATAGTCGATAACACTTATGCAACTAATGCTGTTAAATAATATAATTTTAAAATTTAATCTTTGTGTAATACCAGATTAGAAAATTACTTCCAATATATATGTTCTAATTAAACGCTCTAATTAATTTAATGCATTTATAATTTTTATAGAGAATAAAAAGCTATATTAATATACTATCAACTTAGAAGCATATATAATAAATTTTCTATATAAGTTTCCCACTCTACTAATAAGCAATACTATATTATAAATATTCTAAAATTTATATTAATGAACAAACTTTATTGAAACTTATATACTTTAGTAAATTTAATTTACCAAAATAAAAGATTCAGATTTTCACTTAAGGTGGTGATTTCTTTGAGCTTACTAAAAATATCTGATTTGTCCATGAATTATCATTCAATCAAAGGAGAAACTAAAGCATTAAACAACATTAACTTTGAAGTTGATAATGAAGAATTCATTTCAATACTTGGTCCATCTGGATGTGGTAAATCTACACTTCTTAATATAATAAGTGGATTATTATCTCCTTCAAGTGGATCAGTTTTATATAAAAATGAAGATATAAAAAATAATTTAAATAAAATAGGATATATGTTTCAAAAAGATCATCTTTTTGAATGGTTAACTGTCTGGGATAATGTATTACTTGGATTAAAAATAAAAAAACAGATTACAAAAGAAAATATAGAAAGAGTTGATGCTCTACTAGAAACCTATGGATTATCAAAATTTAAAAATCATCATCCAAGTGAATTATCTGGTGGCATGAGGCAAAGAGTTGCTCTTATAAGAACATTAGCTTTAGATCCTGAAATTCTTTTTTTAGATGAACCTTTTTCTGCATTAGATTATCAATCAAGACTTTTAGTATGTGATGATGTTTTTAAAATAATAAAGAAAGAAAAGAAAACAGCCATAATGGTAACTCATGATATTGCTGAAGCTATATCAACTTCTAAAAGAATAATAGTTCTTTCTCAAAGACCAGCTCAAATAAAAAAAGAACTTTATATATCTTTTACAAAAGAAAATTTAACTCCTTTTGATAGAAGAAAAGAACCTGAATTTAAAGAATACTTTGATGATTTATGGAAGGAGTTGGATCAATGTAATGAGTAAAGAACATGAAAAATATTTAAAAGATTTAAAAAACAATAAGATAAAACTTAGAGTCACTAGAATCCTTATATTAGTTATTTTTATAGCTTTATGGGAAATAGCAGGAGATTTAAAATGGATTGATCCATTTTTAACTTCAACTCCCTCTAGAATGTGCAAATCTCTTGTAGCTTTTTATAATGATGGTACTTTATTAAGCCATATATGGATAACATGCTATGAAACCATTCTTGGCTTTACTTTAGGAACTGTTTTTGGAACTTTAATTGCAGTTATACTCTGGTGGTGTCCTTTTGGCTCTAAAGTATTAGAACCTTATTTAGTTGTGCTTAATGCTCTTCCAAAGGTTGCTTTAGCACCAATTATTATTTTCTGGGTTGGAAATGGTATGACTGCTATAATTGTCATAGCATTATTAATTTCAATAGTAACAACTATTATAAGTGTTCTAAGTGGATTTAATGAAATAGATAAAGATAAAATTATGCTAATGAAAACTTTTAGAGCATCTAAACTTCAAATATTAAAACATTTAGTCTTTCCATATTCTGTCCCTGTTTTAATATCTGCCTTAAAAATAAATGTTGGATTATCATGGGTAGGTGTAATTATGGGTGAATTTTTAGTAGCTAGAAAAGGTTTAGGATTTTTAATTGTATATGGTGGACAAATTGCTCAATTAGATATGGTTATGATGAGTATAGTTATACTTTCTGTAATTGCTTTCTTAATGTATGAAATAGTAGCTTTTGCACAAAAACTTTTAATTAAAAATAAATCTTTTGAAAAATAATCAAAATTTTTTTATATATTCTTTGTTTATATTATAGTTGGAAATTTTAGTTATAATACTGTCAATAACTGATTTTACAGCATTCTATGAAACAAAATTTCTTGTATATTTTTGTCATATAATTTTTTTATATGAATAACTAATTAAATACGAGCTTTAACTAGCAATTCTTAATATAACCATAATAATAAAAGATTCTTAGATATATTTCTATGAATCTTTTATTATTTTGACAAAATACACCTTTTACTTATGGACAAACTAGTGATAAATTATAATAGTATAAAAATTAATGATACATATAAATAATATTAGTAATCATTTATAATTAAAGTTTATTTTGTATCTATATTTTAATACGAATTTATAATTAAAAGGAGGAAAAAATGAAATTATTTAGAGAAGCACTAGTTATACTAATTATTTATTTAGTAGGAGAATTTTTATCATCATGGCTTAAATTACCTGTACCTGGTAATATTTTAGGAATGATTATACTTTTTGTATTACTATCTACTAAAGTAATTAAAGTTGATAATATCTCAAATATATCAAATTTTTTACTAAATCATTTAGCTTTCTTCTTTATTCCTGCTGGAGTAGGGCTTATGACCTCGCTAAATATAATAAAATCTAATTGGCTAAAATTACTTATAGTTTGTCTATCTACAACTATGATAATAATAGCTTCTACTGGATTAATAGTTCAATTTGTATCTAAACAATTAAAAAGTAAAAAAACTGAAAAGGGAAGTGACATCGTTGGAAATAATAACTAATAATATTTTATTTGGCTTAGTTCTTTCTTTAGTTGCTTTTGAAATAGGAATATTTATAAATAAAAAAACAGGAGTTCCTTTTTTAAATCCACTACTTATAGCAATCGCACTTATAATTTGTTTCCTATTTGCATTTAATATAGACTTTAATACTTATAATCAAGGTGGACAATTCATTAATATGTTTTTAGGGCCCTCAACCGTTGTACTAGCAGTACCTCTTTATAAACAAATAGAATTACTTAAGAAAAATGCTTTAGCAATCTTTTCTGGAGTATTTTTAGGTAGTATTATAGGTATGTTCTCTGTAATGGGAATATCTTATTTTGTTGGATTAGATTCTACTATAATAAAATCTTTAATACCTAAATCAGTAACAACACCAATTGGTATAGAAATAAGTAGTCAATTAGGGGGATTAGTTCCTATAACTGTACTTGCAATTATAATTACTGGAATTATTGGTGCTATATTAGGACCAGCTGTATGTAAATTATTTAGAATTAAAGATAAAGTGGCAATAGGAATATCTATTGGAACTGCTGCACATGCAGTAGGTACTACAAAAGCATTAGAACTTGGAGATACTGAAGGTGCTATGAGTAGTCTTTCAATAGGAGTTGCTGGACTTATGACAGTATTTATAGCTCCATTATCTTATCATATTGCAATCTTTATGTATCATTTTATGAAATAATATACATATATAAATTAAAATTTTTTCATTTATATAGATATATCAAGAATTATATAATTTTAAATAATAGTTCTAATATAAGTTTTTTATTTAATATGTCTTAATTTGATTAGAACATATCTATATTATAGTTATTCTGTAAAAATAAATGCTTAATTAAAAATAAGACTTATTTATGCATTTATTTTTAACAAATAGCTAGCAGCCATATATAACTAATGGTTGCAAACTCTTTGTTAACGTTTTCCAAAAAATCAGAAATGAGGTTAAACCCCATTTCTGATTTAGAGCCGCTTATATAAACTCTATTTTCCAATTATAATATCCTGTTTTTTCATCTCTTTCATATCTAAAATATGCTGAAAATGTATTTCCTTTTCTACTTTTTAGATTTCTAAAACCTACCTTACCATTCTTAAGCAACAATTCTACCATTTCTTTCGAAACTTTTTTACCAAAAGATAATATATATTTATCCTCTTTCCATATTGTGTATCTACAACCATTTTTCCAGTTTGTACATCCAAAATTCTTTTCATTTTCAACTACTGGATTACCACACACTGGACATTTTCCGATCTCCTCTTTGCCTTCTGGAAGTTCAACTTTAAATTTTGATAAAGCTGATGTATCATTCTTTATTTTATCAACAGCATTAGTTGTAAAATCACATATTAAATTCATAAAATCAGATTTTTTAAACTTTCCTTTTTCTATATCAGATAATGTACTTTCAAGTCTTCCTGTATATTCAAGATCTAAAAGTTCTTTAACTGGAAATATTTCAACTATATTTCTACCTAGTTGTGTACATATAAGGCTTTTTCCCTTAGGTGTTATGTATCCAATATCTTTAAGCTTTTTAATAGTTTCTGCTCTAGTAGCTGGAGTCCCTATACTGAACCCATTTAATATAGATTGCATCATTTCATCAGAATCTTCTTTTCCTTCTACACCTTTTCCACAGGTTTCCATAACTCTAAGCAAAGTCTTTTCTGTATGATGTTTTGGTGGTTTTTTAGTAACTTTATTTATTTTATTCAAAACTATATCTACATTTTCATCTACATTTACCATTGGAAGTATTGTGTCCTTTGTATCTATCTTTTCAACAACTCTCCAGCCTTCAATAAGTTGAACTTTTCCCTTTGATACAAATTCTCCTTTTACTTCTTGATTAGATGCTTTTAATCTTATCTTTGTTTCTTCAAACTCTGCAATAGGCATAAATTGCATTATAAATCTATTTTTAATAGCATTATAAACAATTTCTTCATCCTTACTAAGTCCTGTTGGCTTAATATATGTTGGTGTTATTGCACTATGGCTTTCAACCTTTGAATTATCAAATACTCTTTTAGTTTTTATAAATTTAATATCTTTTTCATAAGGTAATCCTACCTTTAATGTATTTAAAACCTTTCTTGCTCTGTCCTCTAAGCTCTCTTCTAATACAACGCTGGCAGTTCTAGGGTAAGTTGTATATTTCTTTTCATAAAGACTCTGTGCAACCTTTAATACCTTATCTGATGTCCACCCTTTATACTTACTTGTAATATAACCTTGCAAATTAGATAAGTTAAAAAGATAAGGTGGATAATCTTTTTTCTTTTCAGTCTGTTTGTCTATTATAGTAGCACTAGTTCCATCTAATAATTTTACTAATTTATCTAAAACATTTTTATCTTCAAACTTTTCAGATTCATTTTCATAATACAACCCTTCAAATTCTTCATTAGTTGAATTTTTAAAAGTTGATGTTAATTTATAATAAGTAGTAGCTTTAAAGTTTTCTATTTCCTTATCTCTATCATATATAATCTTTAAAGTTGGTAATAACACTCTTCCTATATTAATAGTCTTATTTTCTTCAAATTTATATTTTAATGTACTAACAGAAGTTAAATTAATACCAATAATCCAATCAGTCCATTGTCTACCTATTCCAGCATCTTGTAAAAACTGCATTTCTTTATTGTTTTTCAAGGCTTTCATACCCTTTTTAACTTCATCTGGAGTCCACTCATTTAATAACAATCTATAAATTGGTTTTTGTATATTTAAATAGCTAAACAATTCATCTGCAATTACTTGCCCTTCTCTATCAAAGTCTGTAGCTGAAATTACTCCATCTACGTCTTCTTGCTTTATTAAAGATTTTATTATATTAATTTGTTTAGCTGCTCCTTTATCTTCTACTGTTCTATCAATATTGTCACACTTTACTTTATACTGAAAAGATTCAGGTATGAATGGGAATTTTTCCATTCTCCACCCTTTCATATTCTCATCATAATCTTTTGCATCATATAGCTGTAGAAGATGACCAAAAGCCCAAGTAATATAGTAACCTTCCCCTGTAAAATATCCATCTTTTCTAGTCTTTATTTTTAACGCATCCGCAATATTTTTTGCAACAGAAGGTTTTTCTGCAATAATTACCTTTGCCATGCCTTACCTCCTTAGAATTACTATCTCTTATTATCATTTACCAACATATATATTAACATTAAAACAAAAATAAGGCCAGTTGATTAAAGTATTCTCTTTCCTCAACTGGCATTATTTTTTATAATTAATGCACATTTTTAAAAATAATATACAAGTATGCTGTTCTATTTTGTGTAATACTGCATCAGCAAATTTAGCTAATAACTCATTATTAACTAAATTTACTTCCTTTTCTAACATAAAATATACAACTCATCTTTAATCTATTATTTTGTTTCATATGCCTAAATATTTATTTTTGGTTATGTTTTAACTTCATAAAATAAAATCTACATCTCATTTAACATCCATATATAAAAATTTAATACTCCAGCATAAGTTAACCAAAGTAAATAAGGTATAAAAAGTATTCCAGCCTTTTTATCTTTATTATAAAACTTAATAAAAGTTAAAATAGCAAAGAATAATAATATTAATAACTCAATAAATGCTATTCCATATAATCTTAAACCAAAAAATATAAATGACCACAAAAAATTTAATAACAATTGTATAGAATAAGTAAATATAGCTGAGCTTGTATCAATCCCTTTATATTTAAGTATATAAACCCTATAACAAGCTACTCCTATTAATATATAAAGTATTGTCCATACAATTGGGAATACCCATTGTGGAGGTGAAAAAAAAGGCTTATTTAGCTTGCTATACACTTCTCCTATATATGGCATAATAATCGATATAAGATATGATACTAAAAGAGGTAAACCTACAGAAATTATAAGTGGTATAAAATATATCTTCTTTTCTTTCCTTTTTTCATCTTTCATATTAACACTCCATAACCTAAAATTTTATTTAAATATTAATTTCACTATTAAATATATGTTATATTTTTTTAATTATGTGCATTAACATATACCAAAGGTTACTTAACTGCTCTTCAATCAATAGATAACAATAAAGATTTAATGTATATTTATACAGAGTTTAATAATTCTTTTAGATCTTGAAAATTATATACTTTTCTATATATCTCTTTATATAAAAAATTTTCTGCACTACGCTCTTTTAATCTTATTTTTACAAACCAACTACATATTATCCTACATATAACTGATTTTAAAAATCTAAAAAAGCCATCCCCAAAAAATCTTTGAGATGACTTATTTATTATATGAACTAATGTTTTTTCACTTTATTCCATATAAATATCTGAAAATTCAACATCAACTTTTTCCTCTATATTATTCATTTCTATGCAATATTGAAGTTCTGTATCATATTCTTGCTTTGTAATCGGAAAATTTATAGTAAATAAATTTCCTTCTTCACCTGAAGTAAGGTCAATTTTACCACCTTGCAATTCTATAAGTGCTTTACTTAAAAATAGACCTAATCCACTTCCTTCTTTAAGTCTATTAAGAGATTTATTTATTTTAGTAAATTTATCAAATACATATGGAATAGTATCTTCTTCAATTCTATATCCATTATTTTGAACGTTTATTATTACATTGCTATATTTTACACTTATATATACTTGTATTTCTCCACCTTTTTTACCATACTTAACAGAATTTGATATAATATTTAATATGATTCTTTCTATCATATCTTTATCACATTTAACGTAAATTTCCTCGAATTCAGAATCAAATATTAAATTAATGCCTGCTTTATTTATATATTTATTACATGCTATAGAAATATTCTCCACAACTTCGACTATATTATAATTTTTAAAATCCGGTTTAAGATAACCTTCTGAAATTCTATTAGTATCAATAAAATTATTAATAGTTCTTATTAATCTTAAAGAATTCTGTTTTATTATTTTATTATTTTTCTTGATACTATCTATATTTTCTTGTTTTAAATATATTTCATTAAGTTGTATTGCTGAATAAATTAAATTTATAGGAGTTCTAAGTTCATGTGAAACATTTGAAAAGAACTGATTTTTTAATTCTTCTTCTCTTAAATATTTTTCTAGTTTATTTCTCATTATTTTAGTTTTGTTTAGTTCAGTTACATCATGTATATATATAAGCTTACTATTTTCATCAACATATACTATAAACAAATCAACCACCAAATTATTACATTTCATTTTTGCATCTGTAATATGAATTTCCCTATCATTAAATTCTTTTAGATCAAAATCAAAATGATTCTCTATAAATATATCTAATTCAATTCCTAAGATTTCTTCCTTGTTGATATAATTTAATAAACCTAAACCGGTTCTATTTATATATTCTAGTTTGTCTTCTGAAAATAAAAATACCCCATCATAAACAGAATCAATAAGTTTATTATATCTACTATGACTCTTTTCTATCATAATATTAGTATCATTTAAAATTCTATTTCTTTTTTTAATTGCAGTAAGTAATTCTATGTTTACTTTATTAGCTAACTCTAAATTTTTTCTCATACTTTTGACTGAATCACTTATAAACCAGCTAACAAAACCTCTGTATAATAAATATATTCCACTTAAATTTAGACATGCCGATATAACGAGGAATTCATTATATCCCTTTACCAAAGCTAAAGTGCTTATATGACCAAAAAACCTAAAAAATACATATACATACATTATTTTAAGTAAAAAATCACTTAATATTTTACCATAATTTAATAATGAAAATATCATAAAAAATGTTACTAAAGAAACTGTTAACAAATTAAAAATAATTACAGAATTTAAATCTTCATTACTATTAAATATATAAATATTATTAAATACATAAATGTTATTAAATAATATTAAAATCATAGCCCCAACAAATATATATACTATTACAGCCTTTTTTATATTTATTCGTTTATTAATAAAATAAAACCCTAAAGATAATATTGTAAATTCAAAACAATATAATATATTAGTAAAAAAAGTATAATAACCAACGGAAACCTGCTCAAATATATAACGTGGAAGAAATAAATTTAATATAGTAAATAAACATATAAAAATATTCTCTACCCCTAAGTATTCTACAATATGATTTTTCAAAACACTTATTTTTACTAAACATATATATGCAATTCCCATATTCACCGCTATATTTATGCAAATATTTATTGTATTATATAACTTATATTTTTTAGTAAAAAGAAAATATAAGTTATATATTATAAACATTATTAATCCTTCAATAGAAATAAATTCTAATTTTTCATTATTACTAAATCTTTTAATTAATGAATTTTCTTTACTTCTATTCATCGTTATTCTCCTTTTTAAATTTCATTGTTATATCAGTTCCTACTCCAGACTCTGTTTCTATATTAAGTGTACCATTTTGTAATTCTACTAACTTTTTAACTACAAAAAGACCTATTCCAGTCCCATTTTTAGAGGACACATTATCTTTTTTATCCATTGCATATTTACAAAATGCTTCTTTTATAAATTCTTTATTCATTCCAACTCCATTATCTATTACAGATATTTTAACTGCATCTTCTGTATCTTCTATATTAACATTTATCTTTCCATTTTTAGACGTAAACTTTATAGAATTAGAGATTAAATTTAGAATTATTCTTTGTATAAATTCAAAATCAAGATTTAAATAAATTTCTTCTTTATTAGTGTTAAATATCATCTGAACATTATTACTTCTAGCATAATCCACAAGTGATGTAACAACATCTTCTACCGCATCTACTACATTAATATTTTCTAGACTTGGCATTAAATAATCTGAATTTATTTTCGAACTATCAATAAGATTATTTGTTAATCTTATTAAAGAGATGCAATTCTTTTTACATATAAAGTTATATTTCTCCAAAGCTTGTACATCTTTTTTAGTCATATATATTTTTTCAAGTTGAGTTGCTGAATATATAACATTTATTGGTGTTTTTAAATCATGACTAATACTAGATAAAAATTCCGTTCTTATTTTTTCTTCAATTATTCTATTCTGAACTTCTTTTTTTATTTCTTCTGTCAATACTTTAGATGTATTATCTTCTATAAGTATTAAATCTTCCATTTTATCTTTATATATAGGTAAAAATTTAGCATTTATAAATTTATCTTCACTTCCTGCATTTAAAACTGCATTAAAATTAGTGTTCTTTACTTCATCTGAATTAACAAAATAAATATATTTACTTAACTTCTCATTAATTATCTCTTTTATATTCGAAACATTTACTAACTCTAAAAAAGCTTTATTAGTAAACAATACTCTATCATTTCTGGTACTAACTAATATAAGTGGATGTGGCATAAATCTAAAAAATGTTTCATATAAATACTCTTTATTTTTCAAACTATTAATTGATTTTTCAAGTTGATTATTTTTAACTAATATATCTTTTGATAAATTACTTAAACTTTCATTTTTTTTCATTAAAGATTTACATAAATGTTTATATGGATTCTTTATTAAATTAGTTGAAAATATATTCCAAAATATATTAAATGACACTAATATAAACAACTCTCTTAAATATATCAAAATACTTAATTCATATAAATTAAAATTATAAAGTATATTTGTTATAAAAATTAAACTTAAAATTAATAAATAACAAATTATAATATTAAAATTACTTTTATTTTTTATTGCCACTATATTTTTAACTGATTTTACTGCAAAAAAAATCTGAATAGAAAATAAAAATATTAAATTAATAGAATCTAGATTTTTATTAAACAAAATAAAAATACTACCAATAATAAGTTGTAAAATAATATATAATTTCGTATTTGTTTTTTCTTTTTTAACTTTATATTCTATAATCATAAAGCTTAAAAATATTTCTAAAAATATTATAATATTCGTAAATACATCCATTTCAATATCATAATTACATTTTAGTGATATGTTTGCCATATTTTTTATAAATATTGTTAAATATATAAGCATTGTTAAATAAGTAAAAATATAAATTTTCTGTATTACATGTTGGTTATACATTTGAGCTATTGGCTTTAATAAAATTACAAAAGCCAAACCACCTATTAAATAATAAGTTTTAAAAAATAAAATTAAAGTTAAGTAATCTCCTTTAAAAACTAAACTCATTATACAGTAAAATATTACACTTAAAAAGCAAGTCTTTATTACATTTTTTTGGTTAATAAATGTAACATTTCTTATTCTTTCATAATTCTCCATTATTTCCTCACCTTCTATTAATTTTACTTTATTATGCTTTAAATGTACATAATGTTTTTTACACTTTTGTAAAATTAAGTTGATTTTTTCATTATTAACAGTAAAAAAATTTATATACACCTATATAAATTAAATTTTTAGATAAATGAATACCTATTTACTCTATTATTTTATTGCATATAATTAATTTTTTATAATTTACTAAAAATAAAAGTTGCATAACTATTCATTTAGTTATGCAACTTTTATTATATATATTTAATGTCTAAGTATTCCACTATCACCTAATTTTTTAACAAGTTTCTCTGTTGATTTACTAGTAACCCCTTTTAACGTTATTCCACAAATTAGTGAAACTATCATATAAATAGATAATATAGCTATATCTTTAATTAATATAGGATATACTATTCCTGCCATGATTTGTCTCATACCGTTTATAGCATAAGTAAATGGTAAGTATGGAAATACTTTTTGGAATAATACAGGTGTAACTTCTATTGGAAAGTTTCCACTTGTCCCTGCAATTTGTAACACTAATATAATTACTATAATAGCTTTTCCAACATCATCCATCAAACTTCCTGCAGTATATATAATCGTCATAAATACTATACTAACAAATATTGTATAAAAAACATACATAACTGGATGCAATGTATAACTACCTAATAATACTAAAACTCCTATACTTGCTACAATTGATTGGCATATTGCAAGTGATAAAAATAATAATAATTTTCCTAAATATATTTCATAATCTTTGAATTTTATCTCTTCATCAAATTTAGGTGCTTGTAAAGACATTAATGCTGAAGATAATAACCCTCCTACCCATAAACATAATATAGTATAAAATGGTGTAGCAGTTGAGCCATAATTAGGCCACGGAAATAATCTATTATCTTCTATTTCAACTGGACTAGATAAAAAATTACTTTGACTTTCCCAATCATTAGTTACCATATCCAATATCGCATCAATTTGATCTTTTTCATCTAATCTTCTAAGTTTATAAGCTAATTTGTGTATTTTTTCTTCAATATCTGGAAAATCATCTTTTAGCTTAACTAATTGTTCATTAGATAAATTAGATATTTCCGTAAAATTATTTAATAAATTTTCAACATCTGGTAATATATCTTTTCCTTGTTCTAATAATACTAATCCACTATCTGATATATCTCTAATAGACTTAAATCCTTGCTCTACCTCTGGTACAAGTTGTGAATCATAATCATCTACAAAAGTAGCAACTAATGAATGTACATCATCTAATATTTTTCCAGCATCTTTAATAGCTGGAATATCTAATCTTCCCTCATCTTCTATTTTTTGAGCTTCTTCTTTGGACCTGTCAATAACAACATCTAACCTATCATCAATAGTATTTAATTTATCAATACTATTTGAAATTTCTCTACTAAGTTTTTTTAAATCTTTTTGCACACTTTTTAGATATTTTAAATCCTTTTTATTAGCCGCCTCTTCTTTAGCTGCTTCTTCTGGATTTTCATTTGATGTTTCCTTTAATTTTATATCTATATCAGTAAGATTATCTATATATGATCTCATTTCTTTTAACTGAGTTTTAGTGGTTTTAATAACTTTCTTTAATGAATCTGCTGAATTACCAATCTCTATAAAACTTTTTTGAGCAACTTCAGGTAATATATTCTCATCTATATTTCTTAACATTACACTTGAAGCATCTAATGCATTTTCTGACATAACTAATTTATCTTCAATTAATGGAGACATATCAGCAAGATTTCCTTCTATTTGATTCAATGAAGATTGACTACTATTTATAAACTGAGTTGTAGCGTCAATTGTATCAGATACTATTGGTACAATTTCATCTGCTTTTTGCAATAATTTAGTCATGCTTATAGTTCCTTCTATTGCATCATCTAAATCTTTTCTTAAATCCGGCATATCTTCATCTAATTCATATATAGCATCAATAATTCTTCTAAGTTTTGGTCGATTTTCTTCTCCATCTAATCCTGTATCATTACATATCCTAAGCATTGCTCCTGATATAGTTTTTGTAACATTATCATCAATTTGTCCTTTTAATGCTTTTATTCCTGCATCAGTCATTTTAGGTGCTATTACATTTTTCTTTTCATTTACAGTATATTTTAGCTTTGGTTTTTCAACTTCTTTACCTGTAACAGTAATAACATCTTCTGAAAAATCCTCTGGTATTTCAATAGTTGCATAATATTTTTCTTCTAATAAACCTTTCTTTGCAGTTTCTTTATCAACAAAAGTCCAACCTAGTTTATCATTTTCTTTTAATTTTTCAACTAAATCTTCACCTAAATTTATATCTCTTTCCTTAAATACAGTTCCTTTATCCTCATTAATAATAGCTACTTTAATTCCTTTTGTGCTAGAATATGGATCCCATGATGCCTTTATATTAACTAGCGAATATAAAGATGGAACTATTATAAGTACTATCATCATAGTTAGTGCCGCCCAATTAGTAGCTATTGTAACCATATCTCTTTTGTAAATTCTAAATATATTCTTCATATTTATTACCTCTGTCATCCAAATATATAAAGTGATTCTTAAGCACTCATTATTTGACTTTCTTTTAACTTTTCACCAAACTTTTTACTTCTTTTATTCATTGTTTTTCTAAATAATAATCCAATAATAAGTGATACAAACATAAATATACATAATATAATCGTATCTTTTAAAAGCACAGAATACACTATACCAGCCATTATTTGTCTCATTCCACTTATTGCATATGTGAATGGCAAATATGAAAACATCTTTTGAAATACTTCTGGATTAACTTCTATTGGGAAATTTCCACTTGTTCCTGCAACTTGTATTACTAATAATACTACACCAAACATTATTCCTGCATTTCCAAAAACACTAACAGCAGTATAGATTATAATCATAAATACAATACTTACAAATATAGTATATAAAATAAATAATATTGGATGCATTGAATAACTTCCTAAAAGTACTAAAGCTCCTACACTTGCTATTATCGCTTGTCCTACTCCTATCAATAAAAAGAATAACATTTTACCAAAATATACTTCATAGGATTTAAATTCTTGTCCATCTTCAAATGGATGTGCCTTTGTTCCTAGAATAATTGATAACATATATCCACCAATCCATAAACATAAAACTGTATAAAATGGTGTAGTTGCTGAACCATAGTTGGGCCATGGAAATAATCTATTATCCTCTATCTCAACTGGGCTAGCTAAGAAATTACTTTGTGATTCCCAATCATTTGTTATCATATCAAACATTTCGTTAAATTTATCATCTTCATCATACTCTCTAAATTTATCAGCTAATTCATGTACTTTATCCTTAAATTCTGGGAATTTATCTTTTAATTTTACTAATTCATCAGTAGATAAATTTGCAAAATCTTCGGATACACTTAATATCTCTTCAACATTTGGCAAGGTTTCTCTTCCTAATTTCAACACTTCTGATACATTATCTGATATAATTTTTATTGAATCAAATCCATCCTCAATAGCTGGTACAATCTCTGAATCATAACTATCTGTTATTTCAGTTACTTCCTTATGAATATCATCTATTACACTTTTTATATCTCCAATAACTTGAGTATCTAGTTGTTTTCCATTATCCAATTCTTCAACTTCTTCATCTGCTCTATCCTTAACAACACTAAGTCTTTCACTTATATTATCTAATTTATCTGTAATTTTAGTGATTTTTCTACTGATGTCTTTTATATTACTTTGTATACTTTTTAATGAATTAAGTTGTTTCTTTATTTCAGATGATTCATCTTTATTTTCAAAATCTATAGTAAATTTTGAAAAATCTATTCTACCTATTTTATCTAACATTTTTTTTATATTTTTAAGTGAAGATGCACTATCATGAGTTAAAGTACTTCCCGTTTCAGCAGATTCTGAAAGTGCTATTAATGTTTTCTTATAAACTTCAGGAATTATGTTTTCTTGAAGATTTTGAAGCTGAACACTTGTAGTATCAAGTAACTTTTCTGATATAATTAAATCTTCTTTTATTGTTGGTGATATCTCTGATAATTCACCTTGTAACTTATCAGAAAATATTTGAGTATTTTCTACAAGCTCATCAGTTAAATCTATTGTAGTAGATACATTTGGAAGTATTTCATTTATCTTTACAACTAAATCTGATAGTTTTCCTGTTCCATCTATTGATTTATCTAATAAAGATTCAAGTTCTGGTATGTTTTCCTCTAATTCATATATTTGATCTATTGTTCTCCTATATTCAGGTCTATTCTTATCTAATTCAATACCAAATTCATTACAAGCTCTAAAGAGAATTCCTGAAACTGTCTTAACAACCTTATCATCAATTTGATTTTTTATATTTTTAACTTTTGAATCTGTAATTTTAGGAGCTATTGCATTTTTCTTTTCATTTACAGTATATATTAGTTTAGGTTTTTTTACATTTTTTTCTGATAATGTAGTAACATTTTCAGAAAAATTCTCTGGTATTTCAACAGTTGCATAATATTTTTCATATAATAATCCATTTTGGGCGTTATCTTTATCTACAAATATCCAATCCGCCTCATTATTATCTTTTAATTTATCTACTAATTCATTACCTAAGTTTATATCCACATCTTTAAAAGTCGAACCTTTGTCTTCATTTATAATCGCTATCTTAATTCCACTTGTATTTGAATATGGATCCCATGATGCTTTTATATTAACTAATGAATAAAATGATGGAATAACCATAAGTCCTAACATTACAACTATTGCTACCCAATTTGTAAATGTATTAACTACATCCCGTTTAAAAATTCTTATTATATTCTTCATGATGCTTATTTGTTAGAATTTATAATACATAGTATAAATTCTAATCTAATCCCCCCTCTATACTTATTATATAGATAATAAATTCTTTATCGATTTGTTAAAATTCATAATACATCCTAATTAAAGTTTTTAACTCTTTTATTATTATAAAGGAATTTTTAACTCTTTTAAATAGCTTTAGGCATATGAAAATAAATAACAACTCCAAAGTTCCAATAAATTTTTTCTCTCAAACAATGATATTAATTGTCCTCACAGCGTGCCTATTATGTCAATTTTATACATAGCATAATTTAAATTAGGATGGCAAATTAACTTATTCTTTTTGACTGTACCTTAATTCTTTATAAATATCTTAAAAATACAACTTTATAAATACTTAACTCATATTTGTAATAATTAAAAAATAAATTATTACATGCATTTTAATTAATTGTATAAAATGACTATAAGTCATTTTATGCTTAATTGCAAGTCAAGAATACGTTTTCTGAAATATTTTTTTATTCTATAAATAAAGATACTATACATATAATATTCTTATTTTATATGTATAGTATCTTTATATAATATATTATTAGATTATATTAAATATCCTTTTATACTTTGTTTATACCAATCCCTTGATAATAAAGAAAATAATAGGAATAAATAAAGATGTTAATAAGTTTAAAACTTTTATTTTCTTTATTTTTAATATATTTAATCCTGAACTTAATATCAAAATCCCACCAATTATTGATATTTCATTTAATAAATCAGCCGTTATATATACTGATACCATATTTGCAGATAAATAAATTAAACCCTGCCATAAAAATAATATAATTGATGAAATCATTATCCCTATACCAAAATTTGAAGCTAAAACAATTGAAGTAATTCCATCCAATATAGAGTTGGTATATAGTAATGTATTATCTCCTTTTAAAGCACTTTCAAGTGGACCTAAAATTGATAATGTTCCTACACAAAATAATAATACTGCTGTAGATAATCCTTCTACTAAATTATTTTTAGAAAATTTCGATGTAACACTATTAACTTTATTCTCTAAATCAAGTTTTTGGCCAATAAGTCCGCCTAATGCAATACTAATAATAAATAAAACATGATAATTACTTTTAGGAATACAATTAACAGCTGAACTAATACCAATAACACTAGCTGATAAGCCAATTGCTTGTAGCATTATATCCTTATATTCTTCTTTTATTCCTTTTTTAAAAGCTGCACCTAAAATACTCCCACCAATAATAGAAATACAATTTACAGTTGTTCCTATCACTTTATCACCTCCAGTTATTTATGTTAAAAATTATAAAGTATCCAGTAACTGGAGAGTCAACATTAATTTATCAATATTTGAATTTCTGTTACAAACTCTGACTTCTCAGTAGTTAATCCAAAATCAATAAGTGTTATTTCTACTGAATCATCTATAATTGTATATCCCTTTTCTTCAATATATTTTAATATCTTATCATAGTATACTGGAGAACATTTATGAGTTCCATTAAAACGAATAGTAACATAAATACCTTTAGGTAATACTTTTGTTAATTTTTTATTATATCTTTCACCTTCTGTAAATGAAAAAATCGAATCATATTCATCAAAAATTCTATTTTTCAAATTCTGCTTAGAAATCGATATTCCTACTTTTCCATTAAAAATAGAAGCATTTTTTCTAGATTTATTTTCTAAATTTCTTATAGATAATTCTAAATCTTTATTTGACTTTATTTTCTGTTTTAGTAAGACGATAGTCCGTTCATTGAATTCAATCTCCTGAATTACATCTAATTTTTCATATTGTCTTGCATAATTAATTTGATTTAATCTATTTTTAATTTTATGTTTTATAACTTGTAATTCTTTTATCTTTTTCTCTGTAATTTCTTTTTGTTTTTTTAACAGTTCAGTAATATTGTCAATACTACGCTCCTTTAAATGAAAACTTATTGTGTTTAGAGACATTCCAAGTGCTTTTAAATAAATTATTGTGTTTAACTGTTCAAATTGCTCTGTTGAATAATATCTATAATTATTGGTTTTATCTATAAATATTGGATTAAATAAGCCAATTTCATCGTAATATCTTAATGTTTTTATATTAATATTAAACAACTTTGATATTTCTCCAATTGTAAATAAATCCTTCATATACTTCTTCTCCTAATTGTTTAAATAATTTAACCATATGTAAATTTCCTATTTTTTAATTAAAATGTTTTATAATGCAAAAAAACTACTACACGATTTAGTTATCTTTAATAAATAATCGTGTGGTAGTTTTAAATTCTTTAATTAGTTAAAATTCTGTAAACAATGCAGGTAACGGGACTTGAACCCGTACATCACTGAGACACACGCCCCTCAAACGTCTTTTGGCTTATGTGCTTACAAATTACCTGCATTACCTTAGTTGACACTCGTCTAATAGATAAATAGTCTACTCGTTTGTAAACAATAGTACACTAATGTAAATTAAATGTCAATGAGAAATGGTTAAGAATAATTTGCTTACTCATAGCCTATAAAAATGTTGTAACAAAAGTGTACCAAAAATCAAAAGCACTTTGTTACAGCCTGTAGGGTTGATTATATCTAGCTTTAGAACAAGTTTATTGAAATTGGAAATAAAAAACATTTACACTTTTTGTTACACCTCTAAAGTATTGATATTACTGCCTTTATACTATATATAATATATAATGTAACAATAATTATAATATTATATTATATATATAGAAAGAATATATATCTTATTATTATATAAAGTTGCAAGCATATATTTTTTATTTTTGTTACAGATGATAATATTACCCTATAGGCTAGTAATACTAAGGCTTACAAGTGTAACAAATAGGGTAAAACTTTTGTTACAAAAGACCTCCATTTTTGTTACAAACCTAATTTAATCCTAATGGAATATAAAAATAAGGCTTGAAATTAATCAAACCTTACTCCTCATCTTCTACATATTCAACTAAATCAGAAATATCGCATTTTAAATATTTACATATTTTAGATAAATGTTCTGGAACCAAATATTTATATTTTTCATTACAATATGCAGAAATAGTTGCTAATCTTATTCCTGTATCTTCTGATAATTGTTTTCTAGTTATCCTTTTTTCTGCAAGTAATATATGTAGTCTCATATTAATCATAATATCAACTCCTTAGCTTCATTATACTATATAACGCTATAGTTATAAATATTTTCACCTTTTAAATAGCGTTTTACGAGTTGTGTATATCGTAAAATAGTTGTATAATTATATTAGAGAAATAAATATTTAAGGGGTGGTTAAATGAACGAACTAATTAAAATTACTACTAATGAAAAAGGAGATCAACTTGTATCTGCTAGAGAGTTATATGAATTCTTAGGTATAGATGAAGGAAAAGGACATTATTCACGTTGGATAAAAAAACAATTGGAATTAGTTGATGCTGAAAAAAATATTGATTATTCTCCTTTAAAGGCGAAAACCTCTAATGTAGGAGGACGACCAACAATTGAATATATTTTGACAATTGAAATAGCAAAAGAAATTTGTATGATAGCAGGTATAGCACCAAATGCAAATGAAGAAACTAAAAAATTAAGTAAACAAGCAAGAAAATACTTTATAGCTTGTGAAAAAGAAATGAAAGCCTTAGCTGAAAAAAATTATTATTTAAAACTTGAAAACTATAAATTAAAACTAGAACAATATGAGCACGAAAATAAATTTCTACAAGATAAAGCTAAATTATCTGAAGGTCTATTATATGCACATAACACAATCAATGCTGAACATGGTGTTGGACAATCCTATATGCCACAAATAATAATAGATATATTAAAAGCAACTAAAGATAATGCTATTCTAAAAGAAGATGATAAATTTTACTATTTAAATGTTGAAAACGTAAAAAATGAATATGTAAAATATGAAATAAAGCCTAAAAGATTTAAAGACTTATTAGAAGCACTAGGAGGTTGCAAAACTTCAATTTATATAACTGGAAGGAATAAAAGAAACTATAGATATGAATGTTATGCAGCACCAAAATACTTAGTGGATTGTAAATTATAAAATTTAAGGAGATGTTATAAATTGAAGATAATTACATATATAATGAAGGAATTTTTAAAACAAGATTATATACCCATATCTTTTTGCTTATAGGATCCTTAAGAGTAGCTAATCTGCTCTTTTTTATTTTGCATAAAAATAAGACCAAGAATTATTTGATACAATTCCTCCTGGTCCTACATTAAATATACTGAACAGATAAAAAATATAGCAAAAAGTTGTATTAAATAATCTGCTGCTCCTCTAGTTTTTAACTTTCTTAGTCCAAAATATCGTTTGTAGAATGGATATAAATATGGTGTTCCCATTCTTGTAAAACTATCTGCTATTAAGTGTAATGCATAGTTAATAAACCATACTAACCCTACTGGAATACTAAAAATGCTTATAGCAGCTGTACTTATAGTTAAAAATAAAAGTGAATGTGTTATAGTCCTATGCTTTAGACCTAAATAAAAGTCCCAATCTGGAACAACACTTCCTAATATTCCTATAGCACTTATTGGCTCGATTGCTATTAATGGAATTGTAGTGGCTAAACCTATTGCTGTATGAGTTCTTTTCATCATCTTTAAATCACCTACTTAAGTATATGATAAGTAGAAATTTATTTTTTATTCTATAAAAAAAGAAAGCTAAAACTTAAAGTAATAGCTCTCTAAAATAAAATTATGCAATTATTTTTTGTACTATAGCCAAATCTCTTCTACTTATATCTTTAGCTTTTAGCATAGTGTAAATAGCATGTGCATCATTCTTAAATTTTTTATGTTCATATTGCTTAACATTTCTATTAAGATATTCCCTAATAGCTGTTATTTGTTGTCTATTAAGTTCTTTAGCCTTTAGTTTATCGTGGAATGACTTGTAAGTATAGTTATAAGCCTGCTCAACTTTTAAAGGTCTTATCTTATTCCTGTTCATTTGCTCTACTACCATTTCAGCAGAAATATTTTTAACTGGTAGTGTTTTTAACTTTAATGTTCCCCAATTAATGAATAATTTTATTGCTATTGGCAATACTAATAATGTTATTATTGTTGACATAATGTCACCCTCCTCATTTATGTTTTGCATATCGCTTAAGCGTTGGTTTTGTGTGATTGGTTATCTTAAGTAATATGTAGTCTAAAATGTTGGATAAGATGTTGTGTTAGCTGTTGCATTAAATGTAGGGGAATATATGTGTCCCCTACAATACAACTTTTATAAGTGTTGGTATCCCTATGTTTAACCAACTCAATAAAATAAGAGTATGCTGTAATAAATAAAATTTAGAATAATAAGGATTGCAAATTATTGTAGCGTAAATCTGTATATATTACATCAAAGTTGGACGAGTTATATCTTATATCATTTAAAGTCGGTCTTGATATTATGACGATTGGAAAAGTCCCATAACATTGTTTTTGAAGTGTTCCTTCTCTATATAATTTTTCATAAAGCTGCATTTTTATATTTGAAGTGTAATGAGTGTAATCTACTTCTAATATAATAAAGTATATATTATTTTCTAAAGTGAACTCTATATAGGCATCTGGTCTAATGAGTCCTTTTAAATATTGAGGTTGGAGTTTTATGTGGCGTATTTCTCCACCTCTTTTCTTTATTACCTTTAGAAAATCATAAACCAATAAATCATGATCCTTAAGCTTTTTCTCTTGATAGTATACTTTTTCTCTAGAAAACTGACTTATATAACTCTTTAATATTTCCATATCTTCTAACTGTTTAAGCCTTCTTCTACAACTTTCATATGTTCCATTAAAAAATAGTTCTGTAGCTTGTGTTACTGAAATAGCTTTATAATCTTCTATCCATCTTAAGACTTGTCTATCCCTCTCTGTTAGCATTATTTATATCCTCCAAACTTATTACACCTTTACGTTTTCTTTGCTTTTGTACAGGCTTAATATCTTCTACTGGTACATCTATAATAGTTGGAGCTTCTATCATTAGTATTTGGCCATTTTCTTTTTTTATATTTAATATTTCAGCTTTTTCTTCTTCAGTAGGTATTCTAATTTCAGGAACATATTTATTTAATATAACAAAATCATCATCTATAAATGGTACTTTAATATTTGTTTCACCATTAGATCCACAAACAATACACTCACCTTTTTTTAACTTCATAGCATTATTAGAATTAATCACATTTTGAGAATCTATAATAGAGTTTTGATGAAATGTTATTCTAGTCATTTGTGATTTAACATCAGTATTTAAGTTGGTTGCTGTAGTTCTTTGTAATGCTCCTATAAGATGCACTCCTACGCTGCGACCTGCTTTAACTACTTGCCACAATTCTTCCCATACTGGCAATTCCATCAACTCTGACATTTCTTCACAAACTAAGACTACTCTTTTCATTTTTTTATTTTTAAAGTGCTTGTTCCATTGAGTTATATTTCTTATTCCATGTGTTTTAAATAAATTAGACCTTTCATCTATTTTCTTTTTAACCTTGTTAATAGCTATTGATAGTTCTATTTGATTATAAGCTACCATTTTTACTGGAATGCAATCTTCAAATGAACTTATTTCTCCCTTTATTAGCTGCGTAAGATATAATTCTATATTTTTAGAACTGTTATATATTAAATTTGTTAGTATGCTTGATAATAACATTGATTTTCCGTAACCTGTCGCTCCTGCAATTAATAACATTGGATGTTCATCTAAATTTAAAAAATATGGTTGTCCTTTATAATCTCTTCCTATATAAAGCTGATTTTCTCTACATTTAACTGGTTCAAAATAGAATTTAGCAATATCTTTATTGACTGCATATAGTTTTATATCATTATTAAATTTATCTTTTTCTATATTTACTATTGAATTTAAATTACATTCTAATATATTTAATTTGCTTTCTAAATGCTCTATACTTAAGCCTTTAACATTGCTTAAATGTGCTATATAACCATAATTTCTAGGTTCTATTTTATATATTTTAAAGGTTTCATCATTTTTATTTTTTATCCCTGTAGCATCCATTATCTCATTAAAACTCTGTTTAAATTGACGTTCATCTTTTGTGTTAACCCAGTTCCACGCATATGTTCCAGCTATGGCTAGTCCAAGTTCTACTAACATTTTTTAACCTTCTTATTATTGCTTTCTAAAACTTTCGTAATTCCTAATGTGACTACACCCGCATACATTACAAAACCTTCAAATGCTCCCATATTAAAAGCATTTCCTAATGTTCTACATTGTGTGTATATGAGATTAAATAATCTAATATCTAAATCAAACATAAAATCCTCCTAAAAATCAAATCCATCATACTCATTATTTTTATCATCTTTTTTAATGTCTTTTTTCATTTCCTTTTCTAATAAATCCTTAACATAGATACTTGGAGATCTCTTGGAATTCAAAAAAATATATAACTCTTCTTCTGATTTTTTAAAACTTATAGGAATCTTCATTCTCCCCAAATCCTCCTTCCAATAGCTGCATAAGCATTTGCATTTGCATAAAAACAATTATTACTTATTTGAGTCTGTGGAATACGTTTTTTAAATGCTCTATATAACTTATTTGCACCACCACCAACAAGAGTAATGTTATTCGTCTTAAGAGAGTAATCTACTTGTATTCGTCTTACAATGCTTTCTACGAACTCCTTATAAATATCCATAGAAAATTTCTGCCTTTCTCCATAAATATATAAGCCGTTTTTAATAATTCTATCTGCATCTACTGGTAAAAGATCTAAACCATATTCAGCATTAATACAATTAATAAACTCAGATTCTAAGTTTAAGATACCCTTAGGAAGCGAATAAGGTTGCACTATCTTTCTCTTTCTGCCCTCTTTAACTACTAAGCATATATCTGTAGTACCTCCTCCAATATCTACAACTATTCCTGTATAATCTACTGGAACACTTACAGCCCCTTCTGGTTGTACTTCAATGTCTTTAACTATCTTACTTTGTAATATTCTATTAATTAAATATCCCTTATCAGCTTTATATTGACTTAAAGGTAAACCAACCACTATTTTATTTTCTTTTTCAGTAGTGCTCTTTAAAATTGCTCCTAATAATAAATATAAGTAACTTTCTTTATATGCTTTTCTATACTCTGTATCACATTCTCCTTCTCCTAAATACATTGTTTTACTTCCTATAGTTACTGGATCATTAGCTAATATTCCTGGAATACTTGATACTTTTGATATAAAACTAATCCCAGTTGATGTTTTTGTATAATAATTGCCTACATCTACACCTAAAATCATAATCATTTTTACTCCTTTTTGATCTCTTTGTTATATATGTATGCATGATTTTCTTAAAAGTTTCCTAATTTTCTATTTTATTAATAAAACTTTCTATAAAATAGAAAAGAGAATGAAGTTTTTATTCTTCATCCTCTAAATAAACTATATCTTCAGTTTTTAAATTTAACTTTTTAGCTATTTTTAATATTGTTTCCATTCCTGGTTGACTAGAATTATTTTCCCACTTATTATAATTAGCTGAACTTACTTGTATATATTTTGCGAAATCCTTTTGCTTTTTATATCCTAATTTTAATCTTATTTCTAATAATCTATTTTTAACCCCCATAATACCACCTCTAGAATAATTTTACTATATTTTGTTAATAATTTCTATGAGGTAATAATATTGCATAAGAGTTTTATTAGAATAGATTTAGCTATCTTATTAACATTAACATGTATTTTAACTACGTTTTTAGGTAATTATTTGACAAAATTTATTGTAAATGTAATAATTTTGATAAATAATATTTAGGAGTGATAACATGAAAAAAATATTAATGAAAATTTTTAGTATACTATTTATAAGTTGTATCTTATTTTCAACCAATGCTTTCGCCGGAACTTGGATACAACACCAAGGGAATGAAGGATGGGTTAATGGTGTTTATTATGGAGGATGGAACTATTTAAATGATGATGGTACTTGTGCAGAAAATTGTTGGAAATATATAAATGGAAATTGGTATTATTTCGGAATTGGTGATGCCTGTGCTTATACTGGACTTAAAACTATAGGTGATAAAGATTATTATTTTGATTCTATAAATTGCGATATGAAGCATGACCAGTATGTTAGAATTGGGAACGGTAGACATGCAGCTATGGCATGGGCTTGTAGTGATGGACATATAGATTATAGTAATACCACTTTTCAAGACTATGTAAAATAAAACTAAAGCAGTAAGTAAAGTTAATTCTTTACCTACTGCTTATTTATTTCCTTACATTTAATTTTCACTTATTCTTATACTTCTTGGTTTATTAGTATCTTTATAAATATATCCTTTTTCCTCTAATCTTTTAATATATCCATATACTGTCGAAGTAGATGTAAGACCTGATATTTCACATATTTCTCTTACTGTTGGAGATATTTTTTCCTTTTCTATAAAATCTCTAATAATATTGAATATTTCCTTTTGTTTTCCTGTTAACATAGTTTTTCCCCTTTTAATATTTCAGAATATCTTTAAAAACAAATTCGTTTATATATTTCTCTTAACTTAATTATATAAATCAATTACAATTTTTGCTTAATAGTTTTTTATAACCCTTTTATAGCATTCTTTATTTTTAATGCTTCCTCCATTTTAGTTCTTACTATTACTTTTTGTTCTGGCTTTAATCTTCTAAATTTTAAAGCAAAATCTAAAGCATCCATTGTAGATTCTGTACCATTTTGTTTTCCTATTTCAAATCCTAAAAGATAAATTTTTGCCCATGTCATTTCCTTTGAATGATTGCATTCCATTTCTATACCTTTGAATGCTGACAATAATTCTATCATTTCATCAGATAATATTTGTTGTTTCATTGCTAGATCAATTAATTCTTTAGTGTTCATATGCTATCCTCCAACATATCATTTATATTTAACTAACAATATGCTATAATAGAGATATGTTAAATGAACTCTACTATAACTAAGAACTCATTATTGATTGGTAGTCGTATGAGTTCTTTTTTATTTGTCATATTTACATAATACTACAATTTGTACAAGTTTTCCATAAAAAGAAAAGGGTAGCAAATAAGATTTTTCCTATCTGCTACCCTTCGTTTTCTGATTTTATGTGTAATCTAGCCACACATATTATATCATATTTAATTGATTAATGTTCAGAATTATATATTCCATATAAAGCCATATTTACTCTAGCTCTACATCTTTTATTTAATCCTTCGCTGTATTTACCATTAGCTTTATTCCATTGCATTATATATGTCTCTATAGCATTTTGATTTCCACTAACTAATGCTTTCCATGTGTTTCCTCCAATTAGAGCTCCTGTTCCTGCATTATAAGCTATATCAACCATACAATCAAATCTACATTGTGATATCCGAGTATCTCCTAAAGCATTTTTAATTTTTTCAGCACACTTATTTACTTCATCTTTTAGCCATTGAGTGGCTTGGTCTTTAGTACATGTAGATTCAATTCCTTTTAAAAAAGCAGATGGATTAGCAGTTTTAGTTGTTCCATATCCAATAGTAAGATAAGTATCTGTTTTACCATATCCATCATAATAAGCACATTCAAAAAAATCTTCCCAACCTTTGATAAATTCTATTAAAGAGTTGCTAACTAAAGACTTTTCTTCTATCCATGCCCCTTCTTTATTAAATTCATATTCTTTTCCTTCTATAGTGTAAGTGCCATCACGATACATTTCCCCTTTGTAACCTGTAGAATTAGGCTCTAGGTAAAACCATTTGCCACTATAGGGACTCTTTAGCCATCCAGTAGCCATAGAACCATCATTATTTAAATAGTACCATCTACCATCTTTATCATGTAGCCATCCAGTTTGCATTACACCTTCATCATTTAAATAGTACCAAGTTTCATTATCTTCATACCATCCTTTTATAACTTTTCCATCTGAATCTTCTACACACCATTTCCAATTAGACATCTATATATTCCTCCTTCTCTTAATATAAAGAAAAAAGGTAGCTAAAAATGCTACCCTAAAATTACTCTTGTTTATTTAATTGTTTTTGTGGAAAATCTACTCCAGTAGTTTCTGGATTATTGCATACACCTAAAATAACTAAAATACTACAAACTAAATTAGCTGTAGCATTTAACCAATCTAAATCTATTTTTACTCCAAATTGTAAAAGTAATAAACCTATTAAACCTACCAAACTCATTAATGTTCCAGTGTTCTTAAACCTTTTTACATAATTATTCATTCAAATCCTTCTTTCTATTTTTCAATTTTATTTTTCAATTTTATTTTTTATTTCTTTTACATCTTCTTTTATGTCCTCAACAACATTAAACTTTTGTGCTAAAGTATCTAATAAATCTTGATATCTATTTTCTCTATTTCCTGTAGTTTTTAATACATATAGTAACAAGAAAACAAATAATGCATACCCTAACCCTTGGCTTAATGCCATTTGCATTAATTCATCCATATAACACCTTCCTTAGTTCAATTTTAAAAATGAGCAATAAAAACCTGCTAAGCAAAGTCAATACCTTTTTAACAAGTTTTTTGCTTTTTTGTATTAATAAAAATTTGCATA
>NZ_JAHXPT010000020.1 GCF_019431045.1 Clostridium weizhouense | reverse complement strand
CTCTCTCGAATGCTGGTTATATTACAACCTTGAATTTAATTATTTTTCTTGTCTACTTGACAAGGGATGTATCAAAAATTAGATAGTCCCTCATTTTTTATGTTTTAAAATATAATGTTAATATTTTGTTTCTCTAACTTACTGGACGAATGTATATGAGTCAAGTTTCCTATTTTAATCCTGTCCATGAGCTTTATACTATAATATTAACAGTTATTTAAAAGCATATATTTATTTAATTCTTCTTTTAGAATTATTTTTGTTTTTATATGAAGAACTTTTAAAATTCTTACTATTTTCATTTTGGGTTTTTCTATTAGTTAAATTGCTTTTTAAAGAAGACTCTTTACTGTTTTTATTAGAAGATTTACTATTATTTCTATTTAAATTATTTTCTCCATCATTATTAGATGATTTATTATTTTTATGTTTACCTTGATATCCAACTTTACCAGGAGTAAAACCGATCAAGCAATTTTTTCCAGTACCAATTAAATCTTCTCTATGTGCTTTAATTAAAGCTTTTTTTACTTTTAAATGATTTTTTGGAACTGCAAATTGAATTAAAGCTCTTTGCATTTCTTTTTCTTCAGGAGTTTTTGGAACGTAAACTTCTTCTCCTGTAATAGGATTAAATCCAGTATAGTACATAGTAGTTGATAAGCTACCAGGAGTAGGATAAAAATCTTGTACTTGTTCTGGTGTATATCCCATTTCTTTAATATATTGTGCAAGTTCTATAGCTGCATTTAAGTCAGAACCTGGATGGGAAGACATTAAATATGGTACTAAGAATTGCTTTTTGTTTAACTTCTTATTTATATTAAAATATTTAGTAACAAATCTATCATACACTTCTCTTGTTGGTTTTCCCATTTGATTTAGTACTTTTGGTACAACATGTTCGGGTGCTACTTTTAATTGACCACTTATGTGATGTTCACATAGTTCTTTGAAGAATGAATCATTTTTATCATGAATTAAATAGTCATATCTTATTCCAGAACGGATAAACACTTTTTTTATACCAGGTAATTTTCTAACTTTTTTTAATAAAGATAGATATTCTGTATGATCAATTTTTAAATTTTTACAAGGTGCTGGAAACATACATTGTTTTGTCTTACATGTTCCATGCACTTCTTGTTTTTTACAAGCTCTATGTCTAAAGTCAGCAGTTGGACCGCCAATATCATGAATATATCCTTTAAAATCAGGCAAAGTAGTTAATAATTTAGCTTCATCAATTATAGAGTTTTGGCTTCTGTTTTGAATAACTCTTCCTTGATGAAAAGTTAATGCGCAAAATGAGCATGATCCAAAACATCCTCTATGGCTTGTGATTGAAAATTTAACTTCTTTTATAGCAGGTATTCCACCTTTAGCTTCATATATTGGATGATAAGTTCTTGTATAAGGTAAATTATATGTAATATCCATTTCCTCTTGAGTTAAGTTTTCTTGAGGTGGATTTTGAATTAAATATCTATCACCGTACTTTTGAATTATAGTTTTACCATTAATAGAATCCTGTTCATAATATTCTAACTTATAAGCTTCTGCATAAGCATTTTTATCACTTACAACTTCTTCATAAGATGGTACAATAACAGCGTTTTCAATATTTGATATATCATTAGTTAAATAACATGTGCCTCTAACATTAGTGATATTTTTTATATTTGCACCATATCTTAATAGATCAGCAATTTGAACTACAGTTTTTTCACCCATACCATACATTAATAAATCTGCTTTAGAATCTAAAAGAATACTTCTTCTAACCTTATTATCCCAGTAATCATAGTGAGCAAATCTTCTTAAACTCGCTTCAATTCCACCTATTGCTATTGAGACATCTTTATAAGCTTCTCTGATTCTATTACAGTAAACAATGACAGCCCGATCAGGTCTATGACCAGCTTCACCACCAGGAGAATATAAATCTTCACGTCTAATTCTTTTTGCAGCAGT
This sequence comes from Clostridium weizhouense, assembly GCF_019431045.1. GTDB lineage: Bacteria > Bacillota > Clostridia > Clostridiales > Clostridiaceae > Clostridium > Clostridium weizhouense. The sequence goes on along the minus strand of NZ_JAHXPT010000020.1, from coordinate 34,168 downwards.
ATAATGATTAACCATAGAGTCTATATTACCTGAATTAACTAAAAAACCGTATTTTGGACGACCTAATTTTTTGAAGTCTTCACAGTTATGCCATTTAGGCTGTGCTATAATTCCTACAGTAAATCCTTGTGCTTCAAGTGTTCTACCTATAATAGCTGTACCAAATGAAGGGTGATCAACATAAGCATCACCGGTAACAATTATAAAATCTAGTTGATCAATTTTTCTTTTTAACAAATCTTCTTTACAGATAGGTAAAAATTCTTTACAAAGTTTCATATATAATTAACTCCAATTCATAAAATTCTAATTTTGTACTATTTTTTTAATAGTGTTGATATTATAATAAGGCATATGAACGAAAATAACGAAGCTAAATGCACTGATTTTTTTCATTAGGCAAATTTGCTGACGTAGTATAATTGGAAATAGGTTTGGCAGATGGACTTGTTATTTTGGGATTATGCCTAAAATTCATGTAAAGAATAGAAATAGTAAATTCTACTCATGTACATTCATAGAGAAAGTTTAAGAAAATATAAAAAATATCTTAAACTAAGAACTCAGTTTATCTTAACATAAGGTTAATGAGTTTACAAATAGCAATGCTTGAAGGGCTTTTGTATTATTTACAAATTTGATAAAAATAAGGAAAAGATTTTTATACAAATTAAGATGCGTTTTAGAATATATCTATAAATTAAAGTGGAACTAAGAATCGTATTTAGACATAGTATGATAATATAATTAGATAAAACATATTCAAAAAATAATAAAGTAATTATTTTTATATATTTTAGTTAAGGTTTCTTTTAGAAAGTAAGAAAAAATATAGAGTATATTATTGTTTTATATATATCTAAGTATCAACAGATGAGTAAAAATTTGTTGCCTTTTTAGTACTATGTAATATAATAATTAATAGAAATGAGTAGGTAAAATAAAAAATAGCTAATAATTAACAATTATTTTAGAGAAAATGTATTATAGGGTGGTGTAAAAAATGGAGGCTGGACCTCAGATGATTGAGAGTTATAATTTAATATTTAATATTTTAAGCAGGAAGTCTTCATTTGATTTTAATTAGGTAAGGGTTTTCCTGTTTAATATAGGAGGAGTCTTGCATGAAAAAATTATCAGTATTTTTATATACAAGTATTTTGTCTAGAAGGGTTTATGATGAATTTGGAGATGTAATTGGGGAAATAAAAGATGTTTATGTAACTACGGAAGAAGGGTATCCAAGGATTATAGGATATAAAATAAGAAGAGATGGAGTTACATTTCATTATGAATTTAGATATATTGAATTTTTAGAAGATAATGGTAATGTCAGAATTAAAACTAGAGGAAGTAAAGAGATATTACCAATGACTTATACTTATCTTTTATCAGAAAATTTATTGGATAAAAAGATAGTAGATATAAATGGAAAAAAAGTTGTACGAGTTAATGATTTAAGAATAGCGGAGATTGCAGGAGAATATAGGGTGGTTGCAGTTGAAACAGGTCCTTTAGCTAGATATAGAAGATTTAAAATAGCAGGTTTAATTAAGTTTATTTATAAAATTTTTGGGAAAGACTATGAAGATAAAGTTTTAATGTGGGAAGATGTTGAATCATTAGAAATGGTTGATAATAATTTAAAATTAGTAGTTCCATATCAAAAATTATCTACACTACATCCAGCAGATCTTGCAGATATTTTAGAAGAGTTAGATGAAAGATCAAGAAAGCAAATTTTTGAATCGCTAGATGAAGATTTAGCAGCTGATACCTTAGAAGAGATAGATCCAGAGTATAAAGGAAGTATTATTAAAGAATTATCAGAAACTAGAGCCGCAGAGGTTTTAGAAAATATGGCTAGTGATGAAATTGCAGATCTTTTAGATGATTTGGATGAGGAAGAAAGAGAAAAAATATTAATTAATTTGGAAAAAGAAGATGCAGACGAGGTTAAAGAATTACTTAAATATGAAGATGAAACAGTAGGAAGTATTATGAGTAAGGAATTTATATCTGTTAATTTAGACATTACTGTATTAGATGCTATAGATATATTAAAAGAGATGCAACCTGATGAGGAAGTTATGTATTATATATATATAACAAATGAAGAAGAAAGAATAGAAGGTATGATTGCATTAAGAGACTTACTTATAAATGAAGGTCAAAAAAAGATAAAAGATATTATGGATGAAACTGTTTCACATGTAAAACATGATGATGAAATTAATGAAGCAATAGAAGTTGCAGCTAAATATGATTTAGTAACTGTTCCAGTAATAGATGAAGATGAAAAATTAGTTGGAATCGTAATAATTCATGATTTAGTAGATGAGTTTTTATATCCACTTTGGAAAAAGAAAAATTAATTTTAAAAAATAATATTGACTTTTTTTTGAAATAACATATAATAAAAATATAAAGCATATCGAATTACTCAGAATTAAAAACATTGAAAAAGGAAAGTAACATAAAGAAAGATTACAGAGAGAAAAAAGAAGCTGAGATTTTTTCATCAAGACTTTGTGTGAAGTGCCCTTTGGAGTTGAAATCTGAATTAAATTAGTTTAATTTATAGTAAGGTTCTCCGGGTTCACCCGTTACAGTGATAAGGCATGTATTGTGCTTAAATGAGAGGAATTAAATTTATAATTTAATTCAATTAGAGTGGAACCGCGAATATTACTTCGTCTCTATAGTTTTTATAGTAGATGAAGTTTTTTTTATTCTTTATGAACTTATATACTTTAAAATCTGTGGATGACTTTTAGAATATCTTGTTTTATAGGTATTATAAGTACCACTTAAAGAATAAAAAATAATCATATGCCGTACTATTATTACTGCATTACGTTTGGAAAGGGTGCATGGCTAAAAATTATACGATTTTCAAATTTTGAATAGTTAGTGAATTTAAATCTATATAAAGTTTTTAATAATAAGTAAAGAATAGCTTAACTAACTAAGTTTTATAACAATATCAGGTTATTAAATTAGGCTAATAAAAAAATAACAAGTTTATATGCTTTAATAAATTTAAAATTTAGTACAAATTATATAGTAATAGCAATTGAATAAAATTAAAAATATTAAGGGGGATTAGAACAATGATTTATAATGGAGTATTAGAATTAATAGGAAAAACACCGATTTTAAAATTAAATAATTTAATTAAAGAGGAGAATATAGCGGATGTTTATGTTAAATTAGAAAAGTTTAATCCAGGTGGAAGCGTAAAAGATAGAGCAGCGCTTGGAATGATTGAAAGAGCGGAAAAAGAAGGTCTATTAAAGAAAGGTTCAACAATAGTTGAACCAACTAGTGGAAATACTGGTATAGGTCTTGCATTAATAGGTGGATTAAAAGGATATAAAGTTATCATTGTTATGCCTGAAACAATGAGCAAAGAAAGAAGAGACTTAATAAATGCATATGGGGCAGAACTAGTTTTGACAGAAGGAAGTAAAGGTATGAAAGGGGCTATAGAAAAGGCATTAGAGATTAAAAAAGATGATAGCTATTTTATACCACAACAGTTTGAAAATTTAGCTAATCCAGAAAAACATTATGAAACAACAGCAGAGGAAATATTTGAAGATATTCCTGATTTAAATGCAGTTGTAGCTGGTGTAGGTACTGGAGGAACTATTGTTGGTATTTCAAAAAATTTAAAAAAGAAAAATTCTAAAATTAAAACTATAGCGGTTGAACCATTTTCTTCACCAGTTTTAAGCGGTGGAGAACCAGGAAGTCATAAAATACAAGGAATAGGAGCAGGATTTATTCCAGGAAATTATGATGAACAATATGTTGATGAAATATTTACTGTAAAAGATGAAGAAGCATTTAAAATATCAAAAGAATTTGCAAGATATGAAGGAATTTTAATAGGTATATCATCGGGTGCAGCCGTTTATGCAGCGATAGAAGTAGCTAAAAAACTTGGAAAAGGGAAAAAAGTATTAGCAATTGCCCCTGATGGAGGAGAAAAATATATATCAATGGGTGTATATGAGTAAAAGTTATAACTTTTAAATGATAGGGTATTGTTGAATTATAGAGACATATTAAGGCATTTTAGACTCGTTATTTTCATTCATATGCCTGAATAAAATGTGTCTTGATAAAAAGGAGAGTTATGCTGTGTTTAAAAAATTGAATTATGATTTAGAAAGAGTTTTAATTAATGATCCAGCAGCTAAAAGCAAAATAGAAGTTTTGTTATTATATCCATGTATTCATGCTATTATAGCTTATAGAATTAGTCACTTTTTATATAACCATAAAAGATTTTTCTTAGCACGATTTATTTCTCAACTAGCACGATTTTTTACTGGTATAGAAATTCATCCTGGGGCTAAAATAGGAAAAGGGTTATTTATAGATCATGGTATGGGAGTTGTAATAGGTGAAACAGCAGAAATAGGGGATGATGTTATAATGTATCATGGAGTAACTCTTGGTGGTACAGGAAAAGATAAAGGGAAAAGACATCCTACTATTGGAAATAATGTTCTTATAGGGGCAGGTGCTAAAATTTTGGGGCCTATAAATATTGGAGATAATGCAAAAATAGGATCTAATGCTGTAGTTTTACATGAAGTGCCAGTAGGATCTACAGCAGTAGGAGTTGCTGCAAAAAACCTTGTAAGAACAAATGCAACTATAATAGAGATAAAAGATTTACAAGGAAGAAAGAAAAAAATATTTAATGAAATGGTGATTTAGAGGAATATTATGGGAGTGAAAAACGATATAATTAAAAACTGCTTATCTTTAGGGATAGATTCAATAGGATTTATAAAGTGTAGAAGGTTTGATGAATTAGAGAGTTTTTATAAGGAGAGAAAAGCTTTAAATTTAGAAAATGAATTTGAAGAACAAGATATAGAAAAAAGGATAAATCCAAAGAAATATTTACAAGAAGGGGAAACTATAGTATCTATAGCTTTCCCTTATTTGACTTCAAAAGAAATAAAAAATAATGGATTTTCAGTTTATACAAAAGGATTGGATTATCATTATGTTGTTAATAAATATTTAGATAATATATGTAAAATAATAGAATCGTATGGTGGCACGGCAAAAACATTTGTAGATAGTAATTCACTACCAGAGCGATATATTGCATTTTTAGCTGGGGTAGGGTTTATAGGAAAAAACAATATCCTTATAAATAAAAAGTATGGATCATATGTGTTTTTGGGAGAAATAATTACTGATTTAAAATTTTACGATGAGGATAGGGGATCATTAAAGGATTTAAACTCTTTCAAGGAATGCGGGGAGTGTACTAAATGTTATGATGCATGTCCAACAAAAGCTATAAATAACTATAGAAAAAATAGTAACATTTGTTTATCGTATTTAACTCAAAAAAAAGATTTAGAATTGTGGCAAATGGAAAAACTAGATGGAAGAATTTTTGGGTGTGATACTTGTCAGCTTATATGTCCTTATAATATTAAAAAAGAATTATCAAAGATAAAAGAATTTAATCCATTAAGCTTTATGAACGACGATAATAATGATGATTTTATTATCGATATGAATAATAGTGATTTTAAAGACACATTAAAAAAAACTTCTTGTGGATGGAGAGGGAAAAATGTTTTAAAAAGAAACGCGTTAATTAGAAAAGCATTATATTTAAAAGATGATAGTTTTATAATTAATGATAAAAAGGTTGAATCTCCTTATCTGAGAGAGTATATAAATAGACTTTTTAACTAATTTGGAATATAATGATACATATATATGATTGAGGCAGGAGTGATGAAGAGAGATGCTATCACCAACTATAGTTAAGATTTTAGGAGTATTCCCTGAAAGTGTACTTATAAAGTTTGGACAAATGAAGGTTAAAAGTTATATGAGAAAATATGCAAATATAACTTTAAAAGGTATTGAAAATTTAGATGGGGTTAAAAAACCAAGAATATTTATAAGTAACCATTTAAGCAATGCCGATGGTTTAGTATTAGATAAGGTTTTAAAGGAAAAGAGTGATCCTTATTTTATTGCAGGAGTTAAATTATCTGATGATTTAGTAACTCGTATAGGGACTAAAGTAATTAAAAATATTCCTATAAAGCCTAATTCTGCTGATAAAGATGCAATTAGTAAAATAGTAAAAACTCTTAGAAGAGGAGACGATGTATTAATATTTCCTGAAGGCACTAGAAGTAGAACAGGAGCTATGATAGAAGGAAAAAAAGGTATTTTATTATTTGCTAAAATGTCAAAAGCTGAAATAATTCCTATAGGAATATCTGGTACAGAAAAACTTCTTCCAATTAGTAAAACTGGAGATATGGGAAAAGAAAAATGGAATAAAGCTAATGTTACAGTAAATATCGGTAAAAAAATAGATTTACCTTCAAAAGAAGAAAAAGAAGGCAAACATGAATATGAAGATAGATGTATGAATGTGTTAATGAAAAGTATAGCAGAGCTTCTACCAGATAATTATAGAGGAGTTTATAAATAATATGAAATTAAAAACACAAAAGATTTTGGATATTTTAAAAGAAACTTATCCAGATGCCAAGTGTGAATTAAATTATCAAACCCCTTTTCAGCTATTGGTAGCTACAATTTTGTCAGCACAGACTACAGATAAAAAAGTTAATGAAGTAACAGAAACTTTATTTAAGGATTATCCAGATTTAAATGCTTTTTTAGAAATAACTAGTGATGAATTAGAGGAAAGAATAAAGAAAATAGGTTTATATAGAAATAAGGCTAAAAACTTAATACTTATGTTTAGGCAGTTAAAAGAAAAATTTAATGGAGAAGTTCCAAAAACAATGGAAGAAATAACTTCTCTTGCAGGAGCAGGAAGAAAAACGGCTAATGTTGTTTTATCAAATGCATTTAATGTTCCATCTATTGCTGTTGATACCCATGTATTTAGAGTTTCAAATAGATTAGGACTTGCAAATTCAGAGAATGTTTTAGGAGTAGAGAAACAACTTCAAAAAGAAATACCAAAAGAAGAATGGTCTTTAACGCATCATTTATTAATATTTCACGGAAGAAGATGTTGTTTAGCAAGAAAACCTAAATGTAATGAATGTCCTTTAACAGAACTATGTAATTATGCAAAGTAATATTTATGTTTTAAGTGAATGTTTATATTGTTTAAAACATAAATAATAATATGTTATGAACATAAAAGAACCACTTATAGGTATAACTATAGAGTTTGTGGTTCTTTTAATGTTATCTATTATTTATTAAAATATTATTATAAGAAGTTTTATTATTAGCTATGCTTTAAAACATTGCTAATTAATATTAGAGAGATTTGTACTTTAAGTATTCATTAAATCCTGGCTTAGCTAATTTTGATTATGAAGATGAATATATAAGTATATATTAAATGGAGGTAATTTATATGAAAGTCGGAATTATAATGGGAGGTATATCTTCAGAAAGAGAAATATCATTAAAGAGTGGAGAATCTATAGTTGAAAATATAAATAAAGAAAAATATGAAGTTTTACCAATAGTTATAGATAAGAAAGAAGATATAATAACTAAAGTTGAAGGAATAGATTTTGCACTTCTAGCATTGCATGGAAAGTTTGGAGAAGATGGTACTGTTCAGTCAGTCTTACAAACACTAGAAATACCTTATTCAGGTTGTGGTCCATTAAGTAGTGCAATGTGTATGGACAAGGATGTATCAAAACGTATTTTAAATTCTGCTAATATTAGAACAGCACCGTGGATTAATTTAAGAAAAAATGAAGAAATTAATTATGAAGAAATTAATAAATTAGGATATCCTGTTGTAGTAAAACCTAATCATGGAGGATCAAGTGTAGCAACATTTATAATAAAAGAAGAAAAAGATATAGAAAATGCAGTAAAAGAAGCTTTTAAATGGGACAATGAAGTTATGATAGAAAAATTTATAAAAGGTGATGAAATAACATGTCCTGTCTATGGAAATAAAATGTTTCCTGTAATTGCAATAAAACCAAAAGCTGAATTTTTTGATTATGCTGCAAAATATACAGATGGTGGTTCAGATGAATTTATAATAGAACTTGAGGAGAACTTACACAAAGAAGTAGAGATGATGGCATTGATAACTTATAAAATCTTAAAATGTGAAGTATATTCAAGAGTAGATATGATTGTTACACCAGAAGGGATTCCATATATTTTAGAAGTAAATACACTTCCAGGAATGACTAAAAATAGTTTGATTCCAAAGAGTGCAGCAGGACTTAATATTAGTTTTTCAAGATTAATAGATATGATAATAGAAGATTCTATGAATGTAGTTAGATAATATTATAAAACTTAGAAATAAATATTTAAAAAGTAAAGTAGGACATGTACTTATTTCAATAAGCTTATAAAAGAGACTTGAAATAAGTATGTCCTATTTTCGATTTAATAAAATTTAAATTATTAAATTTTATTAGAGTTTTTATATTAATTTTAACTAGTACAACACTTTATAATAATTGATTAATTATATTTTCAAAATTGTTATTAAATTTTAAAATATAATTAAAGTTTAATAATTGAATATCGTATTATAATAGTAAAGGAGGAACTTTAATTAATAGATATCTTCTAATTAAGTTATTGCATTTAGAATTTTATATCTAGTAAAAGGTTAAATGGGATAAATTAGTAGTGCTATTAAAATTTTAGAGTAAAAATATATTTTTATAAAATATTAAGAATTTTAAGGAGATTTTTTAAAGAATTTTAGGTTAAAATAAAGTTAATATATATTATTATGTTAGGCATAATTAAAAAAATAACAAGTTTATCGGCAAAGTCTATTTTCATTTAATGTGTTAGCGGATTTGCCTAATAGCTCGCTATGAGACCAATCTAGTTTTTTGACTAAAAAATAATCAGGGCTTTTTGGATTTATTATTTTCGTTTGTATGCCTTATTAAAAAAAAGTTTGGGGGAATAAGTTTATGGAAATGCAAACTATTTTAATCGTTGATGATGAGAAAGAAATAAGAGATTTAGTTGATATATATTTAAAAGGTGAAGGATATAAGACAATAAAAGCATGTGATGGTGAAGAAGCATTAGAAATTATTGAAAATGAAAATGTTGATTTGGTTATATTAGATGTGATGATGCCTAGATTAAATGGGATAGATACTTGTTTAAAGATTAGAGAAAATAGGGACATGCCTATAATAATGTTATCAGCAAAAACTGAAGATATAGATAAAATACTAGGATTAAATATGGGAGCAGATGATTATTTGACTAAACCATTTAATCCATTAGAATTAGTTGCAAGAGTAAGATCTCAATTAAGAAGATTTTATAGATTTAGTTCTAAAGTTTTAAAGGAAGAAATTAATGAAAATATAATTCAAATAGATGATTTAACAATAAATTTAGATACTCATGAAATTATATTATCTGATAATATGGTGAAATTAACACCAACAGAATTTGATATATTAGCATTGCTTGCTAAAAATAGAGGAAAGGTATTCTCAATAGAAAATATTTATGAAAGTGTATGGAATCAAGAACTTATGACGTCAGATAATACTGTAATGGTTCATATAAGAAAAATAAGAGAAAAATTAGAAGAAAATCCAAGAAAACCAAGATTTATAAAAACAGTATGGGGAGTTGGATATAAAATTGAAAAATAGTAACAATGAAAAAAAAGTTCATAATAGATTTTATAATAAATTACTTTCGTCAAAATACTTTAGGAGAAGCAACAAAATCTTAGTGAAAATAAGAAGTAAAATTGAAAAAAGTATTAGATTTGAACTTATGATTGTTATAGGAGTATGTTTTTTAATATCCTTTATATTTTATAATTTTACTAATAATCTTTTAAAAAGAGAGTATAGTAGTCCAGAAATAATTTATGATTATAAAACTATTGAAGATGAAGCTTATAATTTATCTAATATATTAGAAAGTGATACTTCTTTAAATTTAAATCAAAAAGAGAGTATAGAAAATATATTGAATTATCAAGTGTATAAAAATAGTAGGGTATATATTACTGATTTAGATGGTAAAATTGTATTTAAAAATACAAATGTAGTTGAGGAAAATATAGATATATATAATGCACTAAAAAATGCTATTACTATTACTGAATATGATGGGGGAAATTCTGTTAAAGAAAAAGTGTATATTATTCCTTTAAAAATACAATCAGAAAGATTTTATTTAATTTATTCAAAAATTCCAAGTGCAGAAATAAGATATAATACAATACACACTTCTAATGCATCATTAGCATTAGCACTTACATTTATTATTTTTATAATATCTTTTGTTATTATAACGAATAAAAAAATGAAATATCTAGATGAAATCGCATCTGGATTAAAAATTATTGCAAATGGAAACTTAAATCATAGAATAGATGAAAAAGGGAGAGATGAGATTAAAAATATAGCTTATAATATAAATAATATGGCTGTTCAAATAGGAGATAAGATTCATGCAGAAAGAATTGCAGAGCAAACTAAAGCAGATTTAATAACTAATGTTTCTCATGATTTGAGAACTCCTTTAACTTCGGTTATGGGATATATAGGACTTGTTAATGAAGGTAGATATAAAGATAAAGAAGAAATGAACGAATATTTAAATATAGCCTTTAATAAAGCTGAAAAGCTAAAGTTATTGATTGAAGACTTATTTGAATATACTAAATTAAATAACAATGGAATAAAGTTCTCTAAGGAAAAAGTTAATTTAGTAGAATTTTTATCTCAATTAATAGAGGAAATGATACCTATATTAGATGAAAATTCATTAACAATACATAAAAAATTTGATATTGATAAAGTTTATGTAAATATAGATCCAACAAAAATGCTTAGAGTATTTGAAAATTTAATAACAAATGCAATTAAATATTCTAATAAACCAGGTGAAATAATTATTGGTATTTATGAAGAAGAAAATTATGCGACTATAGTTTGTAGAAATAAAGGTGAGCATATACCTAAACAAAAACTAGAGAAATTATTTGATAGATTTTATAGGGTTGATGAGTCAAGAAGTACTAATACTGGAGGATCTGGTCTTGGATTAGCTATATCAAAAAATATAGTTAATTTACATAAAGGAAAAATTTGGGCGGAATCTATTGGCGATAATATAAGCTTTTACGTACAACTACAAATCTAGATAAACTATATATTACAATATATTTTATAATTATATTTACTTAAATTAAACTATTAATTAATATATTGGTACTTTTTTTAAAGCTAATTAATATTCTATTAATGAAAGTATTATTTATCTGGAGGAAGTATGCAAAATAAAAATCCTAAGAGTCTATTTGGAATAGATATTAATGAATATACTAAAGATGTTCAATTCCCTGTTTTGGCAACTAAAACAGACTTTTTATATTTAAGGTCATCAGGTTCTGGGACTGGTAGATTTAGAGTTGATAAGAAATTTATTGAATTTGCAGCAGAAAGCAGGAAATATGGTATTCCTGTTGGGGCATATCATTTTGGAGTACCATCATATGATTTGACAGATGCCGATAGACAGTGTGATGATTTTATAGGTATTTTACAACGAGGGTTTGGAAATAAAAATTATGGTGATTTATTCCCAGTTTTAGATGTTGAAGTGCCAATAGATAAAACTATAACAACAAAAACTTTGATTGATTGGATTGATAGATTTAGAAAGAGGTTTGAGAAAAAAACAAGAAGAAGATTAATGTTGTATACTGGATTATTCTTTATAGAATTATATGATAAATTCTATATTCCAGGAAGAGGATATCCACTTAAAAATATGCCTTTATGGATTGCTATGTATAAAGAGATTCCAAGTAATCCTAAGTATCCACCTGATATTGGAGGATGGACTAGATGGAGAGTTTGGCAGTATACTGAAAAAGAAATAGTTGCTGGTACAGGAAATCCAGTAGATGGTAATTGGGGACCTGATAATATAGAATTATTAATTCAACCAAGAAATGTAACTGGTTTAAAAGCTACAATGGATAATAATAATATATACTTAACATGGAATAGAGTACCTGATATAGATTTATTAGGTTACAATATATTTGTTAATAAAGAATGGGTAGGGACAGTTGATGAAAATGCAACAAAATATCAAATTAGAAAAAATAAGCTTAATATTCCAAAGGGAACACCTATAGAGGTTACTATTGAAGCATTTGATTATGATGGAGAGACTTCTAAGACTCGAGCTAAAGTGACTTTATAAAAAGAAAAAAGCATTATAAATTCTAATATAAATATATAAAGCATCTTAGAAAATCTAGGATGCTTTTGCAAGTATTTAAATATATTAATTATATTGCTATTAAGTGAAAAATGGAATATCATATAATATGATTGATAATTACGTTTTATTGTTATATTTTAAATATTCATATTATGGAACACGGTATATTTTATTGAAAGGGGAATAGCAGTGGACAAAGGTACAGGAAGAAGGGGGATGGGCCCTAGAAGAACTAAGAATAAGAAAATAATTTTAACATTGTTGATATTATTTATTATTATTATAGCTTCATTGACAGGATATTCTTTATCTGTTAATGGGACAGTCAAAGAATGGGACCAAAAGATATATTCAGGTGTGACTATACATGATATAGATGTTGGGGGAATGACTAAGGACGAAGCAAGGGTAGAACTTATTCAAAAACTTCAAGGTTCTATAGGAGATAAAAAATTACCTATAAAAATAGGTGATAAGGACTATGAACTTATTTATTCAGAAATATCACCAACTTATAACATAGATGAGGCTGTAGACAAAGCTTATGTGTTTGGAAAAGATGCGGCATTATTTAAAAAATATTATTATATATCAAACAGAGGTAGTAATAAGCATAAAGTAGACTTGGGATTTTCATATGATGAAGAAAAATTGAAAGCATATGAAGAAAAATTAAAAAATGAAGTTAACCAAAGTCCTAAAAATGCAACTTTAGTTTTTGACAACAATGGATTTTCCATAAGTGATGAAGTTCAAGGGAAAAGTATAAGTATAGAAACATTAGATGAAAAATTAAAAGAAGTTCTTAATGGACATGTTGATGATGAAGCTGAATTAGTTATTGATTTAGAAACTGTAAGACCTAAGATTACTAAAGAAGATTTATCTAAGATTAATGGGATAATAGGATCATATTCTTCAGATTATGGTTCATCACCTGCGGGTAGAAGTAATAATATTGAATTAGCAACTAAAGCTATAAATGGAACTATTATAATGCCTGGTGAAGAATTTAGCTTTAATGAAATTGTTGGCCCGAGAACAGTAGAAAGAGGATATCAGGAAGCTGCTACATATGTAGCTAATAAAGTGGAACCGGGAATTGGCGGGGGAATATGTCAAGTATCAACTGCGCTTTATAGAGCGGTAATGCATGCAAATATAAGGCCGATTGAAAGAAGAAATCACTCTATGTCTGTAGGTTATGCCAAACCAGGGTTAGATGCAACAGTATCATATGGTGATATAGATTATAAGTTTAAAAATACTTATGATTTTCCAATATACATACAAGGTAATATATACAATAAAGTTATGACTTATAGTATATATGGTAATGTTGAAGCTCTAAATGGAAAAAAATATGATATGGAAAGTGAAATAATTCAAACTATACCACCTGAAGTAAAAGTGATAAATGATCCAAGTTTACCAGAAGGTAAAGAGGTATCAGAAGGTGGAGGGATAACTGGATATAGAGCTAATTCCTATCAAATAACATATGAAAATGGTTTACAAACAAGTAAAGAATTAATAGGTACAGATTATTATGCATCAGTTGATGCAACTGTAAGAAAGGGAACTGCACCTTTAACACCAGTTGTTCCACCTACAGCAGATGTTCCTGTAAGTCCAGATGCTTCACCAGCACCTGAAGCACAGACATCACAAACACCACCACCAGTAGAGCAACAAGCACCACCAGTACCAACGCAATAAATATAAGTTAAAAATTTAAAAGAGCAATAAAAAGTATAATCAGTAAGGTTATACTTTTTATTTATATTTTATAAAGTTATAAAAAGTTAAACTTGATTTTTTAGTACTTAATATTAAAAATAAATATTTAAATATATAATTTCTAATAAATTTTATTCATTAATATAAATTTTAGAATACTTATAAATATTAATATTTACTAGAAGCATAAGGAGATTATATAGAAACTTTATGAAATATAGGATTCTAATTTAGATACTATTAATTCAATACATAATTTTCTATAAAAGATTATAAATATAATAAATTAATTAGAAGATATATATTATATTAATAAAATGTAGATTAATAATCATTAATTGTAAAATATAGAGTTTAACTAAGGATACAATGACTAGACATCAATTGAACCATATAGTATACTTTTTAAATATATTAGAAATATAAATAGTTAGGCACATTCAAAAAAATAAAAGAGGGTGAGTTTTTTGAACTTAAATATAGTTTTATATCAACCTGAAATACCACAAAATACAGGGAATATAGCAAGAACTTGTGTACTTACAAATAGTAAGTTACATTTAATAAAACCATTAGGATTTGATATAGATGAGAAACATGTAAGAAGAGCAGGATTAGATTATTGGAAATATTTAGACTTGGAAATACATGAAAGTTATGAAGCATTTATAGAAAAATACGGAAATGAAAGAATATTTTTATCAAGTACTCATGCTAAATCTTATTATGATGAAGTTTCTTTTAAAGAAGGAGATTTTATAATGTTTGGTAGGGAATCAAGTGGTGTACCAGAAGCAGTTCATAAGGCACATGAGGGAATTAGAATACCTATGATTAAATCTAGTACAAGGAGCTTAAATCTATCGAATACAGTTTCTATAGTGGCTTATGAGGCATTAAGGCAAATCGGATTTCCAAATATGAAATAAAAAAGAGGTATAAAGGAAATGGAAAAATTTAAAATTATTACAGATAGTACTGCTGATTTACCAAAAGAAATATATGAGAAATACGATATAGAAGTTTTATCTGTATTGATAAATTTTGATGAAGAAAGTTATTTAGATGGCGTTGAGATAAATTCAAATAAAGTTTTTGAAAAAATAGAAAAAGAAAATATTATGCCAACAACAGGACAAATAACTCCAAATAGATTTGCAAAAACATATAAAAAATATTTAGATAAAGGTTATAAAATACTTTCGATTCACATGTCATCAGCAATGAGTGGAACATATCAATCAGCGTGTATAGCTAAAAATATGTTAGAAAGTGATGACATAATAATTATTGATTCGCAAAATATTGCACCAGCATTAGGAATTCTAGTACTAAAGGCTGGAGTTCTTAAAGAAGATGGACAAGATATAGAAAATGTAGCAAAATTATTAGAAGAGAAAAAATATAATGTAAAAACTTTAATGTGTTTTGAATCTTTAGAATATCTTATTAGAGGTGGTAGAATTTCTAAAACTGCTGGAATAGTAGGAAGTGTTTTAGGAATTAAATTAATATTAGATATAAAAGATGGAATAATGTCAGTTAAGGAAAAGGTAAGAGGAAATAAAAAAGTTATTAAAAAAATTATTTCTGATCTAGAATCAGCAAAGTTAGATAAAGATGTTCCTGTATTTTTAGTCGATGCAAAGAATATTGAGATTAGAGATGCGCTTTTGGAACATTTAACAAGTAATAATATTAATTTTATCGAATGTCCTCTTGGATCAAGTGTGTGTATACATTCAGGACCAAATTGTTGTGGACTAGTTTTTTTAACTGAATAGAAACAAATTGAAATTATAAATTTATTTAATTTTATACATAATAAAACCATATTTTGCTTAATTTGAGTAGCGAAGTATGGTTTTTTTATATTTTTTAGTATTAAAACTTTTATTTTATAATATACTTTAAAGGTAAAACGACATTGCTTGCCTTAATGGCAGAATTCAGAGTATACTATTTATAAAGAAATATGTATAAAAGTAAAAAAGTGAGAGTTTTTATAAGTTTGAATACGTTTTAATTGATGTATTATAAGAAAAGAGGGTGTTTATGAGTTTAAATTATGGAATAAAAATGACGCAAGAACAAAAACTTGTATTAACTTATAATATGCAACAGTCTATAAAGCTTTTGCAGATGTCTATGCATGATTTGAGAGAGTATATTGATAATGAGTATGCAGAAAATCCAATATTAGAAATGAGCGAATCTTTAAAAGGAACAGATGATAACAATAAAGATGAAAAATATGATTACAAAAATTTAATCAAAGAATTAGAATATAATAATTATAAAAATGAAACAGATAATAGTTATGTAAATAAAGAAAAAGATACATCACCTTGGAATTATATTGAAAGAAAAAAATCTTTAAGTGAATTTTTACAAGAACAATTAATAGGACTTAATATAAACCCATATACTAAAGCTATTTCAAAATATATTATAGAATCATTAGATCATAAGGGGTATTTAGAGATATCAGTAGAGGAAATAAGTAAAGAACTTAATGTTTCTAGCATTAAAATAGAACAAGCTTTGAAAATTGTTCAAGATTTAGAACCTTATGGAATAGGAGCGAGGAGTATACAAGAATGTCTTATTATACAGGCAAAGAAATTAAATATTTTAAATCAAATTATGGAAGAAATAATATTAAACCATTTAGAAAATATTGCAGATAATAAATACAAGATTGTTGCGGATACACTTAATATATCTCCTAGTGAAGCTCAAAGATATGGAGATTTGATAAAAAAATTAGAACCAAAACCTTCAAGAGGATTTTATACAGGAGAAGAAGTGAGTTATATAATTCCAGATGCTGAAATTAAAAAGATAGAAAATGAATATTTTATAATAATGAATGATAGTGTTTTACCTAGATTAAAGATAAATAAAACATATAAAGAAGTTCTAGAAAAAGATACTGATAAAGAAACTAGTATATATGTTAAAGAGAAGATTAATAAGGCTATGTTTTTAATAAAATCCATAGAACAAAGAAAAAGTACATTATATAGTGTTTTAGAATGTTTAATAAATAAACAAAAAGAATTTTTTGAAAATGGATACGATTATATTAAGCCATTAACATTAAAAGAAGTTGCAGAAGAAATAGGATTACATGAGTCAACAATAAGTAGAGCAATTAAAGATAAATATATTTTAACTAGTTATGGAACTATAAAAATAAAAAAATTATTTAGTAATGGTATTTCCAAAAATAATGATGAAGAGATTGCAACTGATAAAATAAAGAATGAAATCAAGAAAATAATTGAAAAAGAAAATAAATCAAAACCATTTTCAGATCAAATTATATCAGAGTTATTAATGAAAAATAATATGAATATTTCAAGAAGAACTGTAGCAAAATATAGAGAAGAACTAGGAATAAAATCATCTTCAAAAAGAAAAAGAATATAGAAATTAAAAGAAATAGTTAATAATAATGGCTAAGTTAATGTTAAAAACCATTCTTAGTCATTTTATATTAAATTGGTAAGATCAATAAAATAATTAATAATAATACAAATATATTGTTAATTATTATCTGTTTTTTTAATTATTCGTAAAAAATTTCATTAAAGGCTTTAAAAATTCTAAAAGGTGTTTTATAATATTAAATGTGGGACATGATGTAATTGCATGGGACGCATAGAGACCAAAGGAGTGTTTATGTTGCAAGAAATATTAGAGTTGCAGAAAAAAATAGTTCCTGAGCTTGTAGAGACATTAGAAAAAAGATATAACGTACTCAGAACTATATACTATAATCAACCGATTGGTAGAAGAGTTCTTGCAAGCTTATTAAATACAGGGGAACGTATTATTAGAACCGAAGTGAATTTTTTAAATTCTCAAAGGTTGATTGAAATAAATACTCCAGGAATGACAGTGACTGAAGAAGGCAAAAAGATAATTGAGCAATTAAAAGATTTCATTCATGAAATAAAGGGGCTTTCAGAAATCGAAGAGGAATTAAGAAAATCACTTAATTTAAAAAAAGTAATTATAGTTCCAGGAGATTTAGAAAATAATCCTTCGATTTTGAAGGATTTAGGTAAGGCTTGTGCGAATTATGTAAAAGACATATTAGTTGATGGTTCTATAATAGCATTAACAGGTGGAAGTACATTAAAAGAAGTCGTAGAAGAATTCCCTAAAATAAATTATTTATCCAATATTCAAGTAGTACCTGCAAGAGGTGGTATGGGTAAAAATGTTGAGACCCAGGCAAATACTTTAGCAGCTTTATTAGCTAAGAAATTAAATGGTAGCTATAGAATGCTTCATATTTCAGAAAATTTGAGTTTAGATGTATTACATACTTTACTTAAAGAAAAAGAAATAAAATCAGTAATAGATACTATACATAAAGCAGATGTATTAATGTATGGTATTGGTAATGCTGTGCAAATGGCTAAAAAAAGAGATGCTTCAGATGATGTGATTGAAAATCTGATTCATAATGGAGCAGTAGGGGAAGCGTTTGGTTGTTATTTTAATAAAAATTCTGAAATAGTGTCAGAAACTACCACTATTGGGATTAAAATTAATGAAGCTAGAAAGATTAAAACACATATTGCAGTTGCTGGTGGAAAAAATAAAATAGAGTCAATTATAGCAACTGAATTTAATGATGTTAATGGTATTTTGGTTACCGATGAAGAAACAAGTAAAAAAATACTAGAAACACTAAATCAATAATTTCAGTTATTAAATTAGTTTGTAAAATTTATTTTTATAAAAAAGCATTACTTAGGAGGTAATTTTAATGGCAAATGTAAAAGTAGCAATTAATGGTTTTGGACGTATTGGACGTCTTGCATTTAGACAAATGTTTGGAGCGGAAGGATATGAAGTGGTTGCAATCAACGACTTAACAGATCCTAAAATGTTAGCTCACTTATTAAAATATGATTCATCACAAGGTAGATATGAAGGAACTGTAGAAGTTAAAGAAAATGCTATGGTTGTTAATGGAAAAGAAATCAAAATCTACGCTGAAGCTGATGCTTCAAAACTTCCTTGGGGAGAATTAGGAGTAGACGTAGTACTTGAATGTACTGGATTCTATGTATCAAAAGCTAAATCTCAAGCTCATATCAATGCAGGTGCTAAGAAAGTTGTTATATCAGCTCCAGCTGGAAACGACCTTCCAACAGTTGTATTCAACGTTAACCAAGATATCTTAACTGCTGAAGATCACATAATATCTGCAGCATCTTGTACAACTAACTGTTTAGCTCCAATGGCTAAAGCACTTAATGACTTAGCACCAATTCAATCTGGTATAATGTCAACTATCCATGCTTACACTGGAGATCAAATGGTATTAGACGGACCACACAGAAAAGGAGATTTCAGAAGAGCAAGAGCTGCTGCTGTAAATATAGTTCCTAACTCAACTGGTGCTGCTAAAGCTATTGGATTAGTTATCCCAGAATTAAACGGTAAATTAATCGGTTCTGCACAAAGAGTTCCAGTTCCAACTGGTTCAACTACAATCTTAGTTGCTGCAGTTAAAGCAAAAGATCTTACAGTTGAAAAAGTAAATGCTGCTATGAAAGCTGCTTCTAACGAATCATTCGGATACACTGAAGAAGAATTAGTATCTTCTGATATCGTAGGAATCAGATTCGGTTCATTATTTGATGCAACTCAAACTATGGTAGCTAAAGTTGATGAAGACACATACCAAGTTCAAGTTGTTTCATGGTATGATAATGAAAATTCATACACTAGCCAAATGGTTAGAACAATCAAATACTTCTCTAATTTCTTAAAATAATTTAAGTTTTAGAAAAAGTAATTAAAAGTTATAAATAAGTCTGGTTTTGTAGTATAAGGCTATAAGGCCAGACTATTTTAAAATATTTAAAAGTTTAATAATTAGAGGTGAAAAAAATGAATTTTAATAAAAAAACAATTGAAGATATCGAAGTAAAAGGAAAAAAAGTTTTAGTTAGATGTGACTTTAATGTACCATTAAAAGATGGTGTTATAACTGATGAAAATAGATTAAATGGAGCACTTCCAACAATTAATTACTTAATTGAAAAAGGTGCAAAAGTTATACTTTGCTCACACTTAGGAAAAGACGCTTCAAAATCATTAGCACCAGTAGCTAAAAGATTAAGCGAAATGTTAAATAAAGAAGTTGTTTTCGCAAGAGATGAAGAAGTTGTTGGAGAAAACGCTAAAAAAGCAGTTGCTGAAATGAAAGACGGAGATGTTGTATTATTAGAAAATACAAGATGCAGAAAAGAAGAAACTAAGAATGTAGCTGAATTCTCAAAAGAATTAGCTTCTTTAGCTGAAGTATTTGTTAACGATGCATTTGGTACAGCTCATAGAGCTCACTGCTCAACTGTTGGAGTAACTGATTATATTGATACAGCTGTATGTGGATACTTAATCCAAAAAGAATTAAAATTCTTAGGAAATGCAGTTGAAACTCCAGAAAGACCATTCGTTGCTATTTTAGGTGGAGCTAAAGTTTCAGATAAAATTGCTGTTATAAACAATCTTTTAGATAAAGTTAATACAATCATAATTGGTGGTGGAATGGCTTATACATTCTTAAAAGCTCAAGGATATGAAATCGGAACTTCATTAGTTGAAGAAGATAGACTTGACTATGCTAAAGAAATGATTGCTAAAGCAGAAGAAAAAGGTGTTAAATTCTTATTACCAGTAGACCATAGAGTTGCTGCTGAATTCAAAGATGTAGAAGCTACAGTTACAGAAAATGAAAATATTCCAGTAGGAAATATGGGATTAGATATTGGACCAAAGTCTGAAAAATTATACGCTGATGCAGTTAAAGATGCTAAGACTGTAATTTGGAATGGACCAATGGGAGTATTCGAATTTGAAAACTTCAATAAAGGAACAATTGCAGTAGCTAAAGCAATGGCTGATTCAAATGCAACTACTATAATCGGTGGTGGAGATTCAGCAGCTGCTGTTAATATATTAGGATTTGGAGATAAGATGACTCATATCTCAACTGGTGGTGGAGCATCACTTGAATTCTTAGAAGGTAAAGTATTACCAGGAATTGCTGCATTAAACGACTAATTATGTAAAAAATAGATAATTATTAAAGATAAAACTTTTAAAGGAGTTTTATCTTTTAATGTAGAAATATAAAATAATGTAGAAATATAGATAATAAAGATTTTGTATCTTTATTTATTATTTAAATTTTAATATGAGGTGAAGAGGAATGAGAAAAGCAATTATTGCTGGAAACTGGAAAATGAATAAAACTGTTGAAGAAGCAGTAAAAATGGTAGAAGAATTAAAACCATTAGTTAAGGATGCAACTTGTGATGTAGTTATATGTCCAACTTTTGTATGTTTAGATGCTGTTAAAAAGGCAGTAGCTGGATCAAACGTAAAAGTTGCAGCACAAAATATGCACTTTGAAGAAAGTGGAGCTTTCACAGGAGAAGTTGCTCCAGGAATGTTAGAAGCTATGGGAATTGAATATGTTGTTTTAGGACATAGCGAAAGAAGAGAATACTTCAATGAAACTGATGAAGCATTAAACAAGAAAGTTAAAGCAGCATTTGCTCATAATATTACTCCAATTCTTTGTTGTGGAGAAACTTTAGAACAAAGAGAAAATGGAACTACTAATAAAGTTCTTGAAGCTCAAATCAAAGTTGATATAGCTGGATTAACTAATGAACAAGTAGAAAGACTTGTTATTGCTTATGAGCCAATTTGGGCAATCGGAACAGGTAAAACTGCTACTGATGAGCAAGCAAATGAAACAATTAAAGCTGTAAGAGCTATGGTTGCTGAAATGTATGGAACTGAAGTTGCTGATAAAGTAAGAATTCAATACGGTGGATCAGTTAAACCAAATACAATAGAAGCTCAAATGAAAATGTCTGATATAGATGGAGCATTAGTTGGTGGAGCTAGTTTAGTAGCAGCTGATTTCTCTGCAATAGTTAACTACTAATAATAAAAAGGCCATGAACTTAATAAGTTCATGGCCTTTTTATTATATATTCTATATTTTAAATGAATGTTGATATTTTAGTTTATTTTAAATTAAAACATCAACACTGTTTTAAAATATAGGTATTATGAAATTATTGAAATTCATTATCAATAAAGGTATTATATAAAGGAAATAAAATAGGGGGGGAGTTATGTTAGAAGTAAACAATGAGATAATGTACCATGATATCATAGATAGTATGGTTGCAGCATTAGAAGCAAGGGATTTTTATACTTCTGGTCATTCAACAAGAGTAAGTGATATGACTTATAAACTGTGTAAGGCATTAAAATTAGAGAGTCAAGAAGTGGATATGTTTCACATTGCAGCACATTTACATGATATCGGAAAAATAGGAGTTTCAGATAATATTTTAAACAAAAATGGAAAATTAAATTCTGAAGAATGGAAGGCTATGAAAGAACATTGTCAAATAGGATATAATATTCTTAGTAAAGCAAATAGTTTAAAAGAAATATCTCATATAGTTTTACATCATCATGAAAGATGGGACGGTACTGGATACCCTTTAGGTTTAAAGGCAGAAGAAATTCCAATGGGGGCTAGAGTTATAGCTGTATGTGATTCGATAGATGCTATGAAAAGTGATAGGCCTTATAGAAAATTAATTAGTGATGAAGAATGTTTTAATGAGATTCTAAAAAATAAAGGAATAATGTATGATCCTAAAGTTGTTGATTGTATAATTGAACACTGGTATGAAATTGTAACAGAGTACTACAAACAAAAAAATAATTGTAAAACTAAAGTAAAAAATTAGAATATATAAATTCCAATAAAGTTTGTTAATTAATATAAAGAATATAAAATATTACTTATCAAAATATTATGTATAAGAATGCTTTTCCTTAGTACATTTTGTAAAATGGTAATTTGATAGAATTTTTAGAAGAGATTTCCGTAGTAACTTTTGTAGAATGGTGATGTTATAAGTTGCAATAAGTATAAAAAAATAATATAATTATAGTGGTTAAAAAGATAGAAAATAAAGATGATAATAGTATATTATGATATTAGCAATAAATTTGGAGGGATAGGAAGATGTCAAAAAAACCTGTTATGTTAATGATATTAGATGGTTTCGGTATTGCACCAAAATCAGAAGGAAATGCGGTAAGTTTAGCTAAAAAACCAAATTTTGATAGATTAGTAGCAAATTATCCAACATCAAAATTACAAGCGAGTGGTATGGCGGTTGGATTACCACAAGGACAAATGGGAAATTCAGAAGTAGGTCATTTAAATATTGGTGCTGGTAGAATTGTATACCAAGAATTAACAAGAATAACTAAGGCTATTTCAGATGGAGATTTCTTTGAAAATGAAGCTTTAAATAAAGGAATTACTAATGTTAAAAATAATAATTCTTCATTACACTTAATGGGATTATTATCAGATGGTGGGGTCCATTCACATATTGATCATTTAAAAGGTCTTTTAGAACTTGCTAAAAAACAAGGAATTCAAAATGTATATGTTCATGCATTTATGGATGGAAGAGATGTTGCACCATCATCAGGTAAAGAATTTATAGAAAAAACTGAAAAAATGATGGATGAAATAGGTGTAGGTAAAATAGCTACTGTAAGTGGTAGATACTATGCTATGGATAGAGATAATAGATGGGAAAGAGTTGAACTTGCTTATAACGCATTAGTATTAGGTAAAGGTGAAACTGCTAATAGTGCTATAGAAGCTATAGATAATTCTTATCATGATAACAAAACTGATGAGTTTGTATTACCAACAGTAGTAACTGAAAATGGAGCACCTGTTAGTACAATAAAGAATAATGATTCTGTTATATTCTTTAACTTTAGACCAGATAGAGCTAGAGAAATTACTAGAGCTATTAATGATAAAGTATTTCAAGGATTTAAGAGAGAAGCTTTAAATCTTACTTTCATAACAATGACTCAATATGATAAAACATTAGAAGGTGTTGAAGTTGCTTACAAGCCACAAACATTAACTAATACTCTTGGTGAATACGTAAGTAGCAAGGGATTAAATCAATTAAGAATAGCTGAAACAGAAAAGTATGCTCACGTTACATTCTTCTTCAACGGCGGAGTTGAAAAAGAAAATGAAGGTGAAGATAGAGCTTTAATTCCTTCACCAAAAGTTGCGACTTATGATTTAAAACCAGAAATGAGTGCATATGAAGTAACAGATGAATTAATAAACAGATTAGATTCAGATAAATATGATATGATAATCTTAAACTTTGCAAACCCAGATATGGTTGGACATACTGGAGTAATACCTGCAGCAGTTAAAGCAATTGAATCAGTTGATGAATGCTTAGGAAAAGTTGTAGATAAAGTATTACAAAAGGATGGATGTGTATTTATTACTGCAGATCATGGTAATGCTGAAACTATGATAGATTTCTCAACAGGAAATCCATTTACAGCTCATACTACAGAACCAGTACCATTTGTTTGGGTATCAAACCATGCAGAAGGAAAAATTTTGAAAGATGGTAAACTTGCTGATATAGCTCCAACAATGTTAAATCAATTAGGTCTTGAAGTACCAGCTGAAATGACAGGAGAAAATTTAGTAGTAAGTAAATAATATTATTAAAAATTAAATATTTAGAGATATGAAAGAAGGTCTAGCATAAGTAGAATATATATTATGCTAGACCTTCTTAGATATTCTAATTAAGTTATTACATTTATACTTTTTATATAACATTAAATATTTAATTAACAATATTTGTTTATAAGTATATATCATAAATTTTTTTTTATATAAGTTCTAATGTTATTAATAAGCAATACTATGCCAAGATGATATAGGCATTTTATATTTTCAAGGAACAAAATTCATAAAGCTTGATAGAGAATAAGTATATTAGTTCGTCATAAATTAAAATCTTTAGTAATATATTTATAAAAAAAGGTTTAGGGTTGATGAAATGAAAAGAAATTTTGATTATTCTGCTGATTTTGACGAGAAGACGGAAAAACTATTTAGAGAAGGAAAATATCTTGGTCAAGGAAATAATGGAATAGTATATCAACTTCCAGGTAATAAGGTTATTAAAATATTTTTAACTCAAAAGGTATGTAATGATGAAGGAGGTATACTTCACAGAACTAATGGATCAAAATATTTTCCTAGGTTATATAAGAGAGGAAAATTCTATGTAGTTAGAGATATGGTAGATGGAGAACGTTTAGATCATTATATAAAAGAACATGGACTAAGTAAAAAATTAATTAAGAATATATATAAATTGCTACTAGAGTTTAAAAAACTTAAATTTACTAAATTAGATACAAGATGTAAGGATATATTTGTTTCAGAAAATGAAAGACTTATGATAATAGATCCTAAAAAAGCTTATTCTAGAAAAGTAGATTATCCAAGACATTTAATGAAGGGATTGAATAGAATTGGATTTTTAGAAGAGTTTCTTGATGGAATAAGTGACATTGATGAAAAGAAAGCTAAACAATGGAGTACTAAATTTGAAAAATATTTTAATAATCAAATATAAAAATTATTATAGACGTTAATTAGCTATCTCAATACATAAAATGTTTTGAGATAGCTTTTATTATATTAGATAAAATTGAATGAAAAAATAATTATTTTATGAATATTAAAAATATAGTTTACGAATAATATTAAAGGAAATGAAAAAAAGTCTTTTCTTTTTACACTTTATATACTAAAATGATATTGATAAGCATTATCAAATGGATTTTGCATATATTTAAGGAGGTTATTAAATGAAAGATTACTTAGAAATTGTGGATGTTGTTGCAAGGCAAATATTAGATTCTAGATGTTTTCCAACAGTAGAGGTAGAAGTTTACTTGGAAGATGGTAATATGGGAAGAGCAGCTGTACCATCAGGGGCTTCAACAGGAATGTATGAGGCAGTAGAATTAAGAGATGGAGATAAAGATAAATATTTAGGAAAAGGTGTTTTAAAGGCAGTACAAAATGTAAATGAAACAATCGCTGAAGAATTGATTGGATGTAATGTATTTGATCAAACATATATAGATAAAATGTTAATTGAATTAGATGGAACTAATAATAAAGGTAAATTAGGTGCAAATGCGATCTTAGGAGTATCTTTAGCAGTTGCAAATGCTGCAGCAAATGCATTACAAATGCCATTATATAAATATGTTGGTGGAGTAAACTCTAAAGTTTTACCAGTACCTATGATGAATATAATCAATGGTGGATCACATGCTGATAACTCAGTAGATTTACAAGAATTTATGATTATGCCAGTAGGTGCATGTTGCTTTACAGAAGCGCTAAGAATGTGTGCAGAAGTTTATCATACATTAAAAAAACTTCTTAATGATAAAGGGTATGCAACAGGTCTTGGAGATGAAGGGGGATTTGCTCCAAATTTAAAATCAAATGCAGAAGCAATTGACATAATTATAGAAGCGATAACTAAAGCAGGATATAAAGCAGGTGAAGATATGTTTATAGCTATAGATGCTGCTTCATCTGAATATTACAAAGATGGTAAGTATGTATTAGAAAATGAAGGAAGGACATTAACACCATCTGAAATGGTAGATTTCTTTGAAGATTGGGTAAATAAATATCCTATAATTTCAATTGAAGATGGTATGGCAGAAGAAGACTGGGAAGGTTGGAAACTAATTACTGAAAGATTAGGAAAGAAGGTACAATTAGTAGGAGACGATTTATTTGTTACTAATACTGAAAGATTAGAAAAAGGTATTGAAATGGGGGCAGCTAACTCAATCCTTATTAAATTAAATCAAATTGGTACTTTAACAGAAACTTTAAATGCTATAGAAATGGCTAATAGAGCAGGATATACAGCTGTTATTTCTCATAGATCAGGAGAAACTGAAGATACAACTATAGCTGATTTAGTTGTAGCTGTTAACGCTGGACAAATAAAGACAGGTGCACCTGCAAGATCTGAAAGAGTTGCAAAGTATAATCAACTTTTAAGAATAGAAGAAGGATTAGCAGATGTAGCAGAATATAGAGGTAAAAAAGCATTTTTTAATATTAAAAAATAATATTAAAAATTATAAATAATAGTAAAAAAAATAGCTATATCTAAATAGAATTAAATTCTAAATTGATATAGCTATTTATATTTTTAAATATACAGTTTATTGAGAATAACAGTTATTTTATATTAGTGAAAAGTTGTAATGATATAAAAGTTATGCTACAATTTAGAATATATGTTATTTATAATTAGTTAATTATAGGAGGTGTTTACCTATGCAAAATATATTAATGGGTTTAGAAGTATTATTAGGAGTCTTAATAACTGTAACTATTTTTATGCAACCTAGTAAGGCTGATGCTTTAAGTGGGTTAATACAAGGTGGTACAAAAGATACATTCTTTTCAAAAAATAAAGCAAGAACTAAAGAAGTAATGCTTGTAAGATTAACTTGGATATTTACAGGATTATTTGCACTTAATACATTAGTACTAAATTTCATAAAATAAAATTTTTGGCTGCTTATAATTTAAGTAGCTCTTTTATTTATTTTTTTATGTGATATTTTTCCATATATTCTAAAACCTATATGATTAAAAAATTGAAATTTTCACAGTCGCATTGGCGATTTTTTTATTTTCTGAAAAATTATAAAACGTTAAAATATCTAGAATTTATATTAAAAATTACAAAGAAATAAGATATATTTACTTGATAAATATAATGATAACTTATATACTTAAAATATACAAAATTGGAATAAAATTGAACTATAGATAAAGTGTAAAATAATCTATAGTGTTTATAAATTGTAAGTTGAATTTAACTTATATTTGCCTAATCTTTATACCAAAACCAATAATATTAAAAGGGGTGATAGGTATGAATTTATTATATTTTTCAATGATAAGTGGTTTTCTTGCTCTTATTGTAGTCATTTTTCTGGTTAAAGGTATTTTAAAAAAAGATACAGGTAATGAGAAAATGATTGAAATTTCAGGGTATATAGAAGAAGGAGCAATGGCATTTCTAAAAAAAGAATATTCTTATTTAGTTGTATTTATCATTGTAATTGCGCTAGCTATAATAATGTTTTTAAATTTTAAAACAGCAGTAGCATTTGTAGTGGGTGCGTTATTTTCTATTGTAGCAGGTTATATTGGAATGAGAATAGCTGTAAAATCAAATGTAAGAACAACAGAAGCTGCTAAACATGGAATAAGAGAAGCGTTGGCAGTTGCGTTTTCAGGTGGTACAGTTATGGGATTATGTGTAGTTGGTTTAGGTATAATAGGGTTGGGGTTTTTTTCAATTATATTTGATTTAAATGCAGAATATATTACTGGGTTTGGACTTGGAGCATCTTCAATTGCATTATTTGCAAGAGTAGGTGGAGGAATTTATACAAAAGCAGCTGATGTAGGAGCAGATTTAGTAGGAAAAGTAGAAGCTGGAATACCAGAAGACGATCCTAGAAATCCAGCAGTTATAGCTGATAATGTTGGTGATAATGTTGGTGATGTTGCTGGGATGGGAGCAGATTTATTTGAGTCATATGTAGGTTCAATTATATCCGCAATTACTTTAGGTTCTGTATTAGTAGGAGAATGGGGAATAAATATTGTAATATTTCCTTTAGTTCTTTCTTCAATAGGAATCTTAGCATCATTGATAGGAATTATATTTGTAAAAGCATATAAAGGAGATAATCCACAAAAGGCTTTGAATTTAGGTAGTACAATTTCTGGAGTTATAGTATTAGTAGTTGGGTTTATAGTATGTAATATGCTAATGGGATCTTATGAATTATTTTTACCTGTAATAGCTGGATTAATTGTTGGTTTAATTATAGGAAAAGTTACAGAGTATTATACATCAGCAGATTATAAGCCTGTTAAGTTTATAGCAAATGAATCTAAAACAGGACCAGCAACAAATATTATCGCAGGTTTATCAGTTGGAATGAAGTCTACAGTTATACCGATATTATTGATAGTTATTGGAATAATAATATCATTTTTTGCAATAGGTGGAGGTAGTAATACTTCATTAGGATTATATGGTATAGCTTTATCAGCAGTTGGTATGCTTTCAACAACAGCTATAACAATAGCGGTTGATGCTTATGGTCCTATATCAGATAATGCAGGTGGAATAGCTGAAATGTGTGAATTAGACAAGAACATTAGAGAAATAACTGATAAATTAGATTCAGTTGGAAATACCACAGCTGCTATAGGTAAAGGCTTTGCTATAGGTTCAGCAGCACTTACAGCTTTAGCACTTTTCGCATCATATTCTCAAACAGTAAATTTACAAACAATAAATTTACTTGATCCTTTAACTTTGGTAGGAGTATTAATTGGAGGAATGTTACCTTTCCTTTTTGCAGCATTAACAATGCAATCAGTAGGAAAAGCTGCTACTGAAATGGTTGAAGAAGTAAGAAGACAATTTAGAGAAAAAGAAGGAATATTAAAAGGAACTGAAAAACCAGACTATTCAAAATGTGTAGAGATATCAACACATGCAGCATTAAAAGAAATGATCTTACCAGGAATATTAGCTATAGCAGTTCCATTAATAGTAGGAATGTTATTAGGAACAGAAGCATTAGGAGGATTAATTGGAGGAGGAGTAGTTACAGGTGTTATGCTTGCAATTATGATGTCTAATTCAGGTGGTGCTTGGGATAATGCTAAAAAATATATAGAAACTGGAATAAATGGTGGAAAAGGTAGTGTTGCACATAAAGCAGGAGTTGTAGGTGATACTGTAGGTGATCCATTTAAAGATACATCAGGTCCATCTATGAATATATTAATAAAGCTTATGACAATAGTATCTGTAGTATTTGCACCAGTTATTGCTAAGTACGGTGGAGTATTAATTCAGTATCTTATAAAATAGTAATTAAAATATAAAAGATTTCAAGATTTTATATATAAATTTTGAAATCTTTTTTTTATTCTTTAGGCTAGTTATACAAAAAAATAATTTTTTTGTATAACTGGCCTCATATTTGAAATTTATATATTGACGGAAAATTAATTCAAAAAGAACAATAATAAAAAGTATTTATTTGGAGAAATCTATTATATTTAGTAGATGATTTTTGTAGTTATCTTGGCGTATAGCTATATATATAATAAATTTGACTTTTTATAAATATGTATGCATATAAAAAATTATATTGGTTATTATAATAGCATAGAGTACAAAACAACCGAGCCAATACTTAATATATTCTTTATTGAATATATTAGGTTAGCCAAAGATTTAAATTAATTTACTAATGTAATTTAGCTTAAATTAGAGGGCGATTTTATATGGTTAGGAAAAGCTTTAATATAGTCGATGTTTTTACATTTATTATATGTAGGTTCCAACTTATCATATAAGGTCAAGCGAAGATTATATCTAGTGTTGAAATGATTATACATAGCCGTGAGGTTATATATAGTTGTGTAGATATTTTTTATGGTCGAACGAAACATCTTTATAAGTAGTGATTTGTTTATTTAAAGTCGAAAGATTCTAATTAGATAATAAGTTATTTGTATTGGTGCTAGGTAGGTTGTTTCTGTGCTCTTATTATGTTTTAAAATAAATAATTAAAATCTAAAATACCTGGACTAAATCAGGTATTTTTTAGGTTTTTAAAGTAAAATATTGAGAATAACTTATACAAAAGATGTAGATTATAGATAAGTTAAACAATAAGATAAAAATAAGTTTAAATAAAAAGAATTTTATATGTCAATACTATATATAGTTATATAAAATATATATTAAGAAGCGTTAATATGGTAGTATATAGTTAAGATTATAGAAAAATTTGCTATCATCGTAGATAACAGGAGGAAAAATAGTATGACAATAAAAGAAACATTAATAAGTTTTATGAAAGAACCTGCTTATAATCCAATGACTATTGAAGAATTAGCTATTGTTTTTGATATAAAATCACATGAATATGGTGCTTTTAAAAAGACCTTAAAAACTATGGAAGATGAAGGATTAGTTGTAAGGAATAAAAATAATAAATATATTGTTCCCGGAAGAGTAGGATTACTTACAGGCAAACTTCAAGCTCATGCAAAAGGATTTGGATTTTTAATTCCAGATATAGAAGGAGAAAAAGATGTATTTATTCCAAGCTCATGTATGAATGGAGCTATAAATGGAGACAAGATACAGGTACAAATAACAAGAGACGATTTAAGTGGTAAAAAAAGAGAAGGCGAAGTAGTCAAAATTTTAGAAAGAAATACAACTAAAGTAATAGGTATATATCAAGATAGTAAAAATTTTGGCTTTGTAGTTTCAGAAGATACAAGAATTACTCAAGATATATTTATTTCTAAAAAAGATAGAAATGGAGCTACAGAGGGTGATGTTGTTATAGTTGAAATAACAAAATGGCCAGATAAAAGAAAAAGTCCAGAGGGCGTTATAAAAGAAGTATTAGGTAAAAAAGGTGATAAGGGATTAGATATAGTAACTATCATTAGAAAATTTGGATTGCCTGAAGAGTTTAGTAAAAAAGTATTAAAATTTGCAGAACAGATTCCAGAAACAATTAGTGAAGAGGAATATAAGAGAAGAGTTGATTTAAGAAATATTAAAATGGTGACTATAGATGGTGAAGATGCTAAGGATTTAGATGATGCGGTATCTATAGAAAAGCTTGAAGATGGTAATTTTAAACTAGGAGTTCATATTGCAGATGTAACTAATTATGTTAAGGAAAATAATCCTTTAGATAAAGAGGCATTAAAGAGAGCGACTTCAGTATATTTAATTGATAGAGTTATTCCTATGTTACCTAAAAAGTTATCTAATGGAATATGTTCTTT
Source organism: Clostridium weizhouense (assembly GCF_019431045.1). Lineage (GTDB taxonomy): Bacteria > Bacillota > Clostridia > Clostridiales > Clostridiaceae > Clostridium > Clostridium weizhouense. Next base: position 2,274 of record NZ_JAHXPT010000020.1, on the reverse strand, counting down.
AAATCCTCAAGTAGATAGATTAGCTTTAAGTTGTTTTATGATTATTGACCATAAGGGAAAAGTTTTAGACCATGAAATAATGGAATCAGTTATAAAAACTAATGAGAGAATGACTTATACTGATGTTACTAAAATATTAAGAGATAATGATGAAGAACTTATACAGAGATATGATTATCTTTATGAAGATTTTAAAACTATGGAAGAACTTTGTAGTATATTAAGAAATAAAAGAACTAAAAGAGGTGCTATAGATTTTGAAATAGAAGAATCAAAGATAATATTAAATGAAATGGGAAAGCCAATAGATATTAAGCCTTATGAGCGTGAAATAGCTAATAGAATTATAGAGGAATTTATGTTAGTTTGTAATGAAACTGTAGCTGAGCATATGTTCTGGACTAAATTACCTTTTGTATATAGAATTCATGAAAATCCAGATGAAGAAAAATTAGCTAAGTTTAAAGAATTTATCTACAATTTAGGATACACTATTCATTGGAAAGAAGAAATAAGACCAAGAGCGTTGCAAGAGGTTTTAGAAAAAGTTAAGGATAAAAAAGAAGAAACAGTTGTAAGTACTTTACTATTAAGATCTATGATGCAAGCTAGATATGCACCAGAATGTATAGGACATTTTGGATTAGCAGCTCAATATTATTGTCACTTTACATCTCCAATAAGAAGATATCCAGATTTACAAATTCACAGAATAATAAAAGAACATCTTAATGGAGAAATTGATGGAACAAGAGCGAATAAATTAATATCAATAGTTGATTTTGCAGCGAAGCAATCATCAGAAAGAGAAAGAGTAGCTCAAGAAGCTGAAAGAGAAGTTGATGATTTAAAGAAAGCTGAATATATGCAAGATAGAATAGGAGAAGAATTTGAAGGAATTGTATCTTCAGTTACTTCTTTTGGGATATTTGTTGAATTACCTAATACAATTGAGGGACTAGTACACATGACTGATTTAGATGATGATTATTATATATTTGATGAAGCACATCTTACTTTAATTGGTGAAAAAACAAAGAAAACTTATAAACTTGGTGATGAATTAAAAGTAAAATGTGTTAAGGTAGATATACCTAATAGAGAAGTTTATTTTAATATTATAAGTCGTAAAAATGATGAGGAAGAAGTTCAAGAAGATAGTCAAGAAGACAATAACAATAATGAAGAGTTATTATTATCTTCGGAAGAAGAACTAATAATAGATAGATAGAATATATACTGATTGATTAAAAATATTAATTATATTATAATTTTATATAAGAAAAGTTAGTTCAGTTTATAAGTAAATTAGATTATTATATAGTTTATATAAGTAAATTGGCTATTATTAGTAGGTGGGTTTTAATGGTAAGAAAAAAAAGTTCAAATTCATTAGCGGAAAATAGAAAAGCTAGGCATGATTATTTTGTAGAAGAGACTATGGAAGCGGGTCTTGCGTTAGTAGGAACAGAAGTTAAGTCTATTAGAAATGGGAGAGCCAATCTTAAAGAATGTTATGCAGATTTTAGAAACGGTGAAATTTTCATAATAAATATGCATATAAGTCCATATGAGCAAGGAAATATATTTAATGTAGAACCTTTAAGAGAAAGAAAACTATTACTGCATAAAGAACAGATTTCTAAACTTTCAGGAATGGTATCTCAGGCTGGATATACATTAATACCATTATCTCTTTATTTAAAAAATGGAAGAGTAAAGGTAGCACTTGGTGTATGTAGAGGTAAAAAGAATTATGACAAAAGAGATTCTATGCTTGAAAAGGCTCATAATAGAGAAATGCAAAGAGAACTAAAGCAAAGAAATAAATATTAATTAAGCTAAGACTGTTTTAAATTTTAAAACAGTCTTTTTTACAGAAATGATATATTAATTATTTAATATACAATATAATACTTAGAAGAACACAAAATAGTGAATGATTTATTCTGTTATATAATTGACTTTTACATAGAAAGATCTAAAATCAAATAAAAAATTATAAATGTATTAAATTAATTAGAAAATATATATTAATGATTATGTAGAAATTATTAATATATTGGATTTAAAAAGATAATCTTTAAATTTGCTAAAAATCAAAAATTTATTTTAAAATTCTATTATAATAGTGTATATTTATAAGTAATATATAAAATCTTTAATAGGGGGACATGAGATGTATAAGATAGTTAGTAAAAGAGAGCTTACAAACAATATATATTTAATGGATATAGAAGCTCCAAGAGTTGCAAAATCAGCACAGCCTGGTCA